>JAXLXF010000001.1:0-1560 GCA_046328125.1 Chloroflexota bacterium
TCGGCACTCTCGTCCAAGGCGACTCCCTCGCGTGTCGGAGCCGACACGATCGGCCAGCGCTGGCGAGCGGCGCGAGGCGCCGCTCGCCAGTTCCACGCGCTCGTGCACGAGGCTAGGCGCTGGCCTCGCCGATCACGCCCTGGACGAACCAGTTCATACCGGCCCGGTCCGCAGGATCGATCTGCGCGCCGGTGGCGATCCGCTCGTTGCCTTCCTGGTCGACGATCGGGCCTGTGAAGACCTCGAAGCTACCGTCCTCGAGCGCCGCCTCCTTCTCGCGCATCTGGGCGATCGCGTCGGCGCTGACCCGGCTCTCGACCGACTGGCCGAGCTCGCCGAGGTAGACGCCGCCGTTGGTCATGTCGAGCACCTCTGTCGTCGCGCTCCAGCTCCCGTCGGCAAGCGCCTGAGCCTGAGCGCTGAAGTACGGCTCGTAGTTGATGAGCGCACCGGAGAACCACGAGTCCGGCGCGAACGACGACTGGTCGACCGAGTAGCTGAACCACGGCGTCTTGGTTGCCTGCAGAGCCTGGCCCACCGCGGGATCGCCGACGTCGTCTGCGACAGCCCCCGCGCCGCCGGCCACGAGACCTTCCGCCGCCTGCTTTTCCTTGATCGGGTCGTACCAACTGTTCGTCCAGACCACCGTCACGGTGGCGTCCGGGTAGATCTGCTGCGCACCCAGAGCGACGGCGTTCACGTTGGCCACGATCGTCGGAATCGGGAACGAGCCCACGAAGCCGAGCTTGCCGTCCTCCGTGGCGGCGGCGAGCAGCATGCCGCCGAGGTAGTAGGCGTCCTCGAGGGCGAGGTCATAGCTCCCGAGGTTGTCCAGGAGCTCGGCCTGCTGCGACTGGATGAACTTGACGTCCGGATGCTTCTTCGCCGCCTCGAGCATCTGGTCGTTGTAGCCGAACGACGTTGCAATGATCAGCTGGTTGCCGTCCTGCACCAGGCTGTCGATCACCTGCGCTGCCTGCGGGCCCTGCGGAACCGAGAACTTGGCGGTGGTCTCGACGAGATCGCCGAGCGCCTGCTCCATCGCGAGGCGGCCCTCGTCGATGGCCTGGTCCCAGGTGCCGCTCGCCGGGTCGCCGGCGTAGATGAACGCGATCTTGACAGGCTCTCCTGCCGGAGCGGACGTTGGCGCGGTACTGGGCGCCGCGGCAGTCTCGGCTGGCGCGGCGTCCGACGTTGTGCTCGGATCCGCGCTCTCCTCACCGCCGCCGCACGCTGCTGCGACGGCGAGCGCGGCCAGCCCCGCGAGTAGCACCAGCCACCACCGTCCCCGATGTTCTCCGCGTGCCACGAAAAACCTCCTCCTGTCCTGCGGTTACGGAGCCGTTCGCTCCTTCGTCGTCTCGCCGCGCATGTTAGGCCTCCTCGCGCACGTAGGGGATGCCAAGTGCGGACGGCGCTCCGACGCGTCGCCGTCGCACCGCACTCGACATGACGCAGAGGACGACGATGGTCATCACGTAGGGCAGGGCCGAGTAGTACTCCGGTGCCAGCGGGGCGATGCCACGAGCCTGCAACGTGAAGCCGAGGGCGGAGACGACG
>JAXLXF010000010.1:0-189777 GCA_046328125.1 Chloroflexota bacterium
GTGGCAGGCCGCTACGATTTGCTGCCTACCGCCTACCGCCTACCGCCTACCGCCTACCGCCTACCGCCTACCGCCTACCGGCTACCGCCTACCCGTCGCGCTGGAGCGGGTCCTTGATCTCGCCGGGCAGCTTCACCACCGTGCCGTCCAACAGACGCGCGGTGTACGGGTTCTCGCCGCGCACGATGGTGCCGTGGCCGTAGGCGCCGCCGCTGCCGCCGAGCAGGACGTTGTCGGCCGCGCGGAACTGGAAGATCAGGACGCTCCTCGGGTTGGAGCCGGTGTTGGCCGTCGAGCTGTGCAGCATGTTGCAGTGGTGGATCTCGACGCCGCCGGCCGGACACTCGGCGTAGTGCCAGTCCTGCTCCTCACCCAACACTGCCTTGTCCTCGAGCTGCGACGAGAACGCGCCGTCCTTCGCGAAGACGTGCATCCGCGGACCCTGCTTGTGGCTGCCGGGGATGATCCGCAGGCAGCCGTTCTCGCGGGTCGCGTCGTCCAGGTGGATCAGGACGGCCACCAGGTCGTAGTTCGAGTGCGGGAAGAACGGATAATCCTGGTGCCACTCGAAGCGGGCCTCGGGGCTACTGGGCGGCTTCAGGTTCAGCTTGGAGTGGTGCAGCTGGATGTTCGGTCCGATCAGCGCCTGCACCGCGTCCAGAATCCTGGGGTGGTACAGCAGGTCGCTGAACGCCTTGTGATGGGCGATCGGGTTGAAGAGTCGGCGGACACGATACTCGCCGTCGTCGCCGCGCTTCACCGAGAACTTCTCGGTGTTCTCGGTCAGCCCCTTCGCCTCTTCGAGTACCTCGGCCAGCGCCGCGCGCAGCACCGCGACCTCGTCCTGGGTCAGCAGCTCCGGGTGGACGATGTACCCCTGCTCGTCGTAGAACGCCTTCTGCTCGGCTGGCGACAACTGCGTCGCGTCGATCATCGAACGGCCTCCCCTGCTAGTCGGCGACGGAGACGTTGGTGCGCACCGCTGCGCGGCCCATCTCTTGCGCGGTCTGTCTCTGATGGTACCGAACGAGCATCGGTGGATGCGTCGGCCGGCCCGCGCGCCGGCATGGTATAGTTCCGCGCGCCCGGGCCTGTAGCTCAGCTGGGAGAGCGCGCGGTTCGCATCCGCGAGGTCAGGGGTTCGAGTCCCCTCAGGTCCACCATCGAAGGCCGTATCCGATTGGGTACGGCCTTTTGCACGTTGCTAGCCGCTCGGAGAGCCGATGCGCGCCCAGATCATCCCGTGCCAAGCTCTGAACGTGCAAAGCATCAGACTCTCCCTGCTGAGCCGATCAGTCTTTGGATGTCAATTCATCCACAAAGAGGAAGCCGACGCAGTCATCAGCCATCAGGCGAAACCTGTCAGCTTGCCTCCTTTCAGTACAAGACTGGGAGCTACACGGTTGCGGCCTCAGACGACCATGGCCGTGTTTCAGACTGAGTTGCTCGATTCGAAGATCTCATGGGGCCAGTAGAGAAAGTCTGGCCACCGGCGCCCCACGAAATGGTGATGCTCGGTTGGTTCATGTAGAGGCCAACAGCGGGCAGATAGGCGGAGATCGCCTCTCGAACGAGTTGGGCCGTCGTCTTGCCGCTGGTCTCACTTGCGTTCTCAAGCGCAACAATGTCGGCTATTGGCAGCCGCACGGACAATACAGCCGTACTTCGGCGTTCCTTGGGCCGAGCTTGACGCGTGACATCTGTACCCAATTCATAGTCGTCGCGCTCGTCGCTCATTGAGTTGCCTCCTGGTATCGCTGCCGATGGCCAGCGTTCGCCTCAAAGGCGGTAACCACGCGCCAGACACCTTCCATGCCTGCTGGCTCGAGCGGCACACATAACAAGCGACCGCGCGCAGTTGGACCAACCATGATAATCGGCGCACGACGAGTGCCACCATTCTGAAAGAATGCTGGCTCGCCGTCGAAGAGCTCAAAGATCTCGCTTACGGACACGCGATGCTCACGATAATGGCTTCGCTGAGCCATATGAGATCGAAACTCATCATCGATCTGTAGTTCTTCAACGGCACCGAAGCGCGCCCAGAGACTTGTCAATGGGTCCAACTTGACGCGCTGCCTCCAGGGGGTTTACATTGTCTACAATGTAAACCTAGGGATGTTGCCATGGAAGAGCTGACGTCTCCCGAGATCGACTTCGTCATCCTCGCAGATCGCGCTGAAGCGGTCAATGGTCGCCTATATATGATGGGCGGCGGGTTTGATCGTCTCCACGTCGCAACCTTTGAGGCCCCTGTAGAGTTCAGCGTGGCACTTGGCGTTCTCGTACCGTGGATAGCAGCTAACGAACACCACCGTCTCCTGGTAGGAATTGAACACGAGGATGGCAGGCCGGTCGATAAAGCAATTGAGATTGGGCTCAATGTCGGCAGGCCACCCACGGCCATTCCGGGTCAGTCTTTCCGCGCCACAATCGCGATCCAGGCCGCAATCAAACTCCCTGGGCCGGGAGGCTATTGCGTGTCTGCCCGTGTTGGCGACCATTCCCCCCGCCGCACTGTGTTCTATGCCACCCCGGTCGAGATCGTTGGCGGTCTGCGTGCGGTTCCGCCAAAGGAATAGCGATCATCTGCAGTGCCGTACCCGGTGAGGAAGTAGCTGGCGCATGTGTCCACCTACGTTTTGAAGATCACATCAGGTATGCGACACGCGATCACGTCCGATCCATCCGGGGATCCAGCAGGTCTCGCAGGCCGTCCCCGAGCGTGTTGAGCGTCAGGATCGTCAGGCCAACCGTGGCAGCCGGCGCCAGCAGCAGCCAGGTGTTCGTCTCCATGAACGACCGCGCTGCCGACACCATGTTCCCCCAGCTTGGCGTCGGCGGCTGGACCCCGAGCCCCAGGAACGAGAGCCCAGTCTCCACCAGGATCGCGTAGCCGAGGCTCAGCGAGATCTGCACCAGCACCGGCGTCAGCACGTTCGGGAGGACGTGCCGGAGGATGATCCGGCCGTCCGTGGCCCCGGCGACCCGCGCCGCCTGGATCATCTCCAGCTCGCGGACGCCGAGCGTCATGCCGTAGACGATCCGCACGAAGCGCGGCACGTACACCACCGCCACCACCAGGATCAGGTTCGTCATGCTGGCACCGAGCATCGCCACGATCGCAATCGCCAGCACGATGGTCGGGAACGAGAGCAGCAGGTCCATCGCCCGCATGATGAGCGTGTCGATCCAACCGCCGAAGTACCCGGCCAACAGCCCGAGCCAGACGCCCGCCACCGTGGCAATAGCCACCGACGCCACCGAGACTCCGAGCGAGACTCGCCCGGCGTAGATCAGGCGACTCAGCGCATCCCGCCCGAAATCGTCAGATCCGAGCAGGTACTGGCCGCCCGGCTCCATCAGCGGCTTCGCCAGCAGCTGGGTCGGGTCGTATGGGGCCACCACGGGAGCTGCCAGCGACACCAGCCCGACTAGCAGCAGGAACGCGCCGCTGACCACGATGCGCGGGCTCCGCAGCGCTCGCCGCAAGGTAGACTCTGGCGCCCGCCCCAGCCTGCCCGAAGCACCCTCGGCAGCACCCGCTGTCCCGGCCTTCGCGGTCACGTCAGCGGACATTCCGATCCCTCTGAGATAGCATCACGAGTACCGAATGCGCGGGTCGAGCAGGCCGTACACGAGGTCCACCGCCAGGTTGATCAGAATGGTCAAGACGGCGATCACCAGCACGACGCCCTGGACCGTCGGATAGTCGCGCGAGCGCACGCCCGCCAGCAGCAGCGAGCTGAGGCCCGGCCAGCCGAAGATCGTCTCGACGATGACGGTGCCGCCGAGCAAGACCGCCAACTCCAGACCGACCAGGCTCACGACCGGGTTGAGGGCGTTTCGGAGCGCGTGGCGCACCAGTACCACGCCGTTTGGGAGACCCTTCGCGCGGGCGGTACGGACGTAGTCCTGGCGCACCACCTCCAGCATCGAGGCCCGGGTGATCCGCATCATCACGGCGCTGGTCCCCGCCGCCAGCGTCACCACCGGCAGGATCAGCAGTTGGACGTGCTGCTGGGGATTGGCGAGAAACGTCACGAACTGCTGTTGCGGCAGCCAGCGCAGCACCAGTCCGAACACCAGCAGCAGCACCGTCCCGACCACGAAGCCCGGCAGCGACAGCCCGAGCATCGCGACGGTGCTGACGACGAAGTCTGGCAGGCGGTTGGCGCGGATCGCGGCCAGGATGCCGAGCGGTATCCCCACCAGCAGCGCCACCACCGTCGAGACGATGGTCAGCTCGAACGTGTTGCCGATCCGCTGCGCTACCTGCTGCCCGATCGCATCGCCGTTGATAATGGACTTGCCGAGGTCGCCGCGCAGCACGCCGCCGAGCCAGACGGCGTACTGCTCCCAGACCGGGCGGTCGATCCCGAGCCGCTGGCGCATCACCTGCACCTGCTCCTCGGTGGCGGTCTCCCCGACGATGGCCCGGGCCGGGTCGCCCGGCACGAGCCGCAGCAGCAGAAAGACCGCCGTGGCGACCAGCAGCACCTGGATCACCAGATACGCCAGCCGCCTCGCGAGATAGCGGGTCATCATCAGTTCCCAGTTCTCAGTGGTCAGTTGTCAGTCGTTCGCGGCCCGCTTGCCACCGATGACTGACAACTGAGAACTGACGACTTCGGCTACTTGTCGAGCCAGGTCTCGCGCAGGGTGATCTGCGTCCAGGCGCCAGTCGCCAGGTGGGTGAACCCCTTGACGTACTTCTGCATCGCCTCACCCTGCTCGCGGCGGATCAGGTACAGCCAGGGCAGCACCTCGGCGATCCGCTTCTGGGCGTCCTGGTAGATCTGGTTCCGCTTCGCCTGATCCACGGTCTGGCGGCCGTCCAGCATCAGCTTGTCCAGCGTGTCGTCCTTGAAGTGGATCTGCTTCGCGAAGAATCCGCCGCTGGTGACGTATTCACTCAGGAAGTCCGGGTCGTTGAAGCTCGGCGCGGAGCCCCAGACGTGGACCGGATACGTCCCCGCCGTCACGGTCTGGCGGAAAGTCAGCCACTCCTGCATCTGGAGCTGGCCCTGGATGCCGGCCTGCTGGAGCTGAGCCTGGGCCGCCTCGGCTGGCCGCGAGATGACCGAGTACGTCGAGGTCGAGAGGATGTCGATTTTGAGGTTTTCCTGTCCGGCCTGCTTCAGGAGGCTCTTCGCCTTGTCGAAGTCCGGCTTGAACATCCCCTCGAGATCCTTGGTGTAGCCGACCCAGCCCTCCGGGATGACGCCGCCGGTGATCGCCGAGCCGTTGCCGCTAAACGCCACCTCGGCCATCTTCTCACGGTCCATGCCGTAGGCGAACGCCTGACGGACCTTGATGTCGTTGACCGGCGGCGTGTCGTGCACGAACGCCAGCCAGTTGAAGCCGAGCGTCCTGTCCGACTTGAACACCAGGTCGCTCGACTTTCGAATCACGTCCATCTGGGTGAACGGCACGTAGTCGATGAAGTCCACGCTGCCGGAGCGGAGCGCGGTCACACGGGCGTTGTCGTCGGCCATCGGCTGGAAGGTGATCCCGTCCAGGTACGGCAGGTTCGGCAAGAAATACTTGTCGTTCTTCTTGAGGGTGACCGCCACGCCCGGCTGGCGCTCGACGAAGACGAATGGACCCGTCCCCATCATCTTGGCCTTCGGATCGACGCCGCTTTCGATCCACTTCTTGGAGACGATGGTGCTGCTGTTGTCGGCGAGCACCAGCGGCAACGTCGCGTTGGCCTGCTTCAGCTTGAACCGAACGGCGTTGTTGTCGCCCTTCTCGACGCTGCCGACATCGGCGAGGCGCGGGGCGTTGGTGGCGGCAGTCGCCTTGTCCAGGATTCGGTTGAAGGTGAAGACGACGTCGTCCTGGGTCAGCTCGGAGCCGTCGTGGAAGAGGACGCCCTTGCGCAGCTTGACTTCGAACGTGGTGTTGTCGGCCCACCCGAACGACTCGGCCAGGTCGCCGATCAGCTCGCCAGCGGGGGAGTAGGTCAGCAACGTGCTGTACACCATCAGCTTGACCGCGCCCGATGCCGCGCCCGTCGAGACGTGCGGCTCGAAGTTGGACGGGTCGGTCGACAGGCCGTACCGGAGGGTGCCGCCCTTCTTCGGGGTGCCATCGGCGGAGGCGGCCGGCTTGGCGGCTGTGCTGTCGGTCGGCTTCGCGACGGGGGGAGCCTCGGTGGGCTTGGCGGCGGCGGCCGGCGCGGCCGGTGCAGCGGCGGTTGGGGCGGCGGCAGCCGGTGGCGGTGGGGTCGGGGCGGTCACCGGCGCGGCCGGCTTGGGCGCCTCGGCCGGCTTCGCGGCCTCGGTTGGCTTGGCGGGCGCCTGGGCCTGCTGTCCACAGGCCGCCAGCAGCGCGGTGGCGGCGGTCGCACCGCCGAAGGCTGCCGCCCGACGCAGGAACGCACGACGCGAGAGTGGCGCGAGAACCAGCCGTCCGGGCTGGACGCGGGAGGAAGTCGAGTCGCTACTCACTTGAGACCTCCGGGGGAGAAACAGAAGCGAACGATGAATAGGGGACATTCTACAGATCAGCGTGAGATTGTCATCCTGAACGCGGCACAGACCACCGTGCGCCTCATGTGTCAACCGGCAGGCCAGCCCCCATTGTCATCCTGAGCTCGCGAAGGATCTCACAGCCCTGCCCCGTTCTCAGGGAGTTGTGCCGCTGGGTGGAAGATCCTTCGCGAGCTCAGGATGACAGGGAAGGCTCAGGACCATAGGTGGAACCGCACGAGAGGCTGACGGTAGCGAGGACGGCGCTTCCTCCCCTCGCTACTCGCTACTCGCTACTCGCTACTCGCTACTCGCTACTCAGGCCGTCACCGGCACCGCGATCTTCGAGCACTCCTCGCGCAGCCGCCGCGCCACGATGCTCGCGTCGTCGCCGCGCAGGTTGTGCGGGTCCACCAGCAGCTTGCCCTGGAACGCCCGCGTCAGGATCGAGCGGTCGCCGCCAGTCTCCAGCCGCTGCACCAGCAGCTCGGGGGTGAGACCGGTCTTCTTCTCGTCCACGCTGACCAGGATCGTCGGGGAGGTCCAGACCGAGCTGTCCTCATCGACAATGGCCGAGACGCCTTCCAGCCCGTCGAGTGCGCCCACGATCTCGCGGGCCTCTTCCAGGTGCTTGTTCCACTCGATGGTCCAGTCCTCTTCGAGGAACAGCTCCAGCGCGGTCACCAGCCCGACGATATCTTCCTTGGAGACCTTGGCCGGGCGGCCAATCGCGCCGTTCGGGGCGCCGTTGGCGGCAGCCGCGCGGATCAGGTCTTTCCGGCCGAGCAGCAGCCCACTGCCCTGCGGGCCACGGATGCCCTTGCCGCCGCTGTAGATCACCAGGTCGGCGCCCAGCGAGGTCCAGCGGGTCAGGTGGCTGACCGGGGGCAGCGTCGAAGCGCCGTCCACAATGATCGGCAGGCCGTGGCGGTGGGCGATCTCGATGGCCTGCTCGACGGTCACGCCGTTGTTCCCCAGGTACGGCGAGACGATGTACATGATGGCGGCCGTCCGGTCGTCGATGCCGGCCTCCATCTGCTCGGGCGTGCAGCCGTCGGCGTCGCCGACCTCGATCAGACGGGCGCCGGCGGTCCGGAGCGCCTGATCGTAGCGAATCCGTCGGCACGCCTCGATGACGATGCCGTCCCGCAGGCCGGTGGTATCCGGGAGCTGGACGATCGCCTTCGGGTCTTCCCCGGCGATGACGGCGGCAGCCGACAGCAGCAGTCCGCCAGCCGAGCCGGAGGTCACGTGCGCCGCCTCGACGCCGATCAGCTTCGCGATGTGCTCGCCGGCCTTCCGGTTGAGCTCGCCCATGTCCACGAACGCGGTGGCGGCCTCGGCAATCGCATCCAGGACCGGCTGCGGCATCAGCGAGCCGCTGGCCATCGTGTTCATGCCGCGCGCGTTGATCACGGGCTGGACCCCGAGACGCTGGTAGACTCCCATGCGGAATCCTCCTGCTGTACTGGCGCCCGATTGTAGCCGTCCAGGAATGGGATCGTGTAGACAGTATGCGTTCTCAGGGAGATGCGTTCGGCGGGGAGACCCTGTCCGCCGGGGGAGCACCGTCCATGTCGTCCAGCCTCGAGCCCGCGCCGCGCCTCAAGTGGATCACCAAGCTGCTCGTGCGAGGCTACTTCAAGCTGTTCCACCAGTACGAGGCGCTCGGCCAGGAGCATCTCCCGCCCCATCCGCCGGTGCTGGTGCTGACCAATCATGTCAGCAACCTGGACGTCCCGGCCTTCGTGCTGGCCGATCCGTACCCGGGCTCGTGTCTGATCGCCAAGGCGTCGCTCACCCAGACCCCGATCGTCAAGAACGTGATGGCGGCCTGGGGCGCCATTCCCGTCGCGCGGGACGGCAACGACTCGTCGGCGCTGCGCGAGGTGCTGCGCAAGCTGCGGGAGGGCCGGCTGGTCGCCATCGCGGCGGAAGGCACCCGCAACCGCGAGGGCTGGCTTGGCGAGACGAACCCGGTGCTGGCCCGCCTCGCGATCCAGGCGTCAGCAGCAGGCATCCCGCTGGTTCCCCTGGCCGCCTACGGGACGTACCAGTGCCTGCCGAAAGGCGCCGTCTTCCCGAGGCCGGGCAAGGTGAAGGTGCTGATCGGACCACAATTCGAGCTCGGCTACCTGAAGAAGTGGCCAAAAGACGAGGGCGTCGAAGAGGCCCGCCGGATCATCCGTCAGCGGCTGCTGGTGATGATGGAGTCCGGCCTGCCGATCGCGCCGCCAGCATCCGAAGCCGGTGCCCCGAACCCCAACAAGGCTCCCGCCTGACACCAGCGCCCCCTGTCATCCTGAGCCTGCGAAGGATCTCCCAACGAAGCAGCACAACTCCCGGAGCGCGGGGTGGGGCTGTGAGATCCTTCGCAAGCTCAGGATCACAGGGGGCTCACCATGACAGGAGAGCTCAGGCTGACACGTCGTCCTGTGCCTGGCCCGCGGGCACGGTTCTTCTGCCCATCCGTCGTCCACCCGCATGACAAAACGCTGACATCGGCCCAGATTTACGAAACGTGTGCACCCTGCTACTCGTTTCACGACCAGAGGGTACGGATGCTGGCGTGTGGTCTCTTCCGTCGTGGCCTGGGTCTTGCTCGACTCCCCACGCGCTTTGAGACACAGAGTCAGTCGGCGTCTGTCTCTCTCGACGCTGAAGCTCTCAATCGTCTGGAGGGTCCATGCGGGTTGGACGGCTCATCCTGGTGGTCGCGACACTCGTCACGATCGTGGTGTTTCCCCTACTGATGCGAGACGCGCT
Organism: Chloroflexota bacterium; assembly: GCA_046328125.1. Lineage (GTDB taxonomy): Bacteria > Chloroflexota > UBA6077 > UBA6077 > JACCZL01 > JADZEM01. The sequence goes on from JAXLXF010000010.1 coordinate 9,243, forward strand.
TCAGGCACTCAGGCTTCCGAACGCGTATGCAGCCCCGGCCGGAGTCGATCCGAACGGCCGGGTGTACAAGGACGGGAACAACAACGACAATAACAAGAACAACAATAACAACAACAACAACAACAATGGCGGCGACGAGAACAACGACAACGACGTCTGTTACGCGAGCCTGAACGACAACGAAGAAGTGCCGTGTGACAACACCAACGGCAACGCCAACGCCAACGACAACGTCTACACGCCACCTCCGCCCCCGCCTTCGGAGCCCGCTCCGTCCGGGCCGCAGCAGACGGCACGGCGCTGCTATTCGGCTGGGGAGACCGGCTACCTCCGCCTGGAGTTGATTGGCGGCACCATTGTGATTCACGTCGTGCCACCGGCCGGCTTCGCGCAGGACGCCTCGATCCGTCTCGACGCCGTTGACCCGGCGACTGTCCCGACCCCGCCGAGTGGCGCCACGCTCCTCGACACGATGGTCTGGCGGATGAGCGCCGGCAGCCCGTGTGACGGCCCGTCCCTCACGCAGCTACCGGGAGACGTGAACCTCGGCATCCCGTACACCGTCTCGGCCAACAAGTCGAAGCTCCAGATCGTGTACCTGCAGAACAACGCCTGGGTCGAAGTACCGACCACGCCGGACCCGGACCCGAACAAGGCGTACATCTCGGCGACGATTCACAACACCGGCACCTACGCCGTGATCCAGAAGCCGTAGTCAGGAGGGGCTCATCCCTACCTCTGTCGGTACCCCTGACAGCAGATCCAGAGGGGACGGCGAGCGTCGGTGGCCCTGACGCTCGCCGCCGCGACCAGACGACCGCTCCAGGCCGTCACCGGCCTGGAGTCGGTCATCGCTCCGACCTGCGCGCTGGCGCTCCTGGTGCACCCGACTCCGCTGACCTGGCCGGCGCTCGTGGTCGGAGCCGCTCCGGTCTTCGCGCGCTGGATCGTTCAGGGGCGACCCTGGCGCGCCACGCCGTTCGACCTTCCCCTGGCGCTGCTCATCGTCAGTTGTGGCAGCGGTCTGGCCGCTGCGCCGAACCCCCAGGATGGCGCCATCAGATTCTTCGGGCTGGTGGCCGCGCTCATCCTGTTCGCCTGGGTCCGCGAGCACGCGGCCTCGCCGGATGCCTCGTGCCGGGCTACCGTCGGCGTGGTCGTCGCCGTCTCGACGGCGAGCCTGCTGCTGGTGCACGTCGCGCAGCCGTTCCTGCTGCTGGATCGCGTGCCGCCGCTGGCGGCGCTGGCTGGCCTGATGGAGCCGCTCGGCCTGTATCGCCTTCTGAGCGCCGACGGCGCGGCGCTCCAACGGTTCCGACTGTACGCCTCTGGCGTGGGCGCCCTGGCGGCCGTGGGGCTGGCGATGACCGGCGGGCTGGTGCTCGGCTCGCGCAGTCGCCGCCATCTGCCGGCGCTCGCCGTGCTCGGTCTCTGGTTCGCAGCTCTCCTCTACGTCGCCGACAATCGTGGCTCGATGCTGGCCGCCGCCGTCGCGCTTGGCTGCACGATCGTCTGGTGGCGGCCCCGACTGTTGCTCCTGGCGGTCTTGTTCGTCTTCGGCACGCTCGACCTGATGGCGTTCGGGATGGCCCAGCGCGGCCTGAGCCTGCGCACCGTGCTGGAGCGGATCGACTTCTGGCAGAAGGGGCTGGTGCTGGCGTCCGAGACACCGCTGACCGGAGTCGGGCTGGGCGTCTCCTCGGTCCAGCTGGCGTACCGGGCCGCGTTTCAGCCCACCAACCCGCCGTTCAACCACGCCCACAACATCTTCGTCCAGGCGCTGCTCGAACAGGGGCTGCTGGGCGTCGTCGGCCTGCTCTGGGTCTGCCTCGCCGTGGCCCGCCTCGGACCGACACCCCGCGTGGCCCAGGACGCGGGCCACGACGCCCGTCATGCGACGCGGCTGCGCGGAGCCAGTCTGGCGCTGCTCGGCGGCAGCGTGGCGCTGTTGGCGGCCGGCCTGACCGAGATCGTCGCGCTGACCACGCTTGGCACGGCCCTGCTGCTGGTCATGCTCGGGCTGCTGGTGGCCGCCCACGACGCCGCATCTGATCTCACACCAGTTGCCAGAGTGTCTGCCGGGGTGCCCTCACCCCCCAGCCCCCTCTCCCTGCGCGCGGGAGAGGGGAGACGGAAGAGACCTGCTCCCCCTCTCCCTGTGCGCGGGAGAGGGGGCTGGGGGGTGAGGGCACCCGGCACGCGCCGACCAGGGCGCTCATCGTGGCAGTCGTCGTCCTGGTGTTTGCGACGGTGGCGTCCGGGCAGGTGCGAGCCGTGGTGGCGGTGCCGGCTCTCAACCTCGGTACGTCGGCGCTCTACCGCGCGACCCTTTCAGACCCAGGCAGCAACCCGTCCGCGCATCCGCGGGCCGTCGCGCTGGCGATCTCGTCGCTCCAGGTCGCGGCCACCATCGACTCGGGCAGCGTCCCCGCGTGGCGCAACCTGGCGCTCGCGCTGGCTGCCAGCGGCGACCGCGACGGCGCGCGCCGGGCCGCCGACGAGGCCCGGGCGGTGACGCCGCCAGACGACCATGACGCCCTCTTCGGGGTCGGGCGGGCGTACGCGGCGGCCGGCGCCTGGGACGACGCCATCGCGGCCTGGAGCGACGTCGGGGCCGGGCCGCAACTGCTCCGGCTCGGACGGGATCTGGCTCGCGGTCCGGACTGGCAGGCCAGCATCTCGGCGTTCGTGGCGGCGAGCAGGCTCGGCGCGCCGGGGCGGTCCGGCCCGGACGGCGCTGCCACCACTGCGCTCGCGCACGGCCAGTCCGCCGAGGAAGCGATAGCCCACCTGGCGCCGCTCATCGCGAGTGGCGGCACGGTCGGATACCGTGCTCGCCTGGAATCAGCCCGCGTCTACCGCCTGACCGGCCAGCCGGAGCGCGCCCAGCAGGCGCTCCTGGAGGCCGAGCGGGCCGGCCCCGACGATCAGCTCGAATTGGAACGAGCGCTCATCAACCTGGACCTGAACCAGCCGTACGCATCGGAGGCGGCGCTCGTCTGGATCGTGGCCCACCCCATCGAGCCGGCCGATGGCATCCCGGACGGCGACGACCCGCGCTACTGGCTCGCGGTCGCCCAGGCCCGCGTCGGCAAGCCAGATGACGCGCTCGCCACGGCGCGGGCTGGCCTGGCGGCGCTATCCCCCCAGCAGGCGTCGTTGCGGGTGCCGTACCACTTGCTGATCGGCGACACTCTCCTAAGCCTCGGGCGGCCGGTCGACGCGATGACGACGTTTCGGGCCGGCCAGCGTCTCGCTCCAACCGACCCGCGCCTCGCCGACGGTGTCGCCCGCGCCCAGGCCGCCCTCCGACGCTAGCGCGCCCTGATGCGCCATCATTCCACGCTTCGTGGACAGGAGAGGGAGTGGGCGTTATGGGGTACATCCAGGAGCTGCGCGCGCTGGTGGGGCACCGGATGCTGATGGGGGCCGGTGTGCGCGCCATCATTCGCAACGAGTCCGGCGACGTCCTGATGCAGCTGCGCAGCGACTTCAAGCTCTGGGGGCTACCGGCCGGCGGCATCGAGTTGGGCGAGAGCGCCTGGGACGCGCTCTGCCGCGAGGTGAACGAGGAAACCGGGCTGACCATCCTGAAGGCGCGCCCGTACGGCATCTACTCCAACCCGAAGTACCAGCACACCTACCCGAACGGCGACCAGATTCAGCCGTTCGCGGTGGGCTTCCTGGTGGAGGAATGGACCGGGACCGCCACGCCGGACGGCGACGAGTCATTGGACCTCCAGTGGTTCCCGTTCGACGCGCCGCCCCCGCCCGAGCAGATCGTGATGCCACACCGCTCGGCCTTCGACGACGTCCGGCAGTTCCTCGAGACGGGTCAGGTCGTCGTAGATTGACGGGCGCCGGACCTCACGACGCACGCGGACGCGGTCGGCTTTTGGGGCGCAATGAATTGCGCCCGTACGATGACATCGTACGGGCGCAATCCATTGCGCCCCGGCAAACGCGCGTCGGTTGACGCTGTGACAAGATCGTCCCTACCATTCGACTATAAGCCGGACGCTCGGCGGTTCATACCACCGTTTATGAATCGGTCCGAACGGGGGACGCGCGTTGGACGACGGCGTAGACGCGGCCCCGTGCTGCCGGATCAGCACTGCCACGCGATGACCGGAATCCCTTCTCAGCACCAGCACCAGCACGTCTCGCATTAGCACGTCTCGTAAGGAGCACAGGCCGCATGGCACCAGCATCGACCGGCACGCCGTCCAACGGCGCCGCGCACAAGTGGGTCTACCTGTTCGAGGAAGGCAACGCCGACCGCAACCTGCTCGGCGGCAAGGGCGCCGGCTGCGCCACCATGACGGCGGCCGGGCTGCCGGTCCCGGCCGGATTCACCATCACCACCGAAGCGTGCGTCTCCTACTACAGCACCAACAACCAGTTTCCGGACGGCATGTGGGACCAGACCCTCGAATCCCTCAAAGCCATCGAGAGCAAGATGGGCAAGAAGCTGGGCGACCCGAACGACCCGCTGCTCGTCTCGGTGCGGTCCGGTGCGCGGGTCTCGATGCCAGGCATGATGGACACCGTCCTCAACCTCGGGCTGAACGACGTGTCGGTCGAGGGGCTGGCGAAGCTCACGAACAATCCCCGCTTCGCGCTGGATGCTTACCGCCGCTTCATCAGCATGTTCGGGCGGATCGTCCAGGGCATCGACACCGCGAAGTTCGATCACGTCCTGGACGAGGCGAAGGAGCGAGCGGGCGTCAAGTCCGACCCGGAGCTGTCGGACGCCCAGCTGCGCGAGGTCGTGGCCGAGTACAAGAAGATCGTCAAGGCCGAGACCGGCGCTGACTTCCCGTCTGACCCGCTCGACCAGCTCAAGCTCGCGATCCAGGCCGTATTCGGCTCCTGGATGGGGAAGCGGGCGGTGGACTACCGCCGCGCCGAGAAGCTGCCCGACGACTGGGGCACCGCCGTCAACGTCCAGACGATGGTCTTCGGGAACATGGGCGACGACAGCGGCACCGGCGTGGCGTTCACCCGCGACCCGAACACCGGCGAGAACGTGCTGTACGGCAACTTCCTGGCGAACGCCCAGGGCGAGGACGTGGTCGCGGGCATCCGCAACGCCGAGCCGATCTCGGCGATGAAGGACCACAACGAAGACGTCTACAACCAGTTCGTGAAGATCGCGGGCCAGCTCGAGACGACCTACCGCGACATGCAGGACCTGGAGTTCACCGTCGAGCGCGGCAAGCTCTACATGCTCCAGACCCGCAGCGGGAAGCGGACCGGCCGCGCGGCGGTCAAGATCGCGAAGGACATGGAAGAGGCGGGCCTGATCTCGAAGGACGAGGCGCTGTTGCGCGTCGAGCCGCGGCACGTCGTCCAGCTGCTGCTGCCCCGCTTCGACGAGGCGGCGAAGGCGGCGGCAGACGCCAGCGGCCAACTGATCGCGACCGGCGTCGGTGCCTCGCCGGGCGCGGCGGTCGGCGCGGTCTGCTTCGACCCGGACCGGGCCGAGCACCTGGCCCAGACCGGCGCTCGCGTCATCCTGGTCCGTCCCGAGACCGCTCCTGACGACTTCCACGGCATGATCGTCTCCCAGGGCATCCTGACCAGCCGGGGTGGCACCTCGTCGCACGCGGCGGTCGTGGCACGCGGGCTTGGCAAGCCGTGCATCGTCGGCGCCGAGTCGGTCCGCGTGAACCTCGAAACCCGCACCTTCCGCGTCCGCGACGTCGAGGTGAAGGAAGGCGACGTCATCTCCATTGACGGCACGACCGGCGAGGTGATGAAGGGCGAGGTCAAGACGGTCGAGCCGAACTTCTCGGAGGATCTCGATCTCCAGGCGGTGCTCGGCTGGGCCGACGGTCGCCGGCGCCTCGGCACCTGGGCGAACGCCGACCGTGAGCGCGATGCCGCTCGGGCGCGTGAGCTGGGGGCGCAGGGGATCGGGCTGTGCCGCACCGAGCACATGTTCGAGGAGGCCGAGCGCCTGCCGGTCGTGCGGCAGATGATCCTGAACGCCTCGAAGGCGCGGGCCGGCGACGAGGAGGCGCGCAACCTGTACCTCGAAGCGCTGGAGTCGCTGCTGGGCTACCAGAAGGGCGACTTCAAGGGGCTGCTTCGCGCGATGGACGGCCTGCCGGTCATCATCCGCCTGCTGGACCCGCCGCTCCACGAGTTCCTGCCGAAGTACGAGGAGCTGCTGGTCAAGGTCACCGAGATGCGAGTCAAGGGTGAGACCGGGCCTGAGCGGGACGAGACGGAGGAGCTGCTCCAGGCCGTCGCGGCGATGCGCGAGCAGAACCCGATGCTCGGCCTGCGGGGCTGCCGCCTCGGCCTGATGTTCCCCGAGATCAACGAGATGCAGGTCCGCGCGATCCTGGAAGCGGCCGTCGAGCTGAAGCAGGAGGGCAAGGACCCGCACCCCGAGATCATGATCCCGCTGGTCGGCGACGTCCGCGAGCTGAAGCGGGTCAAGGAGCAGCTGCTGAAGGTGGCGGAGGACGTGATCGGCAAGGCCGGCGTCGATCTCCACTACAAGTTCGGCACCATGATCGAGGTGCCGCGCGCGGCCCTGACGGCAGGCCAGATCGCCGAGGAGGCCGAGTTCTTCAGCTTCGGCACCAACGACCTGACCCAGACGACGTACGGCTTCTCCCGCGACGACGCCGAGGGCAAGTTCCTGGGCTTCTATCAGGACGCCAAGCTGCTGACGAACAACCCGTTCCAGGTCATCGACCCGGACGGTGTGGGCAAGCTGATCCGGATGGGCGTCAACGACGGCCGCGCGACCCGTGGCGACCTGGAGGTCGGGATCTGCGGCGAGCACGGCGGCGATCCGGAGTCCGTCGAGTTCTGCCACCGGGCCGGGTTGAACTACGTCAGCTCGTCGCCGTTCCGGATTCCGGTGGCGCGGCTGGCAGCAGCTCAGGCGGCGATCCGCGAGGGCGCCGCTGGGCCAGCGATCAGCACGACGGCGTAAGTGCATCCCCGGGGGCGCGATGAATCGCGCCCCTACTAGATCAACCCTTGTAGGGGCGCGATTTATCGCGCCCTTCCCCTTGTCATCACGCCCTCGCTTCGTCTTCGAGTGGTACCCTTGAAAGGGCGGAAATGGTGCCGCCCCTACTTCTCATCATCTCGACATGCCTTCTGGTTCCTGGTGGAGGGTCCGGTGCTCCCGTACAGAGATCATCCCGAGGTCCGCATACGGCTCGAAGAGCTGGAGGACCGGACCCTGTCCAGATTCGCCGCGCGCAGCGTCGATGCCTCGGGGCGGCGCTGGCCGCAGGAGGACGATCCGCTTCGCACGGCGTACCAGCGGGACCGTGACCGGGTGATCCACTGCAAGGCGTTTCGGCGACTGAAGCACAAGACGCAGGTGTTCATCGCGCCGAAGGGCGACCACTACCGAACTCGCCTGACCCACACCATGGAAGTGACCCAGGTGGCGCGGACCATCGCGCGAGCGTTGCGGCTGAACGAGGATCTCACCGAAGCAACCGGCCTGGCCCATGACCTGGGGCACACCCCGTTCGGGCACGCCCGGCGAGGACGCGATGGCCGAGATCCTGGGCCACTTCCGTCACAACGAGCAGAGCGTGCGGGTGGTGGAGTACCTCGAGCACGAGGGGCGCGGTCTGAACCTGGCCGAGCAGGTCCGTGACGGCGTCCTGCGACACTCGAAGCTGCGTGAGAGCGTGGCCGCCGAGGGCTGGGGCGTGGCATCCACCCTCGAAGGGCAGATCGTCAAGCTGGCAGACAGCATCGCGTACCTCGCCCACGACATCGACGACGCGCTGCGGGCCGGCGTCATCACCCAGGACCAGATCCCGGTCGAGTTCCGCGAGGCGTTCGGCACGACGACGGGCCAGCGAATCGAGGCGCTGGTCAGCGACATCGTGGACTACAACTGGCGGGTGGCGACCGGCGACGGCGCAACCTGGCGTGACGCGGTCGGCAACGGGATGGCCATCGCGATCAGCCCGCCAACCCTACAGCTGTTCAACGGCCTGCGCGAGTTCATGTTCGCGAACGTCTACACGGCCTCAGACGCGAAAGTGGACAATCCGAAGACGGTGTTCGTGATTCACGCGCTGTTCGAGCATTTCCTCGCGAAGCCGGAGCAGATGCCGGCCGAGTTTCAGGACAACCCGCGCGACGAGTCGCTGGAGCGCCGAGTGGCGGACTACATCGCCGGCATGACCGACCGGTACGCCGTCAAGGTGTTCGAGCAGATCTTCGTCCCCCGCGAGTGGGCGGTGTACTCGTAGGTCTGTAGCCGGAAAGCCCCCTCCCCCGCGCACGGGGGAGGGGTTGGGGAGGGGGCTTCTTCGTCCTGACTCGCCGCACCGCCCTCAGTCCGGCTAGCCTTCCGCGAACGCATCTAAGTGGGAGGCAGCGTGAGCACACAACCGAGGGCCGATGGCATCCGCGATGAGGCCGATGCCATCGCGATGATCGACGCGGCAGTCCAGGCAGCGCGGAAACAGTCGCCGGACTTCAAAGAGCTGCTGCTGGCAGCCGTGGACGGCGGCCCCACCATCACCGACGAGATGCTCGGGCGGTCCGGTCCGGTAGCGGTGTCGGGCGAGGACTTCCTGTTCCTGCTCCGCACCGAGCGCGACGCCACCGTCACCATCGACGACCGGCCACCCGCGCCGATGACCCCGGTGCCGGGAACCGGCTACTCGTACCGGCTGGAGCAGCTGCGGCTCGGGACGACCCACAACTTCCTCTGGCACGTCGGCGGGCACGTCATGGGCACCATGGGCGGGATCATGGCCCGCTCGGTGGCAGGGTACAACCCCGGCAGCTACCCGATCCCGGGCGCGAAGCGGGGCACCCTCTCCGAGAAGCGAACTATCGCCAGCCCCATCTACGGCGGCGCCGCCTCCGACTACTGGGTCTACACCAACCCCGGCATCGACGCCGAGCGTGGCGCACCGGTGATGGTCTGGCTGGACGGCGTCAACCACGTCGGGCTGCTCGGCGCGTACGCCGTGCGGATGCAGACCGTCACCGACAACCTCGTGCATCGCGGCCTGATCCCACCGATGGTCCATATCCTGATCTCGCCGGGCGTCGGCGGCAGCCTGTCCCCCGCGACCGTCCTGCCCGGCACCACCCCCGAGTCCGAGGTCCGCAGCATCCAGTACGACACCGTCAACGACGATTTCGGCCGGCACATCGTCGAGGAGGTGCTGCCCGAGGTCGAGAAGACGTACAAGCTGCGCCAGGACGGCTACTCGCGGGCGATCACCGGCCAGTCCTCGGGAGGGATCGCCGCGTTCAAGGTCTGCTGGTGGCGCCCCAACGAGTTTGCTCGCGCCTACAGCAGCATCGGCAGCTTCACGGCGCTTCAGTGGCACCCGGAGCAGCACCTGGACGGCGGCTACATCTTCCCGTTCCTGGTGCGCTGCGAGGAGAAGCGCAACATCCGGGTCTGGCTCTCGGACGGCGCCGAGGACATCGACTTCGAAGAGCACATCATCCCGTCGCGGCTGCACCGAGCCGGCAGCTGGCCGCTCGCGAACCTCCAGATGGCCCAGGCGCTCAAAATCCGAGGGTACGACTTCCACTTCCGGTACGGCACGGCATCGCACAACTCGGCGCAATGGGCGCTCGACCTGCCAGAATCGCTGGTCTGGCTTTGGCGCGGCTACGACCCCGACAAAACGTCCGAGACGTTCGAGCAGGAGGCGTCCGAGCGGGCGAAGCCGCTCTACCGGGTGGGGGTGACCAACCGCGACGCCTGGTAACCTCGGGCAGAATCAGGCGCATCGCTCAGGAATACGGTCAACGTACCCGTGGAGCGCGGCGATCTTCGCCGCCCCAGTTGTCGTCCAGCCCGTCAACACTGGGATGGCCGCGCTCCACGGGCACGTCGCAGAACTACGATGCGGCCTGAGTGGGGCTCCTCATGGGTGTCGTGATGGAGCGGTGAGAGGCTCGTAGCGCGGCTGCGATGCGAGGGGGGTTCCCTCGAGGGGTGCGGCCGGGGCATGATTCGGTCAAGCCATCGTTCTGTCCCGCCGTTCCGTTGACGTTCAGGTACGCACAGGCCCCGAGGACCCCGATGCCCGACACCACGATCGACGAGATCAAGCGCCGCCTGGACATCGTGGACTTCGTCAGCCAGACCGTCCAGCTCAAACGGTCCGGCAAGGCGTTCAAGGGCCTCTGCCCGTTCCACAACGAGAAGAGCGGCTCGTTCTACGTCTGGCCGGACACCGGGACCTGGCGTTGCTTCGGCTGCAACGAGGGCGGCGACCTTTTCTCGTTCATCCAGAAGCGCGACAACCTCGACTTCAAAGAGACGCTGCGGATGCTCGCCCAGCGGGCCGGCGTCACCGTTGAGGAGCGCGACCGCCCGGACCCTTCCGTTCGCCAGGAGCGTGACCGCCTTCTGGCGGTCCTCGAATCGGCGGCCCTGTTCTACCGAGCCTCGTTGATGAGCGAGGGTGGGGCCGCCACCCGCGCCTACGCCGAGCAGCGCGGCATCACTGCTGAGAGCTCCGAGCGGTTCGGCCTCGGATACTCGGACGCGGGCGGCAGGGGCCTCGAACGGCACCTGACCCGGGCCGGTTACACCGTCGAGGAGTGCGTCAAGGCCGGGGCGCTCGGCCAGAGCGAGGACGGCGGGCGCGTCTACGACCGCTTCCGCGAGCGGCTGATCTTCCCGATCCGCGACACGGACGGTCGGGTCATCGGGTTCGGGGGGCGCGCCCTCCACCCGGACCAGCAGCCGAAGTACCTCAACTCGCCCCAGAACGAGCTCTTTGACAAGGGCGCCAATCTGTACGCCCTGGACCGCGCCCGCGACGAGATCCGCAAGCAGGGCCGCGCCATCGTGGTGGAGGGGTACATGGACGCCCTGATCCCCCACCAGGCCGGCTTCACCAACGTCGTCGCCACCCTCGGGACCGCGCTCACCGAGCGGCACGTCCAGCTGCTGCGCCGCCAGAGCGCCCGTGAGATCGTGCTCTGCCTGGACAACGACGCGGCCGGCCTCAGAGCGGCTCTCAGAGGCTCGGGAGTGGCCCATGACACCACCCGCGACGAGGCGCCTCGGATCGACTTCGGCCTCTTGAACCGCTCCGAGCGATTCGGGCGGCGCGAGCGCGGGCCGGAGATCTACGTCGAGCGGCGCACCGTCCTCAAGGCGTTCTCGCTCTCCGGCGGCAAAGACCCGGACGAGGTCGTGCGGCACGACCCGGACCAGTGGGTGCGCGAGTCGGCCGCCGCCAAGCCGGTCGTGGACTTCGTGTTCGACAACCTGCCGCGCGTCTACGACCTCAGCCAGACCAACGGACGCCGCGAAGCCGCCCAGGCCGCCGTGGGCCTGGTCTACGACGTGGCCGATCCGATAGACCGTGACCAGTACCTCCAGCGGCTGGCCGTCATCATCGGCACGGACGTCAACACGCTGCGCGAGGTGCTGCGCCGCAAGATGCACGTCGTGAACCGGCCGGACAGCTGGTCGGCGCCGTCGTTCGGCCCGACACAGCACGCCAGCTCGGGTAGCGCAGCGCCACAGAGTGGGCCGCCGGCTCCGCTGCTCTCCCCGCCCATCGACCCCGAGGAGCGGCTCCAGGATTTCGTGATCGCGCTACTCCTGCGAGCCGGACAGGTGGACGCCTGGCCCGAGCATCACGATTTTGTGAGTCCGGCGCATCGTGCGATCCTGGAGCAGCTACGGCACGCTCCACCCTGGCCCGACGTGGCGACGGCGATCTTCCGTCTTCAAGACGCGCTCGGGAGCGCCGTCTCCGAGACGCTGGCGCGGGTGCAGGCTCGCGACGAGGAGAACGAGCGTCTCGCACCGGAGGACGTCCTCCGCGAGCTCGACGTTCGCCGGCTGGAGTTGCGGAAGCACAATCTGTTCAGGCAAACTGAGGCACTTCACTCGGCCCTGCAAGAGGAAGGAGAGGGGCTGAGCGCCGCGGAACGGCACGAATCCAAAGAGCGGCTCCGGCATCTGGCGGCAAGCATCAACGAGACCATCGTCGAGCAGCACCGACTAGGTGTGGTGGGGACCGCGTCCTGGAGCATCCGACGGGGGCAGGAGGTCCTTGGTGGTTGACGATCCGCACAACACCCGTGTCTCGGGCGAGACCACGGACGCAGATGACCTCTCCCCGTTCGGGTCGGACGCCTTTTCGGGGCGTCATTCGGCTGTCGCATCGACGCTCGACCGAATCGACGACCTGATCGAGGCGGACGACCTCGGTCCGGATGGGCTCGGACCGGACGCCCTCGATCCTGGCGCGCTCGACGCCGACGTGCTGGCAGGGGACGATCTCGAAGCCGAGCCGCTGCTGGTGAGCAGCGCCGACGTCGAAGTGATCGTCACCGACGGTCCGGTCCTGGACGGTCGCGTCACGGCAGCTGACACCGGCATTGGCTGGATCGCGCCGACCGACGCCGACTTGCTCCTCGAAGCGGAGGAGGCCGATCCGGTCGTGGCGCTGGCGTTCGCCGACCGCCCGAGCGTGGACGGCGAGGCCGCCGCCGAGACGATGGCGCGCCCCGACGACACCGAGGGGCTCGAAGACCACGTCCGCATGTACCTCCGCGAGATCGGCCTGGTGCCGCTGCTCTCCTGGGACGGCGAGAAGCGGCTGGCGCGACGGATGGAGGAGGGCCTCTATCTGGAGCGGCTGGCTCGCGAGTTCGCCCACCTGGATCGCGAGGCGACTGCCCTGGAGGTCATGGGCGAGATCGTTCGGCGCTTCGAGGACCGGATCGAGTTGATCGGGCACTGGTTCCCGTCGCTGGAGCAGACCATCGCCGGCTATCGCAGCGCCATCGCGACCCTGGGCGACACGGCTGAGATCTCGGTCGAGCGGTGCCAGGAGTTTGTCTCCCACATGGGCATGACGGCCGAGGAGATCCGCGAGGATCTGATCGAGCTCTCCACGCTCTGCCGGCTGGTCCCGGACGAGGTCCGTGACTGGGTGGCGGACCGCCGCATGGCCGGCGACACCAGTCCGCTCTGCCCGATCGTCGGGCGGGCGCTGACCGTCGATCCGCGTGCCCTGGCCGAGCACCTGGGCTGGATCCAGTTCGAGGCCGAGCGAGCCCGCGCCGCCCTGACCGAGGCGAACCTGCGCCTGGTCGTGAGCGTCGCCAAGAAGTACATCGGGCGTGGGATGTCGCTCCTGGATCTGATCCAGGAGGGGAACATCGGCCTGATCCGCGCGGTCGAGAAGTTCGAGTACCGCAAGGGCTACAAGTTCAGCACCTACGCGACGTGGTGGATCAGGCAGGCGATCACCCGCGCCATCGCGGACCAGGCCCGCACGATCCGGATCCCGGTCCACATGGTCGAGACGATCAACCGCCTGAGCCGCCTGACCCGCCGGCTGGTCCAGGATCTCGGGCGCGAGCCGACCTCCGAGGAGCTCGGCGCCGAGATGGAGATCACCCCGGACCGGGTTCGAGACATCCTCAAGGTGGCCCAGGATCCGGTCTCCCTCGAAACGCCGATCGGCGAGGAAGAGGACAGCCACCTCGGCGACTTCATTGAGGATCAGGGCGCGATGGCCCCCTCGGACGCGGCCTCCCACCAGCTCCTCAAGGAGCAGGTGGAGGACGTGCTGGACTCGCTGACGGGCCGCGAGCGCCGCGTGCTCCAATTGCGGTTCGGGCTGGACGACGGTCGCCAGCGGACGCTTGAAGAGGTCGGACGCGAGTTCGGCGTGACTCGCGAGCGCATCCGCCAGATCGAGGCGAAAGCGCTCCGCAAGCTGCGCCACCCGAGCCGCTCCAAGAAGCTGCGAGACTACCTATGAGTAGCGATGAGTAGCGAGTGGCGAGTGGGGACGAAACCTACTCGCCTCGCTGCTCGCCTGCTCACTGGCGATGGACGTCTGGTCGATTGCGAGCGGCAGCTCCGGGAACGCGTACCTCGTGCGGGGGGAGGGCGCGACCGTCCTGGTGGAGTGCGGCATCCCGCTTGGGCGGATCGCCAGCTTCCTGAAGCGGCTCGGTCTCGCACCGTACGACCTGACCGGCATCCTGCTCACCCACGACCACTCGGATCACACCCGCTCGGCTCGGCAACTCTCGGACGGGTATGGCGTGCCGATCTTCGCGACGCCTGGCACCCTCGGCTGTGACTCCCTCCGCGACGCTCAGCTCGCCCGTCCCGTCGGAGCCGACCGACCGTTCCGCGTGGGCGACCTCGAAGTCCGCGCCTTCAAGGTGCCGCACGACGCCTACGAGCCGGTCGGGTTCACGCTGACCGCGCAGGCCGCGACCGTCACCGTCACCACCGACCTGGGCTACGTGCCGGGCGAGGTGCAGCGCAACCTGCGCGACAACGACCTGTTGATCCTTGAAGCGAATCACGACGTCGAGATGCTCCAGAACGGGCCGTACCCGACCTTCTTGAAGCGGCGCGTCCTCGGGCAGCACGGCCACCTCTCCAACGCCGCCACCGGCGCCGCCCTGGCGGCCTGCGGCGACCGGGTGCCGTCCGAGGTCTGGCTCGCCCACCTGAGCCCGACCAACAACCGACCAGACGTGGCTTTAGAAGCGGTCGCCGGGCGGCTCCAGGCGGCCGGCCTCGGGCACGTCGCGGTGCGCGTCGCCGAGCGCCACCGCCCAAGCCTGCACTGGACGGCCCGGCCGGGACCCGACAACTGTCGCTGTTCTAGGGCGACGCGTACACCCGGCTGGTTGGCGCGAGCGGTCAACTGGCCGTGGGCTCTCCCCCCGCGCCTGCCGGGAGTCCACAGACCACGGCACCGCCGATCTTCGCTATACTGCGTCCATCACGGATGGAACAACGCATGGATGCTACATAGACCGATTTCCCTGAACCGTCCCGTCTCCCCTGGGCGACGCGTTTGCCACTTGTGGGTCCATCACGAGGCCGCCGAGGCCGGACTCCTGAGGGTGGTGTCGATGTCGCGCGAGATCCATGGCGACGCCCTGCGGCTCGCCGTGGGACTGTTTAGCCTGTTGCTGGGCGCCCTGATCCTGGTTGCGCCCCATCAGTTCTCTGGCCCGGCCTTCGAGGCAATCCGGCCAGTCGTGCCGGCCGTCGGCGTCGCGCTGATCTGCGGCGGCATGATGCTGGGTGGCACCGGCGTGCTCGGCGTCGGCCGGCGCCTCTTCCTGGCCGCGCATGCCGTCGCCGTCGTTCCCCTGCTGGTCATCGGATTCGGCCACCTGGCCGCCGGCGTCTGGCATGGCGCCCTGCTCTTTCTCCTCACTGCCGCCTGGACGCTGGTCGCCGCGACCCTGCCTGGCGACTCGGCCGACCAGAGCCGCCGGGTGAGTCACGCCCTGGCGTTGACGTCCGGCTCGGTGGCGGTGGCGTTCGGGCTGACGGTTGGCGGCGAGGCGCTCCTGGTCGGACACGGTCCGGTGACGGCCCTGGCTGGCCTGCATGGCGTACTGCTAGTTGCCGGGGGCAGCGCGTTGCTCCTGACCCAGCTCGCGCGTGCAGGTGGGCGCGCGGTGTCGGCGGCGGCGAGCGCGGTGCTCGGTCTCGTGTTCGTCGGTCAGGCGCTCCTCGTGGCGCTCCCGTCAGGAGCGACGGACGGCGCCGTCTACTTCGGCCTGTTCGGGCTGGCGTTGCTCGCGCATCCTTGGCTGCGGCACCGGCGGATCGCGGACGCCTCGTCGCTCCAGGCGCAACTGGCCGTGGCCTTGCTCGGCATCACCGTCATCATGATCGCTTCGGCGATCGCCGTGCTCGGCGAACGCGAAGAGCGTTCGACCGTCGCGGCGCAGTTGAGCGTCAACCAGGCGCTGGCGGAGTCGTTCGCCGCGAACGTCGGCGAGTACGTCCGCCACCATCAGCAAGCTCTGGTAGCCCTGACCTCCACGACGAGCCTGCCCAGCTCTCGCCGACCGAGCAGACCGCGCTCCTGGAGACCGCGACTCGCGCCTATCCGTCGGTGATCGCCTTCGCCACGTACGACCGCGACGGCATCGGCATCGCGCGGGGCGACGGGCGCCAGCCGGCGACGTCCACCACGGAGTGGCTGCGCGCCGCTGCCTCCGGCCAGCCCGTGCCGGTCCGAACCGCGATCTCGACCGTAGTCGGCCGTCCGATCTTCGCGGCGGCCACCACGCTCCGCGACGAGAACGGTCAGCCAGCGGGCGTGGCGACGGTGACCCTGGCATCGTCGCAGCTGATCGACCTGCTGGACCGCACCTCGACGCCGGGCCTCCAGGTGTACATCGTCGATCGAGACGGCGTCGTCATCGCGCACTCACGGGACGAGATCGCCAACGACCGGCCTCGATTCGACGACCGTGAAAGCGTCCAGCGTCTGCTGAGTGGGCAGGAGACGGCTGGATCGACCGTGGACCAGGACGGCGCGAACGAGCTACTGGCCGGCTATGCGCTCGTCGAGGGCATCGGCTGGGGCGTCGTCGTCGAGCGGCCGTCCAGCGTCGCCCTGGCCGACGCCCGCGTCTCGCGCGAGCTCGCGTACGGCCTGCTCATGCTTGCCATCGCGTTCGCCGCTGGCGTGGGCGTGGCGATCTCGCGTCGAGTCACCCGGCCGTTGGCAACCCTCAGCACGATGGTCGAGCGCTTCGCCGATGGCGACGCCACCGCTCCGATCCCAGACGGTGGCGCCAGCGAGGTCCGGTCGCTCGCGCGCGCCTTCACCGCCCTGCGCGACCGGCTGGCCGAACGGACCGCCGAGCGCGAGGAAGCGCTGCGGTCGGCGCGTGCCACCGAGCAGATCCTCCGTCGCTTCGTCGAAGAGGCTCCCGTCGCCACGGCGATGCTCGACCGCGACCTGCGCTATCTGGTGGCGAGCGGTCGCTGGGTGAGCGACTACGGCCTCGAGGGAATCGAGCTGGTCGGTCGCTCGCTTTACGACGTCTTTCCGGAGATTCCGGAGCGCTGGCGCGAGATTCACCAGCGCTGCCTCGGCGGCGCCGTCGAGAGCTGCGAAGAAGACCCGTTCGAGCGGGCGGACGGGACGATTCAGTGGCTGCACTGGGAGGTCCAGCCCTGGCGTGCCACCGACGGTGAGATCGGCGGGCTGGTCTTCTTCACCGAGATCATCACCGAGCGCAAGCGCGCCGAAGAGGAGCGACAGGCGCTCGTCGAGCGGGAGCGTGCCCTCCAGTGGCGGACGGCTCTCCTGGCCGAAGCGAGCCAGAAGCTCTCGGCGAGCCTGGACTACCGAGCCACGCTCGATCTGGTCGCCCGGCTGCCGCTTCCGCGTCTTGCCGATGTCTGCGTGGTGGATCTCGTGGACGAGCAAGGGCACATCACGCGCGCGGCTGGTGCGCACGTCGAGTGGGCGCGTGAGCTGGCGATCGCGGCCTCGGCCGGCGTCCCGATCGACTATCTGGCGAGCGACACGGCGCGGGCGCGCGTGCTCAAGACCGGCGAGCCGGTGCTGGACACCCGTAGCAGCGAGACGGCGATCCTCGGCCTGGATCTGACCGATCCAAGCAGTGTCGGCGCTGACGACGCCGGCTGGTCGGCCATCTGGGTGCCGCTCTCGGTGCAGGGCCGGTCGCTCGGCGTGCTCGGGTTCGGCGTCTCCAACCTGACCCGGACCTACGACGAGACCGACCTGGAGCTGATGATCGAGATCGGGCAGCGCGCGGCCAGCGCCATCGAGAACGCCCGTCTCTACGCCAGCGTCCAGCGCCAGGTCGAACGGCTCGGCCGGCTTGGCGAGCTGATGCGGACGGTCTCGTCGTCGCTCGACCTGGAAGACGTGCTGCGTCAGGTCTCCTCGGCGATCACCGACCTGGTGGACGCGCCCGGCGCGATCTTCTGGCTGGTGGACGAGACCGGCCAGGCGCTCGAAGCGCGGGCCTTTTCGAGCTCGCACGTGGACGTCAGCTTTCCGGTGCGCAAGGTCAAGCTCGGCGACGGGCTGGTCGGCGGCGTGGGGAAGCAACTGCAGCCGATCCTGGTTCCGAACATCCACGACGACAGCCGCTTCAGTCCCGCGGTTGCCGAGTTCTGGGCTGGCATTGGCGTGCACGCCGTGCTGGCGACGCCCGTGATGGTAGAAGGCAAACTGCTGGCCGTCCTGAGCCTCGGACTGCACCGAGCCGCGGATCTCACTCCTGAGGATCGTGCCCTGATCCAGACGCTCGCGGACCAGGCAGCTATTGCGATCCGCAACGCCTCGCTCTACAAGCTGATCGGCGACTCGAACCAGATGCTCGAAGAGAGCAACAAGTCGCTGGAAGAGATGGTGCTTCGCGCGAACGAGCTCGCAGTAGCCGCTCAGGCCGCCGACCACGCGAAAAGCGATTTCCTGGCAACGATGAGCCACGAGATCCGAACTCCGATGAACGGGGTCATCGGGATGACCGAGCTGCTGCTGGACTCGCCGTTGAACGAGCATCAGCGCGAGCAGGCGGACACCATCCAGTCCAGCGCCAACGCCCTGTTGACCATCGTCAACGACATCCTGGACTTCTCGAAGATCGAGGCTGGACGGCTCGAGCTAGAAGAGGTCGCGTTCGATCTTCGGGAGACCGTCGAAGACGTGGCGGAGCTTCTGAGCAACAGCGCCTCCCGCAAGGGGATCGAGCTGCTGCTCCAGGTGGATGCCGACGTGCCAGAGCATCTGGTCGGCGATCCTGGCCGCCTGCGCCAGGTCCTGACAAATCTGGTCGGCAACGCGATCAAGTTCACCGAGCGCGGCGTGGTCGAGCTGCGAGTAGCGAGTAGCGAGCTGCGAGGGGCGAGGGGCGAGGATGCCGACTCGTCCCTCGCCCCTCGCCCCTCGCCCCTGGTCTTCTCCGTACGCGACACCGGCATCGGGATCGACGCAGCCACGATGTCGCGCCTGTTCCAGCCCTTCAGTCAGGCCGAGGCCGGCACCAGCCGGCGCTACGGCGGGACCGGACTCGGGCTGGCCATCTGCAAGCGGCTGGTCGAGCTGATGGGCGGCCAGATCGGCGTGGTCACCGAGCAGGGCGTCGGCAGCACCTTTACGTTCACCTGTCTGCTGCGGCAACCCGACCTCGGCACAGCCGCGCCGTCCACCCGGGCCGTCCCGACCATTGGCGAGAGCTGGCGTGTCGCGCAGCGCGTGCTGGTGGTGGACGACCTGGCGGCCAATCGCACGATCTTGCAGGCGGAGCTGACCGCCCTGGGGCTCGAATCTACCTGCGTCGAAGACCCTCGCGTCGCGCTGGACGTACTGCGTGGAGCCGCGACCCACGGCCGGCCGTACACCTGCGTCCTGCTGGATTATCGAATGGCGCCGCTGGACGGCATCCAGACCGCCCGCGAGATCGACGCCGACCCACTCCTGAGTGGGACGCCGCTGGTGCTGCTGGCATCAGGCTTCGAGGACGCCGACCGGAGCCGGGCACAGTCAGCTGGCATCGGCGCGATCCTGGACAAGCCGGTCCGTCGGGCGCAGCTCGTCCAGGTGATGCACCGGCTCTCGTCGCCTGACGAGCTCGCTCTGGAGACAGCTTCAGCCCTGTCCGCCTCCACGGTCAGCGCCGCCGAGCGCGGCTCCCGCCCGAAAGTGCTGGTGGTGGAGGACTCGCCGGTCAACCAGCGCGTTGCCCTGGGGCTGCTGGAGAAGATCGGGTACGAGGCGGACGTAGCGAACAACGGCCTCGAAGGGCTGATCGCGGTCGAGCGCCAGGCATACCGCGTCGTGCTGATGGACTGCCTGATGCCGGAGATGGACGGCTACCAGACGACCGTCGAGATCCGCCGCCGCGAGCAGGCCGAGGGCCGCCCGCGCATCCCGATTGTCGCGTTGACCGCCAGCGCCCGTTCCGTGGACCGACAGCGCTGCCTCGACGCCGGTATGGACGACTTCCTGTCCAAGCCGATTCGTGGCGCCAACCTCGCCGCGGTGCTGGCGCGCTGGACGGCCAATCCAGCCGACCGTCAGTCGCGTGCCGGCGACGGCTTGCCAGTCGACGGCGCCCGCATGGTGGCCGCCGTGGACGGCCCCCTCACTGATGGCGAACCCATGCTGGCGAACGACCGGTCGAACGAGCTGACCGTCGTCCGGCTGGACCCGGCCGCGCTCGACCCGATCCGCGAGATCGAGGAGATGGGGCGGTCAGGGCTCTTCGAGGAGATGCTGGCGCTGTTCCGCACCGAGGGCGGGGTCCGCCTGTCGGACGTCGAGCGTGCCGTGGCCCAGGACGACGCCCAGGCCGTCTACCGGCTGGCGCACACCATGAAGGGCGAAGCGATGGCCTGGGGAGCCACCGACCTGGCGAACGCCGCCCTCTCCCTGGAGGAGCAGGCGCGGGACGGCAGCCTGGCGGACGTCGATGGCTCGGTCCAGGAGCTGCGACGGCTGTTCGAGGCGACCTTGATCGCGCTGGAGAACGTACGTCTGACGCCCTCTCTGACGCACTGAGGCGGCGCAGGAAGTCACGGGCCTTGTCGCTGAGCCTTCTGACAAGTTACGGTCTCAGACCAAACCGGCCTTGCTGGACGGAAGGTTCGGACCCGTCTGATACAATCCCTCCGAGTCGGCCGGACGCGCATCCACCAGGACACACCGTCGGAGCGCGCGGTTTCCAGTCGCGATTCTCCGACATCGGCGGGTGATCCACGGTTATGCCCTCTCGTCCGCGACCCACCACGAGCGACGAGGTCCGTCGCGCATTCGTCGAGTTCTTCGCGGAGCGCGGCCACGTCCACCAGCCGAGCTCCAGCCTGGTCCCGTTCAACGACCCGAGCGTGCTGCTGACCACGGCCGGCATGCAGCAGATGATCCCGTACATGCTCGGGCGCGAGGTGCCGCCAGCCATCAGGATGACGTCGGTCCAGAAGTGCTTCCGGACCGGCGACATCGACGAGGTCGGCAACCCCAGGAACCTGACCTTCTTCGAGATGATGGGCAACTTCTCGATCGGGGACTACTTCAAAGAGTCGATCGTACCCTGGGCCTGGGAATTCATCACCGAGTGGCTCCAGCTGCCGCCCGAGAAGGTGTACGTCACCGTCCACCCGAGCGACGACGAAGCGCGGCAGATCTGGAAGAGCATCGGCTTCCCGGCCGAGCGCATCAGCGACCTCGAAGACAACTGGTGGGGGCCGCCTGGCGCCGAAGGTCCGTGTGGCCCCGACTCGGAGCTCTACTACGACTGGGGTCCGGAGATGGGCTGCGGCAGCCCGGACTGCGCCCCCGGCTGCGAGTGTGACCGTTTCCTGGAGTTCTGGAACCTTGTGTTCATGCAGTTCTACCAGGACCGCCAGGGCAACCGGACGCCGCTCGCGAAGGCGAACGTGGACACCGGATCTGGCCTGGAGCGGGTCAGCGCGATCATGCAGCAGGTGCACACCGTCTACGAGACAGACCTGTTCCGCCCGATCATCGACGAGGTGGCGCGGATCGCCGGGACCGAGTTCGGCGTGGACGAGGCCCACGACTACGCCCTGCGCGTCGTCTCCGACCACGCCCGTGGCGCGACCTTCCTGGCGGCGGACGGCGTGGTGCCCGGCAACGAGGGGCGCGGCTACGTCATGCGCCGGATCGTGCGGCGGGCCGTGCGCTACGGTCGTAAGCTCGACATCCGCGATCCGTTCCTGGCGACGGTCGTCGGGCGGGTGATCGAGCGGATGCAGGAGCACTACCCGGAGCTTCAGCAGCGCCGCGCCGGCATCGTCGAGACGATTGCCCTCGAAGAGGCGCGTTTCGCCGACACGCTCGCCTCCGGCACCGAGCGCCTGAACGAGTGGATGGCGCAGGCCCAGGAGCGCGGCGAGACGAGCGTGGCCGGTCAGCTGCTGTTCACCCTGCACGACACGTTCGGCTTCCCGTTCGAGCTGTCCGAGGAGATGCTGGCCGAGGCCGGTATGACCGCCGACCGGGCCGGCTTCGACGCCGCGATGGAGGAGCAGCGCTCCCGCAGCCGGGCGACTGCGCGGTTCCAGGGCGTCGCCGAGAGCAAGGCGTACGAGATCGGGGACGTGCCCGCGACGACCTTCCTGGGCTACGACCACGTCGCCAGCACTGGCACGATTCTTGCCTTGCGCGACGGCGACCAGGCGGTCGCGCAGCTCGGCGCCGGCCAGGAAGGCACGATCGTCCTGGATCGGACGGCGTTCTACCCCGAGGGTGGCGGACAGATCGGCGACAGCGGCCTCATCGAGACCGAAGACGGCCTCTTCCGCGTCACCGACACGCGGCGCATCGACGACCGTCATATCGCCCATTTTGGGGTCGTGGAGCGGGGCGTGCTGCGAAACGGTGGGGACGTTCAGGGTCGGGTGGACCCGGCGCAGCGCGCGCACTCCGCCCGCCACCACACGATCACCCACATCCTGCACCGCACGCTCAAGGACATCCTTGGCGAGAGCACCGAGCAGAAAGGCTCGCTGGTCGCGCCGCACGTGGCCCGCTTCGACTTCAACTACCCACGCGGCCTCTCACGCGATCAACTGGAGCAGTTGAACGCCACCATCAACCGCCACGTGCTGGAGAACCTGCCGGTGATGTGGCAGGTGATGGGCATCGACGAAGCACGCAAGGCTGGCGCGGTGGCGATCTTCGGCGAGAAGTACGGCAGCCAGGTCCGGATGGTGGACATCGGCGGCTGGAGCAAGGAGCTGTGCGGCGGCACCCACGTCGGCCGCTCTGGCGACATCGGTCCGGCCATCCTGGTCCGCGAATCCGGCCTCGCCAGCGGCATCCGCCGCGTCGAGGTGCTGGCCGGCGAGCCGGCCTTCAACCACGCCTGGGAGCAGCAGGAGCGCCTGTTGCATCTCGCGCGGCAGGTCGGGGCGCCGGTCGACCAGATCGAGGCGAAGCTCGCCGCGTTGATCGAGGATCTGGATCAGGCTCGGCGCGAGGCGAGCCGGCTGGAGCAGCAGCTCGCGGCCCGAAATGCGACGCAACTGGTGGACTCGGCCGTTAAGGTTGGAGACGTCAGCGTGCTGGCCGCTCAGGTGGACGTGTCCAGCCGCGACGCGTTGCGCGAGATGGCGGATCAGCTGCGTTCCAAGCTCGGGACGTCGGTGGTCGCGTTGGGCGCGAGCTTCGACGGACAGCAGGCGTTCGTGGTCGGTGCGAGCAAAGATGCCGTGGAGCGGGGTGCCAGCGCGGGAGAGATCCTGCGCCAGGCGCTGGCAGCGGCCGGTGGCAAGGGCGGTGGCCGCCCGGACTTCGCCCAGGGGGGCGTCAAAGAGGCGAGCCAGCTCGGCGTCGCGCTGGCTCAGATAGTCCCGCTCGTCGAGCGCGCAGTTGGAGGGCCGTAGACCCGTGGCGACAGCATCCGCGACACCTCCGGCGGCGGCTCAGGAGGTGATCTTCCTCGATCTCGACGACGACCTCGGTACGGTCAGGGCGAAGCTCGAATCGTCCGCCGCCGACGAGGTGTACGTCGTGATCCCGCGCCGCTCGCCGATCCTGCGGACGCCGCTCGAATTCCGTATCCTCGCACGCCTGACCCATCAGCTCTCGTCCGAGACGATCATCGTCAGCGGCGACGGCAACCGCCGTTCGCTGGCTCGCCAGGAGGGTCTCCGGACCCGTCGGTCGGTGCGCTCGCTGTCGCATCTGACCCGCCCGCCGGGGACGCGCTCGTGGGGCCTGCCAGCCCTGCCAGACTGGGTGCCGCTGCCCTCGTTCACCGGCCTGCTCCTGACCACCGTGGTGGCAGGATTGGCGGTGGTGGTGCTCTTCGGCATCCTGCCCGTCATGAAGGTGACGGTCTCGCCGCAGACGGTCTCCCAGAACCAGGATCTGGAGATCATCGTCGATCCGACCCAGAAGCAGGTGGACGTCTCGCGGCGGCTGGTGCCCGGCGAGATCCTCCAGCAGCGCGTCGAGGTGGTCGGCTCGATGCCGGCCAGCGGCGGCAAGAAGCTGGGCCGCGACAAGGCGCGCGGCGAGGTCATGTTCATCAGTCAGGTGAACCAGAACGTCAGCATCCCGCGCGGCTCGATCCTGCTCTCCAACAACAACCTGAAATTCGCCACGGACCAGGACGTCCAGGTGCCACCGCTCAGCCTGGGCGCCATTCGCGTCGGGATCACGGCGGTGGACGCGGGCATCGGCAGCAACGTCGGGCCGCGCGCCATCGTTCGCTTCGAGAACCCGGCCCTGGCCGGCATCCAGCCCCGCAACGACGGCGCCATTCAAGGCGGCTCGGACCGTGATGGCAAGGTGGTCACCGCCGACGACGTGGCGAAACTGAAGGAGCAGCTCCAGAACCGCGCGCGCGAGCAGGCGCTCGCCGAGCTGTACGCACGCGCCGGCGGCGACCGCTCCCTGGTCCAGCAGAGCGTGCGCCTGCGCCCCGAGGGTGAGGCGTTCGAGCCGGCCGTAGACTCCGAGGCCGACCAGGTAAACGGCCGATTCGCGGTGGTGGCGAGCGCGGTCGTGTTCGTGAACGCCGACTTCAACGGACTGGTCCAGAAGACGTTCCTGGCGATCGCCGGTCCCGGCTTCGACCTGCCGATCAGCCAGCTGGGCGTCGGGACGCCGGAAGTGCTCGGCGTGGACGACAACAAGGTCCGGATCCGGACCCGCTCCAAGGCCGACCTCGTGCGCCAGGTCAACGGCGACGAGCTGGTGGGCCAGCTCCGCTGGAAGAGCCCGGCCGAGGCCCGAAACGTGCTGTCTCGGGTGGACGGCCTGAGCGGGGTTCAGAAGATCGAGCTCACACCAGACTGGGCGCTCCGTGCGTACCGGGTCGAGGTGACCGTCCAGGCCCCGAAGTGAGGTGGAAGAGCCCCGAGCAGGACGTGTCCTGGCGCTCGACCCTGGAGAGCGGCGCGTCGGCGTCGCGTTGAGCGACGAGCTTGGCATTCTCGCCAGCCCGCTCTGTATCCTCCAGCGCCGCGCGCCAGACCGCGTGCAGGCCATCCTCGCGCTGGTGCGCGAGCACGGCGTGGTGGAGATCGTCGTCGGGTTCCCGCGCACCTTGCGCGGCGAGGTCGGGCCACAGGCTCGGCGGGTTGAGCGGTTCGTCGAGGAGCTGCGAGACGCTCTCGACCTACCGGTGAGGACATGGGACGAAACGTACTCGACGGCGGAAGCGAGGGACCGGCTGGCCGCGACTGGTCGCGGCCGGGCCAGCAGCAGGCCGTCCGCTGGCCGCCGCGGGCGGGCGGGTCAGGCGGTGGTTCACGTGGACGCCGTGGCGGCGGCGGTGATCCTTCAGGAGTACCTGGACTCGCGGCGGCCGCCAAGATCGTCATCGCCCTGGTCGCCGTCGCCCTGATCGCCGGTGCGGGTCTGTTCGCCTACAGCCTGTTCGGCGGCATCGGTGGCCTGCCAGGAGTGGTCAAGGGCAGCATCAGCCAGCTGGACACGCCCATCAGCGACGACTCGACGCCGGTCAAGTTCACGGTGCCGCCCGGCCGCTCGGCGGTCCAGATCGGCGACGACCTGATGGCGGCGGGGCTGATCCGCTCGCCGTTGACGTTCCGGACCCTGGTCGAAGCGAGAGGCGTCAGCAACAAGATCGAGTCTGGCGACTACACGCTCAGCAAGGCGATGACGACCAGCGAGATCATCGTGGTGCTCTCGCGCGGGGCGAGCCGGACCGGCATCGCCATCACGATCCCAGAGGGCTGGCGCGCCGAACAGGCCGCCCAGAAGGCCGAGGAGATCGGCATCGCGCGGGCGGACGAGGTGCTAGGGCTGGTGCGCGGCGGCGCGGGGGCCGGCCTGCCGCTGGCCGAGCCGCCCCCACAGGGCGCCTCGCTGGAGGGGTACCTCTTCCCCGAGACGTACGAAGTTGCGAAGGGCGCCACGGCCAGGACGCTGGTCGAGATGATGGCGAAGCAGTTCGACACGTCGGTGACGCCCGCCATGCGACAGCAGTTCACGAAGCAGGGCTTGACGCTCCATCAGGGCGTCACGCTCGCCTCGATTGTCGAGCGCGAGGCCCAGATCCCGGCCGAGCAGCCGGTCATCGCCAGCGTCTACCTGAACCGCTTGCGGCGGGACATGCCGCTCCAGGCCGACCCCACCGTCCAGTTCGCCGTCGCCAACGCGGACCTGACCCAGGCGGCTGGCTTCGGTTACTGGAAGCGCGAGCTGACCCGCGACGACCTCCGCTCGACCTCCCCGTACAACACCTACGTGCAGCGCGGCTTGCCGCCGGGGCCGATCTGTAGCCCTGGTCTGGCGGCGCTGGAGGCCGTGGCGAACCCGGCCCAGACGGAGTACCTGTTCTTCGTGGCGAAGGGCGACGGCGGCCACGTCTTCGCCAAGACGGACACCGAGCACGCCGCGAACGTCGAGCGGTACCGGCGGTGAAAGAAGAAACGCCCCTCACCCCCCAGCCCCCTCTCCCGCAAGCGGAAGAGGGGGAGATGAGCGGGGGCGCAATGAATTGCGCCCGTACTAGGTCCGTCCTGGTAGGGGCGCAATTCATTGCGCCCCCGCCCCGTCGCGCCTCCCGGCCCCGTCGCCCTCGGCGTCGTCGCCTCCCGGCCCCGTCGCGCCTCCCGGCCCCGTCGCGCCTCCCGGCCCCGTCGCGCCCCCCGGCCCTGTTGCGCCCCCCGGCCCCGTCGCGCCTCCCGGCCCCGTCGCGCCCCCCGGCCCCGGTGTGCCCCCCGGCCGTGGGGCTGCATCCGACGAGCGCGAGCGGATCGCGAGCTACTACCAGCAGCGCGAGGCGGCCGGCTTTGCTGCGCGCTACTCGATGTTCCAGCGCGGCAACCTGTTCGAGAAGCAGCACGTCGAGCGGGAGATGTTGGCAGCGCTCGCGCGGCATGGGCTGACTGACCTGAAGGAGCAGCGCATCCTGGACGTGGGGTGCGGGGACGGCAGCTTTCTGCGACGCCTCGTCAGCTGGGGCGCCGACCCGACAGATCTGGCCGGCGTCGAGCTCCAGGAGACCCGTGTCGCGGCGGCGAAGCGGATCGAGCCGTGCCTGGACGTCCGGCAGGCGGACGCCAGCGCACTGCCCTTCGAGGATGCGAGCTTCGACCTGGCGTTCCAGCTGACCGTCTTCTCCTCGATCCTTCAACCCGAGATGCGGCAGGCGGTCGCTCGGGAGATGGCGCGCGTGCTCCGGCCCGGCGGGTGCGTGGTATCCTACGACTTCCGTGTGGCACGAGATCGGCGAAACACGCGGCCGATTCGCGTCGCCGAGCTCAGGAGCCTCTTTCCCGGGTTCACCGTGGACGCGCGCCGGGTGACGCTGGTGCCGCCGCTCGCGCGGGCGCTGGCTGGCCGAAGCTGGCTGCTCTGCGAGCTGCTGGAGCTGGTGCCGCTCCTGCGGACCCACGAGCTGGTACTGCTCCGCAAGCCACGCTAGGGGCTGGAGGTACGATGGTCGCGGAACGTCTGGCGCTTGACGGCGGCGAGCCGATCCGCGCCACCTGGCTGCCTTTCCACAAGCCTCGGATCGAGGACGACGAGATCGCCGAGGTGGTGGACACGCTTCGGGGCGGCTGGCTGACGACTGGGCCGCGCGCCAAGCGGTTCGAGCAGGAGTTTGCAGCGTACGTCGGGGCGAAGCACGCGGTGGCCGTCAACTCGGCGACGGCGGCGATGCACCTGGCCCTCGACGCCATCGGGCTGCGGCCGGGCGACGAGGTGATCGTGCCGGCCTACACGTTCACCGCCACCGCCGAGGTCGTGATGTACTTCGGGGCGACGCCGGTCATCGTGGACGTGGACCCGAAGACGATGAACCTGGACCCCGCCGCCGTCGAGGCCGCCGTCACCGAGAAGACGAAGGCGATCATGCCGGTCGATCTCGCGGGCGTGCCGTGCGACTACGACGAGCTGCGCGAGATCGCCAGCAAGCACAGCGTCAGGATCGTCGCGGACTCCGCGCACGCGCTGCCGTCCCGCTACAAGGACGAGATGGTCGGCACTCTCGGCGACCTGACGGCGTTCAGCTTCTACGTCACCAAGCCGCTCGCGACCGGCGAGGGCGGGATGCTGGTGACCGACAATGCCGAGTGGGCCGAGCGCGCCCAGGTGATGAGCCTGCACGGCATGAGCCGCGACGCCTGGAAGCGCCACACCTCCGAGGGCTCGTGGTTCTACGAGGTGGTGGCGCCGGGCTTCAAGTACAACATCACCGACGTGGCCGCCGCGCTCGGGCTGCGGCAGTTGACCAAGCAGGACCGCTTTCTGGCCGAGCGGCTCGCCATCGTGAAACGCTACCACGCGGCGTTCGAGCCAATGCCCGAGGTCGAGGTGCCGTTCGCGCCGGACTACGTCGAGTCGTCCTGGCACCTCTACATGCTGAAGCTCAACCTGGACCGGCTGACGGTGGACCGCGCCGAGGTCATCAAGGCGCTGGGCGCCGAGAACGTCGGGACTAGCGTCCACTTCATCCCGCTGCACCTGCACCCGTCCTATCGGGAGCGGTACGGGTACACGCCGGAGTCGTTCCAGGTGGCGTACCACGAGTATCGGCGGGTCATCTCGCTGCCGATCTTCCCCGGCATGTCCGACCAGGACGTAGACGACGTGATCGCGGCGGTTCAGAAAGTGGTGCGCCACTACCGGCGCTGAGCCGATGGAAGTGCAAGCACCCCTCACCCCCCGACCCCCTCTCCCTCAAGGGGCGAGGGGGAGCATGGTGGCACGATGCTGAAGCGCCTGTTCGACGTGCTGGTGGCGGCACTGGGCACGATCGCGTTCAGCCCGCTCTACGGCCTGATCGCGGCGGCGATCCGTCTCGACTCGCCAGGACCGGTGCTCTACCGCGCCACGCGATCCGGCCGTTTCGGCCGGCCGTTCACGATGTACAAGTTCCGGACGATGCAGGCGCGCCGCCAGACGCACGGCACGAAGATCACGACTTACGGCGACAGCCGGATCACGCGCGTGGGTCGGTTGCTGCGCCCCAGTCGCCTGGACGAGCTGCCGCAGCTCTGGAACGTCCTGACTGGCGACATGAGCCTGGTCGGGCCACGGCCCGAGGATCCGCAGTACGTCGAGCTATACACGACGGAGGACCGCGCGGTCCTCTCGATGCGCCCGGGTATTACCAGTCTGGCCGCGCTCCTGTATCGCGACGAGGAGCGCCTGCTGGTGGGCGACGACTGGGAGCGCGTCTACGTGGAGCAGGTGATGCCGGCCAAGCTGGCGATCGACCGGGCGTACGTCCTGCGGCAGTCATTGTGGCTAGATCTGAAGATCCTGGCCGCGACGGCCCTGGCGCCGCTACGGCTGGAGTGGCTGATGCAGCTGGAGGCCGAGGTCGCGGCGCTCGACGAGCTCGTCAAAGTCGGGCACGGCACGGCAGGAGCCACGCCGGCGTGAGAACGTACCCCTGGCGGTTCTTCGGGCGGCCGGATACCGGTGCCAGCGACGTACCCGTCGCA
Organism: Chloroflexota bacterium; assembly: GCA_046328125.1. Classification (GTDB taxonomy): domain Bacteria; phylum Chloroflexota; class UBA6077; order UBA6077; family JACCZL01; genus JADZEM01. The sequence continues at coordinate 38,458 of JAXLXF010000010.1, forward strand.
GCAGGCGCCACAGGCGCGGTCGGCGCTACCGAGCCGGCCCCCGCCTCAGTTGATCCACCCGGCGCTAGGACGGCCGACACGTCCGGCCCGCTCCGAGCCGCCCTCACACGGGCCGTCGTCGCCGAGCCGTGGGTCGCACCGCTTGCCGCGCTGATCTTGCTCTGTGCGCCGAACCTGCTCGTCTGGCCGGCGGCGCTGGTCGGCGTGCTGCCCTCGCTCGGTCGCCTGCTGACGACCGGTCGCCTGTGGCGCGCCACGCCGTTCGACCTGCCACTGTTGTTGTTGACCGTCGGGGCGTTGCTGGGCGGCTACGCCAGCCTGAGCCGGGATGGCGCCTTCATCCGCCTGACTGGGCTGCTGGCCGGCTTTCTGCTGTTCGCCGCGTTGCGGGAGCACGCCGGCGGTGAACGTGCCCTCCGGCGCCTGGTGCTCGGCCTGCTGGTGGCCGCCGTCGCGAGCAGCGTCCTCTTGCTCGTGCTGGTTGGCCCTTTCCTGCTCCTGGAGCGGGTGCCGCCGCTGGCCGCCGCCGTGTCCGCCATCGACCGCTGGCGCCTGGGTGACTGGTTCTCCGACCAGGACTGGCTGCTCCAGCGCTACCGTTTCCGCGCCTCCGGCGTGGGCGCGCTGGCCGACGTCGGGCTGGCTCTGGCGACGGCCGCGCTGGTAGGACTGCGGGGCATCCGTGGCCGCGTACTGGTCGCACTGAGCGTGCCGTTCTTCCTGGTCGTGCTGCTGGTCGCTGACAATCGCGGCGCGATGCTGGCCGGTACGCTCACGCTCGGTGCGATGGCAACCGTCTGGCGGCGTCGGTTGCTGCCGCTGGTGCCGATTGTCGTGGTGCTGGGGCTGCTGGTGCTTGCGTTTGGCCCGGTGGATCGGGGACTGAGCCTGAAGACCCTCGCTCAACGATTCTGGTTCTGGGAGAACAGCGTCTACCTGGCGCGCGAGGTGCCGTTCACCGGCGCGGGCCTGGGGCTGGAGTCGGTCCAGCTGGTGTACCGCGCCTATTTCCAGCCGTCGTACCCCCCCTTTAGCCACGCCCACAACATCTACCTCCAGGGGCTGCTGGAGTACGGCGTCTTCGGGCTGCTCGGGCTGCTCGGGCTGGGGCTGGCGACGCTCTGGGCCGGCTGGCGGGTGGGTGGCGCCGGCCGCGACGAGAGCCGCTGGACGACGGCCGGGCGGCTGGCCGGCTTCGGGATGGCGATGGCGATGCTCACCACTGGCCTGACCGAGATCGTGCTGCTCTCGACCCTTGGCGGGGCGCTTGTGCTGGCGGCGGTCGGGCTATTGGCTGCGACGACGCGAGCGGGGGGGGGGGGGTGCGCGCCGCCCCCCAACACCCACGCCCCGCCGCGGGGGAGGCGGCCGCCCCCCCCCCCCGGGGCGGGGGGGGGTTAGAACCCCCCCCCCACCCTGCACCAAGAGCCGCGGGGGGTAATACCGCCCCCCCCCCGACGGCGTGCGCCGCCGACTGGGTCTGGCTCTCACTGTCGGCGCCGTTCTCGTCGTGCTCGTCGCCGGACTCGCCGTGAGCGGGCTCGGGAACAAGGCCGTCGCACGCCTCTTGCTCAACGCCGGGACCGCCGACCTGAATCGCGGCTCACTCTCGGAGACGATCCGCCGAGACGACCGCGCCGTCGCGCTGGACCGCGCCAGCACTCTGCTCAGAATGGCCGCCAGCTTCGACCCTGACGACCTGACCATCCAGCGCAACCTGGCCCTGGCCCTGGCGACCACCGACGACGCCCGCCGCGCACGGAGCGTGGCCGACCGTGCGAAGGCACTGACGCCCACCACCTCGAAGGCGGACCTGTTCCAGCTCGGGCGGGCGTACGTGGCGGTGAGCGCCTGGAGCGAGGCGATCCGCGCCTGGCAGGCCGCCGAGGCGGCGCCGCAGCTGATCCAGCTCGGGAACCGACTGATCCGGGTGCGCAACTTCGAGCAGGCCGTCAACGCGTTCGTGGCGACGGCGCGCGTCGATCCGCGTAGCCGGGGCGCGTACGAAGGGATCGCGCGGGCCGCCAGCGAGGCGAAGAAGTCGGACGACGAGACGATCGAGGCACTTGGGCCGTTGATGGCGGCCGGCTCGCCGACCGAGCTGGGAGCGCGGCTCCAGGCCGCGCGGGTGCTGCGCGATGCTGGCCGGCTCGGGGACGCGAGCGGCCAGCTCCGGCGCGCCGAGCAGATCTCCGCCCCGCCGGAGCTGTCGTTCGAGTACGGCATGGTCTGGCTGGCGGCCGGCGTTCCGAGTCAGGCCGAGCCGCTCCTGATTCGCCCGGCCGCCGACCTCCCGTACGACCCGGACAGCTGGCTCTGGCTGGCGCGCGCCCAGGCCGAGCGCGGAAAGTACGCGGAGGCCGTCGAGACGGTCCGCACGGGGCTCTCGAAGATCGACCCGTCAGGCCAGTTTGCGCCGCCTTCCGAGCGCCTGCCAGAAACTGCCGCCGTCCGCGCCGCCGAGATCAAGCGCTCCGAGCGGGCGCCGATGCTCGGCGTGATGGGTGAGAGCCTGATCCGGCTCGGGCGGGCCAGCGAGGCGATCCCTCCGCTCGAAGAGGCGGTCGCGGCGCTCCCGAAAGACCCGTGGCTGGCCCACACGCTGGCGGAAGCGCGCGCGGTGGCGGGTGGTGCACCGCCGAACCTCCTGCTGAACGGGTCGTTCGACCGCGACGGCTCGTGGGCGTACCGGACGCCGAACTGGTCCGACCACCTCACGCTGGACACGCTCCTGAACGAGGTGCCGACCATCGAGGGGGGCCAGACGAAGCTCGTGCAGGTGGCTCCCGAGAGCCGGTTGCTCACCCAGGAAGTGGAGGCGCTAGACCCTGCCAGCCACTATCTCGTCACGGTCCGCTTGCGGGCCGAGGGGCTGGGCGTCGGCACCGTGGCCGTCCAGGTACGGAGCAGCAACCTCCAGGTGCTGAGCGAGCGGACCGTCTCGTCCGACGAGGCGGCCCAGTGGCAGACGGTATCGCTGGACGCTCAGCCAGACGCCTCGGGTGACAGCTTGTGGGTGGCGGTCGGGTTCGGCCCAGGGGCGCCGCCCGGGGCCGTCATCTGGTGCGATGAAGTCACGTTGATCCGACAAAGCGCCTCGCACTGACGCGCAATCGAGACGACACGCGTCTCTCTCGTGCCTCCGGCGACGTTGTTCTCTGTGGAGATGACTGCGCCAGCCCCTGCCGGCTGGACGCGACGGGGAGCGCTCGCCAACATGGCTCTGTCCTTCCAGCCCGGCACGAACACCATCGCGCCGCCGACAAATCCGCAGCCTCTGCCGCAAGCCAGCCCGATCGAGGCAACCAGTTTCTGGCCTGAGCCGCCGCAGTCTCTGGAAGAGACCGGTTTGATCGTGCCGCTGGTCGAGGATCACGTGATTCGGCTGCTCTATTTCAGCCAGCATGCCACCGGGTCGGAGCTGGCGTCGAAGTGCGGCGTGCCGTACATCGCGATCCAGCCGATCATCCGCGAGATGGTACGCGATCACATCTTCGAGATCGTCGGCCAGAAGACGCTGGTGGAGTCCGGCTACCGGTACGCCCTGGCGCCAAAGGGCCGCGAGCGCGCCGACGAGGCGCTGCGGCGATCGTGGTATCGCGGCCCGCTGCCGGTCCCGCTGGAGAAGTACATCGCGTCCGTGACCGCCCAGACGATCGGCGATCTGGTGATCCGCCGCGATGCGCTTCGGGCGGCGTTCTCCGACCTCGTCATCAGCGAGGAGTTCCTGGATCGGATCGGACCCGCCGTCAACGCGGCGACCTCGATCTTCCTGTACGGCGCTCCGGGCAACGGGAAGACCGCCGTGGCCGAGCGCATCACCGAGATGATCGGCGGGGCGATCTTCATCCCGCAGGCGATCGACGTGGACGGCTCGACCATCATGCTGTTCGACGAGCTGAACCATCGCCTGGTCGACGACGGCGAATCGCGCAAGTACGACAACCGCTGGGTGCGCATCAAGCGGCCCGTCGTCATCACCGGTGGTGAGCTCACCCTCGCCTCACTCGACCTGATCTGGAACGACGTCGGCAAGTTCTACGAGGCGCCGCTCCAGATGAAGGCGAACGGCGGCACCTTCCTGATCGACGACTTCGGCCGCCAGCTGGTCCGGCCGGTCGACCTGCTGAACCGGTGGATCGTGCCGCTGGAGCGCCGCATCGACTACCTGACGCTGATGACGGGCAAGAAGCTGGAGATCCCGTTCGACCAGCTGCTGATGTTCTCCACGAACCTGAATCCGGCCGACCTGACGGACGAAGCGTTCCAGCGGCGCGTGCGCTTCCGGATCCCCGTCAACGACCCTGACGTGGGGCAGTTCGAGGAGGTGTTCCGGGCGGTCTGCGCGGCCCGGCGGGTACCGTTCGACATGGACGTGTTCTCCTGGCTGGTGAACACCTGGTGGCTGCCACACGACCGCCCGTTCCGCATGGTGCAGCCGAGAGACCTGGTGAACCAGCTGATCGCCATTGCGAAGTACGTCGGGCAGCCGCCTCGGATGACGCCGGAGCTGCTGGACCTGGCCTGCAAGAGCTACTTCGTGCTGGACAACACCCGCTCGAAGACGGCGGCGCACGGCGTCTAGCACGCCCACACGCTCGCACCCGGCTCGACGCGCCGCCGCTCCTGTGATGGATAGGAGCGGCGGCGCGCTCTGTCTCCCCCTGGCGCGCTGCTGTTACCCAGGCCACACGCGCATTGTGTGCCGCCCGGCTCCACCTCGTGCTGCCTGCTCGGTACCCTGACGGTAAGGAGCACGTACCCGGGAGGAGTCTGGATTGTGGCGACATCAGTCGAGCGACGCGGTGCGGTGGCTGTTCTCGAAGCGAGGGCGACGACCAGGACGCTGGTGACCCTGGGGCTGGCCGTGTTGGCGTTCACGCTGTTCATCTTCCCCCTGCGGACGGCGTGCTTGCGTGACCTGTCAGGGATCGCGCGGCCGATCCTGGACGTCAAATTCGGGTACACGACGGAGACCGTGTCCGAGATCGCGACGGGGATCGGGATGCAGGGGCGCCAGCTCTACGCGATCAGCGAGCTGACCGTGGACGGGATCTTTCCGGCCCTCTACTGCTCGTTGTTGAGCCTGCTGCTGGCCCGGTTCATCCCGCGCGCTTTCCCGAACCAAGCCGGCCTGCGACGCATCGCGCTGCTGCCGTATGCCGGCCTGGCGTTCGACTACGCCGAGAACGTGACGCTGGCGATCCTCTTGCTCGGGTTCCCGGGCACGCTGCCGCTGGCGCCCCTTGCGAGCCTGTTCACGATAGTGAAGTGGACGTTCGGGCTCACCAGCATCGCGGCGGTCGTCATTGCCGGCCTGAAGCTGCTCGTCTGGGATCGGCTGATGGCGCGGCGGCGACCGGTCGTCAAGCCGGCGCTTTCAGGCCAGGCGCGGCGCTGAGCTCGTGTCAGCGGGCCGGTTCGCCGGCCTGCTCCAGCACCCGGCGGGCGCGCGCCACCATCGGCACGTCGATCAACTTGCCGTCCAGGTTGATGGCGCCGGTCCCTCGCCCGATCGCCTCGTCGTACGCCTCGATCACCCGTTTCGCCCAGGCGACCTCGTCGGCGGTCGGGGTGAAGACCTGATGGATCGAGGCGATCTGCGACGGGTGGATGGCCTGCTTGGCGACGTAGCCCAGCTGGCGGCCCTGACGGGTCTCGCGGAGCAGGCCGTCCGGATCGTCGATGGCGGTCCAGGGCGTGTCGATGGCGAGCTTGCCGCCGTCGTGGGCTGCGAGCGCCACCTGGGCACGCGGGTAGAGGGTCTCGATGCCGTCCCGCGAACGCTCCACCCCCAGATCGAGGCTGAAGTCCTCGGCGCCGAAGGCGAGCGCCATCACGCGCGGCGCGGCCGTCGCCAGGTCGCGGGCGTTCAGCGCGCCTCGCACCGACTCGACGATCGGCACGATGCGGACGGCGCCCATCGGCACTCCGACCCGCAGCTCCGCCTGGGCGAGCAGCATGTTCGCTTCGTGGAGCTGCTCGGCGGTGGACGCCTTCGGCAGGAAGATGCCGTCCAGCCCCGTCGCGACCACGCCACGCACGTCGTCCCGAAAGTACGGCGTGTCCACGGCGTTGACGCGGACGAACACCTGCAAGCCGGCCAGCAGCGGCGTGCCGAGGCGCTCGTGGACCATCGAGCGGGCGAGCGGCTTCTCGGCGGGCGGGACGGCGTCTTCGAGGTCCACGATGACGGCGTCCGGGCGAAACTCGGCCAGCTTCTCGTAGAAGCGAGCCCGGTGGCCCGGCACGAACAGCAGGGATCGAAGCATCGCCGGCATTATGGCGGCGCGGTCGGGGGCGTCGCCAGCCGTGAGTCCTGCAGTCCTGCAGACCGCGCCTATCGTTGATGCATCACCTGCGAAACCGCAATAGCTATGAACCATACGTTGACCACGACGACCAGACAAATCAGGATCGGCCAGAACCAGCGTGAGCCCGAAGCTCGTGAGGCTTCCTGGACGAGCTCCGAGGTTGGCCTGAACTGGCGCTGGATTCTGGATGAGGCGTTGGCATCGCCTGGATCTGGTGGAACCCGACGTATCCGGACGTCAGACTGTGCGGTTTCGTGTGGCTGTCGTGATGATGCTACAGTCGATACCTGGAATGAGGACGAAACGCGGGGTTCAGCTCCATAGCTGCTGGAATATGACCCGCCTGGCTGGTTATCAATCTGGTCAGCCTGGTGCGCTCTAGCCTCCAACTCAACTCGCCGCTGTGCATCGACCTGCCGCACCAAATCGTCGAGACCAGCCTCGCCGCGTTCAGCCATACGCTGTAGCGTGATTTCTGCCGATCGCCAGCTCCCCTTGGCTAACATGCGCTCGACAGCCATGAGGCCTTGCGAACGCGATGGATCGGCCTGAGCTTCGGACTGTTTCACCGCCGACGTCTTAGATTCTGCCTGCCGTTCGTCGCCCGGCGGGCGCCACGCATCATCTTGCCGTTGCTGCGCGGCAATCGCCTCAGCAAACACCTGTCGCTCCGCCTCTACACGGAAAGCTTCGGCCGTCCGCAGTGCGTCGGCTCGCTCGATGAGCGCCGCGAAGTCTGAGAGTCCAGCCTGCTCCAAGCTGCGGAGCGCTTCGCGGGCGGCGCGCCAGTCTCCACGGTCGAGCAGGCCGACGACGTGCGTGCGTCGTTCCTGGACTGCACGACGAGCTGTAATCGCATGGTGCAGCGCATCTGCGACTCGTGGACGCAGGCCGGTCGTCACCACATCGGACTGCAATCGTTCCGCATCATCGAGTCGGTCAGACGTGATGGCTTCACGAGCCTCAGCCAGCAGCGAGTCGATCCGCACCGCATCGGCGAGGGCGGTCGCGAACGCTGACGACGTCGAAAATCTGCTCGTGGGAAGCTTGGAGAGCTGCCGAAGTACAACACTCTCGATGTCGTCAGTCACCTCTGGACGAGACGGACGGAGCGGTTCGGGATCGTGCTGGACGCGCTCGAAGATGATCGCTTCGCGCGTCCGACCCCGAAATGGCGGTCGCCCCGCGATCAATTCATAGGCCACGACACCGAGCGCATAGAGGTCCGCGTCCATGCCGAGCTCATGATCGGTCGCACCCGGGCGGGCGAGGCGTTCGTCGAACCGTTCAGGCGCCATGTACTCAGGGGTGCCGATGCTATACGTCACAGTCATGCGCGTCGCATCAGCGGCGCGGGCGATCCCGAAGTCCACGAGCGTCACGACGTCGTTTGGGGACACGAACACGTTGGCTGGCTTGATGTCCCGATGAGCGATGCCATTCTCATGTGCGTGGTCGAGCGCCGACGCGAGCTGCCGCACGAGGTGGACGACTCGATCGAGCGACACCGGTTGTTCGTGGTAGATGACATCGCGGAGCGACCGGCCTTCGAGCAACTCCATGACGATGTACGGCTGGCCATCATGATCTGCCACGTCGTGGATCTGCACGATGTTTGGGTGATGGAGTCCCGCTGCGAGCCGTGCCTCACGGTAGAAGAGACGGACGAACGAGTCGTCGTTCACGAACTGAAGGGACATCACCTTGACAGCGCGAACCTGCTCCAGTCGAACGTGCCGGGCTCGGTAGACGCTACCCATCCCGCCGCCACCCATTCGTTTCTCCAGGAGATAGGAGCCTAGAGTGCGACCTTCGAGCGGATCCATCTCGCCTCACCGCGACCGTACATGGCCCTCATGATATGTCAATCTTGGCGCGTCGTACAGCGGATGGCGTCCGATCGAGGATGAAGGGCGCGGATGTGCCGCAAGGAACAATCGGCCTGTCATTGTCGGTATTGTCGGCTGTTGGGCCAACCACATAGACTCCCTCTCGAACGATTCTGTCCGCGCAGGGGGAGCCCGCCCATCGCCACCGTCGAGCGACCGCGCCGCCGCACCCGCCGACCGCTCCCGGCCGACGCCGGAACGGCCGGTCTGGTTCAGACGCGTTACGTCACCTTCGCCTCCCCTGACCACCCGTTCATGCTCGAACGGGGCGGCCGGTTGGAGTCGGTGACGCTCGCCTACGAGACGTACGGCGAGCTCGCGCCAGACGGCGGCAACGCGATCTTGGCCTGCCACGCCCTCTCCGGAGACGCCCACGCCGCCGGCTGGAGCGCCGATCCGGACGCGCCGAGCGCCGTGGACGGCATGGGCGCCGACGACAAGGGCATCGTCCACCGAGGCGGCCTCGGCTGGTGGGACGGCATGATCGGCCCCGGCAAGGCGTTCGACACCCGCAAGTACTTCGTGATCTGCTCCAACGTGATCGGGAGTTGCCGTGGCTCGACCGGGCCGGCCTCGACGGACCCGCGCACCGGCCGTCCGTACGGCTCGCGCTTTCCGCTGGTCACCGTCGGCGACATGGTCAACGCCCAACGCGAGCTCCTGCGCCACCTCGGCGTCGAGCGGCTGCTGGCGGTGGCCGGCGGCTCGCTCGGCGGCAACCAGGCGCTCCAGTGGACGGTCGCCTATCCCGAGCTGGTGCAGGGCTGCGTCGCCATCGCCACCTGCGCCAGCCTCAGCGCCCAGGGGATCGCCTGGAACGAGATCGGGCGGCAGGCGATCGCCGCCGACCCGAACTGGCACGGTGGCGACTACTACGGCGGGCCTCAGCCAGAACGCGGGCTGGCCGTCGCCCGGATGATCGGGCACGTCACCTACCTGAGCGAGCAGTCGATGACGGCGAAGTTCGGTCGTCAGCGCCGAACGGCTGCCCACGAGACCGCCCTGGGTCGGCTCGAATCGGAGCCCGCGACGGCCGCGCTCGGAGACGAGCGGGCCGGCCCGTTCGAGGTCGAGAGCTACCTCCACTATCAGGGCCAGCGGTTCGTGGACCGGTTCGACGCTAACGCCTATGTCGCCATCAGCCGCGCCATCGACGAGGTCGACCTGGCGCTGGCGTTCGGCGACGGCTCGCTGGCGCGTGCCTTCGAGCGAGCGCGGGCCAGCTTCCTGACGCTCTCCTTCAGCTCGGACTGGCTCTACCCGCCCCACGAGTCCCAGCGGATCGTCTCGGCCCTCCAGGAGGCCGGCCGCGAGGTGACCTACCGAAACCTGCGCTCCAGCTACGGCCACGACGCGTTCCTGCTGGAGGAGGGCCGCCAGACCAGCCTGATTCGGCCGTTCCTGGCCCGCCTCCGCTCCCGTTCCGCTGCCTCCTGACTCCTGTCTCCTGTATTCTGTCTCCTACACTGAAGAGGAGGCCTGACCACCATGCCGGAGATTCGAGGCCGCTACTCCGTCGCGTCGAAGACGACCGACGTCCCGGGCCGGACGTTGAACTCGGCTCGCACCAACCACTGGGTCATCGACTCGCCGTCCGGCCCGCACGAGGCCGTCTCGACCGGTGAGTCGTTCATGTCGGGCATTGCGTCGTGCGCGGTCAGCCTGGTCGAGCTGCACACGGTCCGCAACAAGCTGCCGTTCGGCACGCTCCACGTCTCGGTGGACGCGATCCGGACCGACGAGAGCTGGCCAGGGTTCGCGCAGATCGACGTCCACTTCACCTACACCGGCGTCAACGACGACCAGGCCGCCAGCTACACGCAGGTCTGGAAGGAGAACTGCCCGCTCTACCTCGCCGTCTCGAAGGGCACCAAGGTCAACGTCGACTACGAGATCAAGTAGCAACAGACGTCCGGTGAGCGGGGTTCCAACAAGCTCACCTTTGCGTTAGGCCGATCTGTCGTCATACATCCCCATAAACTGGCTAGTTAACCTAGCCAGTTTATGGGGATTTCTCATGTGACACTAGCCATTTTCGCCCCTGATCGCTTACCCTTGTCTCATGCTCGATCAATTCTCGCGGCAGAACCGATGGTGGGAAGATCCCACGGAGGTCGAGCGTGATCGCCACCTGCGGAGATTGCGTGAGGCAACACTTCGATGGGAGCCGTCCCTGCCGTTTCAATTCGAGCGCGACTCGATTTACACGCTGCGCGGCCCACGACAGGTCGGCAAGTCGACGGTTCTGAAGCGACAGATCGCTCAACTGATCTCGACCGGCTGGACAGCACGCCGCGTCCTCTACCTGGACATCGAGCTTGCCGGGCTTGCGACGCCACGTGAGCTCATTGCGTCCCTTCGAGAGTACCTTGATGCCCAACGGGTGGCGTCCTCATCCGTCGAGCCAGAACGGCTGGCGATCTTTCTCGATGAGGTGACACGGATCGATGGATGGGCTGGCGCCATCCGAGGTCTGGTGGACAACGACGAACTGCGCGGAGTCACGCTGATCGCGACCGGCAGCCACTCCACGGATCTCCGCAAGGGTGGCGAGCGCATGCCCGGCCGTCGAGGGGGTGGTCGAGAGCTCGATCTGGAGTTGCAGCCCCTGAGCTTCCGCGAATACGTGCAGGTTGTCTTGCCAGCAACATCGCTGCCAGAGACCGTCTCGACGTTCACGCCAGACACGCTCAGGCCCAGCTACCGCGATCGGACGCTGATACGGGCACGCCTCGAGCCCCTCTTTGAGCGCTATCTGCTCGTCGGAGGATTTCTGTCAGCGCTCAACGATGTGGCGCGCGTCGGCGCGACATCGCCTGAGACGTTTCAGACACATCGTGAATCGATCTCCGGCGAGTTGAACCGCGCTGGCCTCCGTGAAACGTATCTGCGTGAGCTGATCGACTGGCTGGCGACTCACCTCGGGCAGGAATTCGACTACCGAGGTATTGCAGCTGACACAGATATTGGCTCGAAGGACACAGCGCGTCTCTATCTCGACCACATGATCGAGACATACACCGCGCTGATTACCTATCGAACGACCAGCCTGACCCGGCCCGCGCCGGCATTTCGCTCGCCACGAAAGATCCATCCGATCGATCCACTTCTCTGGCACTTGATTCGAGCGTGGGGCACGAGCGATCCAGATCCATGGCGCTCGGCACTGGAAACGATGATGCGGAGCGACGAGGTCGGACACGTCGTCGAATCGGTTTTGGCGGTTCATCTGAGGCGAGCGTTCGGAGATCGAGTCTTCTTCTGGCGCACCGGGATGGGCCGCGAGCTCGACTTTGTCATCGCGCCCGCGGGGCCACGCCCCGAGAACGCCGCGCCGGCACTGGTCGAGGTCAAGTACCAGCGCCAGGTGAGCGAACGCGACGCCCGTGTGCTTGCGGCCGAGGGCGGCGGCGTGCTGGTCAGTCGCTCGCTCGACACCGACCTCGCCGACGGCGCCGTCTATTGCATCCCGGCCGCCGATGCGCTGATCCTCCTCGACGCCCCAGCACTCGCCCCCGCCCGCCACTGACGGCGGAGGTGAGGGTGGCTTCCCATTCGAGGTACAGTCTCCGGTACCAGAATGGGGAGCCCGACCATGCCCGACCAGAATGGCACCGACAGCAAGAACGGCCAGCACGGCCCCAACGGCAGCGCTCCCGGCGGGCCGCATCAGTTCGGCTTCGACACCCGCGCCATCCACGCCGGCCAGCGGCCAGACCCGTACACCGGCGCCCGCGCCATGCCGATCTACCAGACCACCTCGTTCGTCTTCGAGAGCCCGGACCACGCCGCCAACCTGTTCGAGCTCCAGGAGTACGGCAACATCTACACCCGCATCATGAACCCCACCACCGGCGCCTTCGAGGAGCGCATCGCCTCGCTGGAGGGTGGAGCTGGCGCCGTCGCCACCGCCTCCGGGCAGGCCGCGCAGTTCATGTCGCTGATGACGATGCTCGTGCCCGGCGACCACATCGTCACCGCCAGAACGCTCTACGGTGGCACGTTCACCCAGTTCGAGCACACCCTCAAGAAGCTCTGCATCGACGTGACGTTCGTCGATCCAGACGACCCGCAGAACTACGAGAAGGCGATCACCCCAAAAACGAGGGTCTTGTACGGCGAGACGATCGGCAACCCGAGCGCCAACGTCCTCGACATCGAGGCCGTCGCCGAGATCGCCCACCGCCACGAGATCCCGCTGGTCATCGACAACACGTTCGGCTCGCCGTACCTCTGCCGGCCCATCGAGTGGGGCGCCGATATCGTGGTCCACTCGGCCACCAAGTTCATCGGCGGGCACGGCACCTCCATCGCCGGCGCCGTCGTGGAGAGTGGCCGCTTCAACTGGTCGAACGGCAAGTTCGACACCATCGCGCTCCCCTCGCCGGCCTACCATGGCCTCGCCTTCCACGAGACGTTTGGCCCGTACGGCTACCTGATGAAGCTGCGCTGCGAGACCTTGCGCGACGTCGGCGCCTGCCTCTCGCCGTTCAACGCCTTCCTCCTGCTGATGGGCCTGGAGACGCTTCCGCTCCGCATGGAGCGGCACGTCCAGAACGCCCAGGCTGTCGCCGAGATGCTGGACGCCCACGACGCCGTCTCCTGGGTCCGCTACCCCGGCCTGAAGGCAAACCAGTACCACAGCCTGGCCCAGAAGTACCTCCCGAAGGGCGCTGGCGCCGTCTTCACCTTCGGGGTCGCCGGCGGCCGCGCGGCCGGCAAGGCGTTCATCGAGCGGCTGGAGCTGGTCTCGCACCTGGCGAACGTCGGCGACGCCAAGACACTGGTGATCCACCCGGCCAGCACCACCCACCAGCAGATGTCCGACGCCGACCTCGACGCCGCCGGCATCGGCCCGGAGATGATCCGAATCTCGGTCGGGCTGGAGTCGATCGACGACATCCTCTGGGATTTGGACCGCGCGCTCCGCGCCTCCCAGGACGTGGCCCGTTCGACTGGCGCCACAACGGAGGCCGTCCGATGAGCCAGGAGTCAGGAGCCAGGCCTGTCCTGAGGAACGAAGGAAGTCAGGAGCCAGGAGACGGCTCCGTGGCTGCCCCGCCGGAGATCCCCGCCGTCGATCCACGCTTCCAGGACCCGCGCGTCATCCGCAAGATCTACGGCTACGCCCGCACCATCGCGATGGTCGGCCTCTCGCCCAACCGTCTCCGCCCGAGCTTCTTCGTGGGCCAGTACCTCCAGTATCGAGGGTACCGCGTCATCCCCGTCAACCCGACCGCCTCGGAGATCCTCGGCGAGACCTCCTACCCATCACTTTCTGCCATCCCGTTCCCGGTAGACGTCGTGGACGTGTTCAGAGCGCCGTCAGCCGCCCCGGCCATCGCCCGGGAAGCGATCCAGATCGGGGCGAAGGCGCTCTGGTTGCAGTTCGGCGTCATCTCGCCTGAGGCCGCCGAGACGGCCGAAGCCGCCGGCCTTGACGTGGTGATGGACCGCTGCATGAAGATCGAGCACGGCCGGTACTTCGGCGAGATGCACTGGTTCGGCCTGAACACGGGGCTGGTCACCGCCCGTCGCCCGGAGCGCGTCCGCCTCTCCGACCAGACCTAGCACTTCGCCTGCACACGTCGTCGGGAATGCCCGGGGCATTCCCGAATCTCTCATTTGGATCTGCTCTAGCCAGGTCATGCCACGCATCCTGGCAGTCCTGGCGATCCTGTCCAGAATCGTCCCACTGGCAACCTGCCCTCCGCCTGACCTCGGGCCGCCGCCGGACCAGATCGTGACGGAAAATTCAGTGCCATGTCAGCCCCGCCGGGCGTATCCTGCCAGTGGCCCGGCGACCGGCCCGCAACGACGCCCGCCCGAGTCAGCCGCGATGGAGGGATCTATGTTCGGAGCCGCCGGCGCTCGCGCCCCCGCACTCATCCTGATGATCGCCGCACTCCTGCTGACGGCGTGTGGCATCGTGTCTCCTGCCGCGCCCACCCCCACTCCGGCGCCTGCCGCCGCTGCTGGTGGCCGTGGCTTCGGCGGGGGTGGCGGCGGTGGCGGGGGTGGAGCCGGCGGTCCCGGTGGCGGCTTCCGTGGTGGCGCAGGCGGTGGTGGGCAGGGACAAGGTCAGGGTCGCGGCCAGGGCCAGGGTCAGGCCGGGGGCAACACCGCTGCCCAGGGACAGGATCAGGGTCAGGGGCAAGGACAGGCACGCGGACAGGGTCAGGGCCAGGGCGGTCCCGGCGGCGGCTTCCGCGGCCCGCAGGCGGCCGGCACCCCGAATCCGAACAGCCCGTTCGTCAACGGCGAAGTGGACATCATCGACGGCCGCGTCGTGACGGTCGCCACCAACACCGGCTGGCGGAAGGTCCAGATCCCGGATGACGCCACCATCACGACCGAGGGCAAGGGCACCCCCACCGATCTGGTCGCCAGCGTCCTGGTCGGCGTGACCAGCAAGCCCGATGGCACCGCCGCGATGATCCGCATCTTCCCGGCCGGCGTCACCCCTCGGACCGGCCAGTTCCCGATGAACGGCACCAATCAGGGCAACACGATGACCAACGCCAAGATCGAGACGTTCGACGGCAAGCTGCTGAGTCTCGACTATGACGGCAACAAGGCCAGCATCACCGTGCTGCCCGAGACGGACATCGTCAAGCCAGTCCAGGCCGCCTTCGGAGACATCGCCGTCGGGGCGCGCGTCCAGGCAGCGGGCACCGTCTCAGGTGACACCCTCACCGCGCGCACCGTCACGCTGTTCACCGGCCAGGCCGCGCAGCCCGGCGGTCAACGCGGCCAGCGCGGCTGACGCATCCGATCGGCCGCCCTCCTCGTATCACCTTTCGGGCTGCCAGCGTCCATACCTGACGCTGCCGTGCCCCGCGGACGCGCCGCCGCACCACCACCACGCGGTGCCCCGACGCGCCGCGACACCCCCGAGACGGGCGCCCCACGTGCCGGGCCGTCCGATGGAGGAGATGGATGGTGGGAACCGCACTCCGACGCGCGCAAGGCGCACTGCTCGCGCTGCTGACCGGCGGCGCACTCCTGCTCGCCGCCTGCGGAGGCTCGGCGCCGGCCCCGACCGCCGCCCCGAAGACCGAAGCGAAACCGACCGAAGCTGCCAAACCGACCGTCCCGGCCTCGGCACCAGCAGCCGCGTCACCTGCCGCTGCCATCGCATCTCCGGCATCCGCTCCTGCCTCCGCCTCCCCGGCGGCCGCGTCGGCTGCTGCATCGCCGGCTGCATCGTCGCCCTCGGCCAGTCCCGCGGCGTCGCCGTCGCCCGCCGCTGCCGCCTCACCCACGGTCAACGGCGAAGTCGACAGCGTGGACGGTCGCAACCTCTCGGTGACGACCGCGACCGGCCTCCGGAAAGTGCGGGTCGCCGACAATGCGACCATCCTGATCGAAGGCAAGGGCTCGAACGAGGATCTGAAGCCCGGTGTGCTGGTCGCCATCACGGGCAAGCCAGACGGCACCGCCATCGTCGTCCGGCTCTTCCCGCCCGGCATCGTGCCGAAGCCGTCCCAGTTCCCGATGGGCGGCCCGCAGGCCGGCAACATCATGACGAACGCCAACGTCGTCTCGTTTGATGGCAAAGCGCTCGTCGTGGACCTGGGGGGCGACAAGCAGACGATTAACGTCACCCCAGAATCCCAGATCGTGAAGCCGGTTCCGTCTACGTTCGGCGAGGTCAAGCCCGGCGTCCGTGTCGTCGCGCTCGGCACGCCAGATGGCGACATGCTCGCCGCCACCACGGTGACCATCCTCACCCAACCGAACGTGGTCCGCGCAAGCTAACGCCCCGTGTCTCTTGCCGGGGACGTGATGGGCGGCCGATCCGCTAGCACTCGGATCGGCCGCCCCTCCGCTACGAGCCCTTCCCGAAGAAGAGCGGGTACGGGCCGCAGGCGTCTGAGATGTTGAACCGGGCGGTGAACGCGCCGCCGGCTCCGACTCGCTGGACGAACACCGAGATCGCAGAGCCTGAGATGCTTCGAGACTGGTTCAGCCCAAGCGGAGTACCGTTCACTTCGAGGCTCGCGTTCGTCAGCCCTGTCGTCGTGATCGAGGTGAACGGCCCGGCCGTGGTCGACAGGTTGACCTGGAGGCGACCGGCGTTCAGCAGGCCGACCGACCGTCCGATGTTCGGTCGCGGCGACGGACAGCCAAAGGTGCTGAGAGCTGCCACCGCGTTCACCCGGCCGCTGCCGACCACCGCGCTCCCGCCGTTCATGGCGGTCGCCGTGCTGGTGAGCGCGTTCTTGATCTGGTTCGGCGTCGCCGACGGGCTCCTGTGCCGCAGCAGGGCCGCCACGCCTGCCGCGTGCGGCGCCGCCTGAGACGTGCCGAAGAACCGCCAGATCCCGCCAGTGAGAGCTCCGAAGAACGTGTTCCTTGCGCCGTCGGTAGCGGCGACGTCCGGCCACTTGTACGCCGGGCTTATCGGTGGGGCGGGCGTGGTGCCGTTCACGGGACCGAAGACGTACGTCGCCGGCCCATGCGACGAATAGTACTCAGCGTTCGCGCCGTCGTTGTAGGGGTTCGCGGCGACAGAAAGCTCGCTCACCGCGCCGTTGTGGCCGAACATGGTGGCACCGACCGTGTCGCCGAGAGCAGTCGGTGTGGCGTACTCGATGTTGCTGACCGCTGTGGACCCATTGAGCGGGAAGATCAGCTTCAGCCTCGGAGTCGCGGTGCCGGAGTACCGTTGGATCATGACGGCGAGGTTCAGGGGAGCCCCGGAGGTATTCGGGTAGGATATGAACTCGTAGGGCTTTCCTGACGACGGATTGACGTCTCGGCTGGTCGCGACGACACTGTTCGTGCCGGTGTTCACGAGGAAGAGGTCGATGTCCTGGGTGACCCCGTACTGCGGCTCGGCCCATTGAAGGTCGATGCTGACGGAACGGTTGTTGGCGAGGGTGAAACCGTAGGTGGGGTCGGTCCCGGTCCCGCTGAAGTTGTGGCACGTACTGCTCCCATAGCCGGGGATCGTGCAGGTCACGGGACGCAACGCCAGCGCCTCGTACCCGTTCCAGTCGGTCCCGGTGGTGCCGCCCGTCCTCGCGTTGTTGTTGGCCGCCGATGACGTCAGAAAGACGCCGGCAGCCCGCGCATTGTTCGCTGCTACGGCGATCGGGCCATCCTGATAGAACGGCTCGGCAAAATAGGTCACGTCATCGGTGATGACGTTGGCTCCCGCCGTCCGGAGGGCGGTGATCTGGGCCGCGAAGTCGGTCTCGCTCACAGACGCCGTCGCGAAGGCGAGCGCCGCTCCCGGGGCCAGGTCGTGCACTGCCTGCGCCATCGCCCGGCCCTCATCGGTCCCGACGACCGTGTCCTTCACGATCTGGACGGAGGTGGTCCGGCCGCACGGGTTGCCCGGGCCAGGCAGGTCGCCGGACGCGACGTCCTGCGCGAACGTCTTCGGGGGTGACGCCACCCTCGCGAACGAATCGGACAACACGCCGACCTTGACGCCGCTGCCGTCCACACTGAACTGGGCGCGGCCGGTCTCCGCGCCGAGCTGGGTGTCCGCCTCGCTGATGACCGACCCGCAGGTCGAGTTGGCTGGACTTTCGGCGGGCGCCGACGCCACGCCGTCGAGTGGGATGTCGAGGCTCCGCGACGTCATCGGGACGATCACCGGGTCCACGTATTCGACGCTGGCCAGATTGCTCAGGTCGACGATCCGCGACTGGTCGATCGCGAGTGTCACGTTCCGATACTGGGGTGACACGCTCAGAATGGTCGCTCCATGCGCCTTCAGCTCGTCAAGAACCTGCTGTGACGTATTGACAACCCGCACGTCCAGGACGGGATTGTTGTTCGCGTCCCGTGAGAGGCTGCCCGCGCCTTTCGGCGCCAGGCTTGCCAGAACGTTCAGCTCCTCCGGCGACAAAGGCCGGGTCGCTGTGCGGACGGCTCGCACCAGACTGTCGAGGTGCGATGACAGCTTGGACGGAGGCTTCGGCGGCTGAGCGACCTGATTCACCGTCGCCGATGGCGGCGGTTCTGCCGCCCGAGCCGTCGGCTGGGTCTGGGCTGTCGCCACCGCAAGGACAAGAAACCCGATGAGGAGCGCCGCTACCTTAGACCTCAAACGCATGAGCTGTCCCCCGATTCATCGACCGGATCGCCGGTCGGAGCTTGTTCATGAGCATTGAAATGTCGCTGTCGGTCGCACCGCTTCGAGTTGGCCCGGTCAGCGAGGACCTGGACCGACTCCACCATGTCCCGGCAATGCGTCGGGATTCGGGCCGGGATTGCCCCCCGGACGAATCACCTCGCCGACGTACTGCACGGCGTCGAGACGTGCCAGGTCGACAAGACGCCTGGGCGATATCGCGAGCGTGACCGTGGCGTACTCGGGCGCCACGCTGAGCACGATCGCGGGCAGCGCCGTGAGCGCCGCGATCGTCTCGTCCGAGGTGTCCAGCAGCCGGACGTCGACGATCGGATTGCCGGCATCGTCACGTGAGAGACTGCCGGCGCCGGATTCCGACAAGCCGAGCAACCGGTTTTGCTCTCCGGGGTCCGCCGGCAGGCTGTCCGTCGCCGCCAGGTTGGCAAGGAGCCTCAGCCGGGGCGAAAGCTTCGATGCTGCCGGCTCTCCCGTAGCTGATGGCAGAGCGTCAGAACGTGTCGCCGCCAGAACGTCCGAAGCGGCGGTGGCGTTCGCGGGCTGAACGAACGCCGCGCCGGTCGGCTGCGCACCACCATCACTGCGTGGCAGGGCCGGATGACATGCGAGAACTATCAGCCAGAGAGCGAGCCCTTTGTGCATGACGGATTCTCCGCGCACAGGGGGCAAGATCGCCGTCGTCGGCAAGAGGCTGGGTACGAGCAGAAGGCCACCCTCGCCACCCCTGTGACGTTGACCTCGCGCAAGAGGAGATTGAGACTGCGGGATTGCAAGGAGAGAGTGCACGGAGTCGCACGTCCTCGTCCTTCAGCTGCGCCCACGTGGCGTAGCGTACCCTGTGGCCGCATTCTTCATATGTGGCGCATGTCCCACCGCCTGACTGACAGGTGTCCTGTCCCCCGGTTTACGCGTTTTCGTTGGCGGTTCCCCGGTGCCCGTGGCAGCGTGCCGACCGATCTTGCGCGTCCAGTGGACGAGAGTCGCGGCGATGCTCCACAGCTCGCGCCACCACGCTCTGCCCGGGTACACACCTGCCACCGCGGCGCGATCTCGTGCACCAGGATGCGCCGGTGAGACACAATGCGAGACGCGGGAACAGACGGCGGGCCGGCCCCCATACTCAGGTGGTTGACTTCACTCGGCGAGCGCTGACGGTACGAACGATGGACAGACGGCTGCTTCTTGTCGACGATGATCCTCTCATGACGGACTCTCTGGAGTTCTTGCTCCGTCAGGAGGGCTACGAAGTCACCGTCGCGGCCACTGGCTCCGACGCGCTCCAGGAGGCGCGCACGAACCCGCCGGACCTCGTCCTGCTGGATGTCGGCCTCCCCGACCTGAACGGCGTCGAGGTCTGCCGACGCTTGAGGATGTTCTGGAGCGGACCGGTCATCGTGCTTACCGCTCGCCGACAGGAGGCGGACAAAGTCATCGGCCTCGACGCGGGCGCTGACGACTACGTCACCAAGCCGTTCTCGTCGAGCGAGCTGCTGGCCCGTATTCGCGCCGGCCTCCGCCGCAACCAGCGACCGACGGCCGGCCCGGCCGTGCTCGGCGAGCTGGTCGTCGGCGCGCTGCGCATCAACCGCGACGGCCGGACGGTCACCATGGCCGGCAAGCCGGTCCACCTCTCTGCCCGCGAGCTCGACCTCCTCCTGTTGCTCGCCGAACGGGCGGGCATGGCGCTGCCACGTCGTTTCCTGTTCGACACGATCTGGGGACCGAGATTCTATGGCGACGAGCGAGCGCTGGACGTCTACATTCGGGCGCTTCGTAAGAAGATCGAGCCCGACCCGGACCGCCCAGCCTACATCCACACCGTTCGTGGCGTCGGCTACCGACTGGAGCCTCCCGCCGACGACGAGTAAGCGCACCGGCGCAGGCACCCTCGCCGGGATCTCGTGGCTGCTCGGATTGGTCTGGCTGCCGGCCGGCCTACGCGCTCGCCTGACGATCGCCTTCGTCAGCCTCACGCTCATCTCGGTCCTCGTCTTCGCCTTCGTGGTCGCCGGCACGGTCGAGCGGCTGCTGGTCAACCGGCTCGCCCAGGATCTCGTGGCCCAGGCTGGCCTGATCGCCGGCCAGGTGGCCGAAGACCTTGCCAGCGGCGACCAGCGGACAGTGGCTCGGGCGCTCGTCTTGATCGACAGCGAAACGACCGCGCGTGGCCTCGTCGTGGACGCGCAGGGCGAGCTCGTCGGCGCCACCGAGGTCGAGCAGCGCGAAGGTCTCGGCCGCCGCAACGACGACGTCGGGCTGGCCGCCGCCCTGTCCGGCCAGAACGTCAGCGTGGTGCTCCCACGGTCGGGTCCGGAGAGCGAAGTCCTCTACGTCGCCCAGCCGATCGTCTGGGACGGCAACGTCGTTGGCGCCATCCGCCTCTCGTACACGCTCCTCGACATCGAAGCGACGATCCGCCAGTTGAACATCGGGATCGCGCTTGGCGCCATCGCCATCGTGGCGGTCGCCGCCGCGCTCTCAGCCGGCCTCGCCAGCGCGATCACGACGCCGATCCGCGCCCTCAGTCACGCCACCCGCCTCCAGGCCGCGGGGGCGCTCGACCAGAAGATCGAGATGCAGACCACCGGCGAGATCGGCGAACTGGTCGAGTCGTTCAACCAGACCGCGGCCCAGCTCCACGAGTTCGAGATCGCCCGCCGCGAGTTCGCCGCGGACATCTCCCACGAGCTCCACGCCCTTGCCAGCGCGATGGAGACAGCGGCGCAGGCGCTCCAGCACGGCGCAGACCGCGAGGCGGCGCTGCGAGACCGACTGGTGATGGGGCTGGTGAGCCACACGCGGCGTCTCGGGCGGCTGGCCGACGACCTGCTGGAGCTTGCGCGCCTCGAAGGCGGCCGGCTCGCGATCGAGCAAGGCCGGGTTCAGCTCACCGGCGTCGCGCGGCAGGCCGTCGCCGAGTGGACCGCCGAAGCAACTGGCCGCCAGATCACGCTGGAGCTGTTAGGCGAGAGCGAGCCGACCGTCCAGGGAGACCACGAGCGATTGGTCCAGGCGACTGGCAATCTCGTCGAGAACGCGCTGAAGCACACGCCGCGCGGCGGGGCCGTCTCGGTGCGCGTGCGCTCGGACGAACGGTGGCACTACCTGGAGGTCCACGACACCGGCCAGGGCATCCCTGCCGAGGAGATCCCGTTCATCTTTCATCGCTTCTACCGCGTCGAGGGGCGCTCCGGCGGCGGCCCGACCGGCATGGGCCTCGGCCTCGCCATCGTGGAGCGGATCGTGCGGGCGCACAAAGGCAGCATCACCGTGACCAGCGAGCAGGGGGTCGGCAGCACGTTCCACATCGCGCTGCCCCGCCTGGACCGCCCGTAAGACCAGCTTCAGGTCTTTGGCCCCCGGAGCGCTTCCACAAGCCGTCTCACGTCCCGGCACAGCTTGTCGAACGACGGCGAGCGCCGCGCCTGCTCCAGACTCATGACCTGGCTGAAAGACGCCTGGTGCACCACCGGACTGTAGAGATCATTCGGCGACATGTGTCGTCGTAACCACTCCTTTGCACCCGACACGGTCTCTGAATCGGTCGGTGGCATGAGATCTCCTGGGAGTCCACGATGTCCGCGTAACGACTCGGCTGCCGCCAAGAACCACGCTTCATATTCGCGCGTAGCCATGACGACAGCCATCGGGATGTCTCGCCGTGCCGCCTGCGCCCATCCGAGCAGCTGCGGTCCGATCTCCGCGGGACAGTCGTCGTCAGCATCCAACAGAATCAGGAGGGCTCGGGGCGGAGTCAACTGCCTCGCCAGCAGGGTGACAGCCTGACTCAAAAACAGCTGCTTCTTCAATTGCCCCTTGGGCCGGCGAAACGGCCGTCGAATATGGACATACAGCGTGGGATCGATCTCCTGAATGACACGACGGAGGAGGATCGGCAGAGCATCCTCCTCGCCGTCGCCTTCGATAATGCAGCCGATCTCCACGGTTCTCTACGATCCGCCGATCGATCGAGCGGGAGCGGTGTCCTCGACCACCGCAGGGGCGACTTGATTGGGCCGAATCTGGTCCGCTTGAAGTAGCTCTCCGATGGTGTACACCTGATCGCTCACGACCGATCGGCTGACGTCGTCGATAGGCCCGAGCTGGGTTACACCATCCTCGGCCGAAACGACAAGCAGGCTATCAAGATCGACCTCTCCCATGTGGAGCATGTCGGCACTGTGGGTTGTTGCCAACACTTGCGCGGTGCAGCTCGCATCCTGCATGGCGCTCAGGAGGATTCGCGCAGCCGCAGGGTGTAAGCCCGTCTCCGGCTCCTCAATGCCAACAAGCGATACTTGCGATTTGCCACCCATCCGGCTCTGGAAGAGGGCAACAAGTATCGCGAGCGCCCGCAGCGTGCCGTCTGACATCTGATCCGGCGTGAAGTCCCAATGCTCGCCGACTGATGGACTGGTCTGGTGAAAGATAAGCAGATCGTACCCGCGCAGGTCTTCAACCTCTAACCGCTCCAACCCGGGCAGCACGCGCGAGAGATAGGTGGTGATCCGCCACATCGTCTCGGGATCTGTTTCCTGAATACGGCGCAGGATGCTCGCGACGTTTCTGCCATCTGGCTGGAGATGGTGCACCTGCTCCGTCGGCGCCACGACCCGCATCGGCTCAGTATTCGGGTTGTAGAACGCCATTGAGCTCAGCAGGTCGAAGACAGGACGAGCGGCCCGCATTCCCGAGTATCCAACGAGGTGCAGGCGATCTCGTGTAAGCAGATGTGTCTCGGCGATTTCGGGATTCGCCCACATCGTCGCCCCATCTTCTTCGATGTCGTAGAGTAGCGGCCCCTCGGGAAACATAACTTCATCACGTCTGAGCAGTTCACGGATCACCATGAAGCCACCGTCTGGCAACACCTCGATCTCAAACGAATATTGACCGGTTCCGCCTGGGTCGAGGCGAAACTCGAGAGTCACCCCGAATGACGCTTCGCCAGCAGGGCGGCCCTTCGACAAAATACGTCGGGCGTTGCCACGGTTCCGGATCGCCTGTTCCAGGCCCACGGTCAGCGCCTCCGAGACGAAGCGCAGCGCGTCCACGAAGTTGCTCTTGCCGGAGCCGTTCGGGCCGACCAGGATCGTGAGCGGCTTCAGCTCCACGTCGCACGACACGATGCTCTTGTAGTTCTTGAGCACGACGCGGGTGATGCGGGCGGGCGACTCATCGGCCATGCTCAAGTGTACGATGTGGCTATGAGAGCCGAGAAGCCCGTTGGTCCATCCACCCGCATCGCCGCCGTCGAGGCGTTCGTCATCGTCGGAGATAAGGACTACGTCGGCGGCGCCGGCCTGCGCCCGCCTGATGATGCCGCCCCAAAGCAACGCCGCGCCCTCGCCGAGATCGGCGACCGCCACATCTGCGTCTATCCGCCCCAGGCCCAATCGTGCGTCGTCAAGATCACCGCCGAGGACGGCACCGTCGGCTGGGGCGAGGGGCACGCTCCGCTCGGGCCGCGCGCCACCGTCGCCGTGGTCGAGGACGTGCTCGCGCCGCTCCTGCTCGGGCAAGACCCGCTCGCCATCGAGATGCTCTGGGAGAAGATGTACGGCAGCATGCGCCTCAGAGGCCACGTCGCCGGCTACCAGCTGGAGGCGATAGCCGGAGTCGATATCGCACTGTGGGACCTGGCCGGCAAGCTGGTCGGGCTACCCGCCCACCGACTGCTCGGCGGTCCGTTCATCGCCGAGCTGCCGGTTTACGCCTCGGGTGTCCCGGGCCGCACCGTCGAGGAGCGTGCCGCAAGCGCCGAGCGATTCATCGCGGACGGCTACACCGCCATGAAGGCGTCGATCGGGCGGGGCACCCTGGACGAGGATCTTGGCGCCATCGCCGCGCTAATCGAGACGGTGGGCGGCCGCGCCGACGTGCTGGTGGACGCGCACGGCGCCTACGCTAGCCACACCGCGCTCTACGTCGGTCGGGAGTTGCAGCGGATGGGCGTCAAGTGGCTGGAAGACCCGCTGCCGCCCGAGGACGTCGAGGGGTACGTCGCGCTGGCGTCGGCGCTGGAGATGCCCGTCGCGGCCGGTGAGACCGAGTGTACGCGCTGGCAGTTCGAGGAGCGCCTGCGCCAGAAGTCGGTTGACCTGATCCTGCCCGACATCTGCCGAGCCGGCGGCATCACCGAGGGCAGGAAGATCGCCACCGTGGCCGATATCCACAACGTGCGCTGGGCCGCCCACGTCAGCATGGGCACCTCGATCCACGTCGCGGCAGCTGCTCACCTGGCGGCGGCCTCCGCCAACTTCCTGATCTTCGAGTTTTCCAGCACCCCCAACCCGATCGGCGAAAACCTCCTGACTGCCCCGCTCCATCCCGAGGGCGGTATCCTGCGGGTGCCAGACGGCCCCGGCCTCGGCATCGAGTTTGACGAGGCCCGACTTCAACAGCATCTGCTTTAGAAAGGTCGCCGATGACCGCACACCAGACATTTCGCGGGGTCTACGCGATCCCGGTCACCCCGTTCACGCCAGATGGCGATCTCGATATTCCGTCGCTAAGGCGCTGTGTCGAGTTCTGCGTCGCGGCTGGCGCCGGCGGCGTCGTGGCGCCGGTCAACGCCAGCGAGTTCTTCACGCTGACCGAGTCCGAGCGGAAGACGGTCGTGGAGACCGTGGTCGAGCAGACCAACGGTCGGGTGCCGGTCGTGGCCGGCGTCAGCGGCTCGTCCACCCAGGTGGCCGTCGAGATGGCAGAGCACGCCGGCCGGGCCGGCGCGGACTCGGTCATGGCGATGCCGCCGTTCGTCAGGCACCCCGGCCCGGATGAGATCGTCGAGTTCTACGGTGCCGTCGCCAAAGCGGCCGGCGTGCCGGTCTGGATTCAGGATTACGTCGCGCCGATGGGCACCCCGATGGCGCCGGCCCTGCTCGCGCGGATGCTCCGCGAGATCCCCGGCGTGGAGTACCTGAAGGAAGAGACCGCCCTGGCGCCCCAGGTGATGACCGTGGTCAAGAATCTGGCCGGCGACGCGCTGAAGGGCATCATGGGCGGGATGGCCGGCCGCTACTTGCTGGACGAGTACGCGCGAGGCGCTTGCGGCACGATGCCCGCCTGCGAGGCCACCGACGCCCACGTCGCGGTCTGGAACGCCCTGGAACGTGGCGATCAGGCCGAGTCGCGCCGCCTCTTCCGCGAGCTACTGCCGCTCCTCAACATCGAGGCGATGTACTCGTTCGTGGTCTACAAAGAAGTGCTGTACCGGCGCGGCATCATCGCCTGTCCGAAGTCGCGCGCGCCGGGCTCTCCGACCCTGGACGAGCACGCCAGCCGCGAGCTCGACTTGATCCTCAACGACCTCTCGCCGCTCCTGACGGCGAAGATTCCAGCATCGGCGGGTGCCTGAATGACCGACCAGACCGTGAGCAGCTCGATGCCAGGCGTGCCGGCCAGTTGGCAGGGCGCCGCCGAGCGCGTCTACCGGATCGAAGGCGCGGACGGTGCGAGCGTAGCCTACGCCTGCCCCGAGATCGGCGGCAACGTCTTCGCCTACGCCGTCAAGGCCGGCGACGGATGGCGCCAGGTGTTCGACGTCGGGACGCCGACCGAGCTTCGGGACACGCCCTCGCGCTACGGCCTGCCGGTTCTCTTTCCATTTCCCGGCAGCATGCGCGGCGGCCAGTACCAGTGGCTCGGCAAGACCTACACCGTCCCGCCCACCTACCCGACCGGCTCCGACCCGGACGGCGCGGACATCGTCATCCACGGCTTCGCCCACATCCGGCCGTGGAGTTTCGTCTCACAGACCGACGACACCATCGTGATGGAGTTTCTGACCCCTGACGCGCTCGATCCGGCCCGCGCCGCGAGCTACCCGTTCAAGGTGCGGGTCCGCCACGAGGTCAAGATCGCAGCCGACGGTCTGACCAGCACCATGACCGCCACCAACGAGGGCGCCGAGCCAGCCCCGGTTGCTTTCGGCCTGCACCCGTACTTCGGGCCGGGCGTCCTCGGGCCGGACCGCTCGCAGGTCCAGGTCGAGCTGCCGGGCGCGTCAGTGCGCCTGCGCGATCCCGGGCCACCGCCGGCGATGAACGGAGCGCGCGGCCCCGCCCCAGAAGGTCCGGTCAGCGTCGTGCCCAATCCCGAGCGGATGCACGCGAGCCGCACGGACTTCCCGCCGGATGCGGTCGCGCGGCTCATCAACCTACCGCCAATCGACGGCCGGTCCGGCTGGACCGTCGAGCTGTGGATGGATCCGGGCTACCAGGATCTCTTGATGTTCGCGCCGCCGGTCCAGCCCTCGATCTCGATCGAGCCGCAGACCCACATGCCCGGCCTCGCCTCCCTGCCAGAAGGGCACCCGGCCGGCCTCCAGCCGCTGGCTCCTGGTGCGTCCCTGGTCGCCGTGGCGCGGGTCCGGCTGGTGCCGCCCGCTTCGGAGGGCGCCTGATGCCGGACCGCTCCCCCCACCAGTCACCCCCGCCGGAGCGTCCGGACGGCTGGACGGATGCCGCCGAGTCGCTGGTGCGCCTGACCGACCCCGACGGCACTTCCGTGGCCTGGGTCTGCCCGGCGCTCGGCGCGAACGTGGTGGCGTACGCTGTCAACGCCGGGCACGGCTGGCGCCAGGTGCTCCACCAGGACGGCCCAGCCGCGTTGCGCGAGCGCCCGTCGCGGTTCGGCCTGCCGATCCTGTTCCCGTTCCCTGGCCACATGGCCGGCGGCCGATACCGCTGGCGCCGCGCTCTGTATTCGATGCCGATGCTCAACCCTTCAGCCCCGAGCTACACCCACGGCTTCGCGCACCAGCTGCCCTGGCGAGTCACAGAGCAGACCGAGAGCACGCTGTCGGCCGGCCTGGACACTCGCACGGACCTCGAACCGGCCCAGCGCGCCGGCTACCCGTTCGACGTGACCCTCTCACTGACAATCACCCTAACCGCGATCGAGCTCGTCGTGACGCTGGTCGCCGAAAACGTCGGGCAGGTAGACGCGCCGGTCGGCATCGGCCTCCACCCGTATTTCGATCCGAGATTCTTCGGCGTTGTGGACCGGTCCGCCCTCGACGTGTACCTGCCGGGCACCCGGCGTCGGCTGCTCACGGCAGGGCCGCCGATCCCGACCGGCGCCAGCGAGCCGGCCGACCCGGCCACGCCCGTGCAGCCGGTCCCGCTCGGCCAGCAGATGCTCGCCTCGCGGACTGACTTCGGCGACGCGCCGACCGCCCGTATCGTCGGCGGCACAGCAGACGCTGGCTCGTTCCAGGTTGACGTGGTGATGGAGGAAGGATGGGAGGACGTCCTCCTCTTCGCCCCCGCCGACGGTCCGTCCATCTCGATCGAGCCGCACACCTGCGCGCCCGGCGCCTCGTCGCTCTCCGAGGACGGCCCGGACGGACAGCGACCGCTGGCGCCCGGCCAGCAGCTGCGGGTCCGCGCGGCCATCCGTGCGGCGCACCAGGCCGGCTGACGTACCTGGACGGCCGGTGCCATCCGGCACCGGCCGTGTAGCGCCGCCCAGACGTCTCCATCCGGACGACACGAACATCGTGTCTGTCTCGTAGCGGCCTGCTCGCCGCCGTCGTGGTACCGTGGCGGGCGGCTGGAGGGGACGATGGCACGACGGGATCTGGAACGGGACGGAGCGAGCATTGGCCGCGCGGCGGCCTCGCGCATCGGGGGCGGCAAGCTGTTCGGCGTGCTGCTCTTCCTGGTGGTGGCGGGCTACATCGCCCTCTCGGTCAACGTCGTCCCGCCGGGCTACGTCGGCGTCGTCGTGCAGTTGGGACAGGTTCAGCCGAACACGCTGCCGCCCGGCCTCTACTTCCGTCCCTTCCTCGTCCAGAACGTGATCGACTTCGAGACGCGGGTCCGGCCGCACGCCTTCAAAGCGATCGACGCCGCCAGCCGCGAGTACCAGAGCGTCAAGCTGACCGGCACGCTCAACTTCGCCATCGACGCCCAGCAGGCTGACGACCTCTACTCGCGCGTGGGCCTGGACTTCGCCGAGCGCGTCGTGGACTCGGCGTTCTCGGACACCATCAAGGAGATCATCCCCCGCTTCCCCGTCACCGAGATCCTGTCGAAGCGCGAGGAGATCCGCGCGCAGACCAAGGAGAAGCTTCAGGCGCTCCTGAACCGCTACGGCATCATCGTGGAAGACGTGTACCTGACCGACATCTCGTTCAGCCCGGAGTACACGCAGGCAATCGAGCAGAAGCAGGTGGCGCAGCAGGCCGTCGAGCGCGAGCGCGAGGTGCTGAACCAGAAGCGCATCCAGGCCGAGCAAGCCGAGGCGCAGGCCAAGGGCGAGGCGCTGGCCGAAGTGGCGCGTGCCCAGGGCGCCGCCGAGGCGAACAAGCTCATCACCCAGTCGATCACGCCGGCGCTGATCGAGTACCAGCGGGTCCAGAAGTGGGACGGTCGGATGCCGCTCTACCAGGGCGGCGAGGCCAGCGTGCTGCTGCCTGCGCCGTCCCCCACGCCTCGGTAGCTCCTGGGGTCAGCTCAGGCCGAGCATCACCCCGGCGATGGTGCAGTACATGAACAGGCCGGTCCCGTCCACCAGCGTGCTGATGAACGGCGCCGACACCACCGCCGGGTCGATCTTGAGGCGATGGAGGACCAGCGGCAGGACGGCCGCCACCGCCGCCGCCCAGATCACGATGAACAGCGCCGTCACGGCCACCACCGGGCCGATCTCGGCGCCGACACCCAGGATCCAGGCGCGCGCGAACGTCACGCCCCCCATCACGATCCCCAGCAGCAGGCCCACGCACGCCTCGCGCCAGAACACGCGCAGCAGGTCGCGGAAGTGGACCTCGCCGACGCCCATCGCGCGGACCAGCGTCGTCACGGTCTGCGACCCGACGTTCCCGCCGATGCCGATCAGCAGCGGGATGAAGAACGTCAGCGACACCATCTGGGCCAGCGTGTCCTGGAAGTGGTTCAGCACCGAGCCTGTGAACGCCCCGCCGACGAACAGGATCAGCAGCCAGAGCACCCGCTTGCGGAACAGGTGGAAAATGCTGGCGCGCAGGTACGGCTCGTCCAGCGGCTGCGAGCCGCCCAGGCGCTCGATGTCTTCGCCCGCCTCTTCCAACAGCACGTCCGCCGCGTCGTCCGCCGTGATGATGCCGAGCAGCCGGTCTCGCTCGTCCACGACGGGCAGCGCCAGGTAGCTATTGTGGTCGAGCAGGCGGGCAGCCGTTTCCTGGTCGGCGTCGGCGCGGATGCGGGTCACCCCGGCGTTCATCAGCTGCGAGACCAGCTTCCAGCGCGGCGAGAGCACCAGATTGCGCAGCGAGAGCACCCCCAGCAGCACGCCCGTTGCCGGCTCGGTCACGTAGACGTAGTAGATCGTCTCCGCCTCTTCTGCCACCCGGCCGAGCTGGGCCAGCGCCTCGTCCGCCGTCAGGTACGGCGCCACCGCCACGAAGTCCGGCGTCATGATGCCGGCCGCGCTCTCCGGCGGGTAGGCCAGCAGCTCGCGAACGTCGGACGCCTCCTCGTGCTCCATCTCGTCGAGGATCGCCTCGGCGTCGCTGGGGTGGAGCTCGCCCATGACGTCGGCGGCGTCGTCCGGGTCCATCTCTTCGAGGACGTCGGCCGCCTGAGCGCGCCCGAGCTTCCCCAACAGGCGCGCCGCGTCGAACGCGTCCAGCTCTGCCACGATGTCGGCCAGCGCCTCGTCCCCGAGGCGGGTGACCAGCAGACCCAGCTCCGGTGTGCTCAGTTCGGCGAGCGCCTGGGCCAGCTCCTCACGGGGCGCGGCGCGCAGCAACCCAAGGTCGGGAGCGTGTCCGTTGGAGAGCGCAGCACGCAGCGCGGAACGAGCGTCGAGCGAGGTCGCGCCGCCTGGCGTGAGCGTCTCCATACACGGCACCTCCGGCACGTCGAACATGAGCGCGCCCTCCCACCTGGGGAGGGCGCCGATGGCGACGTGCCCGCGCGCCGCGGGCTCAGGCGGCGTCAGGAGCGGCCGGCGGCAGCCTCCGCGAGCGGAGTGGCGCTGGTAGGATGGGTGGTACTGGCAGGGTCAGCGGTTGACATGGCCGTGCACAGTGTACTCTCGCACGTCGCATGCCGTCGAGCGTCGCAGCACGCCACCCTGTCGCTCCGCGACAGCTGATTGTCGATGTGGGATTCGTCCCACGAGCTCATTGCCTAAGCAACCATCGCGCGGCTGCGCCGGCCTGCCTACTGGGCCACGACTTGATAGACCTTGTGGCCGTCTGAGCCGCCGCTGAACGTCGTGACGTACAGATCGCCAGCCTCGTCCTCGCCAAACGAGCTGATCTGGATGGGCTGTTGGAGCTGCTCGGTCATGCGCCAGGAGCCGCCATCCGGCCGGTCCAACGACCAGACCTTGCCGGTGCAGAAGTCGCCGAAGAAGTAGAGCCCCTGGAGTGTGGGGAACGACGGCCCGCGATAGACGTACCCGCCCGTCACCGAGCAGCCGCCGTCGCGACCGTAGTCCACGACCGGCTGGGTGTACGCCGACGTGTCACATTGGGCGCTGACCGGATAGCAGTGCGTCCCTTCCGTGATGGGCCAGCCGAAGTTCAGACCTCCGGTACTTCCGGCTGGCACTCGGTCGATCTCCTCGTAGGCGTTCTGGCCCACGTCGCCGATCCACAGGTCGCCAGTGGCACGGTCGAAGCTGTAGCGCCAGGGGTTGCGCAAGCCCATCGCCCAGATCTCGGGCCGGTACTCTGAGCTGCCCACGTACGGGTTGTCGGCCGGGATGCCGTACGGCTCGCCACTGTCTGCGTCCAGCCGCAACATCTTGCCGAGCAGCGTCTGCTTGTTCTGACCGTTCTGGAAGCGGTCGCCGGCCGCGCCGCCGTCGCCGAATCCGATCCAGAGCTTGCCGTCTGGCCCGAACAGCACCATCCCGCCGTTGTGGTTCGGGGCCGGATCGTCGATGGACAGCAGCTTGACGCCGGTCGACGGGTCGGCCACGTTCGGATCTGCCGACACCTGATACCGCTCGACGGTGTCCTTGCCCTGGCGGTCGGTGTACCCCACGAAGAAGCGGCCGTTTTCGGCGAAGTGGGGGTGGAACGCCAGCCCCAGCAGCCCCTGCTCGGTGCCCGACGTCGTGATCCTGGACGAGATGTCGAGGAACGGCGTCGGCAGCAGCTGGTCACCCTGGATCACGCGGATGGTGCCGCCGCGCTCCACCACGAAGCGCCGTCCGCTGCCGTCGCCCGCGTGGGTCAGAAAGAGCGGCTGCTTGAACCCGAACGGCAGCGCCTGCAAGCTGATTCTCGGGGGATTGCCGTCGGCCTGGCGGGCAGTCGTGGACGGCTTCGCGGCGGCGTCCTTCGACCGGGGTTCGGCCGGCTTCGCGGCGGCGCGCCCCGATTCGCCGCCGGCTGGTTTCGCCGCCTGGGCAGCGTCGAATGGCTTCTCGGCAGGCTTCGCCGCGGCTCGTATCCCGGTCGCTTCGCCGGACGGGCGAGGCGAGGCGGCGTCGGCGGACTGGCAGGCCAGCAGCAGCATCGACACCAGTGCCACGACCGGGAGCAGCCGTCCGCGAATCGCCATCCTATCCTCCCCGCGCTTGCATCTGCGACGGTCCTGGCAGGGAGTGTTGCACGGTCCGCGCCCGGCCGACCAAGCATTGGGTGAGTTGTGAGTTGCGAGTTGTGGCGGGTGGGTCGGCGGGTGGAGTGTGGCATCATCATTCGGCGCGGAGGCTGACATGCGCACGTTCTCGCTCGCGACCGTCGAGCGCCCTGGCCCACACCAGATCCCCGCCGAAGCCCACGACGTGGCCGCGCTGGTCGTGGATGGTCGGCTGTATCCGTTGGACGCGCTCGCCTCGGACCGTCCTGAGCTGCACGGCGGGCTGTTCGGCCTGCTACAGCGCTGGGACGAGGTGTATCCCGCGCTTCGGTCGCTTGCCGAGCGTGTGGACCGTCATGGACCGGGACTGGCCCCTGGCGACCGCTCGATCCGTCTGGTCACGCCGATCCGCTATCCAAGAGCGATCTTCTGCACGGTGTTCAACTACTACGATTTCGCCGCGGAGGCCGGCGTGACCCCGCCCGACAAGAGCGCCACCCGTCCGTACGTGTGCATCAAGCTGCCGCACGGCGTGATCGGCCCGAACGAGACAATCGTGCTGCCGCCGTCCAGCAAGCTGGTGGACTGGGAGGTCGAGCTGGGCGCGGTGATCGGACGACCGTGCCGCAACGTCTTCCGGCGGGACGCGCTGGACTACGTGGCCGGCTACACCATCGTCAACGACGTCTCCGCTCGCGACATCATCTCGCGCCCGGACTGGCCGAACTTCGGCTCGGACTGGCTGGAGAGCAAGAACTTCGACACCGCTACGCCGATCGGGCCGTACGTGGTGCCGCGCGAGTTTGTCGAAGACCCGCAGCAGGTCAGGCTGCGACTGACCCGCAACGGCGTCGTCCAGCAGGACGGCAACACCGCCTCGATGATCTTCAGCCTGGCCGAGCAGATCGCCCACATCAGCGCGACGATGACCCTCCTCCCTGGCGACGTCATCGCGACCGGTACTCCGGCCGGCGTCGGCTGGAAGCGCGGCATCAAGCTGGAGCCGGGCGACGTCCTGGAGCTGGAGCTGCCGGACCTGCCGGAGGTCGGCGTGCTGCGCAACGCCGTGACCGGCCCGCTGACGATGATGCCGCCGAGCTCGGGAACCGCGTTCGCGTGAGCCGGATCACGGTCCTGGTCGCGCTGCTCGTCTTCCTCGGCTCGGGGGCCGTCTTCTACGACCGAGCCGCGCGCGTCGGCTACAACACCGACGAGGGGCAGGCGATCTGGCCGTCGCAGTACTTCCAGTTCGTGTTCCTGGAGGGGCAGGTCAGCGGCCCGGTCTGGCAGGAGAACTACTGGACCCTGACCCAGGTGCCGGTCTACCGCTACATCATCGGGGCCGGCATCTGGCTGACTGGCAACTCGTTCCTGCCGCTCGACCTCGACTTCCGCCGCGACGAGGTCAGTGGCCCGGATCGGGCGAAGTACTTCGACCCCGCCACCTATCGAGACGAGCGCAAGCTGGCCGAGCAGCGCCGTACGCCGCGCCCCTCCGCCGAGGCGTTGTGGGGCGCCCGCCTGCCGATGGTCGTGCTCGGGGCCGGAACCGCCGCGATGCTGTTCGTGCTGACGGCGGAGCTGGCCGGCGGGCTGTTTGGCCCGGCGCTCGGGGCGCTGGCGGGTGTCGTCGCGGCGATCACGTTCGTGGCGGCGCCGTTCGTGCTGACGTTGCTGCCGCGCGCTCACACCGAAGCGCCGTTCCTCTTCTTCCTGGTGCTGGCGCTCTGGCTGAGCGTCCGCGCTGCTGCCCGCCGCTCGCTCACGTTCGGCGCGCTGGCTGGCCTCGCCGCCGGCCTGAGCGCCGGCTCGAAGCTGACCGGCGTCCTGGCTCTGGCGGCGTTGGGCGGTTTCGCGGCTGGTGCGTTCGTGCTGGCGTGGCTGGCACGCCGACCGTCGTTCCGGGAGCACGTCGGCCCGCGCGCACTGTTGGAGCGCGCGTGGCGGTGGAGCGCCGTGGCGGCGGTTGTGGGTCTGCTCGTCTTCGTGGCCGTCGATCCGTTCCTCTGGCCGGACCCGGTCGGCAAGACGCGCGAGATGCTCCAGTTCCGACAGCAGGAGATGTTCGGGCAGCGGACCCTCAACGAGGAGCTGGCGACACCGGAGGGCACCATGACCCGCCTCGGGTTCCTGCTGCGACGCTCGACGCTTGACGAGCCGTGGGCCGGCCGTCGTCTCGGCGTGCCGCTGGAGGGCGTACTGGCGGTCGGCGGTCTGGTTGTGACAGGATGGTCGATCGTGCGCGACCGACACCGTGGAGCGCTCGTCGGACCGGGCGCGGTCGTCGGGCTCTGGCTGCTGGTGCTGATCCTCGGAACGGCGCCAAACCTGGGAATCGACTGGGACCGCTACTACCTGCCGATCGTGACGGTCGGGCTGGCGTTCACCGGGGTCGGAGCGGCGGGACTCGCCGACGGGGTCGGGCGTCTCGTCCTGGCGAGGCGCCGCGCTCCGACCGCCAGCGCCGCCACGCCGCCGCCGCTGCCGACCGCCAGCAGCGGATCGGCGGGATAGCGGTAGCGCGGAAGCGCCCCCGACAGGAACGCCGTCAGCAGCAGCAGCCAGAGCCCGAACAGGATCGGGAGCAGCGCCAGCCGCCACGGCCTGGTCGCCACGGACGCGACGATCCCAACCCCCAGCAGCCCGAGCAGCAGCGGCGCCCACCGGAACGGCTGGAACAGGTTGGCGACGGCCTGCGCTCGACGGAACTCGTTAGCCTCGGCGGTGGTGGCGGGCAGCGCCAGGTGGCGGACCCGGTCGTTCCACCAGTCGCCGTACTTGTCCTGAGCGTTCGGGAAGCGGGTGACGCCGCCGGACTTGCCTTGACCGCCAAGATACTGCTCGGTGCCGGTGAGTAGCTCCCCGAACAATCCGAGCGAGGTCTGGACGTACAGATCCGGCTCGCGCGCGAACAACTCCAGGGCGACGTCGCGCAGAATGGCATCGGCCTCGGCCTCACTGTACCCGTACCGCTGCTGGATCAGGACCGCGATGTCGCTTGGGAGCTCGTTCTCGAAGACGCGGTTGTACGCCACCCGTCTCGCCTGGGTCTCGATCGGGTCGGCCACGTCGGTCGGTCGCCCGACCGCCCGGTTGATCAGCATCGGCGTCTCGCGGGTGCCGCGCCAGAACAGCGCCTCGCCCAGGCCAGACGCCCCGAAGCTGCCGGTCTGGACCCAGGTCGCCAGCATCACCGGCAGCGCCAGCACCAGGAAGCCGGCCAGCATCGCGCGGGAGAGCCGCGCCGTCAGCCTGAACTGACGGTGCCACAGCAGCGCCACCAGCGGCACGACCGGTAGCAGGAGCTCGGCGGCGGCGCGGGTGAGGGTCGCCAGCGCGAGCATCGCGCCGCCGAGAGAGTACAACCGCCAGGAGGCACGTTGTAGCCCGAGCACCAGCGCCAACGCCGAGCCGGTCAACAGAAACGTGAACAGCGTCTCGGACATCACGTACTGCTCGTAGACGATCAACGGGCCATTCAGCGCTACCAGCAGGCCGGCAAGCGTGCCGGCGAGCCGCCCCGCCCAGAGACTGGCGCCACCAAACGCCGCCCGTCCGAGCCAGTACGTCAGCACGACCGTGCCCAGCCCGAGCAGGTGCTGGAGGAAGGCCAGGCCGTGGGGGTCTTCGCCCATCAGCACGATGCTGAGCGCCACGAACAGCGGGTAGAGCGGCGGGCGCTTCAGGATCGGGGCGAAGCCGTAGCCACGCGCCAGCTCGTAGCCCGGCACCAGATAGGTCTGGCTGTCCCCACCCACGAACAACGGCGGCGCCCGAAAGGCGAACGCCAGACGCATCATCCCGCCGACCGCTAGCAGCAGCAGGGTCAGCGCGAGATCGGGGTGGCGGCGAGCCCATCCGGCCAGCCGCCGTGGCAACGGCGGACTCGACACGGCGACGGACTCGGTGGCGGCAACAGTGTCCACGGCTGAGGCGAAGGATACGGCAAACTTAGTGAACGGTGTGACTCAGTCAACGGTGTAGAGGAGGCCCCTCTGTTACGTCCGTTCGTGCAGCTTCCCTACCTGTGGGAGCTTCGACCGTATCTGCGCCACGTGCTCGGCCTGCTGGTCGTCGGGTCGGTGGCGGGCATCGCCATGAACACCGCCATCGTGCTGCCGGCGCTCGCGCTCGGGAGAGCGATCGACGCGGTACTGGCGATCGAGCGCGGCGCCGGCGACGCGTCCACGGCTGGCTGGGCCGCTCTTGGCGTCGTCGGCGCCGCGGCGGTGGTCGAAGTGTCGCGAGTGCTCAAGCGCTGGTGGCTGATCACCGCCAACCAGCGGATCCGCGCCAACCTCCGCGCCGACGCACTACGGGGTGTCCTGGCCTGGCCGGCCGAGCGGCTGCACCAGACGCCCGTGGGTGACCTGATGGCGCGGATCGACGGCGACGTCGAGACGTTGGGCGTGGGCGTCCGCGAGGCGACCACCGAGATCTGGGACACCGTGCTGTTCTCGGTATCGCTGATCGTCGCGATGGCCGTGTTCGACCCCGGCCTGACGCTGCTGGCGATGATCCCGGTGCCGGCCGCGATGGCGCTGGCGCTGTTCACCGGCCGCTGGGTCCGCGAGCGGATCTCGGCGGCGCGGGCGGCGGCGGCCCGGGCGACGGCGGCACTTCAGGAGCTGCTGGCCGGCGTCCGGGTCCTGCGCCTGTTCGGGCACGAGGCGACGGCCGTCTCGCGGTACGGGGCGCTTTCCGAGATCCAGGCCGAGACGATGCTGGCGACCCAGCGCCTCCGCTCCACACTCGCGCCGACCTACACGGTGATGATGGTGGCCGGGGTGATCTTCATCCTCTGGCTCGGCGGCGAGCGGGTGATCGCCGGCGCGCTGACGGCAGGCGAGCTTGTGGCCTTCCTCGATCTGTACCTGCGTTTCGTGCAGCGCGGGTTCCGGGTGCCGCAGCTGATCAACTCGGTGCAGGCGGGCGGGGTCGCCTATCGCCGCCTCCAGCCGCTCCTGGCGCCCGCGCTCTCCGTCGAAGGCGAGCCGGCACGGGCGTCGTTCCGCCCGGGCTACGTCGCCGGGTTGGAGCGGGCAAGCCCCCTCCCCCAGCCCCTCCCCCGTGCGCGGGAGAGGGGAGTAGGTTCAGCCGTTCTCCCCTCTCCCGCGCACGGGGGAGGGGCTGGGGGAGGGGGCCTTCGCTCCGGCGCCGTCACGGTGGACCTGGACCGGATCACGTTCCGCTACCCTGGCGCCCCCGCGCCGACGCTCGCCGATCTGTCGCTGACGATTCCGGCCGGGGCGCTGGTCGGCGTGACCGGCGCGGTCGGCTCGGGGAAGAGCGCGCTGGCGAAGGCGCTGGTCGGGGTGTACAAGCTGGAAGCCGGGCGGATCACGGTGGGCGGCCAGCCGCTGGACGAGCTCCAGGCTGCCGAGCGAGCTGCGCTGATTGGGTACCTGCCCCAAGATCCGTGGCTGTTCTCGGGGACCGTCCGCGACAACGTGGTGTTCGGGGCGAAAGAGCTCGAAGGCCCGTCTTCGGATGAGCTGGTGATGCGCGCGATTCGACTGGCGGCGCTGGAGCCGGACATTCGTGGCTTTCCCGACGGTCTAGAGACGCCGATCGGCGAGGGCGGCGTTCGCGTCTCGGGTGGGCAGCGACAGCGGATCGCCCTGGCGAGGGCGATGCTGGCCGGCGCGCCCGGCCGCCCGGGCCTGTTGGTGCTGGACGATCCGTTCTCGGCTGTTGACGTGGACACCGAGGTCCGGCTGGTCGAGGGGCTGCTGGCGGCGATCGGGCCGAGTGCGCCGCCCGAGGAGCGTGCGACGGTGATCCTCTGCTCGCACCGGCTGGCCGCGTTCCCGAGGATGGATCTGGTGATCCTGCTGGACGAGGGCCAGGTGCGGGAGTGCGGGACGCACGCCGAGCTGCTGGCCGCCAACGACCGCTACGCCCACATCTACCTGGCCCAGCAGCGGATCGGGCGGGCTGGCCTGGCGCCGGCGGAGGGCCGGCGATGAGCGTCGCGGTCCCGGTCGCAGCCGCGCGGCCAGCCCAGCCAGCGGATCGACGGTCGGCCTTCCGGCAGGTGGCCGAGCTGCTGGCGCCACGCCGACGGCTGTTGTTGTGGATCGTCGGGCTGGTGGTCACGAGCGCCACGCTCGAGCTGGCGCCGCCGCTGATCTTGCGGGACATCGTGGACGATCACCTGCTGTCCGGGCGCACGGATGGCCTGCTCGTCCTGGCGTTCCTGTTCCTCGGCGCGACGGCGGTGGTGGAGGCGACGCGGGCGCTAGCGGGCTACCTGACCGGCGTCGCGGCGCAGGGCACGCTGCACGACCTGCGGGTGCGCCTGTTCGCGCATCTCCAGTCGCTGCCGATCCGCTGGTTCGACCGGACGCCGCTCGGCGAGGCGATCGCCCACTGCACGTCGGACATCGAGGCGATCCAGACGCTGTTCACGTCAGGCGTTGCCAGCGTCGTGATTGACCTGACGCGGGTGGTGACGATCTCGGCGGCGCTCGTCACGCTCAGCCCGCCGCTGGCCGGCATCGCGTCCTTGACCGTGCCGCCGCTCTTGCTGCTGACCCGGCGGCTCCAGGTCCGCGTCCGCGAAGCCGAGCGGTTGAACCGGATCGCCGTCGGGCAGCAGGGCGCGCAGTTGCAGGAGACGCTCGTCGGAGCCGAGACGATCCAGACGTTTGGGCGGCAGGACGCGTTCGTGCATCGGCTGCGGCTGACACTGGCGCAGACGCTGGTGGCGGCCAACCGCTCAACCGCTAGCTCGGCCCTGTATACGCCGTTCGTCTCGATGACGGCTGCCGTGGCTGGCGCGGGCCTGCTCTGGATCGGGGCGCGGGGCGGTTTGACGGCCTGGGACATCTCGCTCGGGACGCTCACGGCGTTCGTGCTGCTGCTCCAGCGGGCGTTCACGCCGCTGGCGACGGTCGGCGAGCAGTGGCAGACGGTCCAGGGGGCGCTGGCGGGCGTGGAGCGGGTCTTCGAGGTGCTGGCCGTCCCGAGCGACGAGACGGGGACGAGCCCCACCCCCCAACCCCCTCCCCATTGCGATGGAGAGGGGGAGACGGGAGCCGTGAGTGCGGGCGCAATGAATTGCGCCCCTACAGCAGCAGACCCGGTAGGGGCGCAATTCATTGCGCCCTCCGGACCTGGCATCTCCCCCTCTCCACCGCAGTGGGGAGGGGGCTGGGGGGTGGGGGCTCCTCCAGCCGGCGCCCTCGACGACGTCCTCTTCGGCTACGCGCCCGGCCACCCGATCCTGCATCACGTCAGCATCGCGATTCAGCCTGGGGAGCACGTCGCACTGGTGGGGAGGACGGGGGCTGGCAAGAGCAGTGCGCTCTCACTGCTCGGCGGGCTGTACGAGCCGTGGGAGGGGCGGGTGCGCATCCTCGGGCGCAACCCGCGCGAGCTGGCGCCAGCCGAACGTCGGCGGCTGTTCGGCGTCGTGCCGCAGACAGCGCTGCTGTTCAACGGAACGGTCTTCGAGAACGTCACGATGTTCGACCCGGCCGTCTCGCAGGAGATGGTCGAGCAGGCTGTCGCGCTGGCCGGCGCCGACAGCTTCGTGGCGGCACTGCCGAATGGTTACGAGACGCAGCTGGCCGGCGTGGGCGGCGGGCGAGGGATGCGGCTGTCGGCGGGGCAGACGGCGCTGCTGGCGCTCGCGCGGGCGCTGGTGCTGGACCCGCCGTTGGTCCTGCTGGACGAGGCGACAGCGGCCATCGACGCGGCGACCGAGGCGCAGCTCGCGACGGCTTTGCGGGCCGGCGTGATGGGTCGCCATCGGGGTCTGCTGACGGTGGCGCACCGCCTCGCGACTGCTCGCGAGGCGGACCGAGTCATCGTGTTGGAGGCGGGACGCATCGTCGAGGAGGGGCCGCCGGGCGAGCTGATCCGGGCTGGCGGGCGGTTCGCGGCGCTGGTGGAGCTGGAGGCCGCCGGCTGGGACTGGCGCGAAGCGTGAGGCTCGGCGAGTGGCGGGTAGCGAGTAGCGAGTAGCGAGTAGCGAGTAGCGAGTAGCGAGTGGCGAGACGAGGGTGGTCCCCTGTGAGGTTCAGGGGCGGCGGTCTTCGGGGCGGTACAGCCAGAACATGCCGACCCGGCCGGCTGGCCGGTAGGTGTCCTTGATCGCGAGGCGGACCTGTTCCGGGAGCAGCAGCTGTCGTTTCCAGAGGCGGGGCGCTCGAACGTCACTGCGCATCACGATCAGGTCGAATTCGGAGCGCTTGATCCGCCGCTCGAGCTCGGTCGGGTCGAAGAAACCGCTTGTCGTGAGCATGCTGAGGTGGAACGTGTCCGAGACCACCAGCGGCCGTCCGGCCAGGAGCACGGCGAGCGGCTCCTCGGAGAGGACGCTGTCGGCAGCGGCGATCTCGGAGAGGGGGAGACGGCTGGTCGGATCCACGCCGCCGTCCAGCTGCCAGAACTCCCAGAGCCCGGCGGCCCAGACGACGGCGACGGCCGCGAGGGCGATGCTTGCGATCGCCTGGATTCGCGGGTAGCTCGGCCAGGAATCCCGTACCCCGCGCCAGAGCCAGTCCACACCGAGCGCGGCCGGGATGCACGCCGCGGTGGCTGGCTCGATCAGATAGTTGACGTCGCCGCCGGTGTTGCGCAGCGAGTAGAGCGCGAGCGCCGAGGACGCGGCGAAGTAGAGCAGTAGCAGGCCGCCGCGCCGGCGTGCGCCCGGCAGGATCGCGGCGACCACGGCCAATCCGACGGGCAGCCAGCCGTCCTGGTACAGCGGCTGGAAGTCTCGGAACGCCAGGTCGAAGCCGTTCTTTGGCGTGTTGACGTGGGCCAGGACGGTGTTGAGGACGTAGGTACCGTCGGTCAGCAGCTCCAAGAAGCCGACGGTGGCTCCCACCAGCACGCTCCAGGTGACGGCGAAGACGACGGCGGCACGCCAGCGTCCGGTCGTCAACAGCCAGAGCGTCGCGGCGGCCGGCAGCGCAACGGCGGTCTGCTTGGCGAAGACGGCCAGCACCGCGACGATGGCTGCCAGCCACGGGCGGTCCGGCCGCCAGAGGAGCGCGAGCATCGCGGCGAGCGAGAGCGCGACGGCCGGCACGTCCGGCCGGGCCGCGAACCCCCATTCGTCGAGGAACGGCAACGGGAGCAGCAGGCTCGCGCCGGCCAGCGCCGCGAGCCGCCCGGCGCCGCACCGCCGAGCCACGAGCCAGATCAGCGCGGTCGTGGCGAGGCTCGCGAGCAGCGTCAGCCAGCGGGCGAGGCCGGCCGTCTCCAGGACCGACAGCCCGAGAACGCGAGCAGACAGCCCGACGACGAGCGGCTGAATCGGCGGGTACGGCGTGATGAGATACGGAAACGCTCGGAAGTTCTGGTAGAGCGGCTCGCCATCTCTCACCCGAACGATCGCCGCGATGGTGGCGCCCTCCGGGTGCGTGATCGGCCAGGCCAGCCCGACCGAGCGCACGCCACTGAGGACGAACTGGGCTGAGAGCACCAGCCCGGCCAGGACAGTGCACACCATCGCGAGCCAGTTCAGGAACTGGATGGGCCGCTCGCCGCGCATACCCGACGTGCTTCGGAGCGTTGCACTAGCGCGGCGGCCCGAGCCGGTAGATGGCGTGGTGGTCGGAGAAGTAGAGGGCGCCGTCCGGGCCGTTGCGGACGTAGAGACGACAGGGCTGGGTCACCACCTCCAGCTTGCCCGAGGTGTCGTACGCTGGCGGTTGAAGATTGAGGCGCCAAAGCGAGCCGGTGTTCCAGTCGCAGAAGAAGAGATCGTTGCGCCACTCCGGCACGGCGTTGCCCGTGTAGAAGGCCAGGCCGGTCGGGCCGTACCGCTCGTGGCCGGAGTCCCAGACTGGATCGACCCAGTGGCCATCGCCGGGGCCGACCTTGCCGGCAGCCTCGGGCCAACCCAGGTTGCCCCCTCGCGGCACCCGGTGAACCTCGTCGTCGCCCTGGGGGCCGTTGTCGGAGATCCAGGGCAGGCCGGTGCCGGGCTGGAAGTCGAGGCCGAACGGGCTGCGGACGCCGCTCGCGAAGATCGGCTCATCGGGATCGGGGTTGTCCGAGGGGATCGAGCCATCGGGGTTGAGGCGCAGGATCTTGCCGAACAGGCTTTTGGCCTTGCGGGCCTCGCTGCGCTTGGCGGTGTCCCCGACCGTCACGTACAGCTTGCCGTCCGGTCCAAACCCGATTCGACCGCCGTTGTGGTCGCCGTTCAGGTTCTCGGGGCTGGGCTTGCCGATCGGCAGGTTGTCGAAGATCAGCTCCTCGTCCACGCCTTTGCCGCCTCGCTCGGTGAAGCGGACGATGCGGTTGCGGCGAGGCTCGTTCTTCCCCTCGACGGCCTGCGAGTACAGCACGTAGAACCAGTGATTCTGGGCGTAGTTGGGATCGAGGGCCAGGCCGAGCGCGCCCTGCTCCAGCCCCTGCGTGGTCGGCAGGGCGACGACCGGATCGGGCTTGAGCTCGCCGTTCTCGACCAGCCGGACCTTGCCATACAGCTCGTTGACGAACAGTTGCTTGCCGTCCGGGGTGAACTCGAACGCGACCGGCAGCATCAGGCCGCTGACGTAGACGTCCTGAACGAGTCCGGTAGGCAGATTCGGTTTCGTGACGGTGGGGACGACGCGCGGCGTGGCGAGGTCGGCCGCCATCTTCGTGCGTGGGCCGCGCTTCTCGCCGTCCTGCCGCTCGTCGGCGCTGTCGTCGGACGAGGCGCCAGGGGCCGCCGTGATCGGCAGGTTCGTGTCCTGCCAGGTGGTCGGGGTGCCCTTCGCTGCCGGCGCAGTTGGCGCCGTCCTGGGAGCCGGGACGGCAGCTGGAGCGGCGGTCGGGGCCGGCTTCTGGGAGGGTGCAGGGCTCGGCAGGGTGCAGGCGACCAGCGCCAGGGCGGACATCAACGTGACAAGCTGAGCGACACGACGCATGGACAGGGTCTCCGTGGCGGGGCGACAGTGCGGGGCGTCGCCAGTATACCCGACGGTTCCCGTCGGCCCGACCAGCGTGTTCGGCGCGGGTCTGCGTCAGCTCTTTGGGGGCGCGATGAATCTTGGGGGCGCGATGAATCTTGGGGGCGCGATGAACGTCGCGCCCGTACAGAGATGCTGCCTTGTACGGGCGCGATTCATCGCGCCCCCATTGCGCCCCCAGTCTGCCTCGCGCCCCCAGTCTGCCTCGCGCCCCCAGTCTGCCTCGTGCCCCAGTCTGCCTCAGTCCAACACATTGACGCACACCCGCCTGATGCGGAC
Organism: Chloroflexota bacterium; assembly: GCA_046328125.1. GTDB lineage: Bacteria > Chloroflexota > UBA6077 > UBA6077 > JACCZL01 > JADZEM01. The sequence continues at coordinate 81,496 of JAXLXF010000010.1, forward strand.
CGTCAACCGTGCGCCGTGCCGCCGGCCAACGCCGTTCCGTTCGTGGTCGTGCCGTTCGTGCAGGTGACCGGCTTCATCAGCGCGTCGTGCCAGAGCTGGAAGATGAGCAGGGTCCAGATCAGCTTCCGGTTGTCGCGCCGGCGCAGGTAGTGCTCGTCCAGCAGCTGGCGGACTGCCGCCGGCCGGAAAAAGCCATCCTCACGCAGCCGCCGCGCCGACAGGGTGTCCTCGACCAGCTCGCGAAGCGGTCCGACCAGCCACTTGGCGACCGGCATGTTGAACCCCTTCTTCTTGCGGTCGGTGATCTCGGGGGGCAGGACGCGGCGCAGCGCCTTGCGGAACAGGTACTTGGTGGTGAATCCTCGCAGTTTGAGGTCGTGCGGCAGCGCGGTGGCCCACTCGACCAGCAGGTGGTTGAGCAGCGGCACCCGAACCTCCAGCGAGCAGGCCATGCTGGCGCGGTCCACCTTCTGGAGGATGTCTCCCTCCAGGTACATCTTCATGTCCCAGTACAGCAGCTGGTTGACGGCCTGCCTGGCGGCGCAGCGGCGCTGGTGCTGGGTGACGATCTCGAAGACGTCGCGCTCGTCCACGTAGGCCCACGGCTCCAGGATCGAGCGAGTCTCATCTGGCGTGAACGATCCGAGCCACTGGTGATGGCGGGTGCCGACCGGTGCGCCGCGCGCGCTGATGAACCGCTTCAGCTTGAAATCGAAGCTGACGTTGTCGAACGACGTTGGCAACTGACGAATGATCTTCGGGACGATGTCGCGGCGGACCGGCTCCGGCACGACCATCTCGTAGTACTCGATAAGGCGGTGGGCCTGGTACGTTGGATACCCGGCGAACAGCTCGTCGCCGCCGTCGCCGCCGAGCGCGACCTTGACGTGCTGCTGGACCAGATGCGAGAGCAGGTAGGTCGGCACGAACGAGGAGTCGCCGAGCGGCTCGTCCACCAGCTCGCCGAGCTTCGGGACCAGCGCCAGCAGACGGTCCGCGCTGACGACGATCTCGTGGTGCTCGGCGCCAGTCCGCTCCGCGACGACCCTGGCGAACGACGACTCGTCAAACGAGGCATCCTCGAAGGTGGCGGTGAACGTCTTGAGGCGGCCGGGGTAGTGGCGGGCCGCCATCACCGCGATGGCGCTCGAATCGAGGCCACCGGAGAGCAGCACGCCGACCGGCACGTCGCTGACCAGCTCGCGGCGCACGGACTCCTCGATCCGGTCCAGCAGCTCGTGCTCGTACTCGCGCTCGGATTTGCGGCCAGACTCGCTGCGCTCTAGCCGCACGTCCCAGTACGGCTCGACGGTCACGCGGCCGGCCTGGACGGTCAGGGTGTGGCCCGGCGGCAGCTTCTTGATGCCCTTGATAATCGAGCGCGGCGTCGGCACGTACTCGAACGTCAGATAGTCGTTGAACGAAACGAGGTCGACCTGCTTCGTGAGACGGGGATGCGCCAGCATGACCCGCAGCTCGGACGCGAAGATCAGGCTGTCGTCGGTCTGGGCGTAGAAGAGCGGCTTGATACCGAGGCGGTCACGGGCGATGAACAGCGAGCGGCGCGGCTTGTCCCAGATCGCGAAGGAGAAGATGCCGTTCAGGTGTTGGACGCACTCGGTGCCGAACTCCTCGTAGGCGTGGACGATGGTCTCGGTGTCCGAGTGGTCGGTGGCGAACCGATGGCCGAGGTGCTGCAGCTGGCTCCTGAGCGAGGCGTGGTTGTAGATCTCGCCGTTGAAGACGATGGTGATCGAGCCGTCCTCGTTCTGGATCGGCTGCTGGCCGCCGGCGAGGTCGATGATGGCGAGGCGGACGGCGCCGAGCGCGACCTGGGCGTCCCCGAACACACCCTCGCCGTCCGGGCCACGGTGGCGCATCGTCGTGAGCATGGCGCGCATGACGTCGAGGCTGGGCGGGGCGCCGTCGCGCAGCTTCACTTCACCGCAGATGCCACACACGCGTCGTCGTCCAATCAGGCGCCAGAATGCCGGTGTCGGTGGGCGTTACTCTATCGGACGGCTGTGGGAGAGGGCCAGAGGCGAGGGGCGAGGGGCGAGGGGCGAGGGGCGAGAGACGAGGGACGAGGGACGGACGGTGAATCGGCTCTGTGACGCGAAGACGCCCCCGCCGTCCCGTGTGAGGAATCGGCGGGGGCGTCTGGCGTGCCTCGGGCGAGCGGTGTGCCCAGCGTCAGCTAATGTGCTTCTCGACCTTCGCCAGGATCTGCTTCTCGGGCATGAACCCGACCAGCGTCTCGACCGGCTGGCCGTCCTTGAAAAGAATCAGCGTCGGGATGCCCCGGATGCGGAACTCGTTCATCATCCTGGGGTTCTCGTCCACGTTGACCTTGGCGATCTTCAGCTTGCCTTCCTGCTCTTCGGCGATCTTCTCCAGGTGGGGAGCGATCATCTTGCAGGGCTGGCACCACTCGGCCCAGAAATCGACGAGGACCGGCGTCTCAGCCTGAAGAACCTCGGTCTCGAACGTGCCGTCGGTGACGGCGACGGGGTGTGCCATGTTGTGTACCTCTGTGGCGGCGGAGCGATCCGCCCTCATGCTCGCCTCGAGCGCTCGAAATCTTCCCCGAGACACTACTTATAACGCACGGCCTGTGCAGGTATTCCCGCACGAGTCGTGCCGGAACGAGCGCGCGTCCAGAGTCGAGTCCGTGGGTTGAAACCCACGCCTACAATCTTTCGTCGCTCTGCGACGAGTGAGCCTGCTCCGGCGTGGCGTAGCCACGCACCACTGGTAGCCGTGGACTTCAATCCACGGCCCGTCTAGCTGAGAAGGCCAGCCTGCTCGAACTGCTGCTTGACGATTGCCAGCCCGTCGGCGGCACTGAGGATCGGCACGCTCGGGAACGTCGAGCGGAACTTGTGCATGACGAGGCCGGCGTTGAGCGGCCGGGGGGCGGCCTGCCCGAGCGATGCCGTGGACGCGCGGTCGATCAGGCTCGCGTCCAGGCCGAACGTCTCGGCGACCTGGCGCGAGAATTCCAGGCGTGAGATCACGTCGGCGCCGGCCGTGTTGAAAATGCCGATCCGCTGTCTGGTGGCGAGCGCCACGACCATCTGGGCCAGGTTGTCGGCCAGGGTGGGTGAGCCGACCTGATCGTCCACGATGCGGACGCGCCGGCCAGCCTTCAGCTCCCCGACGAGCCAGAGCACGAAGTTGGACCGGACGTGCGGCGCATAGCCGTACACCACGGTGGTCCGCGCGATGGCCCAGTTGCCGGCCGCCGCCGCGAGAGCCTGCTCCCCGCCATGCTTGGTCTTCGCGTACCAGCCGAGCGGGTTGACGGGATCGTACTCGCGGTACGGGCCGTCCGTGCCGTCGAAGACGTACTCGGTGGAGAGGTAGACGAGGCGGATGCCACGCTCGGCGCACGCCTGGGCAAGGTTGCTGGTGCCCTCGGCGTTGATCGCCCAGGCGAGATCGCGGTCGCGCTCGGCGGCATCGACGTTGGTGAAAGCGCCGGCGTGGATGACGACGTCTGGCCGGGCCGCGTCCAAAGCCGCTCTCACGTCCTGAGCATCGGTGACGTCCATCCAGAAGACCGGGAAGTCGCCCAGGAAGTCGTTCGTGCGCTCGCGATGGTATGCGCCGAGCGGCTGGTGCGCCGGATTCGCGAGCAGCTGCTCCAGCACCTTCGTCCCGACCAGGCCGTTACTGCCGGTCACCAGGATGCGCATCTGAGCCCTCCCAATCGACCGGTTTGCCGGCCTGCTCCCCTGCGTGGTGTCGTTGCAGTATGCTCGGCATCGTGTGGGTGCCGCGACTTTTGGAACAGGTCTGGGTCGAAGCCGGGGTAGCACGCGGGGAATGGGCCGGGCATACTAGGGCAGATCGCCGTGTTGTAGTCAGTGACTGACGCCTGACGCGCCGACGTTCCAGATGCACATCGTTGCAAGAAGCCGCGAGCCTGTGGTATCCCTCGCTGCGCGGTTGGGCGGAATCCTTGGTAGTGAGGGGGGCCTGTGGCGGCTCGGATCGAGACGGTCACCACGATCGTCGGGTCTCGCTGCGATGCGATCGACGACCTGATCCGGGACGTCATCGCCCATGACGGAGTCCCACCGGTCGGCGAGCACAAGTATCTGAAGCTTCACGACGGTGCGAACACCGCGCGGGCAGTCCTGGCCTGGGATGCCGACCGCCTGATCGGGTACGGCCAGGTGCTCCTCGCCGAAACGCTCGCGACGGCCGAGATCGTCGTGCGGCCCAGCCTGCGACGGCGCGGAATCGGGCGGCAACTGCTCGCCGAAGTCGAGGAGCTGGCCCAGACGGGCGGCGCGCGGGAGCTGAAGCTGTGGGCGTACGGCGCGCTGCCGGCCAGCGAGGCGATCGCGCGACGCTGCGGGATCGCGCCAAGCCGGAGCCTGCTCCAGCTCGAAGTGCCGCTCGACCATCTGCGCTCGACCTGCCTTCCGGCCGGCTACGCGATCCGGACGTTCGACGTGGCCCACGACCGTGAGCCCTGGCTCCGCCTCCACAACGAGGTGTTCGCGGATCACCCGGAGAACGGCACGTGGTCGTCAGACGACCTGTCGATGCGGCTGCGGCAGCCGTGGTTCGAGGCTGGCGACTTCCTGATCGCCGAGCGCGATGGGCAGATGGTCGGGTTCAACTGGCTGAAGCGGGTGCCCGAGGCGCCGCCAGACCGCCCCGAAGGTGAGATCTACATCATCGGGGTGGCGGACTCGGAGCGCGGGCGGGGCCTGGGGAAGGCGCTGGCGCTACTGGGCCTTCACCACCTGCGCGCCGAGGGCATGCAGACCTGCACGCTGTTCGTGGAAGCGGACAACGTGCCGGCGCTGGCGCTGTACCGGGCGCTCGGGTTCAGCACGCGCCACACGCATCGGTGTTACACCGTGCCGCTGCCGGCCATCGCCGCCTCGACCGTCGAGTCGAAGCTGTGCGCGCCAGGCCTCGCGCCGCGCTCGGCCTGAGCCGTCGCTCGAGCCCGGCGTAACAGGCAGCCTCCGGGGTGGCCCGGCTGTGGCCGGCCTGTGGCGGTGGAGCATCCGTCCTCCGGGGGCGCCCCTGGTACACTTACCGACCACGCCGTGGGCGCAGGGGCCGCCAGCTTCTGGCACATGCACTCAGCCCACGTGCGTCGAACGTGAACGATCCTCTACAGCTTGCCCGTGCCAGGAGTCGGACCATGCTGAAGATTCATCTGTCCTGGGAGGACATCGAGGAGCTGGTCGCGCGGCTCGTGGCCGACCTGCCCCGTGACTACGACCTGCTGCTCGTCGTGACGCGCGGCGGGATGGTGCCGGCCTGCCTCATCAGCGAGCAGACCGAGATCCGGAACATCGTGGCTGCCGCCGTGATGTTCTACACCGGCGACGGTCAGACCTTGCCCGATCCCGTCTTCCTCCAGTTCCCGGCCGATCCGCTGCTCTATGGCAAGCGGATCTTGATCGTGGACGACGTCTGGGACACCGGGCGGACCATCGTGGCGGTCAAGCAGCGCATCCTCGCGGCGGGCGGCCAGGCCGATCTGGCAGTGCTCCACTACAAGCCGACCCACTCGGCATATGACGACCGCCCGGACTACTACGCCGACAAGACCGACGCCTGGATCGTCTACCCGTGGGATCCGGTCCGCGCCAAGCAGCCGGTCGGGGTGGGCGCCTGGAAGCTGGACCGCGAGGCGAGCGCGACGTAGGACCGCACCGTCCGCCTGCCCGCAAGCCGATTACAGCTCGAATGGGATCGAGCGAAAGAGCGGCTCGCGGTAGATCTCGCGGTTGGTGGCGTCGTGAATCGCGACGATGTGCGACGTCTCGGGCAGCACGAACGCCGTGAGCTGCTCGATGCGATAGATCGTACCGGACTCGGTGAGGTGGCCCGCCGTGCTGGTCGTGGCCGACGGGCGCGCCAGCAGCAACAGCTGGCCGTGTAGGGACTCGGAGATACCGATGCGGCGGCCGTCGTGGAGCGTCAGTCGGTACCACCGATACACGCCCTTGCCAGCAGTCTGGCCGGGCGACGTTCGGACCCAGTCCAGCGCCGCCGGGCCGCTCACCACGTCGAGCTCCCCGCCCGCGATGTCGCGAGCCAGGCGTCCTCGGCCGCGCAGCCGTACCCACATCATGAAGCTGGCCGCGCCCGCAACGAGCGCAATCATGCCCCAGGCCTCCGGAACAGTCGGGGCATTGAGCAGCACGAGAATGCAGAACGCCATCGGGAAGACGACAAGGCTGATATCGACCAGGAAGGCGAAGCTCTGGCGATCTCCACGCAGCAGACGCACGCCTTCCACGAGGGCCGGCGGCATCGGTCGTCGAGCTGTGGAGGTGGCGGCATGTTGCGATGACGGTCTGGTCAGGGCAACACGCTGTCGGGCCGGTAGCCGGTTTCGCCGGACGATTTCAGCGGGTCGCTGAGGAGTCTCGTCCGGTTGGGCGTCGTCCATTGGGTTCGGGTCGGCGTGCTGTCCCACGGTGAACCTCGTGCTCGTGAGCGATGCTGTTCTCGAGAGACAGCGTAGCGCGCGCCGGGCGTGGATGCGTGCGCCGCGCCGACAGGCCGCCTGTTCGCCAGCAAACTGACTTCGACAAGGACGGTGGATGCGCGGGCGGCGGCGCTTTTTCCGCGCTATCATCGCGGCATGGCTTCCCCAACGGTCGTCGTCGTCGGAGCCGGCGCGCTCGGCGCGAGCACGGCGTACCATCTGGCCCGGCGTGGCGCCAGCGTCACGCCGGTGGATCAGTTCGCACCGGGCTCGCAGACGTCGCCGCGCGCGGCCGGCCTGACCAACACCAAGGCGGCCTCGACCGAGATCATGGCGCGCCTGACCGACGAGGCAACCGAGACGCTGGCCCGCTTCGAGTCCGAGACGGGCCTGGAGCTCGACTTCCACCGCTCGGGGAGCGTCAAGGCCGCGTACACCGAGGTTGGCCGCGACCGGTTGCTGGCCGACCTGGACGTGGCGCGCTCGAGGCCGCCAGCGTCTACCACTACGCCCGCAAGTATCTGAAGTAGCCGTCCGATCGGCTGGAGCCGTCAGACTGTGCGCGGCCTTCTCGGCAGGTCGTCCTCGGATAGCGCCGGGTCTCGGTACAGAACCGCGCCAGACGGGTTGACGACCTCCAGCAGGAGCTGCCCGCCCTCGACGTAGGTCGTGGTCACGGGCGGAAGGTCGAACCGGTCAGACGTGCGCATCGAGCGGAAGAGGCTGTCGAACGGCGAGTCCGTCGATTCGCTGTCTGGCCGCTGGCCCTCGCTCGACAGCCGATCGAAGATGGATTGCCCGACGTCGATCTCCGTGCCGTCGAACAGGTGGAGCTTGTAGGTGGTGGTCTTGCCGCGTCTGTTGGACGACACCGAGATCGGGCCGGTGGCCTGCACGAGTGAGGAATCGTTACCCACCCTCCGGAGCGAGAACGCGCGCGCGAATGGCGACGCCGCGGCGAAGAAGAATCCGACGAAGAGGACCATGAAGGCGAAAAAACCGGAGCCGGCGTAGACCAGGCCAATCGCCACCAGCACGGGCACGCCCATCATGAGCGCCGCGCGCTTCGTCGCGGCCCGCGCCGCCTGCTGGAGCGCGTTGACGAGCCGGGGCGTGACCGGAAGGCGAATCAGGCCGCCGTCGGCGCTCGACGCCGAGGCAAGACGGTTGTCGATGGCCCGATCGACCGCGGACCGACTGGGCGCGGTCGTCGAGAACGTGTGTCCAGTGGGAGGGCCGGTCACGGCCGGCGGCGGCGTGGATCCGTCATCTGGCGCCAGGGGCGGGTCGTCCGGCTCACCCTCGTAGAGCGGATAGCGGTAGAGCATGACGCCAGTCGGGGCGCGGACGTCGAGCAGCAACCGGTTGCCGGCCACATACGAGACGGTGACGCCTGGCAGGTCGTAGGCGACGGTCGCGGGGCGGATACCCGTCGTGCCAGGGATCGGCCGGTCTACGCGGACCGGGACGGCGTACCGGGCGAGGGCATCGAACGCGTGGGGCGTCAGGCTGAGCAACAGGTGATTCGTCAGCCCGAGCCGTGGCAGCCCACCGAGGATGCTGTCCGTCCGTCCGCTCAGGCGGGCGGTGCCGGTGACACGGACGATCTCCTGGCGGGCGGCTTCGCCGGACAGTCTTCCAGTGACCAGCGGGATACCGTACAGCACGCCGACCAGCCCGACGACGGCCATCGCCGGAACCAGCTGGCTCGTCACCAGGAGCAGGAGCGCCACCAGCCCGGCCGCCGCGACGCCGAGCGGAACCGGGCCGACCTTGCCGTCCACGCAGACTCGGTCCAGCAGCTCAGCGACGGCCGGCGCCCGGTTCGCGACCCAGTGAACGCCGTCGCCGATGGGGTCTTTCGATTCGAGGCGTCCCAGGCAGGCGAGGACGGCCGGAGTGGCAGGGATGGTGACGATCCGGTCTTCGACGGCCATCGACGGGGGCGGGGTCCACGGAAGCGGCGGCGTGTCGGCAGTGCCAGGAGTCCCGGATTCAGGCACGGCGACGGTCCGGACGGACGCAGGCGCGGACGGCGTCCACGGTAGAGGCTCGTGGGCGACCTCCTGGACATCGGCGGCGAGGTCCGCGCGCGCGGTCTCTTCCCAGGGGAGGCCGACACCTTCGGCGGGAAGTGGCGCTGTCGTCGGTGTGGCTGCGGATGGCACAGCGGGCACGGTCGGGGCGCTGGAAGTCGTCGAGGGAGTCACAGGCACTGGCGCTGGCGCTGCTGGCCCCGGTGTCGGCGCTGGCATGGCAGATGGCGGCGCGAAGCCGGGCACGTGCGTGGGCGGCGGCGCGGCAGCCTGTGGCGTGATAGCGGCCGTAGTCGCGGAAGAAACGAGCGTCTCGGCGAGGGCTGCCGCGAACGCCGCGCAGGTCGGGAAGCGATCTGACGGGCTGGCGGCCTGTTGGCGATCCAGGACCGCGCGCGCGTCAGCGGACGGCGATGGGAGGAGTGAGGAGGCGAGGGCGGCCAGGGCAAACCCGTCGGCCGAGGCGACCGCGCGAGGGCCGCTGCGCTGTTCCGGGGCGGTGTAGGCGTCGTCGGACGCTTCGACGACGGCGGCGTCCAGGCCGGCCTCTTCGATTGCGCCCAGCAGGCCGACGCCGACCAGGAGTGGGCTACCGTCCGATCTGACCAGCACGCTGGACGGCCCAAGCGCGCCGTGGGCGAGGCGTCGGTCGTGGGCGGCGTCGAGCCCCGCCGCGAGCGCCTGCACGAGCGCGGCGACCCGCTCCGGCGTCCACGTATCGTCGGCAAGGGTCGAGAGCACGGTGGCGTCGTCGGGCCGCTCGATCACGATGTAGAGGGAGCCAGCCTGCTCTCCGACTTCGACCGGTCGGGCGAGGGCAGGGTGACGGACGCCGCCGGCGCGGGCGACCTCCAGTCGGAGCAGTCCTCGGAAGCGCTGGTCTTTCGCCAGACGCTCGTCCAGGATCAGGAAAGCCAGCGACTCCCGTCGGGCGGTGTGGGTCGCCGCCACCAGCTCGCCAAACGGCAGCGCCCCGAGCGAGTCGCCAAGCTGATACGGGCCGATCTTGTTGTCCATCTGGCGCGCTCCGACGACTCCGGGCTGACAAGCCGAGCTACGACCGCGTTTCGACGATGGTACCGCGCCGGCAGGCCGTGTGGATCAGTTCCGGTGGCCGAGAACCGTTCGATTGCTGACAGAGAGGTCGAATGTATGGCGTGCTTGGTGCCGTGCGGCACGCCGTGGACTGTTGGCGTCTGAAGAAATACGTCCCCCGCGGGCGGCACACGAACGCTCGTGGTTACGGTCCGGGATCTGGGAAGGCTGGCTCCGGCGTGTACTCCAGGTCGAGGGTGCTGACCTCCCCAACCAGCGGGACGCGCAGCAGCACCGACTGGTACGGCTCGAAGGTGAGTGTGACCGGGCGGGCGGACGAGCCGTAGCGGATCACGACCTCCCGCGTGAGGCGCTCCGTGCAGTGCGACTGCCCGAAGCGCATCGGGTAGTGGACGTCGCGGGCGAACGGGTGGGCGAAGAAGATCAGGAGCTCGCCGGTGCCCTGTTTGGCCCAGTACGGCGGGACATCCTGGCCCTCGACGAGCGGCTGGATTCCGAGCGCGGAGAGATCCGGCGAGACGTTGGGCAGCCGCGACAGCTCCGCGAGCCAGTGAGCGTATTGAGGATTGCGCCGCATCCCCGGCGACGACGGCGCTCGCTTCAGCACGATCTTTGCGCCGCCACGCGCCAGCCTCGCGACGTGCTCCAGGGCGCCCGCGTCCATCCACTCGACGTCCGCGTACAGACCCGCGAAGCGAACGTCGCCAATCGAGATCTGCCCATCTACGATCTGCGCCTGGCGGAGAAACGGCTCTGAGACCCAGGTTGGGTGATGTCCCTCGGTTTCGGCGGGCGGCGCCACCCGGCGCATCTCCCACTCGAAGACGGCGCCCGGCGTGCGCTGCTCGTCGGGGATGCGATCGCGCATCAGCATGTCTTCGTTGGGCAGGTACACGGCCAGGTTCGTGTAAGGCCGACCGCGCCGCATCATGCCGCAGACGCTCTCCAGATACTCGTTGAAGGCAGGCAACTGTCGCGAGAAGACGGAGTCCGGCCCAACGTGTACCGACGCGTAGAACTCGTTGGAGCCGCCGTGTCCGTTGAATGGCATGCCGTGCCAGACGAGCTGGTTGACGCCGTTCGCGATCAGCGCGTCCGCGAGCAGTTTCAGGTCTGCAAGCTGCTCGCGCCGCCAGTACTTCGCGGCCTGGAGCTGACCCGGCCCGATCGTGCCGTAGATGCAGGTGAACGCCTCGGCGCTGACCAGCGGCTTGCCGGCCAGAGCAGCCGCCGAGGCCGGGATCCGCGAGAACGTCGGCTCGAACAGCAGCCCCTCTGACTCGGGCACGTCCACGGCAGCATAGGCGGCCAGGAGATCGGTGGGGGCGCCGTGACACTGGACCCGGGAGATCGCCCCGAGGTCGCGGCACGCCTGCGCGAACGTCTCGAAGAAGGCGTCGAGCATGGTGCTGCCGACCATGCGCCGGTAGTCGTACCGCATGTGCGGGTGGGTCCGTGCAAGATCCAGGTGATCGTCCAGGCGGTAGCCGTAGCGTGCCTCGAACGCATCAGACAGGCTGGGCGTCCAGATCTCGGCTGCGTCCAGCTCCAGGGAGTCGCAGAAGAGCGCCGAGGGCGTCCCGTCGAGACCCAACGCGAACGACGGGCCAATCGCATTCGCGTAACGCTGCACCGCTGAAGAGGAGAGGTGATCCAGGACCGGCTGCGGTCCAGGCTCCCACGACCGGGTCAGCCGCTGGCCGGACGGCCCGGTGAGCGTCTGCGCGGCGTCGGCCGGGCGGACGACCGATCCCCCGAACGGCCAGGAGCTCCCGAACGTGAAGTCACAGCCCAGCCCCAACTGATCCGCGTACCCTTTGGCGAACCCGATCAGGCTCGACCACTCCGCGCTCAGCCACTCGGGCCGGGTGTCGGCGACGGGGCGCCCGTACCAGACTGGATCGACCCAGGCGATCTCGACGCCGCCGAAGCCGTTCTCGCTGAGCCAGTCGAGCTGAGAGGCGATGTCATCCGCCTGGAACGGGCCGGCCAGCCACCACCAGCGCGCGTACGGCCGCGATGACTGATAGGCCGGGTACTCCGTGATGTCTGGGGCCATACTTGTGGAGCTCCGAGGGCGAAGATCGGCGCGGGCCTCACGATCATAGCGAGCGGAGCCCAACGTGTGGGAGCCGGACGAGTGAGAGCGCGCACGTCGTGCGACGCTGGTGAATCCCGACCGAGATCGTCCGGGCGTCCGGTACCATCTTCGAGAGCGACCGGCTGCTCATCGGCCGCCAACACCCGTCATCATGCGGAGGCTCGACGATGGCAACCGATCTGGCGTGGATCTCGGCGACCGAGCTGGCGAAACTGATCCGGCGCGGCAAGCTCTCGCCGGTCGAACTGGTAGACGCGCTGCTGGCGCGCATCGAGCGGGTCAACCCGTCCGTGAACGCGTACTGCACCGTCGCGGCGGAGCGGGCGCGGGCCGAAGCGCGCGCGGCGGAGGCGGCGCTCACGTCTGGCGAGGATCTTGGACTGCTGCACGGCGTGCCGTACTCGGCGAAAGACCTGACCCCCACGAAGGGCGTCCGAACCACGATGGGCTCGAAGATCTTCGAGCACAACGTGCCGGAGGCGGACGGGCTGCTGATCCAGCGAATGCGGGCGGCTGGCGCAATCCTCCTGGGCAAGACCAACACGCCAGAGTTTGGCTGCAAGCCGTTCACCGACAACCGGCTGTTCGGGGCGACGCGCAACCCGTGGGCGCTGGACCGTTCGCCGGGCGGCTCGTCTGGCGGCGCGGCGGCAGCGGTTGCGGCGGGGCTGGGGCCGCTGGCGCAGGGCAGCGACCTGGCGGCCTCGATCCGGCAGCCGGCAGCCTGGAGTGGGGTGGTCGGGTTCAAGCCGTCACAGGGGCGGGTGCCGCGCGTGCCGAACGCCTCCGGCTGGAGCGGCCTCTCGGTGGACGGACCGATCGCGCGGACGGTGGCGGACGCGGCGCTGATGTTCGCGGCGATCTGCGGGCCGGACCCGCGCGACCCGCTCAGCCTGCCAGCCACCGGCGAGGAGTGGGAGTCGCTGGTGGAGGTGGACGACGACGGCGCGCTGCTCTCGCGCGGTTCGCTCCGTGGGCTGCGAGTCGCCTGGACGCCCGATCTCGGCGGCGCGTTCCCCGTCGATCCGAAAGTCGCGGCGATCTGCGCCGAGGCGGCTCGCGCGTTGGAGAGCTTCGACTGCTCGCTGGAGGAGGACGCACCGGAGATCGGGGAGATCCAGCGACCGTTCCTGTTGCTGAACGCGGGCCTGCGCCAGACGACGCTCGGGAAGTACCTGGAAGAGTGGCGGGAGCAGATGGACCCGGTCCTGGTCTCGCGGCTGGAGATGGCGGGCGACGCGACGGCGGTGGACGTGGCCCAGGCCGAAGTAGAGCGGATGGCGTACCACCAGCGGCTGTGCGCTTTCTTCGAGCGGTACGACCTGCTGCTCCTGCCGACCACGGCGATGCCGCCACTGTCCCTGGACGCGCGCTTCCCGATCGAGGTAGGGGGGAAGTCGCTCGCGCAGCCGATCGACATGCTGCTGCCGACCTACGCGTTCAATTTCAGCAACTTCCCGGCGATCTCGGTGCCGGCCGGCTGGACGGACGACGGATTGCCGGTCGGGTTGCAGATCGTGGGGGGCTGGCAGCGTGACGCGCTGGTGCTGCAAGCCGCTGCCGCGTTCGAGCAGGCCCGGCCGTGGGCGGAGCGTCGGCCGGGGGTGTAGACGGGATCAGCGGGTGTTCTGGCGGCGGCGGGCGCGGTCGGTCGGAGCTGTTACAGGAGCAGGATTGGCGGGGCGCCCCGGCGAGGACGAGGCCGGTGCGAGGGTGAGGCGCTTGAGGCGGGGGCCGAGGCTCTGGGCGGTCGCTTCGCCAGCCAGGACGGGCAGGATGGTGTCAAGGTCGCGGGCTTCGGCAACGTCGCCCAGGTGGTCGAAGTAGAGGAATCGGTCGAACTGGCGCATGAACCAGCGGTCGTGGGTGACGCCGACGACGGTCCCCGTGAAGCCGTCCAGGGCGCGCTCCAGCGCTTCTGAGGAGTCAAGGTCCAGGTTGTCGGTCGGCTCGTCCAGGAGGAGCAGATTTGCGCCACCACGCTCCAAGAGCAAGACTTGCAGCCGGGCCTGCTGGCCGCCTGACAGGGTCTCGAACGTCTGATCGACGCAACCCTGGAGCTCGTAGCGAGCGAGCGTCGCCATCGAGGAGGCGAACGAGAGGCCGGCGTCGGCCAGGATCTCCTTGACGGTCTTGCCGGACCACTCGGGGTGCTCGTGGGTCTGGCTGAAGTGGCCCACTTTGATCCGTGCGCCGAGCCGGACCTCACCGCCGTGCTCGACCGCGTCGCCGGCCAGCAGGCGGATGAAGTGCGACTTGCCGGAGCCGTTCGGGCCGACGACGGCGACCCGCTCGCCGTACATGACCAGCGCGTCGAACGGGTTGACCACCTGGGCGATGCGCAGCCCCAGGCACTCGACCACCTTGCGGCCGGACTCGCTGCCGCGCAGGCGCATGTGGATGTTCTGATTGCGGACCGGCGCCTCGGGCGGGCCGGCATCGACAAACTTCTTCCAGCGGGTCTCGGCAGCGTCAGCCTGGGAGGCGTTGCCGTCGCTGATGGCGGCGCGCTGCTTCATGATCCGCATGTGGCGGTAGAGGCGGCGCTCCTCCTCGTTCCAGCGAACGAGCGCTTCTTCGAGGCGCTCCTGGCGGGCGGTGCGCACCTCGTTGTAGGTGGCGAACGATTCTCCGTGGACCCAGGCGCCGTACCCTTCGAGCGTGACGATCTTGCGGGCGGCACGGACCAGCAGCTCGCGGTCGTGCGAGATCATCAGGAGCGTCTTGTTCAGCTCGTTGAGGCGCCGCTCGAGCCAGCGCTTCCCGGCGATGTCGAGGTAGTTGTCCGGCTCGTCCAGGAGCACGTTCTCGCTGTCCGAGGCGACCAGCATTTCGAGAGCGAGCCGCTTCTGCTCGCCGCCGGAGAGCTCGTTGACGAGGCGGTCAGATGCGTCGTCGAGCGACTGCCCGAGGACGAGCGAGGTGACGCGGTCCCAGACGCCCTCCTGCTGGTACCCACCGACCTCACCCCAGTGGGCAATCGCGTTCGCCAACGCTTCGCCGGCAGCATCGGAGTAGTCCGTTTCGAGGGTGCGCTCGGCCTGGATCAGCTCCAGGGCGCGCTGGCGGTACGGCTCGCCGGAGACGGTCGCCAGCAGCTCGCGGACGGTGGCGCGGGCGTACATCCGTCCGATCTGCTGGGGCATGAACTGGACGCGACCGTCGATCTGGATGACGCCCTGGCTCGGCGTGAGCTCGCGGGCGAGCAGGCGCATCAAGGTCGTCTTGCCGACGCCGTTGACGCCGACCAGCGCCGCGTGCTCCTTGTCCCCAACGCGAAATGAGACGCCGCTAAAGAGCAGGCCGCCGCCGGGATGGACGTATTCGAGGTCCTGGACGACGATGGCCACAGCGATCTGCCTTCCTCAGCAGACGAAGTCTAGCAGAGCGATCCGCCCTCGCCCCCAGGCCCTCTCTCCTGTCCCACGAGCCGAAGCGGGGGCCATGTGTTGACCAGCAGCGTCGCTCAGACGGCAGCGACATACCCGGGGTGCTCGAAGTGCTCGGTCAGGACGACCATCTCGTCGCCGCAGAACCCTCTGCCTCGGCTACCGGAAGGCGCTCACGTCCAGGCCGTGGCGGTCGAGGTCGTCAAGCACGGTCTCCCAGACCGCGCGAGCCTCTCTTGCCGCATCTCTCGCATCCAGGTCGGTGGCTTCTGGCCAGTTTCCCGGGTAGCGCCCAACAATGGCCCACTGCGTGAGCGACGATAGATTGGGGTGAATGATCGCGACATCCCATCCCACCGGGATCAGGTCTCGGACCTCGTCGAGATCGTGCCGAAACGGAAACCTGATCTGGAGGAAGACAAGAATCGCCTTCAGCGCTTTCTCGCCGGACTGCTGAGCGTGATAGCAGGCGATATGCGGCGCAAACTCACCCGCGGTGACTGCCGCCTCAGCCACCTTCAGATCTTCCTGGGCGAATCGGAGCCACCGTTGGGCGGCGCCCGCGGGGGTGGGGTTCGGCGTGGTCATGCGGCAAGGTCGCGGTCGTACAAGATGCGGCCCTCGCGCAGGGCAGGCTCCAGGACGGTGCCGATCAGCTTTCCCCAGACTTGGATTTCCTCGGGAGTGGTGACGACAACATCTTTGGCGACGCCCAGGCCGCGCAGTTCGCTCAGAATGGCGACCGCCATGAGCCGGCTGTTCTCGACCTGCGGGAACACCACCAGAAGATCGACGTCGCTATCCGGGCGGGCGTCCCCGCGTGCCTGCGAGCCAAACAAGATCACCTGAAGCGGATTGAACCGCTCGACGATCCGCCGGGTCATCTCGGCGATGACCCGGTCAATCGGCCGGCCACCCACCATCGTCACGGTCTCGCTCCTTCAAGCGCGCGTCAGATCGTATCGTAACACGCATCCGATTTGAGAGAAGAGCCGGGCCAGCGGCGGCGGCGGGCCGCGCGAGCGACGATTCGTGACGACGGCCGAGGGTCAACGCTACTTGCGGGTCATCACGTAGACGCCGTCCCAGTCCACCGGCGGCGGGTCGTGCATCAGCTCCTCGCAGCGCTTGAGGTACACCGCGCTCGGGCCGTCGTCCGGGCTGAGCCGAAGCGCCTCCTGGAACTTGGCGGCGGCGCCGAGCCAGTCACGCTCACGATACAGCTCGATGCCCTCGTCGTAGGCGCGCAGGGCCGGTCCGGAGCGGATGCCGGGCAGCCGCTCGGCGTCCAGGATCTCGAAGACTTCGGCCGGCTCCTTCTTCCCCTTCACCGCGACGAGGTCCAGGAACCGCTCGTGGAATGCCGTGCCGGTCTGGTCGAGCGTGGCCCGGCTGACGATCAACGTCGTGCCGTACTCCTTGTTGAGCCCCTCGAGCCGTGAGGCCAGGTTCACGGCGTCGCCCAGCACGGTGTAGTCGAAACGGCTGTTGGAGCCCATGTTGCCGACTTTCATGACGCCGGTGTTGATGCCGATGCCCATCGCGAGCGGGATCCGGCCCTGCTGGGTCCAGCGGGCGTTCAGGTCGTCCAGGGCGACGAGCATCTCCAGGGCGGCTCGGCAGGCGAGCACGGCATGGTCCGGCTGGTGCTGTGGAGCGCCCCAGAAGGCCATGATCGCGTCGCCCATGTACTTGTCGATGGTGCCCTCGTACTTGAAGATCACGTCAGACATGACCGTCAGGTACTCGTTCAGCAAGTGGACCAGCGTCTCCGGATCGAGGGACTCCGAGAAGGTGGTGAAGCCGCGCAGGTCGGAGAACATCACCGTCATCTCGCGCTGGTCACCGCCAAGCTTCAGCGAGTCCGGATCGCGCGTGACGTGCGCCACGACGGCCGGCGAGAGGTACTGGCCGAGGACGCCCCGCAACGCCCGACTCTGCCCCTGCTCGAAGATCACGCGGTAGAAGACGACGCCGGTGTAGGTGACGAGCAACGCGAGCGGCGGGTAGATCAAGTTCAGCACGATGTGCTCGTCGAAGTAGTACGAAGCGGCGAGCACGTAGACGGCCAGCGCCAGGACCGAGCAGAGGGCGGCGGCGAGCATCGGCAGGCCGACCAGGGCGATGCCGGCGATCGCCGCCATCACGAAGATCAGCCCGACCGTGATCTCGGGGGCCGCGTCGCGGATGAAGTCGCCCCGCAGAATGGTGTCGATGGCGTTGGCGTGGACCTCGACTCCCGGCATCTTCCCAAGCAGCGAGGTCGGCACCCAATAGTCGTCGGCGAATCCCGTCGCCGTCAGCCCGATCACCACCAGCTTGCCACGGAACGTGTCCGGCGCCGCGCGACCCTTGAGCACGTCGGTGAACGAGACGACCGTGAAAGCCGGCGACGCCGAGCTCTGGTACGGGCCGCCGGCGAAGTTGACGGTCATGTTGCCGCGAGCGTCGACCGGGATCTCGCGGCCGGCGAGCGGGATGCGACCGTTCTGGATCGGGCCGTCCCAGGGGCCGGGGCGGCGCAGGAACCTGGCGACGGCGATCAGCGGAAGGCCCGGATACGGCTGACCGCCGACGTCGAACACGAGCGGCACCCGGCGCACTGTCCCGTCCGCATCCGGCTCCTGGTTCACGAGCCCGAGCCCGCTGCTCACCGCTTTTAGCTCCTGACGTGGCTCGACGACCTCGCCAAAGCCCTGCCAGGCGTCGTTTCGGCGCGGGTACCGGGTGCGGAGATCCCCAAACGACGGCTGAACGACGAACGTCGCCGTGTCGAGCGCGTCGTCGATGGCGGAGATCAGCGCGTCGTCGCCGTCCAGTGGGACGTCGAACAGGATGTCGAACACGATCGTCCGTGCGCGGGCGTCCGCGAGCCGGCGGATCACGTCAGCGTAGAGGGCGCGCGGCCAGCCGAAGAAGCGTCCGTACTGCTTCAACTCGACGATGCTCTTGTCGTCCACGGCGACGAGCACGACGTACTGCGACGGCTCGGGCGACTTGGCGCGCGGGTAGAAAAAGAGCGAGTCCGTGGCACGCCATTGAGGTCCCTGGACGGCGTCGTGCCAGAACCAGAGGTACAGGCTCGAGAGCGAGCAGGCCACGGCCAGACAGATCAGCGCGGTGATGGTAAGTCGGCGTCGTTGACGTGGCGTCACGTTGCCGCCTCCCGACGACCCTGTCAGGGGCTCGTGGCGCGCCCCCAACCGCGCGAAGATCGTGTCCAGGCTGCCGCGCCGCGGTCTCCATCGCCCAGGCGCGGCGCGCCGGGACCACGCAGGAGGCAGCGCAGTCATTCAGCAGTCGTACTGGATTGTAGAACGGGTCCCGGAGGCGGTCAAGGACGGGGTCAGGCGGCCAGATCCGAGAACACAGCCGGCCAGGCGACCGGTCGAACGAGGTCCGGAACTAGCCGTCACGACGTGCTGGCGCCGACGCCGTGGTCGAGCGGGTGTAGAAGGTCGGTTGTGGAACAGTTATGTCTGTCCAGATGGACAGGTATTCTGTCCATTTGGACACTTCAATTATGCGTAGCAACGGCACATACTCGACGCGCAGCCACGGTTGTGACGCTCTCGTGATGTCGCGGGGGGCACCACTGGCAGTGAGCCACCAGAAGGCCAGTTGACGGCGAGTCGGGGAACGAGAACGCCGAACAGACCGACCTTCCGATCGGTGCGGCACGTGCGCCTCGCGCACGGTGTCGCGATTATGCATGGAAGCGATCGTATTTTCGCGCCGGCAGGACGAAGCGGCAGGTGCAGAAGGGGCAGATCGTGAAATCACGTCTTCCGTTCGGACTCGGCAGGTCACGCGGGTGGCGCGCGCTCTTAGCGACGCTCGCGGTGGGGGTCTTCACGCTTGCCGCCGCGCAGGGCGTCCTGCGCGTCCTGGCCGATCCGATCACCATCAGTTTTGAGAGTCCGACCTACACCACCGGCAATCCAAACGGGCAGGACGGCTTTGTTTTCACCGGTCCATATGACGTGGCTATCGTGTCGCAATCCACCTACGCCGCCTTTGGCTCACAGTCCCTTCGCATGTCGAATGCCAGCGCGAGCGGGTCGTTCGGGGACATGCCGTTCACGAAGTCGACGACGAGCGACGCCGGCGAGTCGACGGTCGATCTGACGAGCCCGTGGTCGAACCACACCGGGCGAAAGAACGGTTTCGAGGCCGAGCTCTCCTTTGCGTCGGCCACCGGGACACCGCAGCCAGGCCTGCGCATCACGATCTCGCCGGATCGTGGCGACGGCGCCCGGATGGGATGGGCGGCGATTCGCGACGAAGCTGGCGGATTGGCCGTCGATCTCCAGGCGTACGACTTCACGGCCGCCGGCAACCCGTGCGACCGGTTCACGGATGCCGTGACGATCGCGACAGGGCTGGACCGGACCACCACACACACGCTGAAGTTCGTGATGCGGTTCGCCGAGGGGTACCGGAACGACATCGTCCAGATCTACGTGGACGGCGTGCTGCGGGCCAGCACGCCGTCCTGGGAGGAGTATTTCCGCTTCTGCTCGGACGAGCAGGGGCCGAGCGCGGACGGCAGCGTGGCGGCGTCTCACGCGGTCGACTCGCTGCTGTTCCGGATCAGCGAGACCGGCACGTATCCGCACGTCCCCGCGTACCTGGGTGCGGGCTTCCTGATCGACAACATCACCTTGAACACGGTGGACGCACCGGCCGTGGCGAACGTGTTCGTGCGCACGGACGGCAGCGACGTCACCTGCGATGGGTCAACAAACGCATCCGCGGCATCGTCGCCGGAAGGCAAGTGCGCTTTCAAGACGGTCGAGCGGGGCGTCTACGGCGTCGATTCGGGCGGGACGGTGAACGTCGGGGTCGGCACGTTCAGTGCCGCCGACGCCGGCCGTTCTGGCGGCACGCTGGTCGTCGTGCCGGACCACAAGCCGGTCACGATCAAAGGCGCCGGCCCCACCCAGACCATCCTGAGCGGGACCAGCAAGACCGGTATCGGCTTCGGCTTCGAGTACCCGAGCCACAGTGCCCCCACCCAGAAGTACGACATCGACGGTCTGACGATCCAGGATCTTCAGATCACGAATTTCGAAGAGGGCATGTACCTCGGCGACACCGGCACGACGCCGAGCAACTTGACCTTCACCAACATCGATGTCAGCGGCAACGGCATTGACGGCATCAAGATCAGCAGCGGCACCGCGAACGGCGGTATCTCCAACCTGACGATCGACGGGATCACCGCCTCGAACAACGGCGGCGGCGGTCCAGGGCGCGGGCTCTACTTGACGGACGGCCCCAAGACCAATGTCACTGTCAAGAACAGCACCTTCAACAACAACACCCTCGTCGGCATCGACTTCAACGATGGCTCGGCGGAGAACGCCATCGTGCTCAACAACCACGTCGAAGGGAACGGAGACGCTGGCATCGGCGTGCTCGGCCCCAAGACCTCGATGTCCGTCAAGGGCAACACCGTCCTCAACAACGGCCGGTTCGGCATCGAGATCAAGAACGCGGACGGCCTGACGAGCGGCACGCCGACGCTGATCGTCGAGGAGAACACGATCACCCGGACGATCGACGCAACGGATGCCCGCGACCATGCCGGCATCGCGGTGATGCGGCGCGCGGTGGGGCCGCTGAACGTCAACCAGCCGGCCGGCGTCCTGGTCCGCAACAACGTCGTGGCTGGCTATCACCGCAAGCCGACTGGCTCGACCGGCGATGGCTTCGGCATCGTGGTGGCCGGCACGAACATGCAGGTTCGCAACAACATCGTGGACAACAACGACGTTGGTATCCAAATCCAGGCCGGCAACCCCGACAATCCAGGGGGCGCCTCGAGCAATCAGGTCCAGAGCACGCCCTGGTTCGACCGCGACAATGCCAGCTCGTACACCGGCGTCACCGAATTGAACGACATCAAGAAGACCAACACGATCGGGCTGCGGGCGGTCGGGGCGGTCTCGAACGGTGACGTGAGCCGCAACTGGTGGGGCTCCTCGTCCGGACCGACCATCGCCAGCAATCTGGGCGGCGCTGGCGCGACAGCCGAGCTGTCCAACGGCGCGAGTATCACCTTCACACCGTTCCTGGGCCACGGCACCGACACGGATGCCGCCATCGGGTTCCAGCCCGAGAGCACCAACATCCTGGTCGGGCAGCTCGACCAGACGTTCGTCCGCCTGAGCGGCAGCAGCACCGAGTGTGACGGCTCCGCCGACGTGGACTTCAACGCCAGCTTGCTCGGCAAGTGCGCGGTTGGGACCGTCCAGAAGGGCGTGGACAACGTCAAGGCGACCGGCACGGTCAACATCGCCGGCCAGACGTTCGTCGGGGCGGCGGCGCACGTCATCACCAGCAAGAGCGTCAACATCCTCGGCGCCAGCCGGGCGACCACGATTCTCGACGGCTTTGAGAGCGGCGCCAAGACGGGAAGTAACGGTGTCGAATTCCAGAACGGCGTGGACGGCGCCACGGTCAAGAAGCTGACGATCAGGCGGTGGAGCTTGCACGGGCTGATCTTCGGCGGTACCCACGGCGCCAACGTCGGCTCGGCCAACATCGTGGTGGACGACGTCGAGTCGTCGGACAACGGCGACACGGCATTCGCGCCCGGCACGCCCCAGGGCTCGGCGCGCGGCATCGTGGTCTGGGACGGCAACAAGTCCAACATCACGATCACCAACAGCGTCGCGAACAACAACTCGCTGGTCGGGATCGAGACCCAGGACGGTACGGTCGCCAACGCCATCATCACCGGCAACAGCGTCACCGGCAACCGTGACGCTGGCCTGGGCGTCCTCGGCCCGAAGACGTCCCTGAACATCTCTGGCAACACCGTCGTCAACAACGGCCGCTTCCAGATCGAGGTGAAGAACCCGGATGGCCCGACGAGCGGTGTTTCGACCCTGATCGTCGAGAACAACGCGGTCGCCCGGAACGTGACGGCTACCGAGCTCCGCGATCACGCCGGCATCGTGGTGCTGCGCCGCGATCCGGGCGCGCTCAACGTCGATCAGCCAGCTGGCGTCATCGTCCGGAACAACAACGTGGCCGGCATCCGCGCGAACGCGCCCGGGACCACCGGCGAGGGCTTCTGCATCGTCGTCGAAGGTCTCAACATGTCGGTGCTGAACAACAACACCGTCAACTGTGACGTCGGGATCCAGGTGCAGAAGGGGAACACGGCGAACGTTCAGAGCACGCCGGCCTTCGACCGCGGCTCGGCCGCCGACTTCAGCGGCACGGTCGAGCAGAACAACATCGCGACCACCAACACGGTCGGCTTCCGTGCGGTGGGTCTGACGACGAGCTTCGGCGTCGCTCGGAACTGGTGGGGCAGCGCCACCGGCCCGACGCACGCCAGCAACAGTGGCGGCACCGGCTCCTCGGTGGTGGGCACCAGCATCACGTTCAGCCCGTGGCTGGCTGACGGCACCGACACCAACGCGGCGCTCGGATTCCAGCCGAACCTGACGCCGGTCGGGTTCCTGGCGACGCAGGGCATCAACGTCGCTCCAACATCCGGCCTGGTCACGACGGAGAGCGGCGGGCAGGCCAGCTTCGCGGTGGTGCTCGCTTCTCAGCCGTCGGCGGACGTGACGATCGGGCTGTCGTCGTCGAACACGAACGAAGGCACGGTCTCGCCAGCTTCCCTGACGTTCACGGCGGCGAACTGGAACGTGCCGCAGACGGCGACCGTCACCGGCGTCGGCCTGGGCGCCCCGAACGGCAACGCAACGTACAGCATCATCACCGCGCCAGCGGTCTCGACCGATCCGAACTTCAACGGCCTGAACCCGTCCGACGTCTCGGCGACGAACAACGCTGCCCCGACGCCTACGATCTCGATTGCCGACGCCTCGAAGACGGAAGGGGACTCCGGAACCTCGAACATGACGTTCAACGTCACCTTGAGTCAGACGTCCCCCCACACGATCAAGGTGGACTACGGCACCCAGGATCAGACGGCGCTGGGCAGCCCGGCTGGCATCGACTACGTGGCCACGTTTGGCACGTTGACCTTCAATCCGGGCGAGACGACGAAGCAGGTCAACGTCCCGATCGTCGGCGACCTGACCGCCGAGCAGACCGAGACCTTCCTGGTGAATCTCTCGAATCCGTCCGGTGCGACGATTCTGGACGGGCAAGCCGTTGGGACCATCACGGACAACGAGATTGCCTCGTCGGCCTGTTCGCCGCGACCGAACATCACGGTTCAGGCGCAGTCAGTCGGCGGGCGGCAGATGCAGGTCACGGTCAAGGCCGACACCACGGCACCGAACCAGGCTAACTTCCTCTTCTCGATTCAGTTCGAGGCGTTCAACAACGCCACCGTCCAGATGCCGGGGCAAGCATCGGTCGGCACGAGCCCGATCACGCTGACGACTGGCACCAAGCAGATCGTCTTCTTCGTGACGCAGACGGACACGACGAAGGCGTTCCAGGTGCCGTTCACCGTCACCGACGGCTGCGGCTCGGTCAAGAAGTTCGTCGGAGGTGGGAAGGACTCCGTCGCGAACTAGCTTCTACACGTCGGCGAATCGCAGAGCGCCGGGACCGGAGGGGTCATCCCCACCGGTCCCGGCGCTCTCTCATATCTGGGACGGTGCGCCGGGCCACGGCGCACGTCCGGCCGCCATCTGGCTGGTGATCCCGCGTGTTGCCGTTGCAGCGGGAAGGTAGGTACAACCAGCGGGTGGGATCGCACGGCTTCCTCGGCTGGGACTCGTGCGGCGTCGCTCGGACAGTGTGCTCGCGAGCGGCCCAACTCGGGCGCGCCGACGATCGCGCGCCTGGATGGATGCGATATGGCGACTGACCCTGTCCGTCGAGCTCGTCCCCAGCGGCCGCCACGACACGGGACGGCCACCGACACGCCGAGTGTGTCCTATCCCGCGCGCGTCATCGTGGTGGACCAGCACGACATCCCCCGTGCCGGCCTGCGGGGCGTGCTGTCTGGCCTGCCGGAGCTGGAGGTCGTGACGGAGGCGACCAGCGGTCCGCAGGCCGTGGCGCTGTGCCGGAGGCTCAGGCCAGACCTCGTGCTGATGGAGCTCGAATTGCCGGGCCTTGACGGGGTGTCCGCCACGCGCGTCATTCGGCGTGACTGTCCGGAGACGCGGGTCGTGATCGTGACGCAGCGTGAAGACCCCGTCTCGTTGCGGCTTGCCATCGAAGCCGGTGCGGCGGCGTTCCTGATCAAAACGGCCAGCCGCGACGCCGTGCTGAGTGCGCTGCGACGGGTGCTGGCCGGCGAGCTGGTGATGGACGCGGAGCTGGCAACGCGTGCGCTCCACCAGGCTGTCGAGGCGCCGCCGTGGGTCGGCACGAGCTTGACGGCGCGCGAGCACGAGGTGCTCAGGCTGGTGGCAGGCGGCAAGACGAATCAGGAGATCGGCGTGGCGCTGGCGGTCAGCACCCGGACCGCGAAGGCGCACGTCGAGCGAATCATCGCGCGGCTGGGCGTCGCGAATCGCGCTGAGGCCGTGGCGAAGGCGATCGGCCTCGGGATGCTGACGCCGAGTGTGTCGCGCTGAGACAGCACGCCAAAGCTTCGAGGCGACCGGAGATTGCCCAGGCGGCTGCGACTTGGCGAGCTTCCCGCGCCTCCCGCGTTCAGGTCAACAGCGCCCGGTCAGAATTCGTCATGCATGTGCCCGTCGATGAATCGCCGCTGGTCCTTGATCTGGGTGATGTTGCCCCGGTTGTCGATCTCCAGGTCGCAGACGTACCAGATGTACTTGTTCGGGTCGCCGGGAGTGCCGCCTACGTCAAACGTCTGGAGCACGTCCTGGTCACGCATGATCGTTAGTCGCGCTCCCGAGTTGAGGAAGTTGGGCGTTTCGCCCAGGACATCTCGTCGGTAGTTGTGGACCCAGAAGTGATAGGAGCCCGCCGTCCAGTCCTGACCGCTGCACTGGGTCTCGAATGTGAAGCGGGGGCGTAGCGTGACAACCTCGGGACCACCGCCATCGAAGTTCCGATCGTCTACTGGGTCGAGCGAGACCTGACAGGTATTGAACTCAGGAAATCGGAACCAGACGACACTGCGGTTGGGGGTCGCGGGGGCGTACGGAAACGAGGCATGCAGGTCGAGGTCGGTTGGCTGGGTCGAGGCGCTGCCCCAGGTCAGGACGGCTCTGATCTGATTGAACCTCTCGATCGGACAGAGCGTCAGGGTGCCGACGTCTACCGTGGCTCCGGCCGCCAATTCGACGTTGCCGGTCTTTGCTGTCCCGAAGCTGGATTTTGTCGCCTCGACGATCACTGTCTGAGCCGGAACGTTTGAGATCGTGAACCGGCCGTCTGCGCCGGTCGGAGCCGAGAATCCGGTCGTGCTCGTCACCGTGGCCGTCGCGCCCTGAATCGGGTCGCCGGTGACGCAGTGACGGACCACGCCGGTCAGCGTGCCCGTCGTGACGATCGTCTGGAGGGTCAGCGTCCCGACGTTCGTCGTGCCGTCGCAGAACCGCTCGGAGGTGCGGACGAGGTCGGAGTAGCCCTGAGACTGGGCCGAGACGGTCAGCACGTAGCCAGTCGTGGCCGTGTTGGCCGGGATGTTCGAGAGCGTGAACTGGCCCGCGGGGCTCGTGAACGTGGTGGCGTTGGCGACGTTCCGGAGCTCGACGGTGGCATTCTGAATCGGGGCGCCAGCGGAGCTCTTGACGAAGCCGGTGATGGTGGCGCGGCCACCGGCCAGCTTGATGACCCCGGCGTTGACCGCCGAGCCGTTCGGGACCGTCACCGATCTGTTGTCGTTCGTGAAATTCTGCTTGCCGGTCACGATGGTCTGCACGCCTGACGGCACGTCGGCAATCTCGACGGCGCCGGTCGGATCGGCGGTGCCGGTCAGCGTGAACCCCTGCACGGTGGTGACGGCGCCGTTCAACGGCGTGTCGTTACAGGCCTGAAGCACCGTCGCGCGGACCAGGCCGAAGTTGGGGATCAACTGCGCTGTGGCGCTCGTGGTCTGGCCAGGGCAGATCCTGAACGAGACGACATCGGAGGCGACACCAGACTTCGAGGCGATCATCGTCAGCGCGGCGCCGTCGCCGTTCTGGCCGGGCGGTACGCTGTCGATCGTCACCGTGCCGGTCGGTCCGGTGGTGGCCGTCTGACCGGTCTCCTGAATGCGGACGGTCGCGCCGTTGACGCCGAAGCCACTCGCATCGACCACCGTGGCCTGCAACGTCCCGCGCCCACCGGAGATCGTCATGGCCAGGGTCGCGGTGCCGTTGACGGGCACGGTGACCGCCTTCTGGGTTGCGACGAATCCGTCGTTGGCGCCCGTTTCAGCGCGGAAGGTCTGGGTGCCGGACCTGATAGCCGTGAAGCTGAACTGCCCGGCCGTGTTGGCGAGTACTTTCTCCACGCCCTCGACGTGCGATACGACGATGCGCTGCCCCGGGCGGCCACAGACGTCGAGGACCGTGCCGGTCACGTTGCCGACCGCCAGCGTCAGGCCGATCTCAACTGTCGTGACGGCTGGACAGACGTTGACGACGCGCGAGTCCGGCACCATGCCCGAGGTCGTCGTCACCAGGGTCCGCTGGCCCTTCGGCACGTTGTCGATAGTGAAGCGACCGTCGTTGAACAGGGAGCTGGCCTGGAGCGTCGTGCCCTGCACCTGGATGGTTGCCCCGCCGACGCCCTGGACGGGCTGGGAGCCCGCCAGGGTGACGTGGCCGCTGATGGTGGCGGTCGCCTCGTCGAGCGTGAGCGGCTGGTTGACCGTCCCGCCACGCGGAATGGTGACCTCGCCGACGCCGGCCAGGAAGCCTGCTGCCGACACCTCGACCGTCTGGCGACCCTGCGGACCGAACAGCTCGTACCGGCCATCGGCGCCGGTGATGACGGGCAGCTCGATCCCTTTCACGGCGACGCGTGCGCCGTTCACCGGCTGACCGCTGCAGGCATTGGTGACCTGGCCGGTGATGGAGCCGCCGAACGGTACTCCGGCGCCGCCGCCCACGAACGTCCTCCAGGAGCCACACTGGTTGTTGATCGTGAGCGGGACGGTCACGGGGCCGGTTGACTGTCCGACTGGCCGGATCGTGAAGCCGATCTGGAAGGTGCCCTGCGGAAGCTGATAGGTGAACGTACCGGTCTGCCCGACGAGGTTACCGATGTCAATCCTCGCATTGGTCAGCGGCCGAGGATCGCCGAACTTCAACGAGTTGATCGCCGATCCCGTTGGCCCGGGCGAGACGATGACCAGGAGCCGTCCGTCCAACTGCATCGACGTCGAGAGCTGATAATCCGGGCGCGAGCTGCACGCCAGCGCCACCGTCCTGGCCTCGTCGCCGCCGAGTGCTGGCGCCGCGACGGACCGCCCGACCTCCGGACTCGGAGACGTCAGCACACCGGCGACGGCCGCTCGCGCAACCTCGATGCGGAGGAGCAGGGTCGCCACGAGAGCCAGGAGCGTGGCGGCGGACAGCAGCGAGATGGGCGACGTCCACGCCATCGGCGGACGCCTCTGCTGACGCGACCGTGCCCCTCGGCGCATCACTATCCCCGACGCTGCCTGTCGGCAGAAGAACCTGACCTCGCGTTCCGTGCGGTTATCATCATGTGTCGCGGCCATTCAAGTCAAGTGTCGCGGGAAGGCATCGACATTCGCCCGCGAGCATCTTGAGCTTTTCGGCCATGCACGAACAGGTAACGGCGACAGACGTGACCGAATGGACGATCTCGTCAGTCAGCCTCCCGTGGGTTGAAGCCCACGGACCGCGATAGGGGCTGAGGTCAGTCCTCGACGCGGATCACGCTGCCGACCTGCTCCACCACGTCCAGCTGGCGAATCTCATCAAGGGCGGCCTGGACCGATGCCTCGTGGGCCTGGTGGGTCATGAAGACGATCTCGGCGATGCGGGCGCCGCCGGTGTGTCTGACGTCTTCCTTCTGGATGACCGAGGTCAGGCTGATCCGACGCTCGCCGAAGATGCCGGCGATCCGAGCGATCACGCCGGGGTGGTCGGCGGCCACAAGCCTGATGTAGTAGCGACTCTGGGCGTCCGCCATAGGGCGGACCTGGATCGAGGCGTCATAGGTGGCGAGGGTCGGGCGGATCTCGCCACCGACGATCCTCTGGGCCAGGTCGATCACGTCCGCAACCACGGCACTGGCGGTCGGGCCGGCACCGGCGCCACGTCCGTAGAAGAGGATGCGCCCGACGAGGTCGCCCTCGACCTGGACGGCGTTGTAGACGTCGTCCACGCTGGCGAGCATCGTGCCGGCCGGGACCATCGTCGGGTGGACGCGCGCCTCGAGGCCGCCATCGGCGAGCTTGGCGATGGCGAGCAGGCGGATCGCATAGCCCAGCTCGCGCGCGTAACGGAAGTCGGATGGCTGAAGGCCGGTGATCCCTTCGCGGTAGACCTGATCCGGGTGGACCCGAGCGTGAAACGCCAGCGTCGAGAGGATCGCCAGCTTGTACGCCGCGTCGATCCCCTCGATGTCGTTGGTCGGGTCAGGCTCGGCGTACCCGAGATCCTGGGCCTCCTTCAGCGCGGTGCCGAAATCGAGGCCGGTGGTGCTCATGCGGGTGATGATGTAGTTCGTGGTGCCGTTGATGATGGCCGCGACGCGCGAGATGTCGTTCGCCAGCAGGTCGAGCTTGAACGGCCCGATGACCGGGATGCCGCCGCCGACGCTCGCCTCGTACGCCACGTCCAGCCCCTTCGCGGCAGCTGCCGCCACGATCTCGGGGCCGTGTTTCGCCATCACCTCTTTGTTGGCGGTGACGACGTGCTTGCCGTTGGCGATGGCCCGCAGCAGGTACTCGTGGGCCGGGTCTTCGCCGCCCATC
This sequence comes from Chloroflexota bacterium, assembly GCA_046328125.1. GTDB lineage: Bacteria > Chloroflexota > UBA6077 > UBA6077 > JACCZL01 > JADZEM01. Next base: position 110,348 of record JAXLXF010000010.1, read on the forward strand.
GCCTCGACGACGATCTGAATGTCCGGGTTGTCGAGGACGTCGGCGGGGTTGGCGGTCAGCGGGAGCCAGTCGGCGTCCCTATGACGAGCTACGTCGCGGACCAGCACGCCTTTGACGGCGACAGGCCGCCCGACCCGCCGCGCGATGGTGTCCACCTTGTCGCGCAACGTTCGCGCCACGCCGCCGCCGACGACTCCGTGCCCCAACAGCCCGACGTTGACCGTCTCACTCATCACGATAGCCTATGCTCTCTCCGCGACGCCCTGCTCGGCAACCGGCGGTGCTTCGTCCTGCTCCGGGGCCGGCGGCGATGGCGGTGGCGCCCCCGGCACGACCTTCCAGAACAGGGTCCGGTACGAGTCCCAGGTATCCAGGATCGTGCGGGCGCGCGGGCTGCCGGTCTTCTCGAAATGCTCGTGGATTAGCGCGTAGAGCGTCTCGAGGTCTTCCAGCGCCATCACCCGTTCGAGCTTGACCATCTCTGGGTTGTAGCGGTCAGGGAGCAGCTCCTCAGGGTCGAAGACGTACGCCACGCCGTTCGACATGCCGGCGGCGAAGTTGCGCCCGGTCTCGCCGAGCACCACCACGGTGCCGCCGGTCATGTACTCGCAGCAATGGTCGCCCGCGCCCTCCACCACGGCCACGGCGCCGCTGTTGCGGACCGCGAAGCGCTCGCCGGCCCGGCCGCTGGCGAACAGCTTGCCGGAGGTCGCGCCGTAGAGGATCGTGTTGCCCATGATGACGTTGTTGTGCGGCTCGAAGCTCGCCTCGGCGCTCGGCATGATCGCGATCTCGCCGCCGCACAGCCCCTTCGCCACGTAGTCGTTCGCCTCGCCCTCCAGGATCAGGCGCATGCCGCTCGTGGCCCAGGCCCCGAAGCTCTGGCCGGCGCTGCCCTTGAAGCGCATCTCGATGGTGCCGGCGGGCAGGCCCTTGCTGCCGTACCGCCGCGCGATCTCACCCGCCAGCCGCGCCCCGACCGTCCGGTGGGCGTTCTGGATGGTGTAGTGGAGCGTCATCTTCTTGCCGCTCTCCAACGCCTCCTGGGCATCGCGGACGATCTCCGGATCGAGGGCGGTGTCCGAAGGCCGCACGTTGCGGTTGACGACGTGCAGGCGCGGGCGGGTGAAGTGCGGATCGGGGTTGGTGATGATGGGTGTGAGGTCCAGCAGGCTGGCCCGCGAGCCTGCCGGCATGTCGCGCTGCTGGAGCAGGTCCGGCCGCCCGATGACCTCGTCCAGCTTGCGGAAGCCGAGCGAGGCCAGGATCTCGCGGACCTCCATCGCGACGTGGGTAAAGTAGTGCACCGCCATCTCGGCGGTGCCGTCAAACTTCGCGCGGTACTTCGGGTCCTGGGTCGCGACGCCGGTCGGACAGGTGTTCAGGTGACAGGCCCGCGCCATGTCGCAGCCGATCGCCACCACCGCCGCCGTCCCGAAGCCGTACTCCTCGGCCCCGAGCATCGCGGCCAGCACCACATCGCGACCGGTCTTCAGGCCACCGTCCGTGCGGACCGTGATCCGACCGCGGAGGTCGTTCAGCACCAGCACCTGCTGCGTCTCGGCGAGGCCGATCTCCCAGGGCGAGCCGGTGTTCTTGATCGAGGAGAGCGGCGAGGCGCCGGTCCCGCCGTCGTGGCCGCTGATGAGCACGTAGTCGGCGTACGCTTTCGCGACACCCGCCGCGATGGTCCCCACGCCGGCCGATGCCACCAGCTTGACGCCGACCCGAGCGCGCGGGTTGGTGGTCTTCAGGTCGTAAATCAGCTGGGCCAGGTCTTCGATGCTGTAGATGTCGTGGTGGGGCGGCGGCGAGATCAGGGTGATGCCCGGGATGGTGAACCGCAGCGACGCGATGATGCTGTTGTTCTTCATGCCCGGCAGCTGGCCGCCCTCGCCGGGCTTGGCCCCCTGCGCCATCTTGATCTCGATCTCGTCGGCCATCGCCAGGTACTCGGCGGTCACGCCGAAGCGCGCCGATGCCACCTGCTTGATCTTGTTGTGGCCGAGATCGCCGTTCTCGTCAGGGACGTAGTTCTTCGGGTCTTCGCCGCCCTCGCCCGAGTTCGAGCGCGCCCCGATCCGGTTCATCGCCACGGCCAGCGTGCGGTGCGCCTCGGGCGAGAGCGCCCCCAGCGACATCGCGGTGCTGACGAAACGGCGACGGATCGTCTCGACCGACTCGACCTCGCGGAGTGGGATCGGCCGCCCGGGCTTGAAGTCGAGCAGGTCGCGGATCGTCATCGGGATGCGCCCGTGTACGAGGTCGCTGAACCGCTTGAACTCCTCGTAGTCGCCCTCGTCCTTGACCGCCGCGTGGAGCGCCCGCACCATCAGCGGGTTGAAGGCGTGGTACTCGCCCTCCCGCCGGTAGCGGATGAAGCCGTAGTCCGGTAGGCGGCCGGCCTTCGCGGCTGGCCCTTCGGTCACCGGCACCGGGAACCCGGCCCGGTGACGGTTCAGGACGTCCGCGCCGATCTCCGCGAAGCCGGCCCCGCCGATGACAGAACTGGTGTCCTTGAAGCAGCGCTCGATCACCTCGTCCGCCAGCCCGAGCGCCTCGAAGATCTGGGCGCCACGGTAGCTGGAGATCGTCGAGATCCCCATCTTGGACATGATCTTGTAGAGGCCGAGCTCGGCGGCGTGGAGGAACTGCTCCTGCTGCTGGACGATGGTGGCGAGGCCGTGCTGGCTCCACGCCTCCTCGATGGCAGCGGTGTCCTCTTTTTTCGTCCGCGCGATCCGGAGCGCCTGCTGGTGCTCGGCGCGCAGCTCCGCCCCGATCGTCTCCAGCGCCAGCCAGGGGTGGACCGCCGCCGCGCCGTAGCCGATCAGGCTGGCGAAGTGGTGGACGTCCCAGGCGTCGCCGCTCTCGACGATCAGGTCGCAGCGCATGCGGATGCCGGCCGCGATCAGGTGGTGGTGGACCGCGCCGACCGCCATCAGGGACGGGATCGGGGCGCGGTCCTTGCCGACTGCCCGGTCTGAGAGAATCAGGATCGAGACGCCCTCGCGGACGGCTACCTCGGCAGCATCGCAGAGCGCGTCGATGCCGATTCTGAGACCGTCCGCGCCCGCGGCCACCGCGAAGGTCGTGTCCAGGCTCCGCGAGACGAGCGGTGGCAGGCTGGCGGCGCGAAGCTTCGCGATCTGCTCGGGAAGCAGGACCGGGCTCTGGAGCTCCAGCAGGCGGGCGTGCTCGGCGGTCTCCTCGAGCATCGAGCGGCGCGGCCCGACCAGCGTCCGCAACGACATCACCAGCTCTTCGCGGAGCGGGTCGATGGGCGGGTTGGTGACCTGGGCGAAGCGCTGCTTGAAGTAGGCGTAGACCAGGCGCGGCACCCGCGAGAGGATCGCCATCGGGGTGTCGTCGCCCATCGAGAAGACGGGGTCTTTGCCATCCGCGCCCATCGGCCGGATGATGAACTTGACCTCTTCGGCGGTGTAGCCGAACGCCAGCTGAATCGGAGTCAGGTCGGCGGCGGCGGTTGGGGTGCCGTCATTGCCGAGCGCGATGGCGCCGTTCTGGACGTGGCCGGCGGCATGACCGTTGGCGGCGCCGTTGCTGGTCCCACTTGTGGGTCCGTGCGCGTGACCGTTCGCGCCGTTCAGACCGGAGCCGTTCGTGGACGGGGTCGTCGGGAGGCTGCTCAGACTGACCAGCCCGCGAGAGAGCCACTCGCCGTACGGCCGGCGCTCGGCGATCTCGCGCTTCAGGTCGTCGTTGCGAAGGATGCGGTGGCGGGCCGTGTCCACGGCCAGCATCTGGCCCGGGCCAAGCCGGCCCTTTTCGACGATGTTCTCGTCGTCCATGTCCACGACGCCGACCTCGGAGGCGGCCACCACCAGGCCGTCCTGGTCGATCTTGTAGCGGGAGGGGCGCAGGCCGTTGCGGTCCAGCACCGCGCCGACGGTCATGCCGTCGCTAAAGGCGAGTCCAGCCGGGCCATCCCACGGCTCCACGAGGGTGTCGTGGTAGCGGTAGAACTCGCGGAGGCGCGGCTCCATCTCGGCCATGTTCTCCCAGGCCGGCGGGAGCAGCATCATCATCGCGTGGAGGACGTCGCGGCCGCTCTCCTCGATCAACTCGAGGGCGTTGTCCAGGCTGGCCGAGTCCGAGCCGTGCTGCCAGATGGTCGGGCGGAGCGCGTCGAAGGCGTCGCCCCAGATCGGCGAGGTGAGCTCGGCCTCGCGGGCGCGCATCCAGTTGCGGTTGCCCTGGACGGTGTTGATCTCGCCGTTGTGGGCCAGGAAGCGGAACGGCTGGGCCAGCAGCCAGTTTGGCATCGTGTTGGTGGAGTAGCGCTGGTGGAAGATCGCCAGCGCCGTCTCGTAGGCCGGGTCACGCAGGTCCGTGTAGAAGGCCGGCAGCTGGGTCGCCAGCATCAGCCCTTTGTAGACGATGGTCCGGCTGGACATCGACGGCACGTAGAAGCCGTCCACGCCCTGCTCGGCGATCTGCCGCTCGGCGTCCTTGCGGGCGCGGTAAAGGGCGCGCTCGAAGGTGACGTCGTCCACCAGGCCGCTGGGCCGCGCGACGATCACCTGGCGCACTTCCGGACGGGTGTCGAGCGCCTTCTCGCCGAGCGCGCCACGGTCTACGGGCACCTCGCGCCAGCCGACGACGGTCAGCCCCTGGGCGCGAAGGGCCCGGTCCACGATGGCGGTGCAGAGATCGCGCGCGACGAGGTCTTCGCGCGGCAGGAACACCATCCCAAGCGCGAGGTCAGACGGCTTGTCAACGCGGAAGCCACGCCGCTCGGCCTCGCGGACGAGCAGCCTCCTCGGCAGCTGGGTCAGGACGCCGCTGCCGTCGCCGGTCTTGGCGTCGGCGTCTACGGCGCCTCGATGGGTCACGTTGGAGACCGCTTGAAGCGCCTTGACCAGGACGTCGTGATCCTGGGTTCCAGAGACCCGCGCGACAAACCCGACGCCACAGGCGTCATGCTCGTAGGCGGGCTTGTAGAGGGGTGCGTTCACACCATCAGCATGCCGAGCGCTCATGCCCTGACCTCGTGCCACACAGTACGGACAAATCTGACCGAACGACGCTACGACGAGGCTCCATGGGACAGAAAAGGCCGGCCCTACTCTGGCCGACCTACCCCCACAGGTACCCCGCGCGCTGCACCGGCACCGCCCCACCGCCCGTGTGGGCGCACCGCGCACGCTCCATAGTCTGCATCGACTATGATTTTTGCGAGTGTACCCTACTTGGGCACGATGCACAAGCCCTCTCGTGCGATTATCCCAATCCGGCACTGGTCGATAGGTGGTGCGCAAGCGATTGAAAGACGGTGGAATGCCAGCCCGGCGAACCGGCGGCCCGCGGCGGACAACCAAGAAAGACCTGTTCGCGCGTATGGCCGAGCTGTGGGGGCCGCCAGATGGGCTGCCCGACGATCCGGACACTCTGGACGAGCCGCCCGCCGCATCTGATGGCCCGCTGGCCGGGCTGAAGGTGGAGATCGTGCGCAGCGCCCGACGCCGCCGCACCATCGGCGCCCGGCTGGACGGCGACCGGCTGATCGTCCAGGTGCCGACCGGCCTGTCCATCTCCGAGGAGCAGGCGTGGGCCGAAAAGCTGGGTAGCAAGATCCTCGCGTCGCGGCGCCGGCGCGAGCTGAACACCGATGGGGAGCTCGCCGCGAGAGCAAATGCGCTCAACGCCCAGTACTTTGAAGGCAAGCTCCAGTGGTTGGACGTGCGGTACGTGACGAACCAGAACAGCCGGTTCGGCAGCTGCACCCCGAGCCGGGGCACGATCCGGATCTCCGACCGAGTGGCGAAGCTGCCGCCGTGGGTCCGCGACGCCGTGCTCGTCCACGAGCTGGCCCATCTGGTCGAGGCGAACCACTCGCCAAAGTTCTGGCGGCTGGCGAACCGGTATCCGCTCATGGAGCGAGCACGCGGCTACCTGATGGCGATCGGCCTGGACGAGGAGGAGACAGAAGACAGGAGTCAGTAGACAGGAGAGGATTCAACGTCCTCCTGTCTTCTGTCTCCTGTCTCCTCGCTAGAAATCCACCTCGACGCGGAAGGCGGCGACCTCGTTGGCCGGATACGCGATCATCAAGGTAGCCCGGCTCTCGCCGACGTTACGGGCGGCGTGGACGGTGTTGGCGGGGGCGAACCAGCTCGCGCCGGCCGAGACCTCGGTCGTCTCGGCGCCGACCAGGATCTTGAGCGTGCCTTCCACCAGCGTCATCGCCTCTTCCACGAGGTGGGTGTGCGGGGGGATCAGGCCGCCCGGCTCCAGGTAGACGACGCCGGTCGTGATAGCGCCGGATCCGGAAGACTTGTCCACGGTGATCTTGCGAGTGACGCCAGGGCCACGGACTTCGCCGACGATCTCTTCGAGTCGAATCACGCTGATCATGCCGAACCTCCAGATGGTGTGGTGTTTCAGGATTTCATGCTGCCGCGACACCACGCCGCCGCTGCTCGATCGCGGAGGGCGTGGGGCGGACCGCGACAGGAAGGCCCAGACTGGCTTGAGAGGCGGGGACGCCTGGGAGATGATACGCGGTCGGCTGGTCGGCTCGAATCCTGCACGCGGAGTCTGGCGTATACTCGGTGGCGGCGTCACGGACGGTAGCATCGATCGCGTGCGCCCAGGGAGCAGACCCGCTGTGCGAGAGCTCGCGGCGAGCCCGGACCTTGCCACCGCGACCTCGGTCCGTCCACGCATCACCATCAAGATCGCCCAGACCCTGGACGGCCGGATCGCCACGAGCACCGGTCAGTCCCAGTGGATCACCTGTGAGCCAGCTCGCGCCCTGGCCCACGAGCTGCGTGCGACCCACGATGCCGTGCTGGTCGGGATTGGCACCGTCCTGCACGACAATCCTCGGCTGACGGTGCGGCTGGTGGACGGCCCGGACCCGCTGCGAGTGGTCGCCGACACGACGTTGCGGATTCCGCTGGAGTGCGCCCTGCTGACCGAGCGTCCGGAACAGACCATCTGCGTCACGTCCGAATCCGCTCCCGCCGACCGGGTGACGGCCGTCCGTGCGACCGGCGCGCGGGTGATCTTCGGGCAGCCGGGGCCGGCTGGCCGGGGCCTCGACCTTGCCGATCTGCTCAAACGGCTTTCTGACCTGGGCATCCGGTCGCTGATGGTGGAGGGCGGGGCCGGCATCGTGACCTCGCTGCTGCGCGACCATCTGGTGGATCGCCTGGTGGTGTGCATCGCCCCGAAGGTGCTCGGCGCGGGCCTGGACGCGGTCGGCGACCTTGGCATCCGCGACCTGGGTCAGGCGCTGACCTTCAGCGAGACGACGATCCGCCAGCTCGGCCCAGACATCCTGTTCGACGGGGTGGTGGACCACGTGAGGCGCGCCAACGGCCACGCGCACCCCTAGCGTGACACGCCCTGGGAGCGCGGCCATCCTGGCCGCTTCGTCGACGAAGCGGCCAGGATGGCCGCGCTCCCAGGGGGTGTTCGTCGTGACGGTGGCACGGGCGGTCTGGCTCGCGGAGCCGGGGCGCGTCGAGATCCGCGAGGAGCAATTGCCGGCACTGGGGGCGGGCGATCTCCTGGTGCGCGCCGAGCTTTCGGCGATCAGCCACGGCACCGAGATGCTGGTCTACCGGGGCGAGGTGCCACCCGAGACCACGCTCGACCTGCCGACGCTCGCCGGAAGCTTCGCCTTCCCGATCAAGTACGGCTACGCGAGCGTCGGCGTGGTTGAGGCGGTGGGCAGCGCGGTCGATGGGATCGACGTCGGGGACCGGGTGTTCTGCCTGCACCCGCACCAGACGAGGTACGTGGTCCCCACAGAGCTGGCGTGGCGGCTGCCGCCAACGCTGGCCCCAGAGCGCGGCGTCTTCGCAGCCAACGTCGAGACGGCGCTCAACGTCTTGCTGGATGCGCCGGTCCGGCTCGGCGAGCGCGTCGTGGTGTTCGGGCAGGGGACGGTCGGGCTGCTGGTCGGGCTGCTGGCGCGGCGGAACGGCGCCGGGCGGGTGGCAGTAGTCGACCCGTTCGCGAGGCGGCGGGCGCTGGCACTGGAGCTGGGGGCGGACGTAGCCGTGACCCCGGCCGAGGCGATGCCAGATGCGCTGGCCGACGTGCTGGGCGGCCGTCCTGACCTGGCATTCGAGGTGAGCGGCAACCCGGCTGCGCTCCAGACCGCCATTGACGCGGTGGCGGACGACGGCTCGGTCACGGTCTGCTCGTGGTACGGCACGAAGTCGGTGCCGCTCGCGCTCGGCGGGCGGTTCCACCGTGGGCGGGTCCGCCTCCAATCGACCCAGGTCGGCCGGATTGCTCCTGAGCTCTCGGTCCGCTGGAGCTATTCCCGCCGCCGCGCTGCCGTTGTCGAGCTGCTCGGGCAACTGCCGCTGGATCGGCTGGTCAGCCACCGGTTCGCGTTCGAGGACGCGGCGGCGGCGTATGAGCTATTGGCACGCGAGCCGGGCGAGACGACGCAGGTGGCGCTGACGTACTGACCATCAATCTCCAGGCCGAGGCAGGAGCCGTGGACTAAAGTCCACGGCCAGTCGCTACCGGCCCTGACATGGTGTCGCGGCGGCGATGTCGGCCTTCCACTCCGCGCCGACCGGCTTGAACGTCCAGTGCAGCACGAAGCACCGTTGCGCGCCGCCGCTCCGGAACGTGTAGTCCGTGTCTACGACCACCACGTCGTCGTCCACGCGCTGGTAGCGCGGCGCGCCGCTGAGGTACAGGTCCGTCACGCCCTTGAAGTTGTTCTTCCAGGTGTCCAGGGGATACTGGCTGCGCCATTCTGGCGTACAGCAGACCTGTTGGGCTCGGGCGTAGTCCTCAGCCCGTAAGGCCTCGAAATAGCCCTGGATGGTGCGCTCGATCTGAGCCTTGCGCTGCTCGACAGTCGGTTTGGCGGCGGCCGGCGGGCTGGTCGGTTTCGCAAGGACGGGCGGGGGTGCCAGCGTCGGCGGTGCGACCGTCGTGGGCGGCACCGTGACGATCGGGATCGCGGTCGGCTCGACGTTGGCGGGCTTCGGCGGGGCGGTGGCCGGGGGCGGCGCGGCCGGGGCAGCGGTCGGCGCAGACGGGGGTGGTGCGACCAGGGCGGAAGGTGGTGGCGCGGAAGCGGCTTGCGTCGGAGTGGCGGAATTGGCCGCCGACGAAGACGTCCCCGCCGTCGTCAGGCGACCGCCCGCCAGAAAGAAGCCGGCACCGGCAGCGACCACGACGACCAGCGTCAGCAGCAGTGCGATTGCCACGATCCACGCGATCGACGGACCCCGGGCTGGCGCTTCCGGCCAGGACTGGTGTGGTAGCGGTCCATCGACGCGGATGGTCTGGCCCAGGTTCGGCGCGGTCGGCGCACGACCGCTCCCAGAAGGATGGCTGTCTGGGGGCGGTGTGGTGGGGAACGCTGTGCCAGGGAGCGGCGTGTTGTGAGGCGCTGACATCGGTAGTGGGGTGTTCGGGAAGGGGGTGTTGGGGAAAGGCGTGATGGCAAACGATGCAGCCGGGCCAGCAGGGAGCGTGCCGGTGTGCTGTCGGGCTGCAGCTTCGAGCGCCGTCTTGAGCTCGCCGGCATGGCGGAATCGCTGTGCCGGGTCTTTGGCGAGTGCCGTCTGCACCACCGAATCGAGCGCTGCTGGCAGGTCGGCACGGCGTATCGCCAGACTCGGGACCGGCGCCTGGAGGTGCTGGTGCATCAGGCCGGTCGGGGTGGTCGCCTGGAATGGCGGTGCGCCGGTCAGCAGCTCGTAGAGCACGACGCCGAGTGCGTAGATGTCGGCACGACCGTCGATCTCGCCGCCCATCCACTGCTCGGGCGCCATGTAGGTGGGCGTGCCGATCGTGTTGGTCGGGCCGGTCAGCTGGGTCGTCTCGCCGAGCGCCCGCGCGATCCCGAAGTCACCCAGCATCGCCCAATCGGACGCCGCGAGCAGAACGTTCGTCGGCTTGACGTCACGGTGGAAGATGCCCTGCCCGTGCGCGTACCCGAGCGCCTCGGCGACCTGCCCGATCAGCAGGACGGTGGCGGCCAGCGGCATCCGGCCGTCCATCCGGTCTTTGAGCGTGCCACCCGAGAGCAGCGCCATCACGATGTAGAGGTGCCCCTGCCACTCGCCGAAGTCGTAGACCGGGACGATATTCGGATGGAGCAGGTTGGCCGCCAGCCGGGCCTCACGGCGGAAGCGGGCCGGCAGGGTCGGATCGGGGAGGCGGCTCAGCGGGAGCACCTTGACCGCGACCGGCCGCCCGAGCGTGGGCTGGAGGCCACGGTAGACCGTGGCCATCCCGCCCTGCCCGAGCTGCTCCTCGATCTGGTACTGCCCGAGCGTCTGTCCGATCAGTGGATCGATCACGGTCTGGCGCCCCGATGCCGGATTCGCGTGAGTCGAGTGTCAGGAGTGGATCGCGTGTCAGTTGCGAAAGGGTGCTCCGAGCGGGTACTCGTTGACGTCCACGCCGAGCAGCTCGCGCATCGCCTTGCCCTGGTTCTTGAACCACTCGTACAGGATCACCACGTCCCAGCCGATGCAGAAGTCGCGGACGCCCATGTCGAGGTACGGCTTCGCGGCGTCCGGGCTGCCGAGCTCGACGCGCGGCCGGATGCCCTTCTTGAGCGCCGTCTCGATGGTGTACTTCTCGGCGGCGATGACGTCAGGATGAAGACCGCCGCCGTAGTTGTGGCCGGGCTTGCCGATGCTCATCGAGTAGTCGGACGGTCCGAACTGGACCATGTCGATGCCCGGCACGTCGAGGACGGCCTCCAGGTCTTCGACGCAGCCCTTTTTCTCCACCATCAGGCAGATGACGGCTTCGTCGAGGGACTTGATCCACTCAGGCGAGCCGCCCTCCAGCACGTAGCCCGCGTCGCGCCGCATCCCGACGCCGTGGATGCCGTCCGAACCGGGGAACTCGGCGCGGACGGCCGCGACGCTCGCCCTCGCATCGGCCACGCTGCGGATGTCGGCGAACAACAAGTTCTGGATGCCCGATCCGAGTGCTCGCACCGTGACGAACGTGCGCGGCTCCTGCTCGACCTTGATCATGCCCGAGAAGTTGGGGAACAGGTCGATGGCGCGGCCCAGGTTCTCCAGGCTGCGAAGGTCGTACACGCCGTACTCGGCCACGAACTCCACGTAGTCGAACATGCCAGAGTGCCCGATCAGCTCGATGATGGTCGGGTTGTCCAGGTTGGCATGGGTGCCGAGCGTCGGCTTGTCGTCGCGTAGCAACTGCCGCAGATTGTTCTTGCGCACAGAGTCTCCTCCCGGAGTGAGTCAGAGCGATACGGTAGCCTACTTCGAGCCCGCTTTGAGGCCGCTCCCGCCGAGCATCACGACGGTCGTCTCGCCGGCCCGCAGCTGGCCGTTGGCGAGCAGGTTGCGGGCGGCGGCGAGCGTCAGGGCGGCAGTTGGCTCCACATACAGCCCCTCGGCGGCGAGGTCGGCCTGCGCCGCGAGGATCTCCTCCTCGGAGGCGCTGGCTGTGCCGCCGCCGGACTCCCGTAGCGCTCTCAAGATCTCCTGGCGGCGGATCGGGCGGCCGGTCGCGACGCCCTCGGCCACCGAGACGCCCGGCACCACGCCGGCGATGTCGTCGGCCCCGGCCTGGAACGCGCGGTGGATCGGGGCGGTGGCAGCAGCCTGGGCGGCGTACAGCCTCGGCATCCGGTCAGTTTCGCCGGCCTCCACCAGCCCGCGGAAGGCGTAGAACGAGCCGAGCAGCGAGCTCCCCAGCCCGACCGCCAGCACCAGCGCGTCCGGTACCCGGAATCCCAACTGCTCCCAGAGCTCCCAGCCGAGCGTCTTCATGCCTTCGACAAATAATGGCTGCCAGTTGTGACTGGCGTAGAAGCGGCGCTCGGCGGCCTCGCGGACGGCGGTCGCGGTATCGTCGCGGGAGCCGGGCACGCGGACCAGCCGCGCGCCATGCGCCGAGATCTGGGCCAGCTTGCCCGCCGAGGTGGACGCAGGGGTGTAGACCTCGCAGTCCAGGCCGGCCCGGGCAGCGTAGCAGGCCAGCGAGGCGCCGGCGTTGCCTGACGAGTCCTCGACCACCTCGTGGACGCCGAGCTTCTTCAACGCGTTCACGAGCACCGCCGAGCCCCGGTCTTTGAACGAGCCGCTCGGCATCAGGTACTCGATCTTGAGCGAGAAGGGAGCTGCGCCGCGCAACCCTGGCAGCAGCGGCGTCATCCCCTCGCCGAAGTACGCCACGGCGTCTGCCTGCTTGATGGGCAACGCGGCATCGTAGCGCCAGAGCGAGTGCTCGCCGGTCCGAATATCGCCCCGCCGCAGAAGCGGAGCGCCGTCGTAGTTCAGGTGGCTGCCACAGACGCAGCGCCAGACGAGCGCGTCGTCAGGCTCGCGGTGGCCGCAGGCGGGACAGAGATACGTCATCCCTTCACCCGCCGCAAGGCGCGCTCGGCGGCCTCCAGGGTCCGGTCGACGTCCGCGTCGTCGTGGACGGTCGAGACGTACATCTTGGCGCCCGGGTTCATCAAGATGCCCTCGCGTACCAGCTCCACGCCGAACGCATAGGTCGCCTTCGCGTCCTGCTTCGCCAGAGTGCGCGCGTCCGAGACCTCGTGCTCGGTGATGGTCGGCTGGAACACCATCGCCTCGCCGGGCGCCTGGAGCGGCAGCCCAACCCGCCGCCCGACCTCGACAAGTCCTTCGCGCAGGCGGTTGCCCATCGCGTGGAGCCGCGCGTGGGTGCCGGGCTGCATCAGCACCTCCAGCGTGGCGAGGCCGGCCACTGCCGCGATTGGGTTGCCCGAGAGGGTGCCGCTGATCTGGACGTAGTCCGGCTCCTTCGAGCGGCGCGGGTCGCAGAGCGTCATGATCTCAGCGCGGCCGGCGACGGCCGCCAGCGGATAGCCGCCGCTGACCGCCTTGCCGTACGACGCCAGGTCGCACTCGACCTCGTAATACTCCTGCGCGCCGCCCGGCGCGAGCCGGAAGCCGGTCACGACTTCGTCCAGCACCATCGGGATGCCGTGGTCGCGGGTGATCTGGCGGACGCCCTGGAGGAAGCCGGGCTTCGGCACGATGCAGCGCTGGAGCGGCTCGATGATGACCGCCGCCAGCTCGTCGGCGTGCTCCGCGATGATCCGCCCGGTCGTCTCCAGGTCGTTGAACGGGGCGATCAGCACCGTCTGGTCGAGCACCTTCGGGACGCCGGCCGACTCGGCGTGGGCGGCCGGGAAGTCGGCCTCGCCGTGGGGCGTCACCGAGTACTGGGCGTAGTCGCCGACGCCATGGAAGCCGCCCTCGAACTTGAGGATGGTGTCGCGGCGGCGGTAGGCACGGGCGAGGCGCAAGGCGTACGTCACCGCCTCGTTGCCGGTGCTCGTGAAGCGGACCTGCTCGGCGCAGGGCGCCAGCTGGCAGATGCGCTCGGCGAGGCGGATCGCCTCCTCGGTCGGCAGGTAGAACGTGGAGCTACGGGCCAACTGCGCCGAGACTGCCGCCACCACGGCCGGATGGGCGTGCCCCACGAGCATCGGTCCGGACCCGAGGATGTAGTCCACGTACTCGCGGCCGTCCACGTCGTACACCTTGCTGCCATGGCCCTCGCGCACGACCAGTTGGACCTCGTCCGGCAGGCGGAAGTAGCCGAGCGATCCTCCGGGCATCGTCGCGGCGGCCAGTTGGAGCAGGCGCTCGTGCTCGGCCGACCGCGTGGTGACGTCAACGGCCATTGCTGTCTCCAGAGACGATAGTGTCAGTTGCCGGCACTGTAGCACACCCTGGTGGCGAGTCCGGCCAGCTACCTGCCGGCAGGTCTGCCGCCGGCCTGGGCTCGCTATGCAACAGCCCCCTCATCTACGCTGGGATGAGGGGGCCGGGTGATGCTGTCGAGGGTCGGAGCGCTACAGGCCGAGCTGCTTCCGGGCCAGCTTTGCGCCGGCCGCCAGCGCGCCGATCTTCTGGTTGCACATGTAGCGCGGGCTCCAGCCGAAGCCACAGTCGGGATTCACCCAGAGCTGCTCCGGCTTGACGTACTGGAGTGCGCGGTGGATGCGCTTCGCCACGTCTTCCGGGGTGTCCGTGTAGAAGTTCTTGACGTCGATGAGGCCAGCGCCCAGCTGCCGGCCATCCGAGAGCCACTCGCCGACCTTCTCGATCTCCGAGAGCTCGCGGCTGGCGAATTCGAGCACGAACTGGTCGCAGTTGGTCTTCAGCGCGCCGGGGAAGTAGTTGGCGTAGACGCGCTCGAAGCGCCCGCGCCCGAACCGGTTGCCGAAGCAGATGTGGAACGCCAGCTTCGCCTTGACGCCCTCAGTCGCCTTGTTGAAGAGGCGGGCCATCTCCTCGCCGGACACGTTGCCGCGGGCCGGCTCGTCAATCTGGATGAACTCGGCGCCGGCCGCGACCAGCCCCTTCAGCTCCTCGTTGATGACCTCGCAGAACCGCTCGGCGATGTCAACCGTGCCCTTGTACTCGGTGCCCGGGTGGATGCGCGAGCCGAACGTCAGCGGCCCGGCACAGGTCGCCTTGAGCGGCTTGTCGGTGTGGGCCATCGTGTACTTGAACTCGTCAATAATGCCGAGGCCGCCCTCCGGCACCCCGATCCGCCCCGTCGCGACGTAGCGGGTCTGCTGGTCGTAGCCCCAGGGGCCGTCCTTCCGCTTGATCTCGATGGGCTGGATGTTCTGGATGACGGTGTAGTACGAATCGACATAGCCGTCCAGGCGGCGGACCTCACCATCGGTGATGACGTCCAGGCCGGCCTTCGTCATGTCGCGGATGGCGGTGTCGGCGGCGTCGTCCAGCATCTCGGCCAGGTCACCCTCGCCCCAGACGCCCTTCTCGTGCTCCCGGACGCCGGCGTACCACCATGATCCTTTGCCGTGCGAGCCGACGACGGTGGCCGGCAGGAGCGGCAAGTTGTCAAATCGTCCCATGTTGGTCAGTCCCCTTCTCTCAATGTGAGTGATATTGACCCCTCCCTCAAGGGGCGCGATAAATCGCGCCCGTACCAGGCACTCGGTCGGACCTCGTAGGGGCGCAATTCATTGCGCCCACCAGTGGGAGGGGGCTCTTGTTATGTGCACGGTAGGAGATGGTACTCGGTTCGCGGTCAGCTGGTGGCGCTGAGCGGCACGCTCACTCTACCGGCTGGCTCGTCAGTGGCGCGGACCGAATTGAGCAGGCCGCCGACCTGGAGCATCACGCGCTGGCGGTCGCTCGCCTCCACGCGGGTGATGATGGTCTTCCCTTTGGTCAGGTTCTGGACCGGAATCTCGTTCTCGCCGGACGCCACCAGCCCCCTCACGTCGCCGATCTCCAGCTCGTCGTCAGGGTCCAGCAAGTCGTAGTCGGCCTCGTTCGCCAGGGTGAGGGGCAAGACGCCAAAGTTGGTCAGGTTGGCGCGGTGGATGCGCGCGAACCCCTTGGCGATCACCGCCTTGACGCCCAGGTAGCTCGGGCCGAGCGCGGCGTGCTCACGGCTCGATCCCTGGCCATAGTTCTGGCCGGCCACGATGAAGCCGCCGCCGAACTGCTTGGCTCGCCCCACGAACGCGGGATCGACTAGATTGAAGACGTACTCCGAGATGGCCGGCACGTTCGAGCGGAGGGCCAGAATGTGAGCGTGGGCCGGCAGGATGCCATCCGTGCTGATGTTGTCCCCGACCCGGGTCAGGACCCGGCCGGCGATCGTCTGCGCCATCGGGGCGCGGACCGGGATCGGCTTGATGTTGGGGCCGCGCCTGATCTCTTCTTTTGAGCCGTCCTCGGCGGGCGGGATGATCGCGCGGTCGTCGATGGTGTAGGCGCGTGGCAGCCTGATCCGGGCCGGCGCGTCGGTGATCTCTCTGGGGTCCACGACCTTGCCGGCGATGGCCGCCGCAGCGCACGTCACCGGGCTGGCGAGGTAGACGTTGATGCCGGGCGCGCCGCACCGCCCCTCGAAGTTGCGGTTGAAGGCCCGCAGCGAGACGGCACCGGTCTGCGGCACAGCCCCGAGCCCCGGGCATGGCCCGCACGACGACTCCAGGATGCGGACGCCGGAGGCGATCAGGTCGGCCAGGGCGCCGTTCTGCGCAATCATGTTGTAGACCTGGCGCGAGCCGGGGCTGCAGACGGCGTTCACCTTCGGGTGGACCATCTTCCCCTTCAGGATCTTCGCCATCACCATCAGGTCTTGATACGACGAGTTGGTGCACGAGCCGATGGCGACCTGATCGACCGGCAGCCCGACGAGCTTGTCGATCTGGACGACGTTGTCGGGCATATGCGGCTTCGCCACCAGCGGCCCCAGCTGATCCAGGTCGATGACGATGTGGTCGTCGTACTCGCAGCCCTTGTCTGGCGCGACGAGGCGGAAGTCGTGCTCGCGCTGCTGGCCGCGCAGGTAGCGGCGGGTCTTCTCGTCCGAGGCGAAAATGGACGTGGTCGCTCCGGCCTCGGCGCCCATGTTGGTGATGGTGGCGCGGTCGGTGACCTCCAGCGAGGCCGCGCCCGGGCCGTAATACTCGAAGATGCGCCCGACTCCGCCCTTCACCGAGAGCCGCCTGAGCATCTCCAGGATGACGTCCTTGGAGGCCACGAACGGCTGGAGCTTGCCTCGCAGCTCGACGCCCATGATGCGGGGCATCCGCAAATAGAACGGCAGACCGGCCATCGCCGTCGCCACGTCCTGGCCGCCAGCGCCGAGCGCCAGCATCCCGACGCCGCCGCAGGTGGGGGTGTGGCTGTCCGAGCCGAGCAGCGAGTCGCCCGGCCGCGAGAACCGCTCCAAATGCACCTGATGGCAGATGCCGTTGCCGGGTTTGGAGTAGTGGATGCCGTGCTTGTACGCGACGTCCTGGAGGTAGGTGTGGTCGTCGGCGTTGCGGGTGTCCACCTGCAGCAGCTGGTGGTCGACGTAGCTGACCGAGAGCTTCGTCTTGACGCGGGGCAGGCCCATCGCCTCGAACATCAGATAGGCGAGGGTGCCGGTGGCGTCCTGGGTCAACGTCTGGTCGATCCGCAGGCCGATCTCCTCGCCGGGCACCATCTCGCCGCTGAGCAGGTGCGCGGCGATCAGCTTGCGGGCCAGGTTCGTCTTTTCTGTCATGTGGCGTGCTCCCGATCCCAGGTTCCGGGAGTGCCCTCACCCCCGACCCCCTCTCCCTGTGCGCGGGAGAGGGGGAGCCAGCAGACCGTTCTCCCCTCTCCCGCGCACAGGGAGAGGGGGTCGGGGGGTGAGGGCAATTCTTCGCATCACCGGGCGGCGGCCGGCTCGCGGGCCGGGAGCTGGAACCAGGCCGTCCCCTCCAGGTACTTCGAGGGGACGTAGATCCGCCCGTCCATGATCCGTCGCGCCGTCCTGAACGTGCTGACGCTGATCGCGTGCCAGCCCTCGGGGCGCTGCTCTGCCTTGACGCCGATGTCGATGACGCCGGCACCGTGCCCGATCCTGACCTCGCCGGAGGTGCCGGAGCCGGCCCGCGCGACCTCGTGCACGACCGTCCCCTCGACGGCGGCGGCGACCGAGGTGCAGATGCCGGCCGTGCCGGCCAGGGTGCGGTGACACTTGCTCATCGAGATCATGCGGACCGTCAGGTCGATGCGGTCGGCGGGCAGATCGACGCCTCCGGTGGTGCGGTACCCCTTCGGCGGGGCCACCATCATCACCTTCGGCTGGGCCTTCGCCTTCTCGTGGGCGGTGGCAGCGTCCGGGGCGAATCCGAGCAGGACCGCTGCATGATCGCGGATCTCTTCGAGGGTGGCGTGCAGCGGCTTGTTGGCGTCCACCTCGTCTGGGCGCTCGGTGGCGTCCGAGCCCAGGTCGGCGGCGCGCACGAACACCAGCGGATTGGCCGCATCCACCAGCGAGACCTCGAAGGACCGTCCGTCCGCCAGCGCGATCGTCTCGCGGACCTTGCCAGTGGGGAGCAGCCCCTTACCGAGCGAGCCGCCGGGCTCCAGGAACTCCAGCGCGATCCGAGCGGCTGGCCCCGGCACCCCGTCGATGGAATAGTCGCCTTCGGTCTCGGCGCGGCCGTCCTTGACCGGTACGTGGCAGACGTAGATCTGGCCGGTGTTGACGCTCAGAACGCGGACGGTGGTCACCGGCTCCACAGCCTCGACAAGGCCCTCGTCCACCGCGAACGGCCCGATGGCGGACGACATGTTGCCGCAGGTGCCCATGAACTCGACGAGCGGGTGCTCGACGTCCACCTGCCCGAAGCGGAACGTGACGTCCGCGCCGGTGTCCGGCCCGGCCACCCCGACGATGCAGACCTTCGAGAGCGACGAGATGCCGCCGCCCAGCCCGTCGATCTCGCGACCGTACTGATCGGGGCTGCCCACCGCGGCCAGGATGATGGCGCGCTGGGCAGCGTCGTCGTAGGCTGCGAGGTCGGCCTCGCGGAAGAGGACGGCGCGGCTGGTCCCACCACGGTAGAAGCTCGCCGGCACGGTGATCTGCGGCATCGTCCTCGTCCCCCTCAGCGTCGATTGGAGTATCGCTACGTTTTATAGCTCCTTGATCGCCTCCTGCACGTCCTTGTTCCACTTGTCCAGCTCGGCCTTGATGTCGGCCTTGTTGAACATGACCGCTTCGAACGCGCGCAGGAAGCCCTGCGAGCGTTGGACGCCGGTCAGCGTCTCGGGCTCGGACTTGACGAGCGGCGTCGCCTCCTTCGCCATCTTCGACCAGACCTCCGCCTCGGGCAGCTTCTTGAGGGCCGGGAACTTGTCGGCCCAGCCGGCCACCGGCGGGAGGATGCCGCTGTCGAACAGGTCGGAGCCGTGGGTGTCCGCCGCGAAGTGCAGGAAGCGGAACGACGCCTCCTTGACCTGCGACTTCGAGAAGACGCCGTAGCTCCAGCCGGGGCCGCTGAAGTAGAGCGGCTTCTGGGGGTTGATCTGCGGCGCGAGCAGGTTCTTGATGTTCTGCCAGCTGTCCGGCGCGAGCTGCTTGAACGTGCCGTACGCCCACTGGCTCATGCCGGTCGTGGAGGAGGTCTCGCCCTTCGGCAGCTTCGCCGAGCCTGACTCCTTGTCCTGGGGACGCAGCATCGAGGCGCCGTACTTGAAGACGTAGTCGTACAGGTTCTGCATCGCGGCGACACCCTGCTCGGAGTTGAGCAGCGAGGTCTTGCCGTCGTCGGAGACCATCTTGCCGCCGGCCTGGCGGAAGTACGGCTCCCAGAAGGCGAACAGTCGGTCAGGGCCGTAGCCGTGCTGGATCATGAAGCCGTCGCGGGTGATCTGACCGTTGGCGTCCTTCTTGGTCATCTTCGCGGCCCACGGCCCGAGCTCCGCCCAGGTGATCGGCGTCTGCTGGTACTTGGCGATGTCCGCGCCGATGCCGGCCGCCTCGGCGTCCTTGCCGTTCACGAACAGGTTGACCGGGATGGCGGTCCACTCCATCGGGATGCTGAAGTCCTGGCCGCCGATCCGGATCGCGTCGACGATCCCCTTCTCCCAGAACTTCTCCCAGCCGTCCTTGCCGCCCCAGGGGGTGTAGTCCACAGGCGCGTAGACGCCGGCCTTCGCGAACTTGAGCAGGAAGGTGTCGGTCGCCTCGAAGATGTCCGGCCCGGTCCCGGACGCGATCTGCGGCAGCATCTTCGTCTTGTAGTCGTCGTCCCGCTGCACCTGATAGTCAAACTCGATGTTCAGCTTCTCTTTCGCGGACGGGAAGACGATCTCCTTGTACGCCTTGTCGGTCGGGTCGTACTGGTGGCGCCAGTAGACGATCTTGGTGGGTGGCGCGCCATTCGACGGCTTGGCGGCGCCGGCGGCAGCGGTGGTGGGCGGCGCGGCAGCGGCAGCGGCGGCCGGCTGGGTCGCCTGGGCCTGGGCGGCTGGCGCGGCCGGGTTCGCTGCCGGCGCAGCCGGCTTGGCGGCCGGAGCGCTGGTCGCGGCGGGCGCGGTCGGGGCAGCTGCCTGGCCGCACGCGGCGAGCAACAATCCGCCGACGGCGAGACCGCCAGTGCGTAGCAGCGCGCGCCGCGAGACGACGCGGCCTGAGACTGTGGAGCGGAAGTACGTCACGATCTCCCTCCCATTCACCAGGGCGACCGACTCGGGACCGATTTCCGCGAGTCAGATCGCCGATCTCCCCTGGCAGATCCCGGCTGGCCTTGCCTCTCCTCGCCAGCCGATCTCAGCTCTGTCGTGCATCTACCCTTTCAGACCAGACATCGCGGCCCCGCGAATGAACTCGCGTTGCAGGATCAAGAAGAGAATCAGCACCGGCAGCGTCGCGATCACCGAGACGGCGAGCAGCTGGCCGTACTCAGGGATGCGCTGCCCGCCCATGTAGAAGACCATCCCGAGCGGAATGGTGCGCATCTCGTCCTGGTTCACCACGACCAGCGGCCAGAGGAACGAGTTCCACGAGCCGGTGAAGCTGAAGATCCCGAGCGCCGAAAGCGCGGGACGGCACATCGGCAGCATGATCGTCCAGAAGATGCGCGGCTCGCTGGCCCCGTCGATGCGCGCCGCGTCCATGTACTCCGATGGCAGCGAGAGAAAGAACTGCCGCATCAAGAACGTGCCGAACGTCGTGGCAAGCCCCGGCACGATCAGGCCGGCGTAGGTGTTGACCAGCCCCAGCTGCTTGATGATGAGGAACGTCGGGACCAGCGTCACCTGGATCGGCAGCATGATCGTGCTGAGGATGAACAGGAACACGATGGTGCGGCCCGGGTAGTTGAACTTGGCGAGGCTGTACCCGGCCATCGAGCAGAGCAGCATCGGCGACGCGGTCTGGGCCAGCGAGACGATCATCGAGTTCAGGAAGTAGCGCCCGATGTTCTTCTGGAACGGCAGGACGTAGTTCTGCCACTGCGGCGACGACGGCACCCAGACGATCGGCACGGCGAAGATCTCGGCCTCCGGCTTCAGCGAGCCGACGATCGCGAACGCCATCGGCAGCAGCATGAAGACCGAGAAGAGGAGCAGGATGCCGTAGAGCACGCCGTAGCCGAGCAGCTTCGCCACCGAGATCCGGCGCTTCGGGGCCGTCGCGACGGGCAGGCGGAGTGCAGCGCTCATAGACTCTCGATCCGAACGGTCGTCCTCATAGGTCCTCAGTCCGGAAGATGCGCAGCTGGATCAGCGAGAGGATCACCAGCGCCACGAACAGCACCATCGAGACGGCGGCGGCGCGGCCCATCTCCAGGAGCTCGAACGCGCGCAGGTAGATCTCGATGGGGATGACCCGCGTGGCATCAGCCGGGCCACCCCGCGTGAGCACGTAGAACGAGTCGAACGCCTGAAACGCGTTGATGAGCGCGATGATGACCACGAACATCATCTGCGGGCGCAGGAGCGGCAGCAGGATGTGGCGCACGCGCGCCCAGGAGCCGGCCCCGTCGATAGACGCGGCTTCCAGGTACTCGCTGGGGATGCCGAGCAAGCCGGCGAGCAGGATGATCATGTAGTAGCCCGTCGATTTCCAGAGATCGACCAGGATGATGCTGGGGAGCGCCAGGACCGGGCTGGTCAACCAGGGTACCCCCGTCGGGAACCACGGCGAGACCATCTGGTCGAGCAGGCCGCGCGGATAGAATAGGGTCAGCCAGATCAGCGCGGCGACGACGGTGGTCATGATGACCGGGAAGTAGAAGGTCAGCTCGAACAGGTGGCGGAAGCGCGGCAGTGAGTACAGCACCAGCGCCAGGATCAGCGCCACCAGCACCAGCGGGACCGTTTGGGCCACCACGAAGATCGCGGTCACCTTGAACGAGGCGAGGATGCGGTCGTTCGTGAATATGTAGGCGTAGTTGTCCAGGCCGATCCAGCGTGGCGGGTTGAGCAGGTCGTACCGCTGGAACGAGATCTGGGCGGCCATCAGCATCGGGTAGAGGCGCAGCCCGAGGAACAGCAGCAGGACCGGCAACACAAAGGCGACGCCCCACGCCTGTTGAGCCGTACGGTAGGTGAAACGCGGCTTCCGGACCGGCATCCCGGCGTCGGCGCGGTGGGCGAGCGACGATTGCTCGATCGTGGTGGACCCCCTGACGCTGGTGCACAAACGTTTTTGTAACGCCGTCGGGAGAGGATAGCTCCGGCACCGGTGGTCGTCAAACGACGCGCTCGTATGCTGGTATGCCGAGGCGCCTCACCCGCCGGTGTGCGGGTGAGGCGCCTGCCCGGGGGTCAGGGCGATTGCACCACGGCAGAGAGTCCACGGCCCGCGAGGGTGTGCGCGTTTGGCGTGGTGTCAGGGGCGCTGGTCGAGTGGCACGAACGTCTGCGCTCGCGGCCCGACGTACTTGGTGCGCGGGCGGATGATCCGGTTGTGCTGGTACTGCTCGATGGCGTGCGCCGACCAGCCGACGATCCGGGCCGCCGCCACGAAGTTCGTGAACAGGTGGAGCGGGAAGTCCAGGTAGTAGAGGGCAGCGGCGGCGTACAGGTCCACGTTGGCGACCAACCGCTTCATCGAGCGGACGTAGTCCTCGGTGCCGAGGGCGATGTCCACCCAGGTGGCATCCTTGGTGGTCGATCGCTTCGCCAGCTCGCGGCACATGTTCCTCAGGTGTGGGGTGCGAGCGTCGCCGGTCTTGTAGACGCGGTGCCCGAATCCTGGGATCAGGCGTCGCTCGGCGAACGCCTTGTCCACCCACGGTTTGACGTTCTCGACGTTGCCGATCTCCTGAATCAGGGCGATCGAGTCGTCCGCGGCGCCGCCGTGGGCCGGCCCTTTGAGCGCGCCGATGCCGGCCACGATCGCGGAGTGCAGGTCCGAGTTGGTCCCGACCACCACCCGCACCGCGAACGTCGAGGCGTTCATCTCGTGCTCGGCGTACAGGTTCATGGCCGTTTCGAGGGTCCGGATCGAGGCATCGTCGGAGCACTCGCCGTTCAACATCAGCAGGAAGTTGTCCACGTGCCCGAGTGAGAGATCCGGCTCCACGATCGGCTTGCCCTGGATGACCCGGTTCTGGGCCGCCACGATGGTGGCGAACTGGGCGGTCATGCGGGCCGCCTTGGCGCGATTCGCCGGGTGGCTGTTGTCCTCTTGCTGAGGATCGAAGCAGCCGAGCATCGACACGATGGTCCGGAAGGCGGCCATCGGGTGGATGCCTTCGGGGAGCCCCTGGATCGTCTCGACCACCTTCGGGTGGAGGGTGCGGGCCGCCCGCAGCTCCTGGTCGAAGGCGGCCAGCTCAGCCTTGTTGGGGAGGTGGCCTTCGAGCAGCAGGAAGGTGATCTCCTCGAAGCTCGTCGTCTCGGCGATGTCGTGGATGTTGTAGCCGCGGTACTCCAGGACGCTGGGGTCCGAGAGGCCGTCCAGGAAGGTGATCGACGACTCGCAGGCCAGGACGCCTTCGAGGCCGGAGATGACCTGCTCGGTGCCCGCGCTCATCATGTCCTCCAGTTATGTGCCGAGGTGGGTGTCACTCACTTGAAGTCCGAGAAGTATACGTCGGGCTTCCTGCCGCAAGAGCTCGGGCCGAGGGTTGAAACCCACGTCCTCCCTCCTTCAGTTGCTCCGCGACGACCAGACTGTCCCCGGCGTGGCATAGCCACGCACCAATGGTAGACGTGGACTTCAGTCCACGGCCCGGTCTGGCGGCCCGGTCTGGCCCTCTCTGACGCCCCTCTCTGATGGGCCGGCCTGACGGCCGGATCGTACGCATGAGAACCACGCCCGAGTTGTCGACCTGGGAACACCGCCAACGTCTGCTCGGCGACGGCCTGGCACTGCCTGAGACCCGTACGCTGAAGGTGCGGGCGGTCACGACGGTGTCGGCCAGACGGCAACGGGGGCGCACCGACGTGACCGATCCCGCTCGACAGATCCGCCCGCGAAGCTCGCCAGAGCATGCGAGGCCCCAGAAGGAGAACCACCATGTTGATCGACGAGATTCTGCGCGCGCTGCGCGACCCGGAGTACCGCGCGCAGCTGACGAACGAAGTGCGTGGCGCCCTGCCGGACAACTACGTCCACGGCGCAGAGCAGTCCGAATCTGACCAGGAGCTGGACGGCGACGCCTGATCGCCGCCTGCAAGCCCCCTCCCCGCCAGACCGGGCGCCGCCCGGCAGGGGCAGGGGGGCATCGGCAGCAGCACTCCGTACCATGACTGCTGACTCCTGACTCCTGACTCTTGACTCCTGACTCCTGACTCCTGACTCTTGACTCCTCGCAAAACCGTGACCCACGGCCGCTCGCCGTGCGCATACTTCGTTAAGCGATGTTGTGCGCCACGTGCACGCTCCGGCTCGTCCGATGGGAGACGTCAACCGACGTACGGATGAGGCGGCCCGGGCCAGTACAATGGGCGCACCCGGGGCCTGCCCGGGCGAGGAGGCTGCCGTGGCGATGGCCGACGTCCTGAGCAAGCTCCGTACGACTGACGTTCAGCTCGTCCGGTTTCTGTATTGCGACAACGCGGGCGTCATCCGGGGGAAAGCCTCCCACAGCGACGGCCTCGAAGGCCGGATGCACGGCGGCATCGGCCTCACTGTGGCGATGCAGGCGATGAACCTGCTCGACCAGCTCCAGGCCGTCGAGGGGATGGGACCGGTCGGCGAGATCCGCCTGATCCCCGATCCTGACACGTTCGTCGTGCTGCCGTACGCGCCGCGCTCGGGCTCGATGCTGGCGGACATGCAGACGCGCGACGGTGAGCCGTGGGCGGCCTGCCCGAGAAGCTTCCTGAAGCGGATGATCCGACGGGCGACCGAACAGGGGCTCCAGATCAAGGCCGCGTTCGAGCCGGAGTGGTCGCTGGCGGTCCGCGTGGACGACCGCTACGTGCCGTTCGACGAGTCGCTCTGTTTCAGCACGGTCGGGATGCAGACGGCGGCGGTGGTGATCGACGAGATCGTCGAGGCGCTGGGCAAGCAGGGCATGCGGGTGGAGCAGTACTACCCGGAGCTGGGGAGCGGCCAGCAGGAGCTCTCGATCGGGTACACGCCGGCTCTGCGGGCGGCTGACAACCAGATCCTGTACCGGGAGACGGTCCGGTCGGTCGCGTTCAAGCACGGCTACTTCGCCTCGTTTGCGCCGAAGCCGTGGCCAGACCAGGCCGGCAACGGCTGTCACCTGCACCTGAGCGTCTGGGATCCAACCGGCGAGGAGAACCTGTTCTTCGACGGGCGGGCGCCGTATCAGCTTGGGCAGCTGGGGCGCTACTTCGCGGCCGGCCTGCTGGCGCACCTGCCGGGGCTGATCGGGCTGACCTGCCCCAGCTACAACAGCTACCACCGTCTCCAGCCGAGCATGTGGAGCTCGGCGTTCACCTGCTGGGGGCCGGACAACCGCGAGGCAGCGGTTCGGGTGGCGAGCACCTACGCCGGCCAGGAGATGCGCTCGATCAACCTCGAGTTGAAGTCGTCTGACAACAGCGCCAACCCGTACATCGCGCTCGGCGGGGTGATCGCGGCCGGGCTGGACGGGATCAACCGGCAACTGGAGCTGAGCGACGACCAGTTGATGCTGGCGGACCCGGCCACCCTCTCGGTCGAGGAGCGCGAGGAGCGGGGGATCGCGCGGCTGCCGGAGTCGTTGTCGGCGGCGCTGGACGCGCTGGAGGCCGACGAGGTGCTGACGGAGGCGCTGGGGCCGCTCCTGTCAACCGCGTACCTGGCGGTGCGGCGGTCGGAGTGGACGGCGTTCTCGGCGCAGGGCTCGGCGTTCGAGCACAAGCACCACTTCTGGAAGTACTGAGCACTGGTAGACCAGGGTGCCACGTTGAGGGTCACCGATGGACCCTCAACGCAGCATCTCGCCGTATCGCCGGTTCGGCCTACTTCGCCACCCGGGCCGTGACGGTGCGGCCACTCGGGTCCACGATCGCCAGGTCCGCCGACTGCCGCGGCAGGACGTAGTCGATGTTCGTCGGGGCGAGACCGGTGCGGACGATGATGAACTGGTCTCCGGCCCGGCGCACGGCCCAGGTGCCGCCGGCTGCGTCCCTGTAGTTGACCTGGAGCGTCAGCCGTGCGCCGCTGTCTCCGTCGCCGTCCGCCCGGTCCACGAACCACGCGCCGCTGCCCAGGCGAAAGGCTCGCGGCGAGCCGTCCTTGTCGTTGGCCTTGTATCGCATCCAGTCAACTGGGCGGCCGTCCACGGCGAGTCGCGGATCCCCCGGCCGGACGGCCGGCGCCGCGTCGGTGCCCGGAAAGTCGGGCAGCGTGGTGAACATGAAGGCCGTGTACATCTCGAAGTCCACCTGGCCTCGCAAATCAGAGGTCGCCGCGTTTACGCAGCCACTGGTGCAGTTCCGCACGATCCACTCGATGTCGTAGGTTGGGGCCATGTCGACCATGCCCTGTAGCTGGTTGGGAATCTCGGCTTCCCTGGCGAGGCTCATCGAGCCGGTGATGATCGTGGAGATCGTCGCGACGAGGATCGCAAACGTGCCGGCAAAGGTGGCGCCTGCGCCTGCGCTGCCGGCAGAGACGCCCTCGACGGCAAGTGCCGCTCTGGCCGAGAACGGCGCGATCACCCTGAGCACTGTGGCCGGTATCTCAATCTGTGCGCCGACGATCGCGGCATAGCCGGTAGCGGCGGCGCCGTAGAGGATCTGGGCTCCACTCGAGGCGGCGATGAACGCGGAGGACGCCCACGGGTCGTCTACGACCATGTCCTGGTACGTATTCTTGAATCCGTACGACACAAAGGCCTCGAGGCCGGGCGACTCCGGGCGGAAGCCCCGCGAGGCCCCGATGCACGCACTTCGCGCATCGTAGCTAAAGTCTGTCGGCGGCTCGTACCCACACGGATCGTTGTTCCATCTGCGGTACTCGGCCTGTGCCGCCTTCATCGCCTTCGTGTGACTTTCGCGCACCAGCTTCGAGTACACGTCCACCAGCAGCTGCTGGTCGGGACTGCGCTCGTCAGGGATCTGCTTGAACGCCTCCTGCACGTCCGCGTACAGGGCGGCGCGGATCTCCGGCCGGGCATACCGCCGCACCAGCGGTCGCGCGCTTTCAGGTAGTCCGTACTGCTGGAGGACGAGCGCGATCGCTCGATCTTCTAGCCGCCGCTCGGCGTCAGACCCGGCCTTCTGGCCCAGGGCCTCTGCCATCGGGCACCCCTGGAAGATGAAGTCCGGGCTCGTGCAGGCGCCGCTGGGCGCACCGGCACCCGAGCGCACGGTGATACTCGGGGCAGGGGTAGGCGTAAGCTGGACGTCGATGGAATTCGGGGTCGGCTCGCCGCCAATCTGCACGGGAGTGCTGAGCTCGACGGGAACGATCACCTGCGGGCCGGTCGTCGGGGCAGGTGTCGCGGTCGGAGTCGGTGGCTGCTGAGCTACGGCGTGTGTGGACAATGGCGGCGCGGCAAGCTGGGCCGCCGCCACCGGTGCAAGGGCCGCCTGGCTCGTCACACACACGGCGAGGCCGAGAGCGAGCAGGCGAGTCAACCGCCGTGGCCGAGGAAGAAGGCGGCGCCAGGCGAGCCGCGAGCGCCCGGTCTCGGCTCGGCCCGGGGCGGCATCGTCGGCGGGAGGCTGGACAGTCGGTGTCGCGGAGAGCATGCAGAGCGTCCTTTCGTGGCGAAAAGCCGCGCGATCATAGCATCCTCCACGCAATCTGAGAGGGCTGGCCGAAAGGTCGTGCAGGCGTCATGATATGGACTCCGCTGGCGGCAAGCGCCGAGGACCGGAGCAGAGGTGTGTGATGGAGCGTATGCGCGTCCTCCTCGCCGACGACCACGCGCTGGTCCGGGACGGCGTCGCCAGTCTCTTGCGGGCCTGGGGTATCGACGTGGTGGGTCAGGCGAACGACGGCGTCGAGGCGGTCGAGCTGGCGCTGACCTTGCGGCCGGATCTCGTGCTGATGGACATCAACATGCCGCGCCAGGGTGGGCTCGAAGCGACCCGCCAGATCCACGCCGCGTTGCCAGACACGAAGATCGTGATGCTGACCGTCTCAGACGACGAGCACGACCTGTTCGAGGCGGTCAAGGCCGGGGCGGAAGGCTACCTGCTCAAGAACATGACGAGCGCGGAATTCGGCCAGATGGTGGAAGGACTGTCGAGCGGGGTCCCGGCCGTCTCGCGCTCGCTGGCCGGCAAGCTGCTGGCCGAGTTCAGTCGGCAGGTCCGGCAGGTGCCAGCCCCCCGCCAGACCGACGCACTGACCGAACGCGAGCGCGACGTGCTCCAGCTCATCGCGCACGGCGCGACCAACCGCGAGGTCGCCCGCCAGCTCGTCATCAGCGAGAACACCGTCAACTTTCACGTCAAGAACATCCTCGGCAAGCTGCACGCGCACACCCGAGCGGAAGCGGCCGTCCGTGCCCTGCGCGAGGGCCTCGTCGGCGACCCGGACGGGTCGTGAAGCGTGGCGGGTCTGACGCCGGCGGGCGGAGCGATGGCGCGGCGCTGATGAGCGAGGCCCGGTCCCACCGGCGCACCTACCAGAAGTGCTAGTCCGGGCCGACACGTCTGCCAGATCTGGTAGGTGGTAGGGGGCACGTAGACCGCTCGTTTGCGCGTGGCAGCAACCCCCGATTCGGGCGATCACACGTGCTCCAGTCCCGTGCGAGACTCTGGGCAAACGACCGATGGCGCCGATACCTGCCAGGGACTCGGCGGCCGAAGGGACACCACGATGCACCAGAGCACGGCGTCGGACTCGTCAGAGGTGACGCGGCGCGGCTTCCTCAAGGTACTGGCCGGGGCCGGCGCCGGTGTGGCGGTCGGCGGAGCAGCGGCGACGGTCGGCAACGTGCCTTCGCCAGCGGCCCACGCCGAGTCGCCAGCGGCCCGACAGTGGGTGATGGTCGTCGACCTGCGCAAGTGCGACGGCTGCGAGAAGTGCGTCAAGGCGTGCCAGCAGACCCACGCGCTTGGGAAGGACCAGAAGTGGCTGAACGTGTACCGGATCAGCACCACGACCGGTCAGACCCGATTCATGCCGCGCCTCTGCATGCACTGTGAGAATCCGCCCTGCACGCGAGTCTGCCCGGTCGGCGCGACCTACAAGAACGACGAGGGCGTCGTCCTGGTGAACCAGAACACCTGCATCGGCTGCCGGACCTGCATGGCCGCCTGCCCGTACGAGGCGCGCTACTTCAACTGGGAGGAGCCGCCGCCCGCGCCGTCGCTCCTCGACCACCCGATGCCGGAGTTCCCGGTCCCGCAGCAGCGCGGCACGGTCGGCAAGTGCATCCTCTGCGTCCACTACACCGAGTTCGGAAAGCTGCCCGCCTGCGTGCAAGCCTGCTCGATGGAGGCGCTCTACATCGGCGACCTCGAAGCCGACGTGGCAACCAACGGCCGTGAGACGGTCAAGCTGTCCAAGCTGCTGCGCGAGAACGACGCGATCCGCTTCCGCGAAGAGCTCGGGACACGGCCACGCGTCTACTACATCCTCGGTCACGGGCAGAAGCTCGACTTCTAGCTGCTGAGGCGCTCGCTCAGGCTGTCACCCCGGAGGATCTGGCAATGGCTCTCGAAACAGTCCCGCTGGATGCAGTCCAGGAGGCCGCGCTTCGGCCGCTGGCCCCGAGCAGCCGACGCTTCTGGGCGCTGGCGATCTTGTTGGCGATCCTGACGACCTGGTCCACGACGGCGTGGGTGGTTCAGCTCGTCTACGGCCTCGGCGTGGCCGGCTACGACGACCGGAGCTTCTGGGGGATCTACGAGGCAAACCTCGTGTCCTTCATCGCGGTCAGCTACGGCGGCGCGCTGGTGTCCGCCATCCTTCGGCTGACCCAGGCCCGGTGGCGCGCGCCGATCACGCGGCTCGCCGAAGCGACGGCGTTGATCTCCCTCCTGGTCGGCATGGTGTTCGCCATCGTCCACCTGGGACGGCCGGAGCGGGTCTGGCGGATGGTGGTGACCCCGCAGCTGAGCTCGCCGATCTTCTGGGATCTGGTCGTCATCATGACGTACCTGCTCACGACGGCAATCTTCTTGTACCTGCCGCTGATCCCCGACCTTGCACTGCTCCGCGACCGCCTCGGCGACCAGGGCGGCTGGCGCGCGCGGCTGTACCGCTCTCTCGCCGTCGGCTGGCACGGGCGGCCGGAGCAGCACCACGCCCTGGAGCGCGGAATCACGGCCATCGCGATCCTCATCATCCCGATCGCCGTGCTCGTGCACTCGGTCCTGAGCTGGGCGTTCGCCCTGACCGGGCGGCCCGGCTGGAACAGCACCATCATGGCGCCGTACTTCGTGGTCGCGGCACTCTACGCCGGCGTCGCGATGGTGATCCTGGTGGTGGTTGCCTTTCGGGCCGGGTATCGGCTGGAGCGCTTCATCACCCTGAAGCATTTTCGGTATCTCGCCTACCTGATGCTGACGCTCAACCTGGCGTACCTGTACTTCACGTTCGCCGAGCTCCTCACCGAAGGGTACGTGCAGGCTGAGGAGACCGTCGCGGTGCTGGAGTCGCTGCTGCTGGGGCGGTACGCGCCGCTGTTCTTCCTCTTCAACCTGGTCGGCGGCCTCATCCCGTTTGCTCTGGTCGCCCTGCCGCGCACCCGCACCATCGCCGGCATCACGACCGCGGCGGCGTTCGTCGTCGTCGGGATGTGGCTGAAGCGGATGCTGATCGTCGTGCCAGTCGTCTCACATCCGCTGATCTCGGGGGCGTGGGGAACGCTCCAGATCACCTGGGTGGCGGCCGGGCTCACCATCGGGGCCGCCGCCGCGATCCCACTGCTGCTGATGCTGTTCTTCAAGCTGTTCCCAGTGCTCTCGATCTACGAGCTGGAGGAGGCCGGCGCCGAAGAGGCGGTGGCGATCCAGGCTCATCTCGGCTCGATGCAGCAGGAAGGAGGTACCGTGTCATGAAGGCGCTCGTGCTGGCAGCTCTCGCCTCGCTACTCGGCGGTGTGCTGATCCTGGGAGCGTCTCACACGCAGGCGTACGCGCAGGCCGCCCCGTCGCCCACCACGGTGACGTTTGGCGCGTCTGCACCGACCAGCGTGAAGGGACAGCTTGCGCTGAGCGCAAAGCTGGCCGGGGCGGACGGCAAGCCGGTCAGCGGTCAGGCGATCGACTTCTACGTGCCGGTCGAGCTGTTTGGCCGCCGCGACGCGTTCGTCGGCGTCGCGACCACCGACTCGACGGGCCTCGCGACGGTCAGCTACCAGCCGTCCCAGGCCGGGCGGCAGACGATCGTCGCGCGGTTCGCCGGCAGCGACACCTACGCGGCGAGCGAGGCCCGCGCCGAGATCCAGGTCGGCGAGGTCGTGCCGCCGATCGTGGCTGAGCCGCTGCCGTTCGCCACTGTCCGCGAATGGATACCGCTCGGCATGCTCGCACTCGTCATTCTGGTCTGGGCCGTCTTGCTCGGCGTGTTCGCAAGCACCGTCCGAGCGATCCGTCACACGGTCTGATCCCTGTTGGTCTTCTCTCACGCTCTGCTCTCGAATCGAGGAGGAAACTCATGAAATACCGTCGTCGCACCGTCCTCGGCATCCTGGGGTCGCTCCCAGCGGTGCTCCTGATGAGCGCCTGCCAGTCGGCGCCGCAGGCAGCCCCTGCCGCCAGCGCCGGGCCGGCAGCGGCCAAGCTGTTCCTCGCCGTGGACATGGTGCAGGGCTCCAAGAACGTGCCGTCCGACCGGAAGGCGATCAGCTGCACCCTGGCGAGCCGCTTCGCACGCAACTCCGAGATGGTCTGGCGGGCACGCGTCTACGACCCGTCGTCCGGCGACCTGGTGGACGGTCCGGCCATGGACAAGGTCCAGGTCAAGCTGGCGAACGGCCAGACCCTGGACGCCGTCTACGGCACCCATCCAAAGGACCCGCCGGGCGAAGCGTTCTGGACGGCCTCCTGGGTGATCCCGAAGGACCATCCGACCGGCACCCTGAGCTATCAGGTCACCGCCACCGACAAGAAGGGACGAACCGCCGAGTGGAAGCCGTTTAGCACCGCCCCGTCCCTGCCGGTCGTGCTGGACGAGGTCTGGCCGGACGTTGCCGCGAGGTAGCGGCTGAGGCGGGCTGACGCCAGAGTCAGCAATGCAGGTCGCGCGGCCGTGGCCTACTACGAGAGAGACAGCTGGCCACGGCCGCCGGCTAGATCACGCTCATGAGAACACGAGGATCTGGAGGATATCGTGAAATCGCCCCGCCACATCCTGGGCTATCGCACGATGAGTCGCGCTACTATCCTGGCTACGCTCAGCCTGGTGACGATCGTCGCGGTCGTCGGCTGTCAGATCGGGATCGGGCCGGTGATTCGGCCAGCCGCCGCGCCTGAGATGCGAACGGCTCCCGCTCCGGCCGATGGTGCGCAGCGTGCCGCTGGCGCCTCCGAGGCGGCCGCCAAGGCCCAGCCAGCGCCCTACACCGCGAAGCTCCAGTTCGCTCCGCCGCACGCCCAGGTCGGAGCCACCGTCCAGATTCAGGGCAGTGGCTATCCGGCCGGCAGCGACGTCGAGCTGGTCTGGTACACCGCCGAGGGCCGCTACGAGCTCGAGGGCGGCACCGAGTTCGTCGGACAGCGCACGGACGAGCGATCGTCGGTCCTGACCACGCTGAAGGCCGACGCCTCCGGCAGCATCAGCACGAAGATCGCCGTGCCGCTCGACTTCGGCGGCTCGCATGACGTGCGCGGCCGGGTCAACGGTCAGGAGATCTCGCAGGCCAGCCTGACCATCGACCCGACGTTCTCGATGGAGCCCCGCGAGGGCCCGATCGGCACGCCAGTCGAGCTGAAGATCGTCGGCGTGGACTCGCGCCCGAACATCAACACCTGGCACGTGCTCTACGACAACCACTACTTCGGCTTCATGTCCGCGGTGACGACGCACGGCGTCGCGGTGGCCCGCTTCCGCGCGGCCGGCCCGGTCGGCAGCCGTCTGATCTCGGTCTGGCACAACTCGTTCTTCGGCATCCCGTACCTCAACTGGCAGCAAGGCCCGTTCAAGGACGTTCCGAGCGCCGAGTTTACGTTCAAGGTGACGAGCGATCCGGGCGTCCTGCCGATCGCCGTCGAGAATTTCTCGGCCGCCGACAACCCGTGGCCGCTGCCGGTCAATCCGTCCGGCGCCCTGAGCTTCTCGGTTGACCGGGGCACCGTCGGCCAGCCGACGACCCTCGCCGGCAGCAACCTGCCCGCCAATACCACGCTGAAGCTCCGCTGGTGGACGATGATCGGCAACCGCGTCTCGGGGACCGGCTTCTCGGACGCGTCCACCGACCTGGGCGAGGTCGTGACCGGGGCGGACGGTCGCTTCTCGAAGGCGATGACGATTCCTGACGATCTTGGCGGACAGCACCGCATGGAAGTGCTGGCCGGCGACGAGGTGGTCGGCGCGGCCGGCCTGGTGATTCAGCCGTCCGTCCTCTCCATCAGCTCGACGCGGGTGCGGGCCGGCGAACAGGTCGCGATTCACCTGAAGGGCCTGGGCTGGACCACGTACGAGAACACCTACGCCACGACCTACGACAACTCGTACATCGGCTACGTGTGCGGCTTCAGCACGAACGGCGACGTCCAGTTCACGGTGACCGCGACCGGCCAGCCCGGCACCCACCTGATCGACCTGTACCCCACCATCTACAAGGGGAAGGATCTCCAGCCCCGCATCTACTCGATGCCGCAGCTGACCTACGCGACCGACCACCCGCAGCGCATCACCCCGGCCATGCAGATCGCCATCGAGATCGTCGACTGACCGACGACCGCTCCAGACCCTCCACGTTCTCAGGGCACGAAGTGCCCGGTGGGCCAGGCGCCCACCGGACGCTCCGTGCCCTCTCTCGTGCTCCCGGCCACCATGAGATGCCTCCTCCTCGGAGAGCGTGGACGGGATTGGCGTACCAGTCGCCGGACGGTAGCGACGGGCGTGCGCAGCGGATGCTTGCGGCTGCATCTGCGAGTCCCTACGATCTCTAGCGTCTCGCGCGGCTTCCGCCGTGCCTGAGACGCTCGAACGGGGCAGCGCTACCGGCTGCCTCGCGGACGTCGTCGGAAGCCGGCGTGGCGACAGTCGCATCTCAGCTGGCCGCGCCGAACAAGGAGCACCACAGGTGGAGAGCACGCATCAGCACGGCGGTCACGGTCAGGGCCAATCCCTGCCCGGCCACACTCACGACCAGCAGTGGCATGACGAGGAGTACGTCGCGAACTGGATCGAGCGGCAGAAGGGCCGCCAGACCGAGCGCCGACGCCAGTTCGTCGCCCTGCGCGCCTTCATCCCGAAAAACCAGGATCAGGAGTTTCGCTACCTCAACCTGGGCGCCGGCCCCGGCGTCCTCGACGGGATCCTGCTCGAGCATTTTCGCGGGGCGAACGCGGTGGTGCACGATGGATCGCTGGCGATGCTGGCCGCCGCGCGCAAGGAGCTGCAGCGGTTCGGCGACCGTGTCGAGTACGTCCAGGCCGACCTCTCCAGCCCTGACTGGACCGGCGCCGTCGGCGGCCCGTTCGACTTCGTCATCTCAGCGCGAGCCGTCCACCATGTCGGCGACCCGCGTCGCATCCGTGCGCTGTACCGCGAGATCCGGGCACTGACCGGCCACGGCGGCACCTTCCTGAACCTGGACTACGTCCGCCCGGCCCGAGCCGAGCTGGCGCGGCTCGGCGAGTGGATCGCGCGGGACGAGGAGGCCGGCTTCGGCGGGGCGCCCCACGACGCCGCCGACATGCCCGGCACCCTGATCGAGCACCTGGGCTGGCTGTCCGAGGCCGGCTTCAACACCGCCGAGGTGTACTGGAAAGAGATGGACCTGGCGTTGATGGCCGGCATCAACGGCCACCTGCACATGCCGTGGGGCCACGGCGACGACCCGAGCAAGGAACAGGGGCACGACCACGGACAGGGGCACGGACATTGACCGGCCAGATGCTCGGAAACATCGGCACGCGGATGCAGGCGGCACGGGTGGGATCGAGGGCGTCAAGTACCGCCAGCTAAAGCAGGCGGCTTGTGAGCGGAAGACTGATGCGGAACACCAGCATCCCCCACGATAGGCAGCTTGACGGACTGCCCGCCGGTCGAGCCACTGGCCCAGCCGACACGGTGGCGGTCGCGGATGTTCCGCGCCGCGTTGAGGTCGGCGTTGCCCTGAGCCGAGCATTGCCGACAGCGGAAGCGCGCACCGGCTCGGTTGGCCCGCTCGACGTGGCCACAGGCATTGCACCGTTGGCTGGTGTGGCGGGGATCGACCCCGACCACGCGGCACCCGGCGGCTGCGGCCTTGTACTCCAGGAACGCTCGCATCTGGGCGAACGACCAGGAGTGCAGACGGCGGCGGGAGGCCCGGCCGCGCTGCTTGGCGCGAGAGCGGATGTCGGTCAGGTTCTCCACCACGATGGTCGTGCCGGGACTGGCCGACTGGACGATGCGCTTCGAGAGGACGTGGTCGCAGTCGCGCCGAAACCGAGCGATCCGGCCCGCCAGCTTCCGGAGATGCCGGTGGGCGGATTTCGTGCCTTTGGCTTGCAGGCTGCGCTTCAGGCGGAAGGTGCGACGGTCAAGGTTCTTCCAGCGCCGCTCGCCCAGGAACCGCGCCGCGCTGGTCACGGCGGGGCGCGTCAGGCCCAGGTCGACGCCGACCGTCTGGCCAGTGTCGGAGAACGGCACGTCGGGCAGCGTCAGGACGACGTGCAGCCAGAGCTTGCCCGATCTCAGGATCAGGTCGGCACTGGCGGTACCGGTCGCCTGAGCCAGCAGCCCAGCGGCGTGCGGATGCGTGGCGAACGAAATCACCTGCCGACCGTCCACACTGGCGAGGCTAGCCGTCTGGCCGATCAGACGGTAGGAGCGAGCGTCGTAACGGATCGGGACCATGCGGCCGGTCGGGCACCCGGCCCGTCGCCCCTGACGCTTGCGGGTCAGCGCCGATTTGAGCGCCTCGTTGGCGCGCGTCCTGGCCGAGACGACCAGTTGGGCCGGCAGGCTCGGATGCTCGGCCCGCAGCGGGTAGTAGGTCGCCTTGTGCAACTCGACGCCGTTCCGCTGCTCGTGGTGCCAGCCGTACGCTGCGACCGCGTTGAAGCACGCCGTGGACTGAGCCAGCGTCTCCAGCAGGACACGTCGCTGCTCGGCGGCCGGCTTCAAGCGGACGCGGATGGTTCGTTGCACGGTCATAATATAGTCGATTTTGCAGCTAGTTGGCGCGGTTGCGACCGCTGCTCCATTCCTCCCCCTGCTAAAGCAGGGGGTCTCCTGGAGCGATCTTTATGACGCAGGAGAGTCAAGAGAGCGTGCACAGTCACGCCGGGTTCGTCGGGGTGCACTCGCACGAGGGCGGCGCTCCGCACTGGCACGACGAGTTCGGCGAGCACCTGTTCGAAGACCTGAGCGCGGAGGAGTTTGCCGCGCGTCAGCTCGACTGGCGCAAGCACAACGTCCAGATCGTGACCGTCGGCATCGACATCGGGTCGTCCACGTCCCACCTGATGTTCTCGAAGATCTACCTGCAACTGGTGGGCGAGGCCCCGGACGTGCGCGCCGTGACCGTCGCCCGCGAGCTGCTGTACCAGTCGCCGATCTGGCTGACGCCGTACCTGCCCGACAACACCATCGACATGATGGCGCTGGACGAGTACTTCGCCGAGGCGTACGGCGCCGTGGACGCCACCCGCGAGCACGTCGACACCGGCGCGATCATCCTGACCGGCGAGGCGCTGAAGCGGGTCAACGCCCGCACCATCATGACGCTGTTCTCGAGAGAGGCCGGCCAGTTCGTGGTGGCGACGGCCGGGCACCACATGGAGGCCGTACTGGCCGCCCACGGCTCCGGCACGGTGGCCCGCTCCCGCCGCGACCAGCGGACCCTCCTGAACGTGGACATCGGCGGCGGCTCGACCAAGCTCGCGCTGGTCGTGGACGGCCACGTCGTCGCGACCGCTGCCGTAGCGGTCGGGGCGCGGCAGATCGCCCGCGACGCGGAGGGCCGGCTGACGCGGATCGACGGCCCGGCCCAGATCGTGGCCGATGCGCTCGGGATCGCGCTGACGCTGGGCGAGCCGCTCTCAGCAGCCGACGAGCAACAGATCGTCCAGACCTGGACCGAGATCCTGGCCGGGCTGATCCAGCGCAAGCCGCCAGAGGGTCTGGCCGCCGGGTTGATGCTGACCGACCCGCTCCCGGCCGGCCCCCGCGCCCAGGCCCTGACCTTCTCCGGCGGCGTCTCGGAGTACATCTTCCAGCGCGAGGAGCGCGATTTCGGCGACCTCGGCCTGCCGCTGGCGAAGGCGCTTCGCAACGCGCTCAGCCGCAACCGGTTCGGGCTGCCCGCCATCGTCGATCCGAACCTCGGGATCAGGGCGACGGCGGTCGGCGCCTCCCAGTTCGACGTCCAGGGCGGCGTCAACGCGTTCATCACCGACGAGTCGATCCTGCCGCTGACGAACGTGCCGGTCCTGGCGCCGCGCCTGGAGCTGGACGACGACGTGTCGGCTGAGACGGTGGCCGCGTCGATTCGGGAGGCACTGGCACGGGCCGAGCTCGCAGACGGCGAGCAGCCGGTCGCGCTGACGTTCGACCTGCCGGGCAGTGGCGCGCACGAGTCGCTGATACAGGCGCTCGCGGCCGGCATCCGCGACGCGCTGCCGAGCACGACGGCCGGCGCGGCTCCGCTGGTGCTGGTCGTCAACCAGGGCGTCGAGAACCAGTTCGTGACGCCGGACCAGGACGTCCAGGTGCTCCGGGAGCAGCATCCCGCCGTCCGCCTCGGCACGGCGCTGACGGAGAGTCTGGGGCTGGCCGGTCAGATGGTCGCGATGGAGGGTGTGCACCTCACCGAGCTCGACTTCGTGGATGTGGGCCAGGTGATGCACCCGAGCGAGGTGGTGCCGGTGACGGTCAAGTCGCTGCTGTTCGCCGGCGGCATGGACCGGCGCAGCGTCAAGCAGGCGCTGATCGACGCGGCGCTGAGGCGCTGAGGCGCTAATACTCGCGGACGGGCGAGGCCGCCACGGCCGGCGGCCGGTACGCGGCGATCCAGGCGAGCACCTTCTCCGGCGGCATCGCCCGCGCGATGGCGAAGCCCTGCGCCTGGGCGACGCCGATCGAGTGGAGCATCTCCCAGCAGCCGAGATCCTCGACGCCTTCGGCGACGGTGGACATGCCCAGATGCTGGGCCAGCAGCGCCAGCGTGCGCACGATCGCCTGGCTATCTCGGTTGTGCACGAGATCCACGACGAAGCTCTTGTCGATCTTCAGCTCGTCGAACGGCATCCGGTGCAGAACCCCGAGATTCGAGTAGCCCGTTCCGAAGTCGTCCAGGGCAAGGTGGACACCGCGCAACCGCAGCCTGCCGAGCGTCTCGGTGGTCTGGGCCGGGCTGCGCATGGCGGCGCTCTCGGTGATCTCCAGCACGATGTTCGAGGTCGGCATACGATGCGCGGCGAGCAAGTCCAGCAGCGTGTCGAGGAACCGTTCGCGAGCCAGGATCGGCGCCGGCACGTTGACGGCCACCGTCAGGTCATGCCCTTCGGCCGACCAGGACAACCAGTCCCGGACCGCTCGGGTGAGGACGACGTCGGTGACCGGCCCAATGACCCCGGTCGCCTCGGCCAGCGGGATGAACGCGTCTGGCTCGACCAGGCCGCGCGTCGGATGGAGCCAGCGCACGAGCGCCTCGAATCCGACCAGGCGACCACCCACCACCTCGACCTTCGGCTGGTAGTAGAGGGTCAGCTCACCTCGGGCCAGCGCGTCCCGGAGCTCGTCAGTCTGCTCGTGGATCTCGGGCCTGCGGTACGCTTCGAGGATGTCGCCGAGCGCGTTCGGCTGGACCGGCTTTGGCATGGCGCCCACCATCGTCAGGCCATGCGACTCGCCGACTCGGCGTGCCGTTTCGAGGACGCGGTCGTCGAAGCCGCTCACCAGCACGATGGGGACCGTGCAGCCGCGCTGCTTGAGGGACGCCATCAGCTCAATGCCGTCGCCCTCGTCAAACTGGAGGTCGAGGACGATGACGGTCGGGTCGAACGGCTCGTAGGCAGCGTCGAACTGGGCTACCGTGCTGGTAGCCTCGACCTCGTACCGCCAGCGTCGCCCGACTTCGAGGAGGTACTGGAGCACCTGGGGGTCGTCGTCGAGGATCAGAAGGCGATTGGCAGCCATCGTCCGACTCTCAGGCCACGTGGACGCTCCGACGACCCCATCAGACCGTCTGAGATCGGCGTCGGCCGCGCGCACCATGGGCGGGCGCGCACCTGCACGAACCGGGCCATCGCGTCCCCACGCTCGCGGCCGGCTCGGTCCTCAGCATGGTCGCGTGGCACACGTCCATTGAGATGATGATGGTGATGATACCGCGGCGCTGGTGGACGATCTCGTCAACAAGCCGCCCTGGCCGCCGGGGGCCAGGGTGGCGACGCGGCGCTGAGCGACGTCGGGCGAGCCAGTGCAGCGGCTACGCCTCGGTCGGGTCGAGGTCCAACGAGAGCGAGTTGATGCAGTAGCGCAGGCCGGTCGGCATCGGGCCGTCCTCAAAGACGTGCCCGAGGTGGCCGCCACAGCGCCGGCAGGTGACCTCGGTGCGGATCATGCCGTGGCTGTGGTCGGGCGTGAGGACGACGGCCTCCTGGAGCGCCGGCTCGGTGAAGCTGGGCCAGCCGCAGTGCGAATCGAACTTGGTTTCTGACGTGAACAGCTCGGCGCCGCAGCCGGCGCAGCGGTAGACGCCCTTGTCCTTCGTCAGGTTGTACTGGCCGGTCCAGGGGCGCTCGGTCCCCTTCTGGCGCAGCACGTAGAACTGCTCGGGCGTCAGGCGCTCGCGCCACTCCGCCTCGGTCTTCGGCATGCTCGCTTCGTCGGTGCTCATGCTGCCCTCCCTGCTCGCTCAAAGTCTACCGGTGCGCGGTCAGGACGTGCCTGTCTTACGTCCGAGAAAGTCGAGCACCAGCTTATTCCACGCCTCCGGCCGCTCCCAGTGCGCCGAGTGCCCGGCGTCCGCGACGGTCGCCATCTCGCAGCCAGGAATCCGATCCGCGAGGAGCCGCATCAGCGACGGCGGGGCGAGCAGGTCCGCGTCCGACGCGAGCACGAGCGTCGGGACGTGGAGCGCTTCGAGGAGTGCGAGGGTGAGGGTCAGGTAGCGCTGCTGGCGCGGCGCCGTCTCGCCGTGTCCCTCGTGGATGATCTGGAGCCAGCGCGCCACGCCCGCAGGGTTCTCGGCGCGGTACGACGGCCCGACCTCGCGCAGCTCGATCGGGATGGCACGGAGCGCCGCGGGCACGATCCGGTTCAGGATCTCCTGATACTCGGCGTCCACGATGGCGCCCTGGCTGGTGGCGAGCACGAACGCGCGGAGCCGGTCCTGGAAGCGAAGCGCGTAGTCGAGGGCGCCCATGCCGCCGTACGCCGCTCCGACCAGGACGAACGGCCCGAGGCCGAGGGTCTGGGTCAGCGCCTCCAGATCCGAGCTGAGGTGGCCGGCCTCGGTCGCCGAAGGCGACTGACGGGAGTTGCCAAAGCCCCGCTGGTCGAACGTGATGCAACGATAGCCAGCAGCCGTGAAAGCCGGGAGCTGGTTGACCCAGCAGCGGCTGTCGGCGGCGGCCGGATGGACGAAGACGACCGGCACGCCGTCACCGCCCGTGTCTTCGTACCAGATCTGCGCGTCCGGGATCTCTGCGAACGGCATCCGATTCCCCCTCCACGGCTCCCCGCCGACGACTCCACGACCAACCGGCGGACAGCTCGACGGCCGACCGGCCGTTCTCGAAGACACTACCACGCGAGCGACGCGTCTCACACCGAGGTTGTCGGCGATGCACCACGTGGGGCGCACCACTCGGTGGCAGGCAGTGAGATTGCGCAACTT
The DNA here is from genome assembly GCA_046328125.1 of Chloroflexota bacterium. Classification (GTDB taxonomy): domain Bacteria; phylum Chloroflexota; class UBA6077; order UBA6077; family JACCZL01; genus JADZEM01. The sequence continues at coordinate 150,957 of JAXLXF010000010.1, forward strand.
TCGGGGTCGGTGTGGCTGGCAGGGAGTGGGGTATCATCGGCGCGTGGCGCCGCGCGATCGGCTCTGCCCGATGGTCGGCGGTGACATGAAGGACTGGAGACGACGATGGAGTACGGGACTCTGCCAGACGTCGAAGGGCGCGTCTCGCGGCTCGTGATGGGCAGTATGGTCTTCTCGACCGAGAAGCAGGAGTACACCAACGAGATCCTGGATCGCTGGCTCGAAGTTGGTGGCACCACCATCGACACGGCCCGCGTCTACGCGAAGGGGACCAGCGAAGAGGCAGTTGGCAAATGGCTGCAGGCGCGCGGTTGCCGCGACAAGGTGATCGTCATCGGGAAGGGCGCGCACCCCGACAACGCGACGATGGAGCAGCGGATCAACGCGGCTTCGATCCACGCGGACATTGAAACCAGCCTGCGCGCGATGCAACTAGAGAAGATGGATCTGTACATCCTCCACAAGGATGACGCGGACGCGCCGGTCGGGCCGGTGGTCGAGGCGCTGAACGAGGAGTTCGGGGCCGGGCGGATCGGTGCATTCGGGGGCTCGGGCTGGACGCAGCAACGGATCGAAGCAGCCAACGAGTACGCCGACAAGCACGGCCTCAAGCCGTTCACGGTGAGCAGCCCGAACTTCTCGCTGGCGGTGCCGAACGAGCCGATGTGGGTGGGCTGCGTGAGCCTCTCCGGCGACGAGGAGGCACTGGCCTGGTACGAGAAGACCCAGTTCCCGGTCTTCGCGTGGTCGTCGCAGGCGAGGGGCTTCTTCAGCGGCCGGTACACGCCCGAGCTGGCCGAGGAGTTTCGGGCAAAGCAGCCGCACTTCGACGAGCTGCCGCTGCCCGAGCGCGACCGGCTGAACGTGTTCCGGACCTACTACTCGGAGGCGAACTGGGAGCGGTACCGTCGGGCTGAGGCGTTGGCGAAGGAGAAAGACGTCACGCTCCAGCAGGTCACGCTGGCCTGGGTGCTGCACTCGCCGCTCAACCTGTACGCGCTGATCGGCCCGGCCAGCACGTCGGAGCTGGACAACAGCCTGGGCGCGCTGGACGTGAAGCTCAGCGAAGAAGAGATCGCCTGGCTCAATCTCCAGAAGGAGCCGATCAAAGCGCTCGCCTGATCGAGCCGGGGACATCCTGGTATACTCGGGATGTTCCCCTGTTTCGTTTTCGTCTTCAATGACGCGAGGTGATCTCGCCGTGTCCTTCTTCATCACAGACAAGTGTGTCGGCTGCAGCGCCTGCGAGCTGGTGTGCCCCGTCGATGCGATCAGCGGCGTCAAGAAGGAGCTGTACTTCATTGACCCGAAGATCTGCATTGACTGTGGGGCGTGTGGTCGGGCCTGTCCTTACGATGCGATCAACGATACATACGGTGAGCTGGCGGTCAAGGTGCGACGCACCGAGTGGCCGAAGCCGACCATCACCGACGAGATCTGCTCTGGCTGCAAGTACTGCATCGACATCTGTCCGTTCGACTGCCTGAGCCTGGAAGACGTGGACGGCCAGCCCTGGGCGGCGGTGGCGCGGCTTACCAATGCGAAGGCATGCGTCTCGTGCTACCTCTGCGAGGCGTCGTGCGACAAGGGCGCTATCGTGCTGATGGCCCCGGAGAACGTCCGGGCAGCAGCGTCGGCGCGTTTCTCGAAGTAGCAAGGCTGGGCGTGACGACGAGCGGGGCTGTGACCCCGCTCGTCGTGTGCTCTCAGAGCGGTAGCTGATGCCCGATCCGTCCCTCGCCGAGGTTCTGGACGTTGCTGCCGCTGCCGCGCGGGCCGGCGGCGCGGTCCTCCGTGAGTCGTACGGCCAGGTGCAGTCGGTCCGGTTCAAGGGGCTGACCGACCTTGTGACCGAGGTGGACGTCCGCGCCGAGCAGACCATCGTGGCGCTGCTGCGCTCCCACTTCCCGACCCACCAGATCTTGGCCGAAGAGGGGTCCGTCGGCGGTGACGACGCGCGCCACCGTTGGATCGTGGACCCGCTGGACGGCACCACCAACTACGCCCACGGCCTGCGGATCTTCTCGGTGTCGGTGGGGTACGAGCGTGACGGCGCGCTGGCGGCGGGCGCGGTGTTCGACCCGAGCCAGGACGAGCTGTTCCTGGCGACGGCCGGCGGCGGCGCGACCGTGAACGGCCAGCCGATTGGGGTGTCGAAGACCGACCAGCTGGTCCGGGCGCTGCTCGGAACCGGCTTCCCGTACGCCCCGGCCCAGCGACCGATCGCCTTGCGTCAGTTCGCAGCCGTCAGCATGGAGGCCCAGGCGGTCAGGCGGGCCGGCTCGGCGGCGCTGGACTGCTGCTGGGTCGCGGCTGGACGGTTCGACGGCTACTGGGAGAACGTGGTGAGCGCCTGGGACGTGGCGGCGGGGGCGCTGATCGCGATGGAGGCGGGAGCCACCGTGACGGACGTTCGCGGGGCGCCGTTTCGCGTTGACGCTGGCAGCATCATGCTCGCCACGCCGGCCATCCACCCGCCGTTGCTCGACCTCGTGACACACGCCAGCCGGGAGCCAGACGCGGGGTGAGCCTTCCGCTCTTCATCTACGGCAGCCTGCGCGACCCCGGCGTTCGCGCACTGGTTCTCGGTCGCCGCACAGACCTGACCACCCAGCCGGCCGTCTTGCGCGGGCACGTCCGGACGACGGTCCCAGACTTCGACTACCCGTTCGTGGCGCCCGCTGATCCTGACGACCGGGTGAATGGGGAGCTCCTGCTCGGCCTGGGTGACGCCGACTACAGTTTGCTGGACGAGTACGAGGACGTGGCAGACGGCTTGTACGTGCGCGCTGAGATCCAGGTCGAGACGCCGACTGGCAGTGAGACGGCCTGGGTGTACCTCAGAGGCCCGGCCGCACCTCCTGACTCCTGACTCCTGACTCCTGGCTCCTCGTCCTGGCGATGCTGAGGCGGAGCTGCACCAACTCCAGCAGCGACCGGACGATGTGATCCAGGCGGGCGCCCTTCGCCTGGCCGGCCGGGCGGGGTAGATGCGTAACCCGGACTTCCGCGAAACGATAGCCAGCGCGGCGCGCTTTGATCAGCAGCTCCGGACTGAGGGTGTGGCCGGTGCTGTGGAGCTCAACTTCCTGGAGCAGGCGGCGCGGGAACAGCTTGAAGGCGCAGTCCACGTCGCGGGCGACGTAGCCGAACATCGTGTTGACCAGGAAGTTCCAGCCCCAGCCGTAGAAACGGCGCACCCAGGGGTCGGCGCGCGGCCGGCGGTAGCCGACGACGAGATCGGCACGCTCCAGAAGCGGCAAGAACCCCTCCAGCTCCCGCACGTCGAACTGGAGGTCGCCATCGGTCAGAAAGACGTAGTCACGGGTCGCGGTGGCAAAGCCGGTCGCGAGGGCAGCGCCGTACCCGCGATTGACCGCGTGGGAGACGAGGCGGACATGCGGACGCTCTCGGCCGAGCTCCTCGACGATGGTCGGGGTCGCGTCGCGGCTGCCGTCGTTGACGACGATCACTTCATAGTCGTGGGCGAGACGCGCCAGGGTGTCGTCCACGGCGCGGACAGTGCTGGCGATGATCGGCGCTTCGTTGTGGGCGGGGATCACCACCGAGATGCTGGGCACACGGCCTCCCAGAGTCGGCCAGCGCGCCGTGTCGGAGTGAAGGGTGGAGTGACGCGCTCCGCCGGGCCGCGCGAAGTATAGGCGAACGCGGGCCGTGGACTGAAGTCCACGTCTACCATTGGTGCGTGGCTACGCCACGCCGGGGGCCGTATGCCCCCGTCGCGTAGCGACGGCGCGATGGTAGACGTGGACTTCAGTCCACGGCCCTGCTGCGTTGCACGAATCCGACGGGCACCCCGTGGACACGCACGGTTACATCTTCGACCAGCGGATGACGCCTTCGACGTTCGCCGCGACGCCGTTCGGGAAGCTGGCCCAGGTGCCATATTTCGGCTGGAGCGAGGCGCGGACGGAGGCGATCATCTCCTCCGAGTTGTCGGCCTGACCGGCGGCCTGGGATGCTTTGACCGCCGCCATCAAGTCCACGAAATACTGGCGGTAGTCGCGCAAGTCCTGCTTCGTGCCCATGATGTTGGCGGCTGGACCGTGGCCGGAGAGGTAGGTGTCCCACTCCATCGCGTCGAGGCGGTCGAGGAACGCCATCACCTTCTCCGGCGAGGCGTTGCCGAGGTTGCCGAACGGGAGGGTCCGAACACGCGCCATGTCCACGGCGATGATGACCTTCTGGGCCGGATAGGAGAAGACGATGTAGTCGTCGCCCTCGGCCAGCTCGTCCCAGGTCAGGTCGAAGTGCTTCCCGCCCAGGTCGATCGGCATCGACTTCTCGAACGTGACGGTCGGAGCCGGGCTCGTCGGGTCGTTGCGGCCCTCGATCTTCGCCTTGGCGTTGGCCTGGCTGACGAACGTCGCGGTGTCCGAGAAGACCGCGCCGCCGGTGCTGTGGTCGGAATTGGAGTGGCTGTAGACCAGGTATTTCACGGGCTTGTCGCTGACCGACGCGATGGCGGCCTTCAACGCGATGGGTGACTTCGGATTGCCGCCTCCGCCGATCGGGTCCACGACGACGACGCCCTCGTCCGTCAGCACGAACAGCGAGACGTGGTTCAGGTAGCGAAAGGCGTACACGTCCTCTCGAACGCGAACGAGCTCCGCTACCGACTGTGGCAGCTGAGGCGGCTGTTGCGCGATGGCGGGCTGTGCTGCCACGCTGAGAACCACCAGCAACGCGACGATGCCAGCAACGCGCATTAGACGAGCGAAATGGTGCACGATCTCCTCCCACGGTCGCCGAGCCAGATGGAGCATGGCTCGGACGAACCTTTCAGACGTACGCATGATGGTGGAGGGATCGGTTTGATTCAGGTACTTCTGGGACCGGGATTAACCATTTCCTCATGAAAGCCGGGCTCCCGAACGAGAGCTCCTCACAGGCCATGCGTGCTTTCTACGACGAGGAGCGCCGCGCATACTCTCTCGAGCCATCCGGGCCGTGTACGCTGACCGACGACATCCATCGCGGTCAGCTCTGCGTACTCCCAGCGAGAACCTGGCCTGGGACAGCTGGCCTGGGCAAGCACACGGAGCGACGACATGCCGTCACGCACAGGACAAAGACGTTGGCGGTGGCGCCTGACAGCGGTCTCGATGCTTCTGGCCGGGCTGCTACTTGGCGTGCCAGCCCCGACCAGCGAGGCGCACACCTGCACGCCAGACCCCGAGGTCCGGGTGTCCGGCCGGCTGCTGGTGCCACGTGAGAGCGGTCTCGCCTCGATCGAGCTGCCGAGCCGCGAAACCCGCGCGATTCCCATTGCACCGTCCACCGGGATCGCGACAGGCGTGGTGGCCTCCCGCGATGGCGCCATGTTGGCAGTGCCGCGTTTCTGGCGCCCCCCGGACCACAAGGTTGGCGGTCAGGACATCCTGTTCGTAGGACAGGGCGGCGGTGCGCCGACCAGCGTCATGCAACGGAGCCAGCCCGGCGAGGTGCTCGGCGCGCCGGCCTGGCTCCCCGACGGCTCGCTGGTCTACGAGCGACGGCTGCTGGCGGGAGCGAACGAGTCGGTCAGGATCGAGCGCGGCCGGCCCGGCGACGCGACAGGCCAGGTGCTGGCCGAGGACGCGTCCTGGCCGGGCGTCTCGCCGGACGGCTCGCTGCTGGCGCTGGTCCGCTTTTCGGGCCGTGACCGGCTGCTGGTGCGTGGCATCGACGGCGGCGAGGAGCGGACGCTCGTCGAGACGCCGCAGCTGCTCTCGATCGCGTTTCCGCGCTTCTCGCCAGACGGGGCCTGGATCGCGTTCACCGCGGCTTCCGACCCGGGCGTGGGCGCGGTCGACCCGCCGCTCCGTCCCGCGGCGCACGCGACACATGGTGAGCTTGCCAGCCTGGCCCCGGCGCTCGGCGACCTGTCGCGGCTCGCGTCGCTGTCGGCGGGGCCGCTTACGCTACGAGTGGCTCGCGCGCACGGCGTTCCGTGGGACGTCTGGGTGGTGAGGCCGGATGGCACTGGCTTGCGCCGCGTGACCACCTTTGCCGACGACGACTCGGCGGTGACGTGGTCGCCAGACGGCCGCTGGCTGCTCACGCTGTCCGCCGAGGCACTGCACGCGGTCGCCTTCGAGGGCTCGGAGAACTACTGCATCTCGAGCAACGGCGGCTACGGCAGCCTGGAGTGGCTCACGAGGAGTCAGGAGTCAGGAGCCAGGAGTCAGGAGGGGTGACGAGACGGCCAGTTCACAGGACTCCCGTCGATTCCGCTCCCGGCTCCTCCTGGCTCCTGGCTCCTGGCTACTTCGTGAGGGTGTAGACCTGGCTGCGGACCTGCTCGGTGATCGGGATGTTGACGTTCATCTTGCCAAGCGCCGCCTGGACCTCGGGGACGGTCGTCCCGCCAGCCGGCACCTGCAGCCGGTGGTGGTGCGGCATCAACATCTTCAGATTCGGGTTGTCGGTCGAGGTCAACCGGATCGAGTTGGCCACGTCGATCGGATCGTGCGCTGCGTCCATGTGGAAGATCATCAAGTCAGGCTTGTAATTGGCTGCCCACATGGCCTGGTCCTGCGTGGCCGCCGAGCTGCCGGTGAAGTAGACCGTGTACCCGTTCTCGAAGGTGATGTAGAAGCCGACCGCCGGGCCGCCGTAGTTCGCGGCGCCGTCGGCGTTCGTGCCAAAGCCGGAGCCGTGCACCGACTGCACCATGCGGATCGTGATCCCGTCCATCACCAGCCGCGCACCCGGGCCGGCTCGGACCACCTGCGCGGCCGGCACGTTCTTCGCCGGTCCCTGGAGGTAGGAGCCGAGCTCGAACGGCGCGAACACCTTGGCGCCGGTCTTGATCGCGATCTCGGCGGTCTGGCCCTGCTCGTCCCCATGACCATCAGCCGGCAGGATCAGATCGACCTTGTTGATGTCGTCGAGGCTGACCGCCGAGTCGGGGTTGGTCAGGAACGGGTTGATGTGGATGATCTTCCCGTTCGGCGAGGTCAGGCGGAAGTGGGACCAGCCGAACCACTCCAGGGTGACCGCGCCGTCCTGCGCCTGGGCCGGCGCCGTCGCCGGCAGCAGCGCAACTGTCAGAACGGCCGCCAGTGCGACCGCGAACGCCAGGGCACGCCGCCCAGCTAACCGTGTGATGCCCATCGTCGATTCCTCCAGACACAGAGTGCCCGAGTGCACCGCCAGCCGTGCAGGGCGTCCTGCCCGCTGCCACGGCCAGGCGACGGTCAGCCTGGAGGTCGGCATCGTCGGCAAGCTCGCTCGGCGTGCCACGCGGCATCGCGTGGCTGTGGCGGCGCCTCTCCCCACGTACGCATGAAGCTGACGTGCGGATCCACGGCTACGGGTGTGACCGTGCGGAATTCATCCCGCTTTCATGAAAATGACACGTTCGTGGCCCTCAACGCCCGGATGAGCGAATCCGATCAGCGCGCTGGCTGGAAATGCGCTACAACGTGAGGCAGATCTTCTGTATCCCAGATCATGCGCACGCCGGTTGCGCGCTCCTCGTGGTTGTCAGTCAGCGGTGTCGTGACGCGATATTCATATCATCTTGACGCTTTCAGCAATCTTCCGACGAAGGAGAGCGGTTGCCATGTCGGTGACACGTCGCCATTTCCTCCAACTGGTCGCCGTTGGATCGGGGGCCGCCCTGTTGACGGCGTGCGGCTCCAGCGCGCCGGCCGCCAAGCCAACCGAGGCGGCCAAGCCGACCACCGCGCCGGTCGTCCCGACGGCGCCGCCCCCGCAGGCGCAGCCGGCAGCGGCTTCCCCAGCCGCGTCGCCAGCGGCCGGAGCGTCGCCGTCCGCATCTCCGGCTGCTGGCGCGTCTCCCGCTGCCTCGCCCGCTGCTGCCGCGCCCCAGGCCGCTCCGGCCGCCCCAACCGGCGCCGCGTCCTTCAAGGACGGCGACTTCATCGTCGCGGACGGCACCGAGCCCGCCAGCCTCGACCCTGCACCCGGCACCGGACCGTTCCAACACCCGCTCGCCAACCTTTACGACGGCCTGACGGCCTGGAACGAGAAGATGGAGCTCCAGCCGGGCCTCGCCACCGGTTGGGAGTCGTCGCCGGATGGCAAGACCTGGACGTTCAAGCTGCGGCCCGGCGTCAAGTTCCACGACGGCACGCCGTTCACCTCACAGGCCGTCAAAGTGACCGTGGAGCACTTGCTGGACGCCAACACCGGCTCCTCGCGGCGGGCCAGCTACACCCTTATCAAGCAGGTGGACACGCCAGACGACGGCACCGTCCGGATCACCACCGATCCGCCGACCCCCGACTTTCCGTTCCTGATGGCGGACGGCTCGATCCGAATCATCAGCCCGGCCGCGCTCCAGAAGTTCGGGCCGAAGGACATCGGGCGCAACCCGGTCGGGACCGGTCCGTACAAGTTCGTGGAGTGGGTGCCGAACCAGCGCGTCGTGCTGGAGGCGAACCCCGACTACTGGGGGCCGAAACCGGGGATCCGACGGTTCGTCTACCGGCCAATTCCGGAGGCGGCTGGGCGGGTCGTGGCGCTGAAGACGGGCGAGGCCGACATCGTGCTGAGCCTGCCCGGCGCGGACGTCGAGTCGCTCAAGCAAGACCCGAACATCAGCGTCACCGTCTCGCCGGGCCTGACGATCGTCGAGGCCGAGCCACGCCAGTCCAAGCCGCCGTTCAACGACGTGAAGGTCCGCTACGCGCTGAACCAGGCCGTGGACAAAGACGCCATCATCGCAAGCGTCCTGCGCGGCGGCGGCCTGCCACTGCGAACGCCCTCGATCCCCGGCCTGTTCGGCACGTACGACTTCGACCCGCTGCCCTTCGACCCGGCCAAGGCGAAGTCGTTGCTGGCCGAAGCCGGCTACCCGAACGGCTTCGACGTGACGATCCGCTACGTCAGCGGGCGCTGGCCCGGCGACGATCAGGTGGCCGAGGCGCTCCAGGGCTTCTGGAACAACGTCGGTCTGAAGACCCAGATCGTGAAGATCCAGAGCGCAGAGCTAGTGCCGCAACTGTCCGCCGATCCAGACACGATGGCCGGGACGGTCTTCCTGCTGCTCAAGACCAGCGAGTACGTGGACTACCACCTGTACCGGATGTACCACTCGGACGCGACCACCAAGACGGTGACCGCCCAGCGGTACGCCTACGGCAACCCGGCGGTGGACAAGCTGATCGAGCAGGAGCAGCGCGAGTTCGACCCAAACAAGCGCCTCCCGATCCTGAAGCAAGCCCAGGAGCTGATCTGGAAGGATCAGCCGCTGGTCTACATCGCGCACCAGGCTAACATCTGGGGCCAGCGCAAGAACGTTAGCGGCTTCAAGATGCTGCCGACCAGCGGCTCGGGGACGGTCATCGCGAACACGGTCACCAAGAGCTAGTGCGCCTCTCATGTCACGGTTCGTCGTGGTGCGGCTGCTCTGGATCGGGCCGGTGGTGCTGGGCGTCTCGTTGATCGTGTTCTCGATCATGAAGCTGGTGCCCGGCGACGTCGCCCAGGTCATCGCCGGCACCGACGGCACCGCGGAGGACGTCGAGCTGATCCGCAAGTCGCTCGGGCTGGACCGGCCGGTCTACGAGCAGTACCTGACGTTCGTCTGGCACTCGCTCCAGGGCGACTTCGGACGGTCGGCGGTCACCAAGCGGCCGGTCACCGAGGAGATCGCCTCGCGGATCGGCCCCACCGCGGAGCTGGCAGTGGCAGCGTTCCTGGTCGCCATCGTGGTGGGGATGGCGGCTGGGATCGTCTCGGCAGTGTATCGGTACACCGTCTGGGACAACCTGGCGACGCTCATCTCGCTGATCGGCGTCTCGATGCCGATCTTCTGGCTCGGGCTGATGCTGGTGCTGCTGTTCTCGGTGGCGCTCGGCTGGCTCCCCAGCGCCGGGGCCGGCACGCCGGCCCAGCTGGTCATGCCGGCATTGGCGCTCGGATCGGCCTCCACCGCGATCATCGCACGGCAGACCCGCTCCGGCCTGCTGGAGGTGCTCAACCAGGACTACGTCCGCACCGCCCGCGCGAAGGGCCTGAGCGAGCGGGTGGTGTTGATGCGCCACGCCCTCAAGAACGCCCTGATCCCGACCGTCACCATCGCCGGGCTCCAGATCGGCTATCTGATGGGCGGCGCAGTGCTCGCGGAGACAGTGTTCGCGCGGCCGGGGCTGGGGCGGCTGCTGGTGGACTCGATCGCGCGGCGGGACATCCCGGTCGTGCAGACTACCATCATGCTGCTGTCGGTGACGTTCGTGCTCGTGAATCTGGCGGTCGATCTGCTCTACGTCAAGCTCGACCCGCGCATCCAGTACGACTGATGTGGTTAGGTTCTGGGGTCGTCCGACAGTTCTGGAAGAGCCGAGCCGCCGTCGTAGGACTGGTGCTGACGCTGCTCTTCGTCGTGATGGCGTCGCTCGCCCCGCTGCTCGCGCCGTACGACCCGACCGCCTTCACCCTCGGGCAGCAGCTCCGGCCTCCCTCGACGACCAACCTGCTCGGCACCGACGAGCTCGGTCGCGACATCCTGAGCCGGCTCCTCTACGGAGCGCGGATCACGCTGCTGATTACGCTCGGGGCGGTGCTGGTCTCGCTGGCGGTCGGGACGTTGCTGGGGATCGTGGCCGGCTTCCTCGGCGGGTGGACCGACACCCTGGTCATGCGCCTGATGGACGTCATGCTGGCGATGCCCGGCTTCCTGCTCGCCATCGCGATCATCGCGGCGCTCGGAGCGGGAACGGCGAACGTCGTGATCGCGGTCGGCGTGTACTCGATCCCGTCGTTCGCGAGAGTGGCCCGTGGCTCGACGCTCTCGGTGAAGCAGCAGGACTACGTTCTGGCGGCCAGGGCGCTCGGAGAGCCGGCGCCTGGCATCATGTGGCGCCACATCCTCCCCAACGTGACGCCGCCACTGGTGGTCCAGACCTCGCTGCGGCTCGCGACGGCGATCCTGACGGCATCTGGCCTTTCGTTCCTGGGGCTCGGGCCGCAGCCGCCCACCCCGGAGTGGGGCGCGATGCTCAGCACCGGCCGCAACTTCATCACCAGCAGCCCGCAGCTCGCGACGATCCCCGGACTCGCTATCCTGATGGTCGCCATCGGGTTCAACCTGCTCGGCGACGGCCTGCGCGACGCGCTCGACCCGCGTCTCAAACGGTAGGTCCGCTCCCCTCTCCCGCGCACAGGGACAGTAGAGGGGCCGGGTGAGGGCATCCCGGAATCGCTGTGCGAATCGTCGAGGAAGGAGCCTCTCTCCGATGCTGATCCTGGCACATCGCGGGGCGTCCGGCTACGCGCCCGAGAACACGTTTGCCGCGTTCGAGCTGGCCCGCACGATGGGCGCCGGCGGCATCGAGACCGACGTCCAGCGCACCGCCGACGGCGTGCTGGTGCTGATCCACGACGCGACGGTGGACCGCACGACGGACGGCACGGGCGCGGTCAAGGATCTGACCTGGGAGCAGCTGTCGCGGCTGGACGCCGGCAGCTGGCTCGATGCGAAATGGGCCGGCGAGCGGATCGTCCGCTTCGACGACTTCCTGGACTGGTCGTTCCCGACCGACGGCACGTCGAGCGGCATGGTGACCTGTCTGGAGGTGAAGGCCGCCGACGCTACCGAGGGCACCATCGAGATGCTGGTGGCGCGCGAGCTGACCGAGCGCCCTGATCTCCAGCTGAGCTCGTTCAACTGGGAGACCGTGCTCCGGCTCAGAGATGCGCTGCCGGATCTGACGATCGGGTTCCTGACGCCGCGCTTCGACGCCGTCGAGATCGAGCGGGTGCTCGACGCCGGGCTGGCGCAGATCTGCCCACGGGCGGACCTGCTGACCGCCGACCTGGTCGCCGAGGCCCACGACCGCGAGCTCCAGGTGCGGGCCTGGGGCGTCTCCACCCGCGAGCACCTGGCCCTGGTCTACTCCACCGGCGCGGACGGCACGACCCTGAACTGGCCGGACTGGGCCGCCGACTTCGCGTAGCGGTGGCGCCTGGACGACGCTACACCAAAGCCACGGTGGATCTTCATGCCTGTAGGGAGGGGTGCGGGAAGGAAGGGACGAGAGAGGGAAGGGGCGTGATTCATCGCGCCCCAGCTGGCTCGCTCACCGCGGGTTCCAGATCGGATAGGTTTAGACCACGTCTGGAAAGTACTGGGGCGCCTCGCGGCGGTCTCGCATGCCGTAGTCGCGGATGACGCGGACTCGCCGGTGGCGAAAGGTGCCATGCTCGCCCGGCGCGGCTGGCGCGCAGCGTGTCGCGGCCTGCTCGTCGCTCCAGGAGACCAGCAGCACGCGCTTTCCTGGCTCAGTCAGGCTGCTGAACCACTCCCACGCCACCAGGCCGGGGGTGTCGTCAGCTGGCGGGCGCAGCGTGGACACATCCGCGTCGATCGGCCCGAATTCCGTGAGCGTGACGACCGTCGCGGCCCCGACTTCTGTCGTGTCGAAGCGGTCGCCGACGATGGTTCGATCCTGTGGCGCGGCAGAATCCTCGGTGACCTCGCCGACCCGCAGATGGTAATCCTGGAAGATCTCGGAGCGTCCGCGTGTCTGGCCCTCGACGTGGTGGGTGGCCTGGGTGCGCCAGCGGATCAACGCCTTCTCGTCGCGCCAGGTCGAGAGCGAGAGGACGCGCCCCTCCTGACGCTCGCTCTTGAACCGCTCGTTGTCCACGAAGCCGTCGATCCGCTCCAGCTCCGGCCGGAGCAGCTTCGCCGTATCGAGATAGTCGTCCCAACGCTCGGGCTTCGGCTGGACTTCGAAGATGACGACGAACATGCTGGCATTATGCCTCTCGACACGAGTGTCGCGGACGCCTGACAGCGACATCAGGAAGGAGCTGGGAAGGCTCGGAGTTACCACGTCACAGACACGCGCTCCATCACAGGCCGAAAACGGTCGCCAAAGAAAGCGTTATGTCGGACGACTTGTTATTTCGGCAGCATCGGAATAGAATCAAGTTGATTCTATTTTGGAGCGTGGTGGGTGCCTCCGGACCGGCTCATCCCGAACGTCGTAGCGGCGGTGGACGTGGTCTTGTTCACCGTCCGGGCCTCGGCGCGCGTGGACGATGCCTGGCAGGTGCTGCTCGTCCAGCGCGGCGACGCGGCCTTTGGCGGCCACTGGTCGCTGCCCGGCGTGCTGTTGCGGTCAGACGAGACGTTCGACGAGGCGGCGCGGCGCGCGCTCCGCAGCAAGGCCGGCCTGGATGCTCGGGACTGGTACTTAGAGCAGCTGGCCTCGTTCGGGCGTCCAGATCGTGACTCCAGAGGACGGGTCGTCTCGGTGGCGCACGCAGCGCTGGTCCGCACCGACCACCTGGAGCTGGCAGCCGGCTCGGACGTGATCCGGATCGCCTGGTTCCCGGTCTCGGAGCTGCCGTGGGAGGAGCTGGCGTTCGACCACGGCGACATGCTCAGGATCGCCATTGACCGGGTCCGCAGCAAGGTCCGCTACTCGTGGGTCGCGTTCCAGCTGCTGCCCGCGAAGTTCACCCTTCCCGAGCTGCGGGCCGTCTACGCGGCGATCCTCGATCCGTCGCTGGTCCGCCTGAATACCAGTAACTTCAAGAAGGCGTTCTCGGCCCTCTTCAGCACCGGCGCGCTGGTCCAGACCGGCGAGCGCGCCGCCGCCGAGGGGCCGGGCCGGCCCGGCGAGCTGTACGAGTTCTCCGGGCCACTCTCTGGTACCTGGCGCCGCGAGCTCCGCTGGCAGGGGAGCCAGTCCGGGCCGCGTACTCCCCGGCTCATCGGCGAGCCGGCATCGTCGGAGGTAGCTTCATGACCCCGAGCGGGGTATCCAGGCGTTCGTCCGCCGTCTCGGCCTCGGCGGCGAACCAGGCAGGAGCGTCCGCGTTCGCCCACCAGGGAGAAGCGGCCGGCTTTCCCCGGAGCGATGCCGTCGAGGCCATCATCCGGCTGGCGCTAGCCGAGGACGTCGGGCGCGGCGACGTCACCACCGAGGCGACCGTCGCCGCCGACACCCAGGCCCGCGCCGAGGTTCTGCAAAAGCAGGCCGGCGTGATGTGCGGCCTGCCGGTGGTCGAGGCCGTCTTCGCGATGGTCGATCCGAGCGTCAAGGTCGTCCGGCTGGCCGAGGAAGGCTCGTACGGAGACGGTCGGGCGGTGGCCCGGATCGAGGGCTCGGCGCGCTCGATCCTGACCGGCGAGCGCACGGCCCTGAACTTCCTCCAGCGTCTCTCAGGAGTCGCCACCGCCAGCCGCAAGGCCGCCGAGATCGTCGCTGGCACCCGCACCGAGGTGCTGGACACCCGCAAGACGACCCCCGGCGCCCGCGTGCTGGAGAAGTACGCGGTGCGAGTGGGCGGCTGCCGCAACCACCGGGCCGGCCTGGACGACGGCTTCCTCATCAAGGAGAACCACATCCGCGCGGCTGGCGGCATCACTCCCGCCGTCCTGCGCGCGAAGGGCCGGGCCGCGCCCGGCCAGCGTGTCGAGATCGAGGTCACCAACCTGGACGAGCTCGACGAGGCGATCGCGGCCGGCGCCGACATGGTTCTGCTCGACAACTTCGTGGGCCAGGACGGCGACGTGACGCGTCTCGGCGCCGCCGTGGACCGCGCGGACGGCCTGGTCGCACTCGAAGCGTCCGGCGGCGTCACCCACGAGACCCTCGCCGCCATCGCCCGCACCGGCGTTGACTATGTCTCACTCGGGGCGCTGACCCACTCGGCCGGCTCCCTGGACTTCTCGCTTGACTTCATGCTGGAGGTGGTCTCGTGACCATGAATCTGCCAGTCCTCAACTTGAATACCACGAGCTTTGCCGCCGAGCCGCCGCTGTCCGACGACGAGCGCATCGCTCTGAGCCGCCAGGTCCGCGAGCTGGCCCGCGAGCGCCGAGCCGTGATCCTGGCCCACAACTATCAGGTGCCGGAAGTCCAGGACGTTGCCGACTTCGTCGGGGACTCGCTCGGGCTGGCCCGCGAGGCCGCCCGCACGGACGCCCAGGTCATCGCGATGTGCGGCGTCTACTTCATGGCCGAGACCGCGAAGATCCTCAACCCAGAGAAGACCGTGCTGATGCCCGATCCGACGGCCGGCTGCTCGCTGGCGGACTCGATCACGGCGGAGCAGGTGCGTGAGTGGAAGGCGCAGCATCCTGGCGCCGTCGTGGTCAGCTACGTCAACACGACCGCGGCCGTGAAGGCGGAGTCGGACTACTGCGTCACCAGCGGCAACGCCGAGGCCGTGGTCCGCTCGATCCCCTCCTGGCAGAAGATCCTGTTCCTGCCGGACTTCTTCCTGGGCACCTGGCTGAAGCAGACGCTCGGCCGGGACAACATGGAGATCTGGCTCGGCGAGTGCCACGTGCACGCCGGCATCCGGCCAGACGAGCTGGAGGCGAACCGTAAGGCCAACTCGGACGCGGACCTGCTGGTTCACCCGGAGTGCGGCTGCAGCAGCCAGTACGTTTACGGCAAGCAGGCCGGGATGCTCTCGGCGGACAGCACCTACATCCTCTCCACCGAGGGGATGGTGACCCACGCCAAGCGCAGCCCGAAGGAGCTGTTCCTTGTGGCGACCGAGGTGGGTATCCTGCACCGGCTGGAGAAGGAGATCCCGGAGAAGCGGTTTATGGCCGCCGACCGGGCGGCGGTCTGCAAGTACATGAAGCAGATCACGCTGCGGAAGCTGCACCAGACGCTGCTGGACATGTCCCCGACCGTCGAGGTCGAGCGCGAGATGGCCGACCGGGCGCGGCTCTCCATCGACCGGATGCTGGCCGTCGCCGTGTAGCTTCGCGGGTGGTTAGGTGATAGGTGTTGGGGGACCGGCCGGCCGGTCCCCTTATTTATGCCCTGTTCTCTGTCATCTGGCTTTCGCCTCGAACACCCATCACCGTGGTAGGCTGGTGGAGAGCATCGCAGCCATCAGGAGAACCCCGGTGACCATCGACATGAGCGGTCGACTCCCGCCGACGCCCTATGCGCCTCCGAAGGTGTCGTGGGAGGACTTCCATGATTGGTCCCTTCGTCAGGAGCATCGCGTAGAGTGGGTGGACGGGGAGATTATCGAGCTCATGCCGCCAAGCATTCGACATCAGCTCATCATCCGCCTCCTCGTCTTCGTGATGGGTCTCCATGCCGAACGCAACGGGCTCGGCATGGTCGTACAGGATGTCCAGATGCGTCTGCGAAGTCGTCCGAGTGGCCGAGTACCGGACATTGTGTTCGTGGCACGTGAGCACGAGAGTCGTGTCATGCGCACCTACGTCGATGGGCCGGTCGATCTCGCGGTCGAGGTCGTGTCACCAGACAGTGAGATTCGTGACCGAAAGGACAAGGTCACGGAGTACGAGGCAGCCCGAGTCCGAGAATACTGGCTGATTGATGAGCCGCGTCACGAGGCGCTGTTCTATGTCCTCAGCGGGGATGGCACGTACGTCGAGGCACCGATCGACGAGGACGGCGTTTATACGTCAACCGTCCTCATCGGTCTGCGACTGCGAGTGGACTGGCTCTGGCGTTCGCCACTGCCCACATTTGACGAGATCCTCGCCGAGCTGCCGGCCCTCAATGCGGGCGCGTCCGAGCCAGGAGCACCCCGGTGACCATCGACACGAGCGGCCGACTCCCTACAACGCAAGATAAGCCGCTGCTGATGTCGTGGGAAGAGTACGTTCGGTGGGCACTCGCAAACGAGTTTCCGAGCGAGTGGGTCGATGGCCGGATCGTCGATGTCCTGACGCAGAATCTGCGAAGCAACCTGATCGTTCAGTTCCTCCATGAAGAGATTGGACGCCACGTCGAACCGAGGCAGCTGGATCGACTTGTCTTAGGTTTCCTGATGCGGCTCCCGAAGCGCCCCAGTGGCCGCGTGCCGGACCTGATGTACATCTCGAAAGAGCATATGTTCCGCATGACAGACACGTATCTCGACGGTCCTGCTGACCTCGTCGTCGAAGTCGTTTCGGTGGACAGTCTCGTGCGCGATCGTCGTGACAAGTTTCTGGAGTACGCAGCTGGTGGTGTGCGCGAATACTGGCTCGTCGACGAGTATCACGAGGAGGCTCGGTTCTACGTCCTGGGAGCTGACGGCCAGTATCACGAAGCTCCGATCTCCGATGACGGCGTGTGTGCGTCCACAGTCTTGCCTGGCCTGCGACTGGCCGTCGAGCGCATCTGGCACGAGCCGTTCGCATCGTTTCGCGAGGCACTGAACGGCCATCTGCCGGATCCAACCGCACCACGCCGGAGGCCATCATTGACCGTTGAGGCCGATCTCCAGCGCGCTGCGCGGAGTTATTCGCCGCCGCGCGTATCCTGGGAAGATTTCCATGACTGGGTGCGCTCTATCGAGGGGCGTGCTGAGTGGGTCGATGGGGAGATCATCGAGCTGATGCCGGAGAACGATCCTGAGTTTCTCATTCTTGATTTCCTTCTCGATCTGATCAAGGCGTACGTGCGCGGACGTCGGCTTGGCCGGGTGTATTACCTCAACTTTCTGATGAAGCTCGCCAACCGGCCAACCGGTCGGATGCCAGACATCATGTTCGTGGCAAACGGGCATCTCGACCGCATAAAGCACTCGTATCTGGATGGTCCCGGCGATCTTGTGGTTGAGGTCGTGTCGCCGGACAGCGAGGTTCGAGATCGGTTCCTCAAGCTCGGCGAATATCAGGACGCGGGAATTTCCGAGTACTGGCTGGTCGATCCGCTTCGGAAAGAAGCCCTTTTCTATGTGCTCGGCACTGACGGCACATACCGCGAGGTCACTTTGAGCCAGGACGGAATCTATACCTCGACCGTTCTCCCGGAGCTCAAGGTGCGGGTTGAGTGGCTGTGGCGCGAACAGCTCCCGACCGTGGACGAGGCGCTCGCCGACCTGCTGTCCTGAGCGTCAGAGCCTGCCGATCACGGTCTCTCCAACCTGCTGGATCAGCTCCTCGGTGGCTGTCGGGCTGTCCAGGTCGCGCGGCAGGATCGCCAGCCGGTGCACGCCCAGCTCGGCGTAGCGGCGGGCGATGTCCAGGTCGAGCGGCTCGCGCGGCGTGATCGTCAGCTCCAGCTCGCCAAGCGCTTTCGGACGCTCCACCATCAGCGCCAGCTCGCGAATCTCGGCCAGGTTGCGACGCGTCTCCTCCAGGGTCCAGTTGTGGCCGAAGAAGCCGTTGGCCGAGCGGAGCGCCCGCCGGTACGCCGCCGCCGAGCTCCCACCCACCACGACCGGCGGATGTGGCTTCTGGACCGGCAACGGTCGCTGCATCAGCTCCGACCACTCCACGAAACGCCCCGAGAAGTCGGGCGCGCTCTCGTCCCAGGCCGCCCTGATCGCAGCCAGGTACTCGTCGGTGCGTAAGGCGCGCTCCGACATCGAGACGCCCAGCGCACGCAGCTCGGACTCGACGTACCCCACCCCGATGCCGAAGATCAGCCGACCTTTCGAGAGCACGTCCACGGTCGTCAGCTGCTTCGCCAGCAGGAGCGGCTGGCGCTGCGGCACCACGATCACGCCCACCCCCAGCCGCACCCTGGTGGTGACGGCCGCCAGGTAGCAGAGCGTGCCAATCGCTTCGAGGCGGTGCTGCTCCGGCGGGTACGCGGCAACGGCCTGCGAGCCCATCGGCAGGCTCACATGATCGCCCACCCAGATCGACTCGAACCCGGCCTGCTCGGCCAGCCGCGCCCGCCGGGACAGTGCGACCGGCTCGGCTTGCGCGCCCCGATGCACGCCGAACAGCCCAATCTTCAACGCGCTCGCCATCCGTCCTCCCTCTCGCTACTCGCTACTCGCTACTCGCCACTCGCGTCACACCCGCCCGATCACCCCGTCCCCGACCGACGAGATGAACGCTTCGAGCTGTCCCGGGCCGTCCACATTGCGCGGCCAGAGGAGCAGGCGATGCACGCCGAGGTCCGCGTAGCGACGGGCCATCGCCACGTCGATGCTCTCGCTCGGGGTGATGGTGATCTCCAATTCGCCGAGCTCCGGTGGGCGCGGGTGGCGCTCGGCCAGGGCGCGTATCTCCCCGAGCACCTCGGCGGCGTGCTCCACGCTCATGGTCGAGCCGTAGAAGCCGTTGCCGGCCAGGATCGCACGACGGTACGCCGCCGGCGAGCTGCCGCCCACCACGATGGGCGGGTTCGGTCGCTGGACCGGCAATGGGCGCTGCATCACGTCCGTGAAGCTCACGAACTTCCCCGCGAATGAGGGCGCGCACTCGTCCCAGATGGCGCGCATCGCTGCCAGGTACTCGTCCGTGCGGGCGCCCCGGTCGGCCAGCGAGGCCCCCAGCGCCTCGAGCTCCGGCTCCAGGTAGCCGACACCGATCCCCACGATCAGCCGGCCCTTCGAGAGGACGTCCACGGTGGTCAGCTGCTTCGCGAGCAGGACCGGCTGCCGCTGCGGCAGCACGATCACGCCAATGCCGAGCCGCACTCGGCTGGTCACCGCCGCGAGATACGCCAGTGCGACCACCACCTCCAGGCGCGGCTGATCGGCCGGGTTGGCCGGCAGGGCGTGCTCGCCGTACGGCAGCGTCACGTGGTCCCCGACCCAGACCGACTCAAACCCGGCCCGTTCCGCGAGCTGCGCCCTTGCACTGAGCGTGTCCGGATCGGTGTTCGCGCCTCGGTGCAGGCCAAACAGGCCGAAGCTGAGCGAGCTCCCCATCATTCCCCCCTCGTACGGCCTGCACCGAGGATGTCCAGCAGGCCCTGTGAGGAGAGCGTACTCGGCAGCGGCGCGGGCGACCACCTCCACGTGGTAGCCAGGGCAATTGGACGAAGGCCGCGAGACCGGGGTGCCCTGCACGATTTTGCGGAACGCGGCCTTGCCAGGCGGGTCCGTGGACTGAAGTCCACGTCTACCATCGCACCGTCGCTACGCGACGGAGGCCGCACGGAGACCGCAGCCTACCGAAGCGCGATGTGGCGGGATGTCTGATCGGTCCTGGTCGTCCTGTCGTCGTCGCTACGCGACGGGGAGCATCGTGCCGGCGTCGCAGCGCGACGCCATGACTGTAGGCGGGGCTTTCAAGCCCCGACGAGGCTGCGCT
Source organism: Chloroflexota bacterium (assembly GCA_046328125.1). Classification (GTDB taxonomy): domain Bacteria; phylum Chloroflexota; class UBA6077; order UBA6077; family JACCZL01; genus JADZEM01. Next base: position 170,926 of record JAXLXF010000010.1, read on the forward strand.
ACCGGTACGCGGGTCAGCCCGGTTTTTCGACCGTCTCGAACTTCCAGTCGGTCTGGACTTCGCGGCCGGACGTGTCCCGAATCCGGGCGTGCAGCATGTACGGCCCGAGGTATCGCGAGACGACCTGCCAGGTGCCGGCGCACGGCTGGGCGCCGTTGCACTCGTAGGTCATGGTCCCGACGAACGCCAGGTCGTCCGCGAATGGCCCGGTGTACACAGGCCCTTCAGCCCACCACCAGACCCGCTCGATCGCCGCGCCGTCGCCCTTCACCACCAGGGCCATCGGGGTGTTGAGGACCGGGTTCTCAGACGATCGCCAGAGCGCGACGGTCAGGCCATCCACGGTCACCGGCGTCCCCGACATCTGGGGGTCGATTGCGGCCGGCGCTTCATCGCCGTTGTCGTTGTTGTTCTGGTTCCAGGTCAGATCCCAGCCGTTGCGGTGGCACTTCTTCTGCTTGCGCGGATTGCCACTGTCGCACAGGTCTTCGGGATCGTCCTTCTTGCCGTCCGCTGGCCCGTGGACGACGGCGCCGCCCCAGGCCGGCTGGAACGCCGCGTCCGTCTCTGAGGCTGGCAGCCAGGTCAGCGGCGCCCCGACCAGCACCACCAGGACAAGCGCTCGCCAGATCCAATGCATCGTCTCGCCTCCACGAGCCCGGCGACGTGGTACGCCGGGCAGCCCGTTAGACGGTCTTTAGTGAGCGAGAGACCACGCCATCAGTATGATCTCACGCTCTGTCAACGAGACAGAAGGCTTTGGGTCGCGTTTGTGGTGAGACTGAGACGTCACTGTGACGAATGGCGTCGCGAGACGGGCCGGGTCGTCGGCGTGACCTATCCGGTACGCTTCGCGGGTGAGTCAGGTTCGCACGCTACGGATCGTGTCGCTCAACGTCTGGGGTGGCGTCGTGCTGGATCCGCTGCTCGCGTTCGTTCGCGAGCAAGCGCCGCGCACCGACCTGTTCTGCCTGCAAGAGGTGCTGGACGGGCCAGAGCTGATTCCGCTGGAGTGCCGGTTCAGGACGACGCTGTTCCGCGAGCTCTCGGACGCCCTGCCCGATTTTGACGGCGTGTTCGTGCCGGTGGTGGCCTGGGACCAGCCGCTGCCAGGCGGCGGGTCGGGCCGCGTGCCGTACGGCCTGGCGACATTTGCGCGGCGCTCGCTCCCGCTGGTGTCGCGGCGTGAGGTCTGGGTGCTCGACCACCAGGACACATTGGACGCCGTGCCGGGACTCCACCCGGTCAGGCGCTGGCTGCAGGTCACCGAGCTGCGAGTGACTGGTGGGGTCGCGCTGGTCGGCAACTTCCACGGCATGGCCCGGCCCGGCACGAAGCTGGACAGCGCCGAGCGGCTGGAGCAGTCCCGCGCGATCCGGCGCGTGGCAGACGGGCACGCCGGGCCGGTGGTGCTTGTGGGCGACTTCAACCTGCTGCCGGACACCGAAAGCGTACGGCTGCTCGGGCACGGGCTGCGCAACCTGGTGCTCGAACGCGGGATTCGCACGACCCGGAGCCGGCTCAACCCGTACTTCGGGACGCCCCAGGAGCAGCCCCATGCGAACTACGCGTTCATCTCGCCCGAGATCGAGGTGGAGCGCTTCGAGGTGCCGGACCTCGCGATCTCGGACCACCTCCCTATGCTGATGACGCTGAGATTCCCGGAGCCGCCCAGCGTGTCGTAGATCGCGGTCGGGGTCGGAACACGGAGTGACCGGCGCGTTCGCCATCGCGCGGCGCCGGCTGCGAGATTCGGGCCGGCTGGCCGTACGTTCTGTAGCGGGGCAGTGTCTCGGTGCCGGCTGACCGCGCCGAGATCTGCTTTGGAGCTCGCACGGGAGAGCTGGCGTCTCCCAATCGGGGAGATGCGCGCCGTCAGACTGACGCTTTGGCAGGCCGGGGCCGGCCTCGGTGGGGGAGCTCGGCAACAGGAGGAGCAGGTGTTCAACCCTCGAACGTTCGAAAACTCGCGACCGGACGGATTTCCGGTCCTGGAGATCGTCGGGAGCGGAGACGGCGACGCACAGCCAGGCGAGCCAGCGCGTGGGTTCGTGCCGCTGGCGCGCACCGACCTGATCGGCGAAGTCGCCGGGCCGGTAGCCCTGCTGCATCTGAGCCAGCGGTTCCGGTTCAGCGCCGCGCAGCACGCCGGCCCGATCGAGGCGGTGTACCGCTTCCCACTGCCGGGCGATGCCGCCGTCACCGGCGTCACCGCGCGGTTCGGCGAGGTCGAGATCCAGGCCGAGCTCGCGGAACGCTCCAGGGCCGAGCAGACCTACCAGGAAGCTCGCGACGAGGGACGTCAGGCCGCCCTGGTGACCCGCGAGGCGCCGGACGTCTTCACGCTGCAGGTGACCGGTCTGAAGCCGGACGAGGACGTGACGGTCCAGACGAGCTACGCGCAGCTGGCGCGTCCCGAGGGGGAACGCTGGACCTTGCGCGTGCCGCTCACGACGGTGCCGCGCTTCGTGCGGTCTGACGAGCAGGACTCGCGGCACGCCGAGGGGCAGCCACTGGCCGTCCTCCGCGACCCTGGCCACCGGTTCACGCTGGATCTGACCGTCGAGGCGGCCGAGCGGATGACCAGCTCGACGCACGTCCTGGAAGCGGTCGAGAGCGAGGGGCGCGTCCGCGTGCGGCTGCGGGACGGCGAGGTGCTGCCGGATCGTGACTGCCTGCTCGCCTGGCAGCCACGCCGCGCCGCCGACCGTCCCACGCTTCAGCTACTCCACCACGACGACCCGGCGACCGGCGACCATCACTTCCTGGCGCTGGTGACGCCGCCAGCTGCAACGGCGACGCAGCCGCTGGCCCGCGAAGTCATTCTGCTGATCGACCACTCCGGCTCGATGAGCGGTCCCAAGTGGGAGGCGGCCGACTGGGCCGTCCAGAACCTGCTGGCCGGTCTCGGGGCCAGCGACACGTTCAACCTCGGCCTGTTCCACACCACCACGCGCTGGTTCGCGCGGCAGCCGGTGCGCGGCGACGAGCGCACCGTCCGACAGGCGAGCGACTTCCTGTTCCGGCACAAGGACAGCGGCGGCACCGAGCTGGGGGTCGCGCTGGAGCAGTCGCTGGAGCAGCCGCGAGACACCGGCCAGCGCGCCCGCCACGTCTTGATCGTCACCGACGCGCAAGTCAGCGACGCCGGCCGGATCCTGTCGCTGGTGGAGCGCGAGGCTGGCCGGGCGGATCGTCGCCGAGTGGACGTCCTCTGCATCGACGCGGCCCCGAACAGCGGGCTGGCGAACGAGCTGGCCGAGCGCGGCGGCGGCATCGCGCGCTTCCTGACCAGCGATCCGGCCGAGAACGACATCGCCTCGGCGCTGGACGAGGTGCTGGCGGACTGGGCAGCGCCGCTCCTGCGCAACCTGACGTTGTGGGTGGACAGCGCGACGGTCCAGGCTGCCGGCCGACGCTTGACCGAGGACGGGCAGGGCCGGTGCGGCATCGACCTGGGCGACGTGTCGGCCGGGCGAGCCGTCTGGGTGGCCGGGCGGATCGCGTCGGCCGGCGGCAGTGCACGGGCTGGCTCTCCTGACTTCAGATTGCTCGCGGACGGCGTCGAGATCGCGGCTGAAGGTGGAGCGCCAGAGAGTGGCGCCGCGCAAAGCCCGGCCGTAGCGGCGCTATTCGGCGCGCGGCGCGTGCTCGATCTGGAGCTCGCGCAGAGCTCCGGCGCCGACCCGGTCGAGCGGCTGCGGCAGCTGGGGTACGATCCAAATGTCGTACTCGGGACGGCGACGGGCTCGGGAACCGGGTCCGTGTATCCGGAGAATGCCCGCCGCCACTCGACCGAGGCGCTCCACGACCTGCTGGTGCGAGAGTCGCTCCGATACGGCATCGCCTGCTCGGAGACGGCGTTCGTGGCGACGCGGCGGGAGGCCGGGCAGAAGGTGACCGAGACGGTCGCCGTGGGGAATGCCCTGGCGCACGGGTGGTCTTCGGACTTCGCAATGGCGCGGATGGCGCTGTCGGCCGCGCCGATGGCGTTCTCAGCGATGGCCCCGCCGCCGATGCCTGCTCCCATGCCGACTTCGGCGCCGCCGCCTCAGGCGGGCGGCCCGCCTGAGTGGGGGCGCTTCTCCCGGGCCTTGCGCGAGACTGCGCCCGACCTGCCGACGCAGGCGCCGGGATCGCCGGCGCCCGGCGCCGGTGCAGGGGGCGGTGCAGGCGGCGGGAGTGGCCTACGCAGCCTCGCGGATTCCCCCTTCGATCTCGCGCGCGGGTTGGCGCGGCGCCTGCGCGGCGGGCGGCCGGAGCGTGGCGAACGCTCCGAGGAGCGAAGCGCGGGATCCGGTCTCGTCGCCGTCTTCTCGGGCACACCGGCCGTGTCTGGCGGCGAGGCGGTCTTGTTCGACTCGCGGCAGGCTGCTGGCCAGTTGCCCGAGCGCGCCACGCTGACCCGGCTGGCGTTACGCCTTGGGGCGGGCGCGGCGCCTGGGGCGATCGACCCGGGCCTCGTCATCGCCCTGTACGTGGACGACCTGGCGGCGCCACGGGCACGCGTCCGACTCGCCGACTTGATCCGCCAGGGCGGCGAACGGCCGCTCAACGTCCGGTGGCGGCCGGGACAGGTGGTCCGCGTGGTGCTGCTCGACCCAAACGGCGCGTGGGCAGTTGGGGCGCCACACGTCGAAGTGGCGCTCGGCTGAGCGAGAAGAAGGACCCCCGTCTGGTGTACGCTCACTCTGCGCCGGGTGAGCGTCGGGCAGCGCCGGCCCCGGGGCGACATGGAGGTAGCTTCCGTGATCGACTTGACCAGCCGACCGCCGTTGGCCGGGATCCTCGTGCGCTTTGGCGCCGTCCTGCTCGACGGACTGATCCCCGGCCTGATCTTCATCCCGGTCGGGCTCGCGGCGTCATTCCTGGTCCAGAACCCGGCCAACGCCCTGGCGGACCCCACCACAACCACGATCTTGCTCTTCCTGGTGCTGCTGACCTACTTCGGCCTGTCGTGCTACTCGGCCCTGGTGCTGGCGATGTGGGCGTACGGCCTGACGCCCGGCAAGTGGATGCTCGGGATCAGGGTGATCAAGAGCGACACTGGCTTGCCGGCCGGCTTCTGGCGGATGGCGCTCCGCCAGATCATCGGGCAGTGGGTCGCGCAGGTGCTCTGCTTTCTCGGGCTCATCTGGGCCATCTTCGACGCCAACAAGCAGGGCTGGCACGACAAGATCGCCAAAACGCTGGTGATCCGCACGCGCTGACGGCTCACTCGGGCAACAATCCAACGAGAGCTGACGCCGCCGCTGGAGGCGCCAGCTCCTCGTGCGACGCTCAGGTAGGCCGCGTTACGCGACGGCCAGCGGCGAGACCTCGGCAGTGCAGAACGCGCACCGACTCGCCTTGACCGGGATCTTGCTGAGGCACTCCGGGCACTCGCGGGTGATCTGCGGCTCGGGCTCCTTCGGCTGCAGCCGCGCCATCAGCCGGTTGACAGGCACCACCACCAGGAAGTAGATCACCGCCGCCAGAATGACAAACGCCACGACGGCGTTGACGAATTCGCCGATCAGGAACTTGCTGCCGTTGATCGAGAAGCTGAGCGCCGAGAAGTCCGGCACGCCGCCGAAGATGCCGATCAGCGGCGTGATCAGCCCCTTGACCAGCGCGTCCACGATCGTCTTGAACGCGGCTCCGATGACCACTGCCACTGCCAGGTCGACGACGTTCCCGCGCAGCAGGAACTCTTTGAATCCGCTCAACATTGCTGACCTCCGGGGGTGCTCATGCACCCTCAGCCGCCATTCTAGTCGGCGGGGCTAGTCAGCGCTCGCGATGGGCAGCGATCCGACCAGCGGCGCGGCGCCCGGAGCGGCCAGCGCGTCGTCGTCTGACGAGCTCGTGGGCAGCCAGATGGTGAAGATGCTGCCCTTCCCCAGCTCGCTCTGGACCGCGACACGCCCGCCATGCTGCTCGACGAGCGACTTGACCAGCGTCAGGCCCAGGCCAGTGCCCGGCTCCGTCTCGGTCAGATCCGAGCGATAGAACTTACGGAACAGGCGATCCTGATCCTCCTCGCGGATGCCGATCCCGGTGTCGGTCACGTCCAGGCGCGCCGTGCCACCGTCCGCCGTCAGCGCCAGCCGAATCGTGCCGCCGCGAGGCGTGTACTTGTGCGCATTCGAGAGCAGGTTGTCCACGACGCGCAAGAGCGCGCGACTATCACCCGGCACGAGCAATAGATCGGCCGGTGACTCGACGAGGATCTGCTGCTCTTTTGCCCGCACACGCGGCCGAATCGTCGCCACAGCGCGGTCCACCATCTCTTCCAGATCGACGGCCTCTCGAGCCAGCTGGAAGAGACCGCTCTCGATCCGCGCCACGTCGATCCAGTCGGAGACGACCGCGCTGAGCCGGTCGATGTTCCGCCGCACGACCCCCAGAAACTCCTTTTGCTCTGGGGTCAGCTCACCCACGCCGCCGTTCATCAGCAGCTCCAGGTAGCCGTCCACCGTCGAGAGCGGGCCACGAAGCTCGCGCGCCAGGATCGTGCAGACCTCGCTCGAGGTTGCCTCGTTCGCCTGCGCAGTGGTGCGGGTGTCAGATGCCTGGCTCGTGGGCACCGGTTCGGTCACTCCCAGAAAGGTCCGGCAGGCCGCGCCGCCACTCGACATGCAGAGCGACGTGGCGGGCACATTCTGCCCGATTGAAGTAACGCTCGGGCCGGACAAATCGGCCCGGCTGTCATGTTTGTGTAGCGTCGTGGCTCGCGCCAGCGCGACTCAGCGCCCGAGCCAGTACCAGACGGCCACGGCAGCCGCACCCAGCACCAGCAACACGTTGGAACGGCGCCAGTTGTAGAGCAGCGTACGCGCCCACCGGACGTCGAGCGCGGTCGGCGGGGCGTCGCCCGGTGCGTCCGCGGGTACGTCCACTGGCGGGCCGGTGTGGAGCTCGGCAGCAGCGTCCGGCGTGGCCTCAGATGACACCGGGGAGCCGTGCGATTCGCCCTCGTCGGCTGGTGGGTCTGGCGGCTGCGCATCGCCGGCGGCGATCGCGTCGCTCAGCGCCCATCGCGCCAGCAGGTAGCCGGCCAGCGCGAACCCGGTCACGACCAGCCAGAGAACCAGCGCGAGCCAGCGACTGACGAACTCGCCCAGCGCCAGCGTAAGCATGACCAGCACGAACAGGAATAACTCGAAGAAGAACAGCATATTGCGGCAGACGCCTCGCTACGGCCACCATCATACCGCATCGCTGTCTGCATCCCTGGAGGAGCCGTGACGGAGTCGTCCACCGCGCCGCGTCGCCGCTATCGGCTGGCCGAGCTGACCCGCGAGGAGCTCCAGCAGCGCCTGCCGCACGCCACCCTCGTCATCCCGATCGGCGCGACCGAGCAGCACGGTCCGCACCTGCCGCTGATGACAGATCATTTGATGGCGGAAACGATCGCGCTACGAGCTGCGGAGCTGGTCCCCTCAGGCGCAGACGTGCTGGTTGCCCCCGTCGTGCCGTACGGCTGCTCCTCACACCACCTGCTGGTCGGCGGGGCGCTGACCGTCAACCTGAGAACGTACATCGCACTGCTGGTGGAGCTCGGGGAGGCCGCCGCGCAGATGGGCTGCAAACGGCTGTTGTTCCTGAACGGCCACGGGGGCAACGAGGACGCGATGCGCGTCGCCGCGACGGAGCTGGTGTCGGAGCGACGGCTCGGGATGGCGGTCTCGGCAGCATCGTACTGGACCATCGGTCGGGAGGCGGTCGCCAGCCTGCCGTTCGCCGGGCCGGGCCACGCCGGCCACTTCGAGACGAGCTGTGTGCTGGCCGTGCGGCCAGATCTACCACGCCTCGACGACCGCTTCCCACCGGACCGCGAGCCCCGCCCGCTGGCCATCGCCGGCGATGTGCGCGGCGTCTCGGTCCGCTACCCGGGGATCTGGGAGGCGAGTGACGGCGTTTCAGATGCTGCCGACCAGGCCAGCGCGGAGCTGGGCGAGCAGATCGTGGCTGCCATCGCGCAGGCGACGGCCGACTTCCTGGCCGCGTTCCACGAGCGGCCACTTTTTGACGATGCACGCGAGACTCGGTGACGGGAGAGGATTGATGGATCTGACGGCGATACGCGGTGCGATTCGCGAGCTGAGCGGGGCCTTCCTGGCGGACATGGAGGCGCTGCCGGCCGAGACCTGGCTTCAGCCGAGCGATTGCGCGGGCTGGACTATCGGCGCCGCGTTCATTCACGTGGTGCAGGTGGCTGAGCTGCTCGGAGACAGTATCGCGCGAGGGCGGGCCGGCGACGCGGGTCCACCGCCGCTGGCCGCCGCCGAGGGGGTGCAGGCGTGGCGCGCGGCGCGCACGGCGAGACAGCAGCAGGCGTTGCAGCAGACGCCGGCCGAGGTGATCGCCTGGTATCAGAAGGCGGTCGGCGCCATCGACGCGGAGCTCGACGCGATCCCGAGCGCGGATCCGGGCGCGCAGGGCTGGCACCCGATCGGCGCACAATCCCTGGCCTGGGTCCAGGATCAGTGGCTGTTCGAGCTGGCCCTGCACGACTGGGACATCCGCGTGGCGCTGGACCCGGACGCCGAGGTGCGCCCCTCGGTTCAGTCCGCGTTCGCTCGCACGCTGCCCGGTCGCCTTGGGCGCGGATTCAGCGGCGGCGACGACCCGGCCCTGGTCGGCACGTACCGGGCGGATCTCAGCGGCGACGACCCGTTCACCATCGTCATGCAGGTGGGGAACGGCGGCGTGACGTGTGTCGATGGCGACGACGACAGCACGGCGAACGTCACGATCCACACCGACCCCTCGGCGTTCGGGCTGGTGACGACGAATCGGCGTCCGGCGAGCCGGTTCGTGGAAGCTGGCCGCTGGCAGACCACCGGCGACCAGGCCCGCGCGGAGGGATTCGCCAGGGCGTTCAAGAGCTACTGAGCTCGGGGGCAGGCCGGGCCGTCGATTGAAACCTTTGGGCAAGGGTGCCGGGCGGATGTGGTACGCTCACCCGTAGTGCATCTCGTGACAGGTCGCTCGTAACGCGGTTCAGCATCGCGGTTGTGTACCCGCGGGAGTCGTCGATGCCCGGCAGCCACTGGATGATCGTGATGAGCCCGGAGAACTTCGAGATCACGCGCGAGCGTGGCTTCGACATGGTCGGGCTCAAGTCTCGCCACCGCAAGAAGGCCGAGCGGATGGCGCTCGGCGACCGTGTCCTGTTCTACGTGGCTGGCAGCCAGGTCTTCCCGCTGACCGCCACCGTGACCTCCACCTTCTTCGAGGATCACGCGCCGGTCTGGCAGAGCACCGAGCGCCGCCCGGACGTGGCGCCCTGGCGCGTCCAGGTCCGCGCCGACGTGGTCCTGAACTGGTACGAGCACCTGGACGCCCGCCAGATCGCGCCACGCATGCTGTACGTCAAGCGCTGGGCGCCGGAGGACTGGCCGCTGGCGTTCCAGGGCCAGATCCACCTGTTGTCCTCGCAGGACTTCTCGTTGATCGAGCACGAGATGCGGCGCACCATCGACCGGCGGTCTCGGCGCCGCGAGCGACCCCCGCACCGGCCACGTGTCGCGCTGGTGACGCAGGTAACCTCAGTGGACGTGAGCGTCGCGGCGGTACGGTCACCGGACGGTAGCCACGCGACCTTCGTGGCCGACGTGGACACGACGGACGAGACGGTCGTCTACACGTCGTGACGACGCGGCGGTCCGGGCCGCGGCCTCGACCGTTCGAGATCGGTCCGGACCGCCATGTCAAGAGATCCGTGACGGCGACCCGGACGTTCACCGGAAGATCGGACGCGCCAATCGCGTTGGAGGTGACGAGAGTCCGGCCCGTCTCGGCCGGATTCCTCGTTACCAAGAGCGCGGTCGGCGGCTCGAGCGGGGCGTTGGCCGGCGCGGCCATTGGCGACTGACCGTGACGATTGAGATGCTCGGAGAGGCGATGAATGTCCTAGCGCCCTCGTGAAGGCAGGGATATAATCGAATTGCGAGGAAGTAATCGTCGGCTCTCCGTTGGGCGAGGGTCACACGGCCCCTTACACACGGCTCGAATACCGCGAAGCGAGACCGTCCTGGCGCCCGTTGTGGCGTCGTCTTTTTGTCGCCAGCTCGTTTCGAGGCCCGCTGTCGTGCCCCGGATGGCGTAATGCCGCGGGAGCTGGGAGGAAGAATGGCAGAACGCGACGACCTGGTCATCCGGGTAGCTGGCGAGGCTGGCGAGGGTGTGTTGAGCACCGGTCAGCTGATCACCCTGGCAGCGGCCAGGGCTGGCTACGGCGTGTTGACCGACTCTGTGCCCCCTGCTGAGATCAAGGGCGGGCACTCACTGTTTCAGATCCGCCTTGCGCCGCAACGGATTCACTCACGCGGCGACGTCGTCGACATTCTGCTGGCGTTCAACCGCGAGGGGTACGACCGCAACATCCGCGAGCTCCGCGATGACGGGCTGCTTCTCTACGATTCCGGCGATTTCGAGCCGCCGACGAACCCGGGCACCTACCAGCAGCATGCCCTCCCGTTGACCGACATTGCGAAGAAGGAGCTCCAGTTCGAGCTCGGCAAGAACGTGGTGGCGGTCGGCGCGATCTCGGCGCTGTTCGGTCTGGACAAGGAGTTCATCAGGAGGTTGCTTCACCAGCGGTTCGCACGCAAGGGTGAGGCGATCCTCGAAAAGAACTACCAGGCGCTGGATGCCGGCATCGGCTACGTCGAGCGCAACATTCCGGAGCGCGGCACCCTCCAGGTGAAGCCAGGTACCCTCGGCGAGACGTCGAGGATCGTGGTCTCGGGGAACCAGGCGATTGCGATGGGCTCGCTGGCGGCCGGCTGCCGGGTGTACTCCGGCTACCCGATCACCCCCGCCACCGACATCATGGAGTTCCTCGCCTCGGAGCTGCCGAAGGTGGGCGGCTCGGTGGTGCAGGCCGAAGACGAAATGTCGGCGTTGGGGATGGCGATTGGCTCCTCCTACGCGGGCAAGAAGTCGATGACGGCGACTTCTGGGCCGGGCATCAGCCTGATGATCGAGCTGCTGGGCCTGGCCGGCATGGCCGAGATTCCGATCGTCGTGGTGGACGCGCAGCGGGCCGGCCCCTCGACGGGTATGCCGACGCGCCAGGAGCAGGGTGACCTCTTCCTCGCGGCGCTGGGCGGCCACGGCGAGATCCAGCGGATCGTGCTGGCGCCGGTGTCGGTGTCGGACTGCTTCACCCAGGCGTTCAACGCGTTCAACCTGTCCGAGCAGTTCCAGATGCCGGTCATCCTGATGGGCGACACGACGCTCGGCGTCCGCACCGAGAGCATCCCGACCCCGGACCTGTCGAAGTACGAGATCGTGAACCGGCTCACCATCGGCGGGGAAAGCACGAGCGGGACCAACGGCTCGAACGGCTTGGACCTCGGCATCGAGAGCGGCTACAAGCGGTACCAGCGCACCGAGTCTGGCATCTCGCCGATGGCGATCCCGGGCCAGCAGGGCGGCCAGTACGTCGCCACCGGCCTGGAGCACAACGAGTCGGGCCGGCCGCGCTCGGACCCCGCGAATCACCGCCAGATGACCGAGAAGCGGTTCAGCAAGCTGGAGCTGGCGCGCAAGTCGGCCCCGCCGGCCCACTACTATGGCGACCAGGACTCGGACGTCGGCATCCTCTGCTGGGGCTCGTCCTGGGGCACGGTGGTCGAGGCGATCGACCAGGCGGCGGCGAAGGGCCTCAAGGTGGCTGCGATGGCGCCTCGGATGGTCTGGCCGCTGGTGGACGATCAGATCAAGCCGTTCATCGAGTCGAAGCGGGTCGTCCTGGTCCCGGAGATGAACTACAGCGGGCAGTTCGCGCAGCTGCTGCGCGCCCGCTACATGCGCGAGCTGGTGTCGGTGACGGATTACAGCGGTGGCGTCTTCACTGTCGCGCGGCTGGTCCAGGAGATCGAAGGAGTCCATCAGCATGCCCGATAGTGTCGCTGTCAAGCCTCTGCCCCTGGACGTCTACAAGAGCGACGAGAAGCCGACGTGGTGCCCGGGCTGCGGCGACTTCGGCGTCCTGAATGGCCTCTACAACGCGATGCGTCAGAAGGGCCTGCAGACGAAGGACGTGGTGGTGGTGTCCGGCATCGGCTGCTCCAGCCGGCTGCCGTTCTTCGTGTCGAGCTACGGCTTCCACGGCGTCCACGGTCGCGCCATGCCGATTGCCACGGGCATCAAGGTCGCCAACCCTGACCTGAAGGTGCTGGCGATGGGCGGCGACGGCGACGCGTTCGCCATCGGCGGCGGCCACTTCGTGCACGCGGCTCGCCGCAACCTCGACATCTGCTACGTCATCATGGACAACAACATCTACGGGCTGACAAAGGGCCAGACCTCGCCGACGAGCCAGGTCGGGTTCGTCACCAAGACGACCCCGAAGGGCACGCCGGACCGCCCGATCAACCCGCTTCGGCTCGCCATCGCGTCTGGCGCGACGTTCGTCGGTCGCGGCTTCTCGGGCAAGCCGAAAGAGCTGGCGGAGCTGATCGTCGAAGGGATCAACCACAACGGCTTCGCCGTGATCGACACGTTCAGCCCTTGCCCGACCTTCAACAAAGTCAACACGTTCCGCGCATACCGCGAGGAAGTAGCCGATCTGCCGAAGGATTACGATCCCTCGGACATGCACCGGGCGATCGAGGCGGCCTCGTCAACCGACCCGATGTACCTGGGCGTGCTGTACCGCGAAGAGAGTGAGAGCTTCGAGGATCACCTGGCCGCCGCGAAGGTCGGCAGTGAGGCGGACGCCGAGAAGGTGATGCAGAACCTGTTCAAGGTGTACAGCTAGACGACGGGTTCTTGGTCTGCGTGATGGCTTGTTGGGGGCGGCTCCGTTTTTCGGGCCGCCCTCACCCATTCTGAAGTACCTCTCTCGCGCGGCCGTGGGTTGAAACCCACGTCTACATTCGCATCGTCGCTCTGCGACGGGTGCCCTGACCCCGGCGTGGCGTAGCCACGCACCAATGGTAGACGTGGACTTCAGTCCACGGACCGAGTCTGCTGGCGAGCAAGCTTCGCAAGAAGTCGCAGGGCTTCGTTGACGGACGCCGAGTCGGGGAAGACCGCGGCGACATCCGGATCGAGCCGCACGATGTTCGTGCCCCTGGCGACACGAGCCGCGTACTTGCCTCGGACCGCACCCGTGAAACCGTATTCGTCCCGCATGGTGTCAAAGTCCATGAGGTCAGGCATCATCGAGCAGGCGATGGTACTCGTCCACGGTCAATTTCAGATCGCGAACGATCTTCCGAAGGAGTGGCCGCACGATCACCTGCGAGCCGTGGTCTGGTATGACGACGATCCTGCCGTCGTTGCTTCGAAACGTGTTGTGGCTGCCTTCGCGACGAACCCACTGGAAGCCGGCTGCTTCGGCAACGCGGCGAAGCTCACGATATCGCGCCAGGCGAAGACGGCTCACACGGGAACCTCAATCCTCCAGGTTCCCACGAAGTCCGGCCCAGGCTCGTCAGGATCGGCGGTTTGGCGATATGCCTCGATAGCGTCGCGCATATTCGCCTCAAGTGACGACAGATCCGGTGCCTGCGAATAGCATCCGGGAAGCTCCACGACCTCACCAACCAGCCAGTTGCTCTCCGGATCACGTTCGATGACGATGGTGTACGTTCGGTTCATCTCGACGCCTCGACCGCACGTCACGCTACAGCACGTCTCCGCCTGTGCGGCATTTCACACGACGATCATACCGCACGTTATCGTGGGCCGGTCGCAGATTCGGGCGACCGAGATACGGTCTGCGGGGCTTCCGTTGCGGTGACGTATTATCCCTTCTGACTCGTGAGAGGCGCGACCATGCCAGCGGCGGCGCTCTATGACGGCGTCGAGATCGGGAGGACGAGCGTGGAGTCGAAGGAAGGCACGGAGACGGGGGCGCTCAGCGGCATCCGCGTCCTCGAGCTGGCGAACTTCATGGCCGGGCCGTTCTGCGGCATGCTGCTGGCCGACATGGGCGCCGAGGTCGTCAAAGTCGAGAACCCGAGCGTTGGGGACTACACCCGCACCACGCCGCCGTTCGTCAACGGAGAGAGCGCGGGATTCCTGGCGCTGAACCGGAACAAGAAGAGCGTCACCCTCAACCTGAAGGCGCCCGAGGGCAGGGCGCTCTTCCTGGAGCTGGCCGCGACCGCCGACGTCATTCTGGAGAACTTCCGCCCCGGCACCATGACCGACCTCGGCATCGACTACGAGGCCGTCAGCACGGTCCGGCCAGACGTCATCTACGCTTCGGCGTCCGGGTTTGGGCAGACCGGGCCGTACAGCCAGCGGCCCGGCTTCGACCTGATCCTCCAGGGCATGAGCGGCATCATGAGCATCACCGGCGAGCCAGAGGGCGCCCCGGTCAAGGTCGGCGTGCCGATTGCCGACCTGACCTGTGCACTGTTCGGCAGCTACGCGATCCTGACGGCGTACATCGCGCGGCAGAAGACCGGCCAGGGCCAGCGGATCGACCTCAGCCTGTTCGAGTCGGCGGTGGCGCTGGGGGTCTGGGAGACGAGCGGCTACTTCGCGACCGGCGAGGTGCCCGGTCGGCTTGGGTCTGCGCACCGCGTGTCCGCGCCGTACCAGGCGTTCCGCACCAAGGACGGCTACATCACCCTCGGCGCCACCACCCCGAACCAGTGGCCAAGGCTGTGTGAGGCAATCGGTAGCCCGGAGCTGGAGCACGATCCGCGCTTCGCCACCAACGCCGACCGCAAGGCGAACGAGCAGGTGCTGGCCGGGCTCATCGAAGAGATCCTGGTCGCCGAGCCGAGCGCACACTGGCTGACGCTCTTCGAGCCGCACTTCCCGTGCGGCGTCCTGAACACGTACGACCGGGTGCTGACCGATCCGCACCTTCAGGCGAGAGGCTTCCTGCTGGAGATGGAGCACCCGAAGGCAGGGACCGTTCGCTCGACCGGCTTCGTGCCGAAGCTGTCAGAGACGCCGGCCCGCGTCTACCGGCCAGCTCCCGTGCTCGGGCAGCACAACGCCGAGATCCTGGGCCAGCTGGGCCGAGACGCCGCTGCCGTCGAACACCTGAAGGCAGCCGGCGTCATCTAGCGCTCTCGGCCTCATACCAACGATCTGCACGTCCTCCCCTCTCCCGCGCACGGGGGAGGGGCCGGGGGACAGTAGGGGGCTACATTCATGCCGTATTTGTCGAAGTACCACATCACCGAGCAGCCAGCCGAGGCGCTGCTCGGGCCGCTGGCCGCCGCACTCCGCGAGCTGGAGCAGCGCGCCGCTCACTACGCCGCCAGGATCAACATGACGGACGCGGACCGCGAGGTCATGCTTGCCGCCCAGCGCGTCCTGGCCGATGCCAGCGCGCAGCTCGCCCGCGTGCGCGACGGAGGCCGCTAGCGATGACTGGCGTGAACACCGGTCACGGCATGGCCCTCCGCGGGCGTAAGAAGCGCGTCCTCATCACCGGCGCGGCCGGGCGGATCGGGAGCAGCCTGACCGACCAGCTCCACGAGCGGTACGACCTGCGCCTCGCGTCCTACCCGGCTCTCCGCGCCGACGCGCCAGTCTCGGACCAGATCGTGGCGAACTGCGCAGTTTACGACGAGATCGCGCCGGCGATGGCCGGCATCGACGCCGTGGTGCACCTGGCCGGCGAGCCGAGCACCCGCGCCTCCTGGGAGAACGTGCGCGCCAACAACATCGACGCCACGTACAACGTGTTGGAGTCGGCGCGACAGGCCGGCGTCAAGCGCGTGATCTTCGCCTCCACCAACCACGTCATGGGCATGTACGACCGCGACCGCCAGTGGCCGATCTACCCGAGCCAGCCGGTCCGGCCCGACTCGCTGTACGGCGTCTCGAAGGCGTTCGGCGAGGCGCTCGGGCGGCACTACTACGACCAGTTTGGCCTGAGCGTGATCTGCTTCCGGATCGGCTGGTTCCTGCCGGAGCCGCGCGACGAAATCAGTCGCTGGATGTGGCTGAGCCCGCGCGACTGCGCCCAGCTCGTCTGGCGTGCCGTCGAGAGCGACGTCGGTTTCGGGATCTTCTACGCGATCTCCGGGAACGGCGGCCGGCACTGGGACATCAGCGAGACTATCGAGCGGCTCGGCTACCGCCCCCAGGACGACGCCGAGCAGCACGCCGAGCGGCTGGACGCTCTCAGCCGGGAGGACAAGATGTGATCGCAAGTATGAGGTAGAATCGTTTCGATATGACAGGCTCCCGATTTCCACTTCTGTACCCCATCGACGAGAGATTCTTTGATGCTCTGGGACCCGCTCAGGCATGGCTGGTGGGTCTGTTCGCGGCCGATGGGTGCGTCAGGGGTGATCGATTGGCGACGATCAGCCAATCAGGAGAGCACGGTTTCCGGGTTGCTCCAGCATGTCCAGCACATGCTTGGCCATAGAGCACCGATACGCACCTGGAAGCAGGCACACACGATCACAATCACATCAGCGACCATGGTCGATTTTCTAGACAGGCCGGCGTCAAGCGCGTGATCTTCGCCTCCACCAACCACGTCATGGGCATGTACGACCGCGACCGCCAGTGGCCGATCTACCCGAGCCAGCCGGTCCGGCCAGATTCGCTGTACGGCGTCTCGAAGGCGTTCGGCGAGGCGCTCGGGCGGCACTATTACGACCAGTTTGGCCTGAGCGTGATCTGCTTCCGGATCGGATGGTTCCTGCCGGAGCCGCGCGACGAAATCAGTCGCTGGATGTGGCTGAGCCCGCGCGACTGCGCCCAGCTCGTCTGGCGTGCCGTCGAGAGCGACATCGGGTTTGGGATCTTCTACGCGATCTCCGGGAACGGTGGCCGACACTGGGACATCAGCGAGACCATCGAGCGGCTCGGCTACCGCCCCCAGGACGACGCCGAGCAGCACGCCGAACGGCTCGACGCCCTCAGCCGGGAGGGTGAGACGTGAAGCTGGACGACATCCTCGACGTGGCCCAGCTGCGGCGGCTGATCGCCGAGAACTACGTCACGGCCCGCGACCACGCCAGCCTGCCGTACAAGATCCTGAACTACACGCCCAAGACCCAGTTCGACCGCAACTGGACCCGCGAGACCGAGCTGTCGCGCGGCCTGATCTACGACACGCGTGACAACACGATCCTGGCTCGCCCATTCGTCAAGTTCTTCAATATTGGGGAGCGCGAGACGGCGATTCCTGACGAGCCGTTCGTGGCGTACGAGAAATTGGACGGTTCGCTTGCGATCAGTTACGTCGATGCGGACGGGCTGCCGTCCGTCGCGACGCGCGGCTCGTTCAACTCGTACCAGGCGAAGCGCGGCACCCAGATCCTCCGCTCAAAGTATGCCCACACGCTGGACTCGATCCTGGCGCTTGGCAAGGTGACCCTGTGCTTCGAGATCATCCTGCCTGAGTACCGGATCGTGGTGGACTACGAGGGCCGCGAAGACCTCGTGCTGCTGGCCGCGTTCGACGCCGAGACTGGACAGGAGCTGGACCTGGACGCACCCGACATCGCCGGACTCGGCTTCCCGCTGGCGGCGCGGTACGCGGCCTCCACGCTGGACGAGGCGCTGGCGTTGATCGAGACGCCGCTGTTCGAGGGCGCGGAGGGTGTGGTGGTGCGTTTCGCGGGGGGACTGCGCCTGAAGCTGAAGCGCGAGGAGTACCTGCGCCTGCACCGGATCGTGACCGGCGTCACGCCGCACCGGATCTGGGAGATGCTCCGAGACGGCAACCCGCCCATCGAGCGGCTGTTCGCGGGCACGCCGGCCGCGTTCCAGACCTGGGCGCGTGGTGAGATCGACAAGATCGAGCAGGCGCGCGTCGCCATCGAAACGGCCAGCCAGGACGGGTATCGCGCGATCGTGGACGCAGCCCCTGCCGACCGTAAGGCGTTCGCGCTGGAAGCCACCCGCCATCCGCACCGTGCGATCTTGTTCAAGCTGTACGACGGGCTGCCGTACGCCGACATCGTCTGGAAGCTGACGCGGCCCGGCCCGTCCAATCCGTTCCGAGCCGACGAGTAGAGGGAGCCGAGGAGCCGCACATGGATCAAAGATCACGGCGCAAGGAGCTGGTCGAGCAGTATCGGCAGACGCGCCCGGAGGCCGGCGTGTACCGCCTCGTCAACAGGCAGAACGGCAAGGTGCTGCTCGCATCGTCGCCCAACCTGCCGAGCGTCGAGTCGAAGATGGAGTTTGCCCGCAAGGTCGGCGGCGCGACCATCTTCGGCTACAAGGTCGCCCCCGACCTCCGGAAGTTCGGCATTGAGGCGTTCGATCTGGAGATCGTCGAAGTGCTTGAAACGAAGCCCGAGATGACGCCGGCGGAAATTCTGGCCGACCTGAAGACGTTGGAACAGTTGTGGCGCGAGCGGGAAGACCCGGCCCTCCTGTACTGATCGGGGTGCTCGCCACCCGTCCCGCGTGTCACACCAACTGATGTCGCGCTCGCGTCGCGAGCGCATCGCACACTGAAGGAGCCCAGCATGGCGGTCGCAGCCGATACCGTCACCGTCTACACCACGACAACCTGCCCCTGGTGCGTGCGCGCCAAGGAGTTTCTGCGCCAGAAAGGCGTGCCGTTCCAGGAGAAGAACCTCGAATACGATCCTCTTGCGGCACGCGAGGTGATGCAGCGCACCAGCCAGACCGGCGTGCCGGTCATCACGGCCGGCGACGAGGTGATCGTCGGCTTCGACCGCCCGCGATTGGAGCGGCTTGCTACGAAGTACGCTGCCACCCAGGCGCCGGCAGCTGACGTTCCGCGCCCGAAGGTTGGGCTACGCGTCAAGGACGCCAACGGCGGCGCGGAGGTTGGCGGCATCACGCCCGGCAGCCCGGCCGAGCAGGCTGGCGCCCGGATCGGCGATCTGGTGGTCACCCTCAACGGCCGGCCCGTCCGCTCGGCACCCGATCTGGAGGCGGCCC
>JAXLXF010000011.1:0-182980 GCA_046328125.1 Chloroflexota bacterium
CCGGTGAGACGGCGGCCCATCGATCACAGAGCCATTTCAGGCGCGCCGATCAATGGGCCGGCGCCAGGAGCTCCTGCCAGGTCGTGGCCGTGAACAGGCGACGGATCAGCCGCTCCAGCACGGCAACCTCGCCGATCTCGTCGAGCGCCCCGGCCGTGGCCTCGTCGGGCACACCAAGCTTCTCGCTGCCAAGCTCGACGAGCAGGCGCCGGGCCTCTTCCAGGCGGCCCTCTTCAAGATTCTCTTCTCGGACCATCCTTGCGATCGCTCGGTAAACGGGCGTATCTCGAATGTCGTTCACATCGACGAGCATCGCTTGCACCTCGTCCTCATCATACCGGAGGTTAAGCAGCAGCGTGAGCACGTTCCGTAGCTCGCTCGCGGTCGAATCGTCTGCCTCCCGCCTGAACCGCTCGTGGACCTTCGTCATGATGGTAGAAAGCTGGGTACGATCAATCGATCCGAGCGGTGCCAACGGTGAGACCCCCAATCCGCCATTCAACAGCTCGTCGGCCGGACGTTCCCAAAGACGAACGACGTGATATCGGATCGATGCACTCGTCGGGCCGGCCTCGCCCTGGGGGGCATACGTGCCCGTCAATTCGGGGCCGTCGGCTTCTGGACGGAGGAGAACGACAATCGTCTCGATTCGCTCCGAGCGTTTGTAGTGCACCAGGCCAAAATATTGCAGCAGTCGCGCAGGTAGGCGAGGATCGCGGTTGGCCTGGATCTCGATGTGTGCGATCCATGGCTCCGGCCCGTTCACGAGCAGCACCTTGTCGACCTCGGCCAGGACGGTCCCCACGTCGGACTCGATCGACTCAACCGGGCCGTCGGCGGGTAGCCCCAGCCAATCGAGCCATCCGAGCGGATCCAGCTCGATCAAGTAGCTCACCGAGATATCGTACGGACGCGGACCGGTCCCCTCCTGCATGGCGCGCAGAATACCAGAAGCCTGGCTCGTTGCGACTTCCTATCACTCCTGCCGTTTTCGAGGCTTCCGGTGGACGGCTCGCGTATCTGCTGATACCATCCGCCCAGTGATTGAAGATAGGATGCCAACGTGGGCGCCCGTCTGCACTCTCGCAGCCGCACGTACTCCATAACGGAGGCACGCAATGTCGTATTTTGACCGCAATCTGACCCGTCGTCGGTACCTCGGGATCTCGCTGGGCCTCATGAGCGCCGGCCTGCTCGCCGCCTGCGGACAGGCCGCTGCGCCAGCTCCGACCGCCGCCCCCGCCAAGCCGGCCGAAGCCGCGAAGCCGGCCGAGGCGTCCAAGCCGGCCGAGGCGTCCAAGCCGGCCGAGACCAAGCCGGCCGCGCCGGCTGCCGCGCCAGCCGCGACCACGGCTCCAGCCGCCCAGGCCGCTCCGGCTAAGGTTGACGCGCCGAAGCCGGCCGACGCCAACTTCGATTGGAAGCAGTTCAAGGGCGAGAGCCTCAACATGCTCTTGAACAAGAGCCCCTGGGCCTCGACTCTCGAAGCCGCGCTGCCGGAGTTCACCGAGCTGACCGGCATCACGGTCAACTTCGAGGATCTGCCCGAGATTCAGGGGCGCCAGAAGCTCGTCGTCGAGTTCGCGGGTGGCGGCGGCAATCTGGACGTCTTCGCCACCAGCCTCCACGTCGAGAAGCTCCAGTTCTCCAAGAGCGGCTGGTACCTGCCGCTCAACGAGATGATGGCTGACAAGAAGCTCGTCTCCCCGGAGCTGGATTGGAACGACTTCGTGGGGGCGGCGCAGAAGGCCGCGACCGCCGCCGACGGCAAGATCCTCGGGCTGCCGACGATCTGCGACGTCAGCATCATGGCGTACCGCAAGGATCTCCTGGAGGCGAAGGGCATCAAGCCCCCGACCGACCACACCGAGCTGGAAGCCGCCATCAAGGCGCTCCACAACCCGTCCGGCGGCATGTACGGCTGGGCCGCTCGCGGCCTCAAGAACGCGAACATGACCCAGTGGCCGTCCCAGTTCTTCAACTTCGGCGGCAAGTACATCGAGAACGGCAAGGCCCTGTTCGACTCGCCGGCTACCGAGCAGTCGGTGGACTGGTACACCCGGATGGACCGCGAGTTTGCGCCGCCCGGCGTGGTCAACTTCAACTGGTACGAGGTCACCGCCGCCTTCATGCAGGGGCAGGTCGCCTTCATGGAGGACGGGATCAACTTCTTCACCCAGTACGAGGACGAGAGCAAGTCCAAGGTGAAGGGGAAAGTCGGGTACATGCTGATCCCGAAGGGGCCAGCCGCTCTGATCCCGCCCACCTACACCAGCGCGATGGCCGTCAGCGCGAAGACCAAGAAGAGCGGGCCGGCGTTCCTCCTCGCGCAGTACGCCACGGGCAAGACGTTCGGGATCAAGGCCCAGCTGGCCGGCCTCGGCGTGGCGCGGCTGGTCACCTGGGACGATCCGAAGGTGAAGGCTGCCCAGGCGATGCCGAAGGACTGGGTCTCGACGCACATCGACGGCATCAAGCTCGGGCAGCCGGGCCTGCCGGAGATCGCTTCCGTCACCCAGTACCGCGACGAGGTCGGCGCCCTGATCCAGAACTTGATCGAGGGCGGCAACGTCAAGGACACCGTCAAGAACATGCAGACGACGTTCCAGGCGATCCTGGACAAGGAAAAGTAGGCTCAGCCGCGCCCCGGGAGGCCCAGCATGGCCGAGTCCGTTTCCCCCCCTGCATCCACGAGCGTCTCGACAGCCCGGCTGTCGGGACGCTCCTCGACAGGCTGGTTCGAGCGGAACGCGCATCTGGTCATGCCGTTGCCGGCGGTCGTCGCCGTCCTCGGCATGCTCGCGTTCCCGCTGCTCTACACGCTGTACATGTCGTTCCAGGACTGGACGATTTCCAGCGCCAACCCGCCGGTCTTCGCGGGTGTCGACAACTACGTCCGCCTCTTCACGGCTGACCCACGCTTCCTCAACTCGATCTGGGTGACGTTCTACTACACCGCCTTCGGCGTGACGGTGCAGACGTTCCTGGGCGTCTCGATGGCGCTCTTGTTCAACCGCCAGTTCTGGGGGCGGGGCATCTTGCGCGCGCTCGCCATCCTGCCGATGGTCGCCACACCGGTCGCCATCTCGCTGATCTTCGTGATGATGTACCACCCCCAGCTCGGCATCCTGAACTACATCCTGAAGCAGGTCGGGCTGGCGCCCTGGACCTGGACCTACGCCTCGGCGACGGTGATACCCGCCCTGGTGATCGTGGACACCTGGCAGTGGACGCCCCTGATCATGCTGATCTGCCTGGCCGGCCTCGCCGGCCTACCACAGGATCCGTACGAGTCGGCCATGATCGACGGCGCGAGCCGCGTGCAGCTGCTCTGGTACATCACCTTGCCGCTGCTGCGCCCGTCGATCGTCACCGCCGTGCTGTTCCGCCTGATCGACTCGCTGAAGTCATTCGACGTCATCTTCGTGATGACGCAGGGCGGCCCCGGAACCTCGTCGGACACCATCAACCTCTACCTGTTCAACACGGCGTTCTCGTACTTCAAGATGGGGCAGGCATCGGCGATGGTGGTGGTGTTCTTCGCCATCATCCTCGGGATGTCGGTGGTCGTGGCGCGGATCCGGAGGGCGTCGTGGATCTGAGCCCGGTCAAGCTGCGGCGCGGCGTCGAGGAGGCGGGCTTCTTCCTGCTGATCATGCTGTTCATGATCCCGATGATGTTCGTCTTCTACTGGATGATCTCGGTCTCGTTCCGCACGAACGTCGAAGCGACCGCCCCGATCCTCGTCCCCTCAAACCCGACGCTGGACGGGTACCGCTACGTCTTCAGCAACCCGAGCAACCCGTTCTTCAAGTACATCGTGAACAGCACCATCGTGGCGACGGGCTGCACCGTCATCGCGATGGTGCTCGGCGTGCCGGCCGCGTTCAGCATCGCCCGCTGGAAGCAGACCGGGCTGGCGCTCGGCATCCTGCTGGCCCGGATTACGCCAGGGCTGAGCTTCCTGGTGCCGTGGTTCATCACGTTCCGCTGGTTCGGGATGCTGGACACCCACGCGGCGCTCATCATCAGCCACCTCGTCGTCGGCCTGCCGATCGTGGTCTGGGTGATGATCGGCTTCTTCGAGGACGTCCCGCGCGACCTGGAAGACGCGGCGCTGATCGACGGCTGCTCGATCTACGGCGTGCTCTGGCGCATCTCGATCCCGCTGGTGAAGCCGGGCATCGTCGCCACCGCGATCCTGAGCGTGATCTTCTCCTGGAACAACTTCGCGTTCTCGGTGATCCTGGCCGGCCCGAACACCCGCACCCTGCCGGTCGCGGTCTTCAACCTGATGAGCTTCGAGCAGTTCAACTGGGGCTCGCTGGCCGCCGCCGCGACGGTGATCACCCTGCCGGTGCTGGTGATGGCGATGGTGATGCAGCGCCACATCGTGAGCGGCCTGACGTTTGGCGCAGTGAAGCAGTAAGCTCCTTGGCCCGCGGGCGCGATGAATCGCGCCCCTACAGCCAATGATCCGGTAGGGGCGCAATGCATTGCGCCCACCGGGGCGGGGCCGCTCCCGGCGCTACAATCCAGGCATGGCCGTTCTGAGGATCACCGACCGCCCGATCTTGCGCCGACCGGTGCTGCTGACGGCGTTCAGCGGCTGGGCCGATGCCGGCGCCTCCGCGACCGGCGCGCTCGCCTACCTGCTGGGCGACCCGCAGCCGGACCCTATCGCCACCGTCGATCCGGAAGCCTGCTTCGACTTCACGGTCCAGCGCCCGGTCACGAAGCGTGGCCCGGACGGTCGCTGGCAGCTCGACTACCCCGAGATCGGACTGTTCGCCGTGCCCCTGCCCGATGCCGAGCGCGACCTGCTGATCCTGCGCGGCCCGGAGCCGCACAACGCCTGGATCAGCATCGCCCGCGAGGTGACCGAGCTGGCCCGCGAGCTCGGCGCCGAGACGGCCCTGACGTTTGGCGCGTTCATCGGGCCGGTCTCCCACCGCCGCATCCCGATCGTCCGGCGGACCCCGAACGCGAAGATGGACGCCTGGCTCGCCAGCCTCGGCTACGAGGAGACGCCGTACGCCGGCCCGACCGCGTTCGTGACGGCGTTGCTGCACGCCTGCGATCGGGCCGGGCTCCCTGCCGCCAGCCTCTGGGCCGCTGCCCCCGCCTATCTCGGCGCGCCCAACCCCTCGATCAGCCTGACGATGCTCGAGGCTGCCGAGCGGGTGCTGGAGCTCGATCTTGGACTCGGGCGGCTCCAGGGCATCGCGACCGACTTCCTCCGCAAGGTCGAGTCAGCGCTCAAGGCGAACCCCGAGGTGGCGGATCGCCTCGGCCGCCTGATCGAGATGGAGCAGGGCGACACGTCAGCTGAGCCGGAGCAGCGGGACCTCCCGCCGACAGTGGACGGCACGCCACCCGAGCTCCCGTCCGGCCGCGAGATCGTGGAAGAGCTCGAGCAGTTCCTGCGGGAGCAGCGTGGCGAGTAGTCAGGAGTCAGGAGTCAGGAGAGGTTGACGGACCGGTCAGTTCGTGTGATTGCCGACAACTTCGCATCTCGGCTCCTCCTGACTCCTGACTCCTGTCTCCTACGAAAACGGGGCCTCGCGTCGGCAGCGTCGCAGGTCTGCCGACACGAGGCCCCAGTGGCCCCCCGAGGTACGACGTTCGAGGGGCCAGTCCCAGCTCTTCCCTCCCTCCTTTCTCGACGGTCAGAAGGCGTTTGGCCCGCCGCCGACGAAGGTGCTCCAGTCGCCGCAGCTGTCGACGACCGTGAGTGGCACGGTGACGGTTGCGCCCGGGGACGAGCGCCGGATGGTGAAGCTGTAGGTGCTTGGCGTATTCGGCAGGCTGATGGTGAAGCTGCCGGACTGGCCGTTGCCGCTGTCAGCAGATTGGACGACCGCGTTGGAGCCGGCGCCGAAGCGGAGCTGTTGCAGCCGATTGGTACCCTGGCTGGCGGTGCCCGCCGTGACGGTGACGGTCAGCACGCCCGGGGCGCTCCGGGCGCTCGTGACCGAGATCTTCGGGCGTGGGTTGCACGAGACCGTAGCCGGCGGTGGCGTTGGGGACGGCGTCGGGGACGGTGTCGGGGTGGGGGAGACCGCGCCGCCACCTACCGCGGCCGCTGCGTTCACTCGACCATACACCCAGTAGTTTCCCGTTCCTGCGACTCGGTCGGCAGTCGAAAACAGCCGCGAGATCACCGCCTGATTGCTCGTGCCGTACGCGCTCGCCCAGACCAGGGCTGCCACGCCGGCCACGTGCGGGGTTGCCATCGAGGTTCCAGACATCCAGAGGTAGTCGCCGGTGTTGCTGGTCGAGATGACCATCACGCCAGGGGCTGAGATCGGCACGCCGGGGCCGTAGTTCGAGAAGATCGCGCGAGCGTCGCTCTGGTCGGTCGCGCCAACTGGCACGATGTGATTGCAGTTCGCCGGGGTGTGTACGTCGTTCAGGCCGTCGTTGCCGGCTGCCGCGACGATCACAACCCCCTTCGACCAGGCGTAGTCCGCCGCGTCCTGGATCGTGCTCGAGCAGTCCAGGTTCGCGCCGAGGCTCATGCTGATCACCTTCGCGCCGTTGTCGGCGGCCCAGACCATGCCTGCCGCGACCGTCGTGAGCGAGCCGGCGCCACTGTCGCCGAGCACCTTGCCGATCAACAGGCTGGAGCTCCAGGCGACGCCCGTCACGCCCACGCCGTTGTTGCCGATGGCGGCGACGGTGCCGGCGGTGTGGGTTCCGTGGCCGTGGCGATCCTGGGCGCCGTAGGGCGAACCGGTGAAGTCGGCGGCGGCGACCACGCGACCGTTCAGGTCCGGGTGGCTGCCAATGCCTGTGTCGAGGACCGCGACCTTCACGCCGCTGGCGCCGCCAACGCGGTCCCAGGCGCTCGGCGCGGAGATCTGGCCCATGCCCCACTCATCGCCGTAGCGCGGATCGTTCGGCGTCATCGCGGCGTAGAGCAGATAGTCCGGCTCGACCTTCTCGACGTCCGGGTTGGCCGCGTACGCCGCGAGCGCCTGCGAAAGTGTTCCCGGCTCGACCTGGACGCGCAGCGCCCGGCCATGGCCGATCTGCTCCTCTGACTGTGCGCCCAGCTGGCGATTCGCGGCGGTGCGCGCCGACTGGGAGAGACCCGACTTGAAGGTGACGATCAGGCTGCCAGCTCGCGCCGGCTTGCCGTTCGGGGCCGGTTCGGCCTGGATGCTGCCCGTGACCGGATACGTCACCGGCTGCTGCGGCGTTGCCTGCGACGCGGCACTGCTGCCCGAGTTGGACGATCGCGGAGCCGCCTGCGACGCGGAGCCGCCGCCCACACTCTGTGGGGACACGACGCCAGGGGTGGGGCGACCGCTGGTCGGACCGTCCCAGAAAGAGGCAGGGCGCGAGTCACTCGCAACGACCGCCACGTTCACCGGCCCAGCAGCCGCCTCTGCGACGCGCGACTCTGGGAGGACGGAGGTGGCGATCGGAACAGCGATGGCGAGAATGAATCCCGCGTGGAGAAGGCGGCGCTTGAGCTTCATCTGTCGTACCTCTGATGCACGGGAAAAGACGTGTCATCAGGTCAAACGGCAGATGTCTCATGAAGGGGACAAAAGAGTGGATCAAGGCACGTTTGTGCGACGAATTCCGCGCACCAGCCCGAGCGTCACCACGTTTCCGCGACAACGACAAAGCTGACGTTGGGTGAGCGCGTTGTAGGGGATGCGCGCTCAGGCCAGGCCGGCTCCTGGTGGCTGCTGGCTGCCCCAGCCCGACAGCATCCAGACCATCGCGGCCTGGGTCCGGTTTGGCACGCTGAGGTGTCGGAAGACGTGCTCCATGTTCTTCTGAACCGTGCGCCAGCCGATCCCCAGCCGCTCGCCGATCTCGCGGTTCTTCAGCCCGGCCGCCGTCAGCTCGAGCACCTGCCGCTGCCGAGGCGTGAGCTTGTGGATGGCCGCGTACGCGTCGGCGGACGATCGCCCATTGGAGGGGCGCTCGGCGGGTGTGGCCGTGCTGGGCGGCAGGGCCGGGCTCGCCGTTCGTCGTTCACCGCGCCGCACCCGGTCGATCTCGCCGACGATCTCGTCGCGGGTCGCGCCTTTCGAGATGTAGCCGGTGGCGCCGGCCTGCCAGGCTCGCTCCTGGTACTCTGGCACGTCCCAGTAGGAGACCATCACCACCTGGGTCTCCGGCCAGGTCGCGCGGATCTGTTGCGCGGTCGTCAGGCCGTCTGTGTGCGGCATCCGGACGTCCATCAAGACGAGGTCGGGGCGGTGTGTCCGGACCTCGTCGAGCGCGGTCTGGGCGTCGCTTGCCTCGGCCACCACGCTGACCCCCGGAATGCTCTCCAGAATCGCCACCAGCCCCAGTCGTGCAACATCGTGATCGTCGACCACGATGGTTCGCGTTTCTGCCATGTCTGCCCCCTTGCTGTGACTCCGCTCCAGCCTCTGCTCGTTCGACTCCTCGTCTCCGGCGCCTGTCGGCGTCAGCCTGGACCGTCCGCGTGGGTATCGTCGTCGCTTCGCCCTGGAACCGGCACGACCGCCCGCACGAGCGTCCCGTCGCCGCGCCGGCTGGTGATCTCGACGTGCCCGCCGATCTGGGTGACACGCTCGTGCATGCCGAGCAGGCCCAGTCGCTCGCCAGGGCGGGCGGCTGCCGGCACCGACATACGGTCGAATCCGTGTCCGTGGTCCTCAACCTCCAGCACGACCTCGTGCGCCGTGCGCGTCAGCCGCAACGCGGCGGCCTGCACGCCGGCGTGTTTGCGCACGTTGGTCAGCGCCTCCTGGGCCAGCCGAAAGAGCGCGATCTCGACGGCCGGCTCGAACCGCTCCGTGCCGATGCCGGCGGACACCTCGACGTGCAAGCCCCCACCGGCCAGGTCTTCGGCCTGCGCCCGCAGCCCATGCTCCAGCCCGAAGTCGTCCAGCACGGTCGGCCGCAGCCCGGCCATGACCTGTCGGATCTCGGCAACGGTCTGACGGGCCAGCCCGATCGAGACGTCCAGGCGGCGTCGGGCCGCGTCGGACTCGGCCGGGCAGTCGAACGCGTGCGCTTCGATCAACTGTTGGACGCCGGTCGCCATCTGGGCGACGCCGTCATGCAGCTCGTAGGCGAGGCGACGGCGCTCGTCCTCCTGGGCGGTCATCAGCCGCCCGACCAGCTGGTGGAGCGCCTGCTCGCGATTGGCGGCCTCACGATAGAGGCGGGCGTTGTCCAGCGCGAGGGCCGCACGGGCCGCCACCTCGACGCCGAGGGCCACGTCGTCCGCGTCGAACTTCCGATCCGCCCGCGCGGTCGCCAGCACCAGCGCACCGATCCGGCGGTCGCGCGCCTCCAACGGTACGACCAGGCGGGCACGCATCGCGAACTGACGCAGAAACGCCAGGTAGGGACCGCTGGCGTGGAGCTGCATCGTCTCGTCCGTGATGTCGTTGTCCACGTACGGCTGTCCGGTCCTCAGCGCAATCGCGATCGGATGCCGCGGGTGGTCGCCGAGATACACCAACGGCGAGCGCGCGTCCACCAGCCGTTGTCGGTCTGGGCTGACGTGCGCGGCGGCGACCCGTCGAACGACGCCCGGCTCTTCGACCAGGAAGACGCTGAAGCTGTCCGTCATGCTCGGCACGGCCAGGCGGACGACGGTCTTGAGGGTGTCTTCAATATCAAGTGAGGAGGCGAGCGCGGCGCTCGCCTCGGCCAGGAAGGCGGTGCGCTGCCGGGCACGCTCGGCGGCCTGCTGGCTCTCGTTGGCCGCCCGGAACAGCCGGGCGCTGTCGATCGTGAGGGCGGCGCGGCGGGCTAGCTCCTCGGCGAGATGGAGGTCGGCGCGGTCAAACAGCCTGCGCACCGTCGTGGCGAGCGCCATCACCCCGAACGGGCGGCCGTGCGCGGTGAGCGGTACCACCATCGCCGAGGTGAGTCTGAGCTGGTCGAGCATCAAGTCCGACCACTCGGGGCCGACCACCATGCCGATGGCGTCGGCGTCGACCGGTGCGCTCAACATCGAATCGCCGCGTCGGAGCAGCCGATGGATTGGCCCGTCAGTCTGGCCGTTGTCCAGGCGATACCCGTCGAGCCGGTTGCTCAGCGGGGACTCATGCGAGGTGCGGTGCTGTGCGGCGATTCTCAGGAAGCGACCGTCCTCGTCCAGCATGTGAATCGAGCAGAGGTCGGCCAGGGCTGGCACCACGAGATCCAGCAGGCGGTGCAGGGTCTGGTCGAGGTCGAGCGTCTCGGCCAGCACCCCGCCGGCCCGCGCGAGGAACGGCAGCGGAGCGAGGGCGATATCGTCGCTCAGCCGGGTCGCCACGCGATCCTCACAGCACTCCCCCAGGTTCCTGGTCGGTCCGGTCTTCCGATGCAGCCATGCGACCAGACGTACGCTGTACTGACACCTGCAAATCACCCAGTTTTGACCGGTTCAGGTCACTCGCCAACGCCGAAATGTCGGGAAAACCGGTCGATCCGGTCAGGCAGAGGCAAAACGAAACCGCCCGCAGCCGCGGCTTCATCTGAAGAAGTGGCGATTCACAGGGCCGGTCGGTCAGGCCGGCGGCGAAATGTGTCCATTTGGCCTACCTGTTCCGCTGTTATCGCGCACACTTGCACCTGACAACCGGATTTTGACTATCTGAGATGGCCTGCATGCTGCTGTTCGCATTCGCTACCACGCGCGTCAGTGCGCCGGACGCGGCGCCGGTGCTCTCGCCGAGCCAGGTCAGCGCGGTACGTGCCCGTGGAGCGCGGCCATCCTGGCCGCTCCGGTTGAGTAACCTCGGTGCGACATTCCAGCATGTTGCGCGAATTGGCAGATGCGGAGCGGCCAGGATGTTTCTGTTGATTTTGTCAAGCCTGATGGGGTTTGATATGGCTGGTAAAGCGGAGGCAGAGCGGCGGGGGTGGGGGATGGTGCTGCGCGAACGGGACCCGAACGAGATGCCCGAGGACATCGCGGCGGTCGGGGCGGCGGTGTTGAAGGAGCGGGACCCGTATCGGGTGATCGGGGAGCGGTTGGCGGAGCTGGTCCGGGACGGGCAGTTCGCCGAGTTGTACGAGCCGCGTGGGCGGGCGGCGGTGTCGCCATCGGTGCTGATGCTGGTGACGATCTTCCAGTTCATGGAGAACCTGCCAGATCGGGAAGCGGCCCGGGCGGTGCGGGTGCGGCTGGACTGGAAGTACGCGCTGCACCTGGCGGTGGACGATCCGGGGTTCGACTTCTCGTGCCTGAGCTACTTTCGGCGACGGCTGCTCAAGCACGAGCAGAGTCGGCTGCTGTTCGACCTCGTGCTGGAGCAGGTGCGGGGGCTGGGGTTCTTGCAGAAGGTGGGGAAGCAGCGGACCGACGCGCTGGGGGTGCTCGGGGCGGTGCGGGCTGAGCCAGTTGGAGCTGGTCTGGGAGGCGCTGCGGCTGGCGCTGCGGGCGCTGGGGAGGTCGACGCGGCCTGGGTCGCGCAGGCGGTGCCGACCGCGTATCGGACGCAGTACCTGGAGCGGCGGTCGGACTATCGGCTGACGGCGGAGGAGCGGCAGGCCGAGCTAGTGCGGGTGGGGCAGGACGGCGCCTGGCTGCTCGACCGACTCGCCGCCACGGACGCGGGCGTGCTGCGCACCCTGCCCGAGGTCGAGACGCTGACGACGATCTGGCAGCAGCGGTACGAGCGCGCTGACGACGGCGTGCGGTGGCGGAGCAAGACGCTCGACAGCACCGAGCCGATCGTGACGCCACACGATCCGGGGTCCGAATCGGGCAGAAACGGGGGCACGTCTGGTGGGGCGACAAGGTCCACGTCACCGAGACCATCGCCGAGCCGCCCGCCGCTGACGACGCGGGGCCGGTCGATCCTGCCGACCAGGTCCGCTTCATCACCGACGTCACGACCAGCCCGGCGCCCAGTGGCGACGGCCAGGCGCTGGCCGAGATCCGCGCGCACCTGACCGAGCAGGATCTGCTGCCCACCGAGCAGGTGGTCGACAGCGGCTACGTCTCGGGCAAGCACCTCGCCGAGAGCGCCGCGGCCGAGATCGACCTGGTCGGTCCGCCGCTGGCCGACACCTCGCCCAACGGCTTCAAGATCGCCGACTTCACCCTCGACCACGCCGCGCGCCAGGCGATCTGCCCGGCCGGTCAGACGTCCACCAAATGGGCGGTCCGCCGCGAGCGCGACGGCAGTCACGCGCTCCAGATCCGCTTCCCACCCGCCGTCTGCGCCGCTTGCCCGCTCCGGCCCCAGTGCACCGACAGCAAGGGCGGCCGCAACCTCAGCATCTCCGAGCACTACGCCCGCCTCGCCGCTCGCCGTGCCGAGGCCCAGACCCCGGCCTTCCGGGAGAAGCTCAAGACCCGCGCTGGCATCGAAGCCACTCTCTCCGAACTGGTCCGCGCCCACGGCCTGCGCCGCCATCGCTATCGGGGCGACGCCAAGCGCCACTTCGAGCACCTCCTCAAGGCCGCCGCCTGCAACGTCAAGCGTCTCGCCCGTGCCCTCGCTACCCTCCAACACGGCCCCTTCCTCCCACCGCCCCTCACCAGACCGGCCGGCGCACTCCCCTGAGCCGCTCCCGCATCCCCGGCCCACCCTGCTCCCCCGCTCCCCGCCTCCAACGGCGCCTGCTCCCCCGACCCGCGCCAGACATAAATCAACAGAGACAGGATGGCCGCGCTCCACGGGCACGTGACTGGGCGTGCCTGGTCCGTCGTCCAGGACCGGAGGAGTGTCAGCTCCTGGATGCCGTCAGCGAGTCGCGTGTGGCGGCCTGGTGCCCTTCGATGGCGGAGAGGGCCGGGCCGGTCAGATCGACGCGGGACGGTGGGGCGCTCTCAATAGCTGATCCCTGCGCCCGCAGGACCGGCGCCACGTCCCGCGCGAACCGCTCCAGCTGGTCGATCACTACGTCGCGGGTCATGCCGGGCAGTTGCGGGAAGATCGTCAGGTACTCGATGCCGAGCTCGGCCTGGAGCACGGCCAGCCGCTCTGCGACCTCGGTCCCGCTCCCGACGACCCAGGCGCCCTGCTCCATCGACTCTTCGAGGCTCGGGTAGCGGGTGTTCGGCCAGCTCTTGCCATCGGCGTCAAGGTAGTTCACTTGCCGGCCGTACGGCGCCAGGAACCGCCAGAACTCGTCGTGGCCGTTCCTGGCAATCGCCTTTGCGTGCTCGGTGGTGTCCCCGATGGTCACGTTGATCACCAGCATCCGGTGCTCGCCGCGACGGATCGGCTCGCCGTGCTGCTGCTCGTACAGATCCTGGTACAGCCGCCAGCCCTGGCGCAGCCTCGGCGTGGACATCACCCAGTAGACGGCCTTGTGGCGCTCCCGCGCGACGTACGCGTACGTCTTCGGGCTGGTGACCGGCTGCCAGATCTCGACGGGCGTGGTCCACGGCTTCGGGATGAGGGTCAGGGTGGTCACGTCGCGGCCCCGGTCGTCCAGGCTATCGGCGGGCAGGGTGTAGTGCGTGCCGCGATGCGAGAACGTCTCGTTGTGCCACGCCTTCTTGACGATCTCGACCTGCTCCTCGAACAGCTCGCGGTTGTACAGGTCGTCCGCCGAGTCGTTCCAGCCCATCCGCGCCCCGAGCGCGGTGGACTCCCTCGGCACCGTCCCGCGCCCGATGCCGCAGATCATTCGGCCGCGGGTCAGGACGTCGGCCATCGCGAAGTCTTCGGCGAAGCGGAGCGGGTGCCACTGGGGCAGGACGTGGAACATGCCGCCGAGCTTGATCCGCTCGGTCTTCATGGCGAGGGCCGTGCCGAGCAGCACGATGTTCGGGACGACCTCGTACCCCTCGTGCTGGAAGTGGTGCTCGGTCAGCCAGAGCGCGTCGAACCCGACGCGCTCGGCCGCCTGGGCATACGCGAAGCAGTCGTCGTACTGCCGGACGAAGTCGGCCTGGCCGTAGCGGCGGTCCTGGGGCTCGGCGCCGCCGTAGCCAGCGTCCGGCATGTCCACGTTGCCGAAGAGGAACACTCCGAGCTGCACGGCCCCCTCCGAGGAGTCAGGAGTCAGGAGCCAGGAGGGTGTGGATCTCTCCTGACTCCTTCGGCGTCACATGCCGAGTGAGGCGTGCGCCTTGGTGATGAAGCTGGAGTCGAACGCGGTCTTGTAGTCCACGTCCTTGGTCAGCACGCCAAGCCCACGGATCAGCTCGTACAGCTCCTTGAAGCGGTCGTCCGTGAGCAGGCCGAGGTTCTTCGTGTTGTACCCGCCCTTGCCGCTGACGAACGTCTCCTTCTCGGCCGCGAACGTCAGCGGCTCGGTCTCCAGATTCAGCTCTTTGTTGTACTCAGACTTGATGTACTCCAGCGTCGGCTTCGGGTCTTTGGTGTAGTCGAGCCACCCCTGCAGGCTGGCCGTCACGTACGCCTGGACGAGGTCTGGCTGCTCCTTGACGGTCTTTTCGAGGCAGACCATCGCGTTCTGGTACGGGTTGAAGCCCGAGTCGGCGTTGAGCAGGTAGCCGACCTGCTTGCCCTGCGACTTGAGGATCACCGGCTCGGACGTCACGAAGCACTGGAACACGTTCGTTTCGTCCGCCAGGAAGGTCGCGAGCTGCCCGTTGTACTGGAACTGCTGGACGTTGTCGAGCTTGTACTTCTTGGTGAGCACCTGCCAGAACGTGCCGGCGCCCGACACGTACACCTTGCGTCCGTTCAGGTCCGCGAAGTCCTTGACCGGGTGGCTCTGGTGGAACATCAGGCCCTGCGGGTTGACCTGCATGGTGCCGTAGACCATCACCAGCGGCACGCCCTCGGCGCGTGCCAGCAGGACCTGCTCCGAGCTGGTCATGCCGAACGTGTGGGTGCCGTTGGCGATCAACGGGATGGGCGAGATCTGCGGCCCGCCCTGCGCGTTGGTCATCTTGACGTTCTGCTTCTCGTAGTGGCCGTTCTTCAGCGCCGCGAAGAAGCCGCCCTGCGAGGACTGCCCGAACCAGTTCATCACCTGGCTGGCGTTCGTCATCGCCGCGGGCTTGGCCGTGGCGGGGCCAGTGGCAGGAGCGGCCTGGGCGGCCGGCGACGCGGCCGGGCTGGCCGAAGCGGCGGCCGGGCTTGGGGCGGTGGCCGCGCCGGCAGCAGGGCTGGCAGCGGCGGCAGCCGGGCTGGCGGCGGCAGCGGGGCTGGCCGCCGGGGCGGCCGGCGCGGTCGTCGGCTTCGGGGCTTCGGCGGGCTTGGGCGCCTCGGTGGGCTTCGCGGCCGGGGCCGGGCTGCTACAGCCTGCTGCCAGCGTGCCGGCGGCGACGGTCGCCAGCAACAGCCAGCGGCGGCGGGTGAAGCGGGGCGTCGTCACGGTGTTGGTGAGCGGCGTGGACACAGTCTCCTCCTCCGAGGTCGAACGGACGGGGGCACGGACCGGGGAAGTCGTCCAGGGGCGCGGGGCGTCGTGCGGCAGCCGGGTCCTGCCGGCCGGGTCAGAGCTCGCGGCGAACGGCCGACTCGTGCCAGTGCCGCAGGAAGCGCGCACTGACCATGCTGACCAGGATAAAGATAATGATCCCGAGGACGGATGAGGTCAGCGCGGCGGCGAACAGATACGGCATCTTGATCTGGGCCGCTGCCGCGGTGATGACGTAGCCGATCCCGCCACGGAGCCCGCCGATGCCGGCGATGAACTCGCCGACGATCGCGCCGATCACGGCGAGGCCGGACGAGATGCGCAGGCCGGTCATGATGTACGGCAGCGCGGCGGGGAACTTGAGCTTCACCATCCGCTGCCACCACGATGCGTTGTACAGCTCGAACATGGCCACCAGATTGTGGTCGGTCGAGGTCAGGCCGGCCGTTGTGTTCGTGATGATCGGGAAGAGCGAGATCAGGAAGGCGATACAGACCACGGCCGGCATCCCTGCCCCGAACCAGATCACGATCAGCGGCGCGATGGCCACGATCGGGATCGTCTGGAGCAGCACGGCGTACGGGAAGATGCTGCGCTCGATCAGCTTGCTCTGGGACATCAGCAGCGCGATCGACATGCCGATGACGATCGCCAGCCCGAACCCGATCAGCGCCGAGAGGAACGTCGAGACGAGCGCGCCCATGAGGCTGTCGCGGTTCTCGATCCACGCGTCCACGATGTCCGTGGGAGCGGGGAGCAGAAAGCGCGGGATCTCCATCACCCGGCAGATCGTCTGCCAGGCGACGACGAAGACGACGAAGACGAGCAGTGGCGGCGCGACGGTCCGGAGCCAGTCCGCCAGTGGTGACGGCTCGCGGCGTGGCGCGCGCGCGGCGCCGGTTGCGCCCGGGGTAGAGCGGCGCTCGGCGGTCGTAGCCAGCTTACTCCTCCTCGATCGAGTCGTCGGCGGCGCTGCCCAGCAGCGTCACGACCTCGCGGACGATCCGCGTGAACTCTGGATCGGTCCGGATCTCCGGCACCCTCGGGTGCGGCAGCGGGACTGGCACCTCGGCGATGATCCGGCCGGGCCGGGCGCTCATCACCAGGATGCGCGTCGAGAGGTAGACCGCCTCGAAGACGTTGTGGGTCACGAACACCACGGTCCAGTTGGCGAGCGCGCACAACCGGAGCAGCTCGCCGTTCAGTCGCTGGCGGGTGATCTCGTCCAGGGCGCCGAACGGCTCGTCCATCAGGAGCAGGCGCGGGTGGGCCGCCAGGGCGCGGGCCAGCGAGACCCGCATCCGCATCCCGCCGGAGAGCTCGCGCGGGTAGGCGTGCGTGAAATCCGCCAGCCCGACCGTTTCGAGCGCGTTCATCACCTGGGCGCGCCGCTCGCTCTTCGAGACGCCGCGCAGCTCCAGCGGCAGCTCGACGTTGCCCAGCACGTTGCGCCACGGCATCAGGTTGGCGTCCTGAAACACGAACGCCGTGTCCGCCTTCTCCTGGCGAGCCCGCTTTGGCGGCAGCCCTTCCACCAGAACGTCGCCGGCGGTGATCGGCCCGAGGCCGGCCACCATCCGCAGCAGGGTGCTCTTCCCGCAGCCGGACGGCCCGACGAGCGAGACGAACTGGCCCTCGCTAACGTTGAACGAGATATCTTCGAGCGCGACCGTGCCGTTCGCGTAGGTCTTGCCGACGCGATCGAGGACGATCAGCGACTCGCCATCCGAGACTGGCGTCGCGGGATGTGCACCGTCCGGGCGCACGACCACCATACTTGCACTCCGGGCACGAAGAGGCAGATTCGGGACGTCGCTGGCGCAGCCGGACGTAGTATACGGCCAGCAGCGGGATTCTCGTGTGGCGGCATCGCCTAACGATGTGGTGAGGGGCTTGTGCACTCAGTCCAGATCGACGCGGGCAGCTCGGCCCTGCACGCTCGGGCCGGCCCCGACGAGTCAGTCCAGGATCGCGGTCGCCTCGATCTCCACCAGGTAGTCTGGTGCGGCCAGCCCCTTGACGACCACCAGCGTGCTGGCCGGCCCGGGCGTCCCAAAAGAGCGGTCGCGGGGCTTCGCGATGAGCGGCCGGTAGGCCAGGTCGGTGATGTACTGGGTGATCTTGACCACGTCGTCCATGCTGCCGCCGAAGTGCTCCACGATGGTCTTGACGTTGCGATACGCCTGCTCGGCCTGCGCTTCGGCATCGCCCGGCCCGACGAGATTGCCGTCCGGGTCGAGTCCCAGCTGGCCTGAGATGTAGAGGGTGTTCCCGACTCTGGTCACGTGGGAGTAGTTGGCCTGCGGCGTGTGGACGCCCGGCGGGTTGACGCGTTCGCCTCGTGGCATGTGTCCTCCGTGGAAGGTGAAGCCCCACCCCCAGCCCCCTCCCCATTGCGATGGAGAGGGGGAGCAGATGCAGCCCGCCTCCCCCTCTCCATCGCAATGGGGAGGGGGCTGGGGGGTGGGGCTTCCTCAGTTACGGCATCCAGTTGCCGCCGTTGACGTGGTGGGTCTGGCCGGTGATGTAGGCGCCGCCCGGACCGCACAGGAACAGGATCGTCGGCAGCATGTCCTCCGGCTGGGCGATTCGCCCGAGTGGCACCTGCGGTCCGGCCTCGGCGATCTCCTCCTCGGTCATGCCATATCTCGGCTGGGCGGTGTCTGTCAGGCCCGGCGCGATGGCGTTGCAGGTGATCCGGTATGGCGCCAGCTCTAGTGCCATGTTGCGGGTGAACGCCACGATGCCGGCCTTGCTGGCGGCGTAGTGGGCGCCGTTGACGGCGGGGCGGAACGCCGCCACCGAGGCGAAGCTGATGATCCTGCCCCCCTCTCCCTGCTCCACCATCACGCGGGCGGCGGCCTGCGAGCAGAGAAACGTGCCTCGCAGGTTCACGTCCATGACAGCGTCCCAGGTCTCGTCCTCCAGCTCCAGGACCATGCCGCGCGGGAAGACGCCGGCGTTGTTGACCAGGATGTCTACCCGGTTCAGCTCGGCCAGGGCGCCGTCGATCATCGCCTGCACCTGGGCGCGCTTCGAGACGTCCACCCGCATCCCGAGCGCCCGCCCGCCGTTCGCCACGATCTGTTGCGCGGTGGCAGCGGCGTTCTCGCCCAGGACGTCCGTCGCCACGACCGCCGCGCCGGCCCCGGCCAGCCCGAGCGCCAGCGCCTTGCCGATCCCCTGCCCCGCGCCCGTCACCACCGCGACCTTGCCAGCCAGCTCTCCGCTCATCTCACCTATCCTCCGCCGCAACGCTCGGTTCTCTTCGGGGTCAAGTCCCCGCTGTCATCCTGAGCTCGCGAAGGATCTCCCATCAATGTAGCGCAACTCCCTGAGAGCCGGGCTGGGCTGTGAGATCCTTCGCGAGCTCAGGATGACAGGGAGGAGCCGCAGGATGACAAAGGGCGAGCCTCACAACTCTCCTATCGGACCACCTGGGGGGAGCCGTCCGGATTCAGCTTCGGCTCCGGGAAGTGCTTGTGGGTCGGGGCGTGCTCCCGCTTCCAGACCATCACACTCCGCGAGTACTCCATCACGACGGTACCGTCCTGCTTGATCCCTCGCGAGCGGAACTTCACGATCCCCCACTGGGGCCGCGACTTCGACTCTCGCTTCTCCAAGACTTCGCTCTCGGAGTAGAGCGTGTCGCCGTCGAAGAGTGGGTTGGGCAGTTTGATCTCGTCCCAGCCGAGCGCGAAGCCGTTCTCGCTGGTGTCGGTCACGCCCAGGCCGGCCACGATGGCGATGGTGATGGCGCTGTTGACCAGTGGCTTCCCAAACTCCGTGAACGACGCGTAATGCTCGTTGAAGTGGATCTGGTTCGTGTTGTTTGTCAGCAGCGTCAGCCAGATGTTGTCGGCCTGGGTGATCGTCCGCCCGATGTGGCTGCGGAAGACGTCCCCAACCTCGAAGTCCTCGAAGAACCGCCCGACCCAGCCCTCTATCACTGCCATCGTCTTACCTCCTTGCTGCCACTCTTCACATGCTCCCCTCCCCTGCGCACGGGGTAGGGGTTGGGGGTGGGGGCATCCTCGCTATCATGCTCCGAACTGTACTGAACGATAGAGGGGGCGACTCACGATGGCCAGGATCAACGGTGCGACCTTGCTGGCGCGGGCGCTGCGGCTCGGGGGCGTCGGGCCGGTCTTCACGCTGTCCGGACACCAGATCCTGCCGATCTACGATGCCGGCATCGACGCCGACTTGCAGTTCGTGGACACCCGCCACGAGAACGCCGCCGTTCACATGGCCGACGGCTGGGGTCGCCTGACCGGTCGGACCGGCGTGGCGCTGGTGACCGCCGCGCCGGGTCACACCAACGCCCTGACCGGCGTCGCCACGGCCCTCAACAGCGAGTCGCCGGTCCTGCTCATCAGCGGCGGCGCCGAGGTGCCGAACATCGGGCGGGGCGGCTTCCAGGAGATGGACCAGCTCTCGATGATCCGGCCGATCTGTAAGGGCGCCTGGATGCCGAGGACCGCCGAGGAGGTGCCGGCCTTCGTGGCACGGGCGCTCCGAGTGGCGACGAGCGGCGTGCCCGGGCCGGTCCACCTGACGCTGCCGTACGACGTGCTGCACCAGACCATCGACGAGGACGCCGTCCCGATGCCCGTGGCCGCCGACTTCGAGCGGCTGCCCCAGGCCGCGCCCGAGGGGCAGATCGTCCAGCTCGTCAACCTCCTGGAGGCCGCCGAGCGCCCCATGATGCTCGTCGGCCCCTCGGCGACGCGTGGGCCGGCCGGCGCGTATCTTGGCGAGCTCTCCCACCACATGAAGCTGCCGTACCTGCCCATCGACAGCCCAGTCGGCCTGCCCGAGCCGTCGTTGCACGGTCTCCCTCGGATGCTCCCACAGTGCGATCTGGTGATCCTGGTCGGACGGCTCGACTTCGCGGTCAGCTTCCTGGACGAGAAGACTGTCTCGCCCACCGCGAAGGTCGTTCAGATCGCCCCTGACCCGAGCTGGCTCGGCCACAATCGGCGGATCGACCTGGGGATCGTCGGCGACCCGCGAACGGTGCTCGGGCAACTGCGCGATGCGGCCGGCGAGCGGCGGTGGCTGCGCACGGCCTGGCGCGACGAGCTCCAGGCGAGCCGCGAGGCCCAGATCGAGCGGACCCGCCCACTGGAGATCTCCGACGAGACGCCCGTCCACCCGATGCGGGTGATGGCGGCCGTCCGCGAGTTTGTCCGACCCGGCGACTGCATCGCGCTGGACGGCGGCGACTTCGTACGCTGGGCCAGGTGGCGGTTCGGCGGCGGCCCGTACGAGTTTCTGACCAACGGCAAGCTTGGAGCGCTCGGGCCGGGTATCCCGCTGGCGCTCGCCGCGACCCTCGCAAAGCCGAACGCGCGCTCGGTGGCGTTCGTGGGAGACGGCACGTTCGGGTTTCACGGTATGGAGCTGGACACGGCGGTGCGCCACAACCTGCCGGCCGTCATCGTCGTCGGCAACGACGCCGGCTGGGCCACCGAGCGCCACCGCCAGCGCGAGGTGTACGGCCCGGACCGCCTCGTCGCCGCGAACCTCCTCCCCACCCGCTACGACCGGGTAGCTGCCGACCTCGGCGCGCACGGCGAGTACGTCGAGCGGCCGGAGCAGCTGGGGCCAGCCCTGGAGCGGGCCTTTGCCAGCCGCCGCCCGGCCGTCGTCAACGTCAACCTCGCCAGCATCCGCGCCCCATCCGCGAGCTAGCGTACGACCGCCCCTGGGAGCGCGGCCATCCTGGCCGCTTCGTTCGGCAGGGCGGCCAGGATGGCCGCGCTCCCAGGGACGGTCGCCGAATCTCCCGCGAAGACCGATCGGTCGCGTAGCGTGTTTCGGAATGCAGCGTGCTACGCGGCTCTCGGCACTCAGCGCTTTCCGGGCGACCAGTTGTAGACGCGCGCCGTCGAGCCGCCCATCAGGACCTCGCGGTCGCTGTCCGAGAGGCGGTCGGTGACGCGGAACGCCTCGACGCCCTGCTCGTAGGTCAGCAGGGAGACCGCCCGCGTCCAGTCCGTGCCCCACAGGCAGCGCTCCAGCCCGAATGCATCGAAGACGCGCGCCAGCGAGTCCCAGATGTCAGGATAGGGGAACGGCTGGTGCGAGAGGGTGCAGGCGCCGCTGACCTTGATCGCGATGTTCGGCTGGGCGGCCATCTCCAGCACCTTCGGCAGGGCGGCGAACGGCTCGGCTGGCGGCGGCGGCGCGAACGGCTGCTGCAGCGCCAGATGGTCGATCACCAGCTGCGTGTCCGGGTTACGCTCCGCCAGCCCGATGGCCTGATCCACCCGCCCCCAGGCCAGCAGGTTGACCGGCAGCGAATGACGGGCGGCAGCGGCCAGCACGCGATTGACGCCGGGGTCGGCCGGGTCTGGCGAGACCTCGGCGTTCAACATGATCCGCACGGCGACCGTGCCTGGCGTGGCCTTCCAGTCCGCGATCACGTCCGCCACGTTCGGATCGTTCGGGTCGACCGGCTTGACCAGGCCGAACCTGTCCGGATGCTTCGCGTACACCTCCAGCGCGTAGCTGGCGTCGAAGCGGTACAGCGCGAACGGCGACACCAGGATCGCGCCGTCTACCTTGACGGCGTCCATCGCCGCGACCATGTCGTCGCCGGTGACCTCTGGCGGGCCGGCCAGGACGGCGTGCCACGGGCGACCCGGGTGGTTGCGTTCGTACGCGTGGACCTGGGAGTCGATCGTCGGCATGACGGCATTCCTCCTCGGCGGCCACCGATCCCCGCTGGCCGGGACCGCGCTGGCATTGTCCGCGCTGCCCCCCGCAACCTGCCACCACCGAGGCACCCGATGCGGGGCAAGCGCATGGTGACACATCCACGTCTGCGCGATCCCAGCCCATGCAACAATCTCCGACGGGCTGGCGTCTCATCTCTGGGAGCGGACACGACCTCGGTCATGGCGGAGCCCGTATCGGAGACCATTCGACGTGCCCAGGCCGGTGACCGGGCGGCGATTGCCGCGCTCGTCGCCGAGCAGCAGCGTTACGTGTACAGCATCGCGATGAGCATCACCCACGACCCCACCGACGCCGCCGACCTCACCCAGGACGCCCTGATCCGGTTCATCCGGTCGATCGGCTCGTACCGAGGCGAGACCAAACTGACCACCTGGCTGTACCGGCTCGTCGTGAACCTCGGCATCGACCGGATGCGGCGACGGGGCGCCCCGCCGATCCGTCTGGACGACGAGGGCATGAACCTCGACCTGCCGAGCGACGAC
Source organism: Chloroflexota bacterium (assembly GCA_046328125.1). Classification (GTDB taxonomy): domain Bacteria; phylum Chloroflexota; class UBA6077; order UBA6077; family JACCZL01; genus JADZEM01. Next base: position 22,518 of record JAXLXF010000011.1, read on the forward strand.
CCCATCGACGACGTGGCCGGCAGCGTCGAGCGCGTCGAGGAGGCACAGACCGTGCGGGTGGCAGTCTCGAAGCTGCCCGACGCGCAACGGCTGGCGCTGACGTTACACTACTTCGAGGACATGCGCTACGAGGACATCGCCGACGTGATGGGCGTGCCGCTGAACACCGTCAAGAGCCACATTCGGCGCGGCAAGGAGCGGCTCGCCATCCTGCTGCGGCCGGAGCTCGGGCTCCGCGCCGCCCCCGGAGGCTGCTGATGGACGCACGGCAGCTCCGAGATCAGTCGCTCTGGGACCAGCCGCCCGGCCCGCCGGCCTGGGAGCACGACCTCGACGCGATGCTGAGGCCGTCGCTGGTGGTCGAGCCATCCACCGATGTCCAGGCCGCGATCCTGGCCGCTATCCTCCAGGCGACCGCCGTGCCGGTTCTGCCGCTGCCGGCTCCCGCTTACCAGCTCCCGGTGCCCGGCGTCTCGATGCCCGGGATGCCGTGGCCCGGCACGCCGGCGACAGAATCGGCCGGACTGGGGATGAGCGGGCCGGTGACGATGATGTCCTACCTGCTGCTGGCGGCCGTCCTGGTGGCGTACGCGGCGGCGCTCTCATGGCTCAATGCCGCCGTCGGGGATGGCAGCTGGCTCTCGACGCTGGCGGCCCAGCTGCTCGCCGTCTCCAGCGTGGTCGTCGGGCGCCCCCTGGTATATGAGCCGCTGACGCTGCTCTGGCAGCTGCTCCAGCAGGCGCCCTGGCTGCTGTTGCTGCCGCTCGCCTGGCCGCTCTGGGAGCGCGACCGGGCCTCGTCCTCGGCGGCCTGACCGCGTGGTGACCGACGACACGACGGCGGGTAAGCCCGGAACGTGCCCGTGGAGCGCGGCCATCCTGGCCGCCCCGGTGGGGGCACCAGAGAGCATTGTTCGTAGCGCCGGTTGGTGCGCCCGGAGCGGCCAGGATGGCCGCGCTCCACGAACGAGCTTGGTCGATTCCCGAAGTTGTGGCTTGGGTCAACGCTAGGTGCTAGGCGTCCTCGACTCGACCCGCCGCGTCATGGATCGGGCGTGGAACGTTGCCATCGACCACCAGGCGGTAGACGCATTGGCTGCCCGGCTCGCGGATCGGGGCGCCGAGGCCCCCGAGTGGCGCGTCTGGCCGCACTGGTGGCCCGAGGAGCCGGACTCGCCTCGCGCCGCCGACTACGTGCTGGTGCTGGACGCGCTCAACTTCTGCTTCTGGGGCGAGCCGCGCTGGCGCGTCGAGTATGGGGGCCAACTGCTGGATGGCTACTGGGCGCTGGCGGCCTGCTTGCGCCGCGCGCTGGAGGCCGGCATCCCTCTCCTGGACCCGGCCTACCTCGTCGCCTGTGACGAGTCAGCCGCGCGCGCCCTCTTCGCCGGCCAGCACGAGATCCCGCTCCTGGAATCCCGCATCGCCCACCTCCGCGAAGTCGGGCAGGGCATCCGAGATGCGGGCGGCTCGTTCGCGCACGTCGTGGCGGCGGCCGGTGGCTCCGGCGAGCGGCTGGTTCAGGAGGTTGCCCGCCGCTTCCCCTCGTTCGACGACACGGCCACCTATGACGGCCAGCCAGTCGCCTTCTACAAGCGTGCCCAGATCCTGGTCAGCGACTTGCACGGCATCTACCACGGCCAGGGGCTCGGGGCGTTCGACGATCTGGACCGGCTGACCGCGTTCGCGGACTACAAGATCCCCCAGGTGCTTCGCGAGGCCGGCATCCTGGTCTACTCTCCGTCCCTCGCCGAGACAGTGGACCGCCAGCAGCTGATCCCGCCGGGCGACCCGCGCGAGGTTGAGATCAGAGCCGGCACGATCTGGGGCTGCGAGCTGTTGCGCCAGGCTCTCGAACGCCGTCGCCCCGGCCCCTCAATGCGCGCCTTCGAGGTCGATTGGCTGCTCTGGAGCGACGCCCAGGGCCGCGCCATCAAGAAGCCGTACCACCGCACTCGCACGATCTACTATTGAGTGTCAGCTTCGAGCTGCTCCCAACCATCGCGCAGCTGGGGTCCGCGGTGCCTTCAGCCAGCTCGTCCCTCTTGTTACTTTTGCCCCGAACCGCCAGAGTCCAGGGGCGCGATTCCTTGCGCCCGCGTCATTGCGCCCGCCGTGGCGGGATCGGCCGACGGTTCTCGGCCTTGAGCTGGCCGCACGCCGCCGCGATGTCACGACCTCGGCTGGCGCGGATCGTGGCGGAGACGCCCAGCTCGGTCAGCCGATCCCGGAAGGCGCGCGCCAGCAATGGCGGCGTCGGCTGATACTCGGCGTCGGTGGCGTTGTACGGAATCAGGTTGACGTGGGAGAGCTTGCGCGGCAGCAGGCGGGCGAGGTCGTCGGCGTGCAGCAGGTGGTCGTTGACGCCGCGCAAGAGCACGTACTCGTAGCTGACGCGGCGACCGGAGCGCTCGGCGTAGACGCGGGCGGCAGCGATCAGCTCTCGGAGCGGGAAGCGCCGGTTGATCGGCATCAGCTCGTCGCGCAGGTCGTCGGTGGGGGCGTGCAGCGAGATCGCGAGAGTGATCTCGAGGCCCTCGTCGGCCAGCCGCCGGATCTGGGGCACCAGGCCGCTGGTCGAGACGGTGATCCGCCGCTGGCTCAGGTTCAGGCCGTCAGGGTCCGAGAGCCGCCGCACCGCGCCGACCGTCGTGGCGTAGTTGGCGAGCGGCTCGCCCATGCCCATGAACACCACGTGGGTCGGCCGCGCGGACGGGTCATGTCGGCCAAAGCCGTACACCTGATCCACCACCTCGCCGACCGTCAGGTTGCGGGCCAGACCCATCCGCCCGGTCGCGCAGAAGGTGCACGCCATCGCACAGCCGGCCTGGGTCGAGACGCAGACGGAGAGCCGCTTCGCCCCTTCTGGAGATGTGGCTGGGATCGCCACCGTCTCGATGTCCTGGCCGTCCGCTAGCCGCACCAGGCGCTTGCGGGTGCCGTCTTGCGAGAGCGCCTGCACCACCAGCTCGCCGGATTGGACCCGGTAGCGCTCCGCGAGCTCGGCGCGCAGGCGGGCCGGCAGGTCCGGGCACTCGTCCCACGATGCGACCAGCCGATGGTGCAGCGCCTTGAACAGCTGCTTCGCTCGGTACGCGGGCTGCCCGAGGTCGGCCAGCACCTGCTGGAGCGCTGGTAGATCGAGGTCGAGCACGCACGGCAGCGCGGACGTCGCACCCGTCGGCACGGCATCATCCTCGAATGCGGACGAGTCCAGAAGCGGAAGAGGGCGAGCCATACCAGAAAGTATGCGTGTCCCTGGTGGAGACAGGCCAGAACACCGTGGCCGTGGACGGCGGACTGACGACACAATACCGATGACGATGTCCACCACACCCCTCGAACGACTGATCTGCCACGATTGCGGCCACCGGCTCTGGGCCAAGGCCGACCACGGCGCCACCTGTCCGGACTGCCAGGGCGAGCTCCGCCGCATGGGGCCGTTCGAGGCGTTCGTGGACACCTGGTTCGCGCCGCCGGACATGCACGCCTCGGACATGCACCGCCGGCACATGCAGTTGATTGAGCTCCTCTGGACCGCCGACGACCGGGGCCGTGAGTGGTATGAGATCGTCAGCCCGAAGCGCGTCTCCTACTCGGCGTTCGTCAAGCGGGTCAACCCGTTGATCTGCCGTGGTCTCGAAGAGGGCTGGATCGTCGCCAGGATCCCGCGTGCGCCAGTTCCGAGCGACACGGCGTACGGCCTGGACATCGTGGACAGCGAGCGGTTCGTGGACGAGCTCGGGCGGCTGTTCTCGGCCTGAGGCCGGGATCACGACGCCCGAGGCAGATGAGGACTGGATACCTGGATACCTGGGGACCGAAGGGGGCAGACACTGATGGGCGGAGTCGTCACGGCGGTCAGCAAGAGTGGCACGCACACGTTCTCCAAGCCGAATCTCGAAAGCGTACGGCTGCTCACGGGGCTCGGCGTCGAGGGGGACGCGCACCTGGGCGAGACGGTCAAGCACCGCTCGCGGGTCAAGATCGACCCGACCGTGCCGAACCTGCGCCAGGTTCACCTGATCCACGCCGAGCTGATCGACGAGCTCACGTCGGCTGGCTTCAACGTCGGGCCGGGCATCATGGGTGAGAACGTCACCACGCGCGGTCTCGACCTGCTCGGCCTGCCGACCGGCACGCGCCTGCGTCTCGGCGAGACCGCTGTCGTGGAGATCACCGGCCTGCGCAACCCGTGCGGTCAGCTCAACGGAGTCCAGGACGGGCTGATGGCGGCGACTCTCGACAAGGACGCCGACGGCAACCTGATCCGCAAGGCCGGCATCATGGGGATCGTGCTTGCGGACGGCGAGGTCCGCCCCGGCGACGCCATCCACGTCGAGCTGCCACCGGAGCCCCACGAGCCGCTGAAGCCGGTCTAGAGCCGAAGCCCCACCCCCCAGCCCCCTCCCCATTGCGATGGAGAGGGGGAGATGAGAAGGTTGCTCCCCTCTCCACCGCAGTGGGGAGGGGCTGGGGGTGGGGCTTTCCTGGCATCCGTCCCACCGCGTGCGCCATCCTGTCGTCTGGACTGGATGCTTCAGCCTGCCAGCATCGAAGGGGAGATGGCACGATGACGACCGGACAGCGCAGCGCGGCCTCTGGAACGACGACGCTCCCTCGCCTGAGCGAGCTCTACAACCCGGCCAACAGGTTTGAGGTTACCAGCCGCGACGTCGAGTACCGGCACGATGGCACCACGAGCTGGCAGGCTCGCGTCTACCAGCCGCAAGGCCCCGGCCCGTTCCCGGCCCTGTTGGAGGTTCACGGCGGCGCCTGGAACAACGGCGACCGTCTCCAAAACGAGCCGCTGAACCAGGCCGTCGCCGAGAGCGGCATCGTGGTGGCCGCCATCGACTTCCGCCTGGGCGCCGAGGGCCGCTACCCGCTCTCCATCGCCGACGTGAACTACGCGACGCGCTGGCTGAAGCACCATGCCGGCGCATTCAACGCGACCGCCGAGGGGATCGGCAGCATCGGGTATTCCAGCGGCGGCCACATGAACATGCTCAGCGCCATGAAGCCGGCCGATCCCCGTTTCGCCTCGATCCCGTTCGACGCGGACCCGAGCCTGGACGCCAGCGTCTCCTACGTCATCATGGCCTGGCCGGTCATCGACCCGCTCTCCCGCTACCGGTACTCCAAGGGGCTCGGTCGAGATGGGATGGTCGAGAATCATCACAATTACTGGGGCGACGAGGCTGCCATGACCGACGGCAACCCGCAGTTGATGCTGGAGCGAGGCGAAGAGGTCGTGATGCCGCCGTCGCTGCTGCTCCAGGGCGCCGACGACGACGTGCTGACTCCCGGTATGGCCGAGAAGTTCGCCGGGACGTATGGCAAGGCCGGCGGAGTGATCGAGCTCGCCCTCTACCCGGGTGGCGGGCACGGCTACATGCGCGATCCCGGCCCGAACGCGGATCGCTCGGTGCTGGCGATCAAGTCGTTCATCGCGCGCCAGCTCCAGGCGCTGGACGCCGCGCGGTAATGGACAACGCCAGCCGTTTCGTCTTCTCCGGGCCGGGATCGTGGCCGCTGGAGCAGGCCATCGAGTACGCCCTGGAGCATGGCTTCAGGCGGGTCGATTTCAACGCCGACACCCGAGCCAACTACCCGGGCACGTTCACGCCTGACCGCATCGCGCAGGTGCGGGCGCTGGTCGTCGAGCGCGGGCTGGCCATCGGCATCCACGCGTCGTCGGGGGTCAACATGGCCGAGATCACGCCGGTCATGGCTGCCGCCGCCGACGAGTACCTGCGCCAGAACCTGGATCTGGTGCAGGCGCTCGGCGGGACGCACCTGATCTCGCACGGCGGCTTCCACTTCTCGTCAGACGTCGAGGGGCGGTTCGCGGCGTCGATCGAGCGCCTGAAGCTGGCCGTGCAGCTGGCCGAGGAGCGGGATCTGGAGCTCCACTTCGAGAACCACAACTTCGAGCCGGAGCACGCCGAGATCCACTACATCCCCCACACCGTCGCCGAGATGCAGCGGTTCTTCGGGGCGGTGTCGTCGCCCAAACTGAAGTGGGCCTGCAACGTTGGCCACGCGATGCTGGTCCCGGACCGCTTCGAGGGCTTCCTGGCGGCGTTCGGGGCGGACAACATCGGCCACGTCCGCCTCCACGACACCAACGGCGAGTGGGAGGAGCACTTCCTGCCCGGCGAGGGGATCGTGGACTTCGCCGATGTGTTCAGGAAGCTGACCGAGCGCGGCTATTCCGGCCCGTTCACCCTGGACTTCGGCACGCCGGACGTCAAGACCCTCTGGCGCGACCGCTGGGCCGCCATCCTGGATGAGATCACGGGATAGGCCCCACCCCCGGCCCCTCTCCATCGCAATGGAGAGGGGAGAGGATACGAGCTAGCTCCCCCTCTCCCGCGGTTAGGGAGAGGGGGCTGGGGGGTGAGGGTACCTACGGGTTGGCGATCCCGTGCTTCTGGAAAATCCGCTTGTACTCGGACTCGCCCCACTTCATCGCGGCGTCGGGCGCTTCACCGCGCACCGCCCGTAGGAACATGTTGGGCAGCACGAACGTGGCGTTCACCTCCTCGATGGCCGAGCTGAACGGCCCCTCGTAGCCTGCCACGAACGCCACGTCGCGCCAGTCCTGCATGATCTGGAAGTTCGGGTCTTCCAGGCCGGGCATCGGCTTCTTCCACATGTCCAGCAGCGGCGGGCTGTTGTAGCCGCTGGAGATCTTCCCCCACTCCTGCCACTGGGCGTACCAGTCCACCATGAACGCCTTGGCCGTGTCCGGGTCATTCGCCCACTTCCAGACCGCCCAGGCGTTGCAGTCAACGCCGTTGCGGCGCGCCCCCTTCGAGCCCGGACCCTTCGGCTGTAGCGCGATCGCCGAGTTGTTGTAGACGTCCGGCGCCTGGTTGCGAGCGGTGATGTAGGCGCTGGTGGCATTGTCCACCCAGGAGCCGCGCCCCGAGAGCAGCAGCAGGTTGTTGCCAGTGTCATCCCAGGAGAAGACCTCGTCCGTCATCCCCTTGTTGAACAGGTCCACGCCGTACTTGATCGCCGCCAGCGTCTCGTCGGAGGCCAGCGTCACCTTCTTGCCGTCCGCTGACTGCTCGGTCCCGCCGAACGAGTACATCACCGAGCGCCAGTTGTGGTTGCCGTCGTTGCAGTTCGCGAGCGGCAGGCCACATGGGTGCCCCTTCTCCTTCAGCTTGGCGCTGAGGTCGAGCAGGGTCATGTAGTCGTCAGGGAACTTCTCCGCGCCGACCTCCTTGAAGTAATCCTTCCGATACAGGTGCGGCTGCATGATGGTGTAGGTCATCATGGCCTTCCACTGGCCCTCGACGACCCCGATGTTCTTCGCGGTGTCCACCCAGCCGCCGTACTTCTGCCCGACGGCGTTCGCGACGTCGGTCAGGTCCACCAGGCGGTCGGCGTAGGTCTGGGTCTGGATGACCGCCTGGAACTCGAACAGGTCGTGACCCGCGCCAGCGGACGCTTCGGCGGCGAGACGGGCCGGGATGTCGGCGTTGCGGATGTGGTCGACCTTGACCTCGACCTTGTTCTTGGCGCCCCAGTCCGCCGCGAACTTGTCCATCCACTCGTCGTAGGCCGGCACGAAGTGGCTCCAGGCCAGGATCTTCAGCGACGCTCCTGCCTTGGCGGTCGGCAGCGGGCCGGCCGGCGCGGCGGCAGCCGGCTTCGCGGCTGGGGCTGCACCCGCGGCTGGTGAGGCGGACGGAGACGCTCCCGCAGCGGGTGAGGCGCCAGCAGCAGGCGAGGCTCCGGCGGCTGGGGAGGCAGCAGTTGCCGGCGAGGCTCCGGCGGCGGGAGCGGCCGGCTTCGCGGCCTCGGTCGGCTTCGGCGCCTCCGCTGGTTTGGCTGGCGCGGTCGTGGGTGCAGGCGCGGTGCTGCCGCCACACGCCGCCAGCAACGACGCCCCGACGGTCGTCAGCGCAAGACCCACGAATCGGCGTCGCGAGAGACCGGATGTCAGGCTACGCGGTTCCATACGAAGCTCCACCTTTCTCACCACCGAGATCGGCGCGGCGTCACACACGACGCTCGCGTCAGGGCGCCCGTCATCGAGGCTAGCGTGGGGGAGAAGCGAGGCGGCACTCGTCGCCGCCCGAGACGTGGTGTGGACCGTCGTTCGTGGGCGGCCTACTTGACCGCCCCGGAGGTGATGCCGCGAATGAAGTAGTCCAGGAAGAAGCTGTACAAAACGGCGACTGGGATACCGGCAAGAAGCGCGCCGGCCATCAACGAGCCCCAGAAGAAGACGTCTCCACGGATCAGCTCGGTCACCACGCCGATGTTGATGACCTTCTCGCTGGACGACGACACGAACGTCAGCGAGTAGACGAAGTCCTGCATGCTCAGGGTGAAGGCGAAGATCGCAACCGTCAGCATCCCGGCCACGCTCAGCGGCAGGATCACCCGCACGACGGCCCCCAACCGGGAGCAGCCGTCGATCATCGCCGCCTCTTCGATCTCGAACGGGATCGTCTTGAAGAAGCCGGCCATCAGCCAGGTGCAGAACGGGATCGTGAAGGTCGGGTAGGCCAGCATCAGCGACCCGAGCTTGTCAAACAGCCCCAGGAAAGAGATGACCTTGACGAGCGGCAGGAAGAGCAGCGTGGTCGGCACCAGATAGGTCAGGAAGATGCCGATCGTCAGCGACTCAGCGCCCCGGAAGCGCAGCCGCGCCAGCGCGTAGCCGGCCGGGATCGCCACCGCCAGCGTGATCGTGACCACCACCGCGCAGACGACCGCCGTGTTCCGCGCCCAGGCCACGAACTGGGTCCGCACGAACAGGAACGTCACGTGGTCCATCGTGACGTGATCGGAGATGGCGCCCCCGTTGCCAAAGTTGAAGAACAGCGGGAAGTTCGCCAGGTTGTACAGGTCGCGGTCCGGCTTGAACGTGGTGATCAGCATCCAGTAGATCGGCAGGCCGGCCAGGATCGCGTAGAACGTCAGCCCGGCGTAGATCGGCGCCCGCTTGCGGACCAGCCGCATCCGCGAGGCGCGGCGGATCGGCGTCTGGATCGTCGTGGCGACGGCCATCGTCAGATGTCCCTTCTCTTCAGCGCCCGCAGCGCGAAGAACACGACCACCATCAGGAGTGGGAACAGCAGCAGCGCGATGGCCGCGCCCCGCCCGAGCGCACCAGACTGGACGCCGACCAGGAACGCGTACGACGAGAGCACGTGGGTCACGTCGCCCGGGCCGCCGCGCGTCAGCAGGTAGACGATCGTCATGTCGTTCAGGGTGAAGACGAGGTCGTAGAGGCTGCCGACGAACAGCACCGGCGCGATCATCGGCACGATGATCTTGCGGAACCGCACGATGGGGCCGGCGCCGTCCACTTTGGCCGAGTCCAGCACGTCCTGCGAGACGGCGGTCATACCGGCCAGCAGGATGACCGCCGCGAACGGGAAGCCGCGCCAGACGTTCACCATGATGATCGAGGTGATCGCCAGGGTCGGGTCGCCGAGCCAGTTCGGGTTGACGCCACGCTGAAGCAGCCCGGCGGCGTGCCCGAGCCAGTTGATGATGCTGTACTGGGTGTCGAACACCCATTTCCAGGCGATCGAGCTGAGGACGATCGGCACGGTCCAGGGCAGCAGGATGATGAAGCGGAACACCCGCGTCCCGGGCACGTTCTCGGCCAGCAGGAACGCCAGCGTCGTGCCGAGCAAGCCCTTGATGACCGCCGAGACCACCGTGAACATGATCGTGTTGCGCAAAGCGGTCAGGAACGGCGGCGACTGGAACAGCGCGACGAAGTTGTCCAGCCCGACGAAGCTGCCCAGCCCGACGGTCGCCACGTTCGCGTCGCTCATCGACAGGTAGAGCGCCAGCAGGAACGGGTAGCCGACCATCAGCAGGATGTAGAGGATGGCCGGCGCCACCAGGATCGGCCCGAGGATGTCCGGCCGTTCGAGATCGGACGGCAGCCACCGTCGGCTATGGGTCACCGCCGTGGGCATACTGGCACTCTTTGCCACATCAAACCTCGATCTGCAACATCGCAGAAAGGAGATATCTCAATTTCTGAGAACGCGACGCATGGGTGCCGGGTCCCCGAGAGCGACGCCATCATACGGACCAGCTTCTCGGCGCGCAAGGTCGGTCGGCGATTCTCGGATCAGCGCTTCCCGACGGCAGTCCGCTGCGACGGCGTCAGGCAGTTCTGGGACGCCTAGCACATATCGTGCCGAACCAGCTGCACACTGGCTTCCAGAAGGCGGATAGTCGCCCAGAATGTCGGGCGGCCGACCAGCTACCATCGTTGAAAGAATCGTGTAAGGATCAGCCTCGTGTTTCTGAGATGAGCCGGTCGTCTCGGCGCGGGGATCGGGAGGGTGGGATCGTGAGCGTGTCGTCGCAGGCGGCGCTGAGGCTGGTGGTGGATCGCGCAGACCCCATCGTGCGGGAGCGGCCGGTCCAGTGGGCCGTTGGACAGCTGCGCCAGACGCTGGCTGACCGCGGCGTGTCGGTCGAAGTCGCGAGCGATCTCGGCGGCGTGGCGGCGGGCACGCGCGTCGTGCTGGTGGCCGGGCCGCTCGCGCCCGCCACCCGCTCCACGCTGCTCGGGGCCGGCGTCGTGCTCCCGCGTGGGCCAGAAGCGCTGGCGCTCATCCCGACCCGCTTTGACGGTCAGGACGTGCTGCTGGTGACCGGCTCGGATGCGCGTGGCATCGTCTACGCCGTGCTGGAGCTGGCTGACCGCGCCGAGCACGCCGCCGGCGACCCGCTGGCCGCGCTCGTGGTCCCCGAGCCGGTCGTGGAGCGGCCGGCCAACCCGATCCGAGGCATCACCCGCCTGTTCTGCAGCGACGTGGAAGACCTGCCCTGGTACCTGGACCGCAAAGGCTGGCAGCGCTACCTGACCATGCTGGCGACCCATCGCTACAACCGGGTCCAGATCGCGTTCGGGATCGGCCACGACTTCCTCAGAGGGGTGTTGGACGCCTACCTGTTGTTTGCGTACCCGTTCCTGGTGGACGTGCCGGGGTACGCCGTCAAGGCCATCGATACGAAGACCGGCCAGCCGCTGCCCGCCGAGGAGATGCAGCGCAACCTGGACACGTTGCGGTACGTTGCGGAGGAGGCTGCTGCCAGGGGCATCCATTTCCAGCTCGGCATCTGGACCCACGGCTACGAGTGGGCCGAGAGCCCGAACGCCAGCCACCTGACCGAGGGGCTGACCTCCGAGAACCACGCGGCGTACTGCCGAGACGCGCTCCGGATGGTGCTTCAGGCGTGTCCCGCCATTGCTGGCGTGACCCTCAGAGTGCACGGCGAGAGCGGCGTCACCGAGGGCAACGAGGGGTTCTGGGACGAGGTGTTCCAGGGCGTCGCCAGCTGTGGCCGCGCGGTCGAGCTGGACCTCCACCCGAAGGGCGTGGACCGCGCCATGATCGACGTGGCCCTGAAGACCGGCCTCGAGGTCAACATCTCGCCGAAGTACACCGCCGAGCACATGGGCCTGCCAGGCCACCAGCTCGCGATCCGCCCGAGCGAGCATCGCCCGGACGTGGCGGCGGTCGGAGCGGGCGACCACTTCGTCGAGAATCTGATGAACCGGAGCGCCTTTGACCTCCGGTACACCCGCTACGGCTACGCCGATTTCCTTCCGGAAGATCGCCCGTACGGCGTCTTCTACCGGATCTGGCCGGGCACGCAGCGGCTGCTGCTCTGGGGCGATCCGGCCCTGGCTGCTGGCATCGGCCGGGAGGGCACGCTGGCCGGCTGCCTCGGCGTCGAGGTGATGGAGCCGCTCTCCTTCAAGGGCCGGCGCGGCTCCGGGCTGCCGGGCGGGCGGGACGCCTACGCCGACAAGACGCTCCAGCCGGCGGGCGGCGCCTGGGAGAAGTATCTCTACACCTTCCGGGTGTTCGGGCGGCTCTTATACAACCCGAACGCCGACGCCGATGTGTGGCGACGTGCCAGCCTGGCGGAGCTCGGGACGGCCAGCCCTGCCGCCGAGGCCGCGCTCGCCAATGCCAGTCGTATCCTGCCATTGTTGACCTCGGCGCACATGCCCTCGGCCGCCAACAACCGCTTCTGGCCCGAGGTGTACACCAACATGCCGATCCTGGAGGCCGGCCGCCCGAACCACTACCGCGACACGCCCGACCCCAAGCGGTTCGGCACGGTCAGCCCTCACGATCCCGGCCTCTTCACCACCGTCGAGGAGTACGCCGACCAGCTCGTAGCCGGCCATCGGGACGGTCGCTATTCGCCGCTGTGGGTGGCCGCGCAGCTCGATGCGCTCGCGGAGCGGGCCATCGCGCTGCTGGCCGACGCCCGCGCCGCGACTCCCGATCCGGTGGCGGTCGAATTCCGCCGTCTCGTCGCCGACGTCAGCATCCAGACGGCGCTCGGGCGGTTCTTCGCGGCGAAGCTGCGGGCCGGGGTCGGGTACGCGCTGTACAAGCGGACCGACGAGGTGCGCCTGCTCGCGGAGGCAGTCGCGGCGTACGAAGCGGCGCAGGGTGCCTGGGTCGATGCCATCACGGCCGGCCAGAGCTACCGCGACGACATCACGGTCGGCGGCGAGCCGTTCCTGCGGGGGCACTGGTCGGATCGGCTGGCGGCCATCGAGGACGACCTGGGCGACATGCGCGCGGAGCTGGCCCGGGTCACGGACGCGGCCGGCGACTCGTCGGCGGACCTCGCGCCGCTCACCAGCCTCGAAACGCCGCCCCCGGCCGTCTCGTACGAGCACACGCCGCCGGCCACCTTCGAGCGCGGCCAGCCGCTGCGGGTCAGCCTGTTCGCGGAGACGGACACGTCGAGCCTCACCGTGCGGCTGCTCTGTCGGCCGCTGAACCAGGCGCTCGGCTACGCGACCGTCGAGATGGAGGGGAGTCACGGCCAGTTCTACGGCACGATCCCGGCCTCGGCGACGGACACGCCGTACCCGATCCAGTACCACTTCGAGCTGCGGGACGGCCCGACCCAGGCGTGGTTGTATCCGGGATTGGATGAGACGTTCTCCAACCGTCCGTATGTCGTCGTCAGGCAGTCGGCGTCCTGACGGTAGGGGCAGGTTTCCAGGCATCCATCGTTGCAACTGACCACCCTAACCTGCCCGCCGCCGTGGACCGCGCTACACTAGAAGCGACCCCGCCTGCGCTCATCGTAAGGAGCCTGCATGGATCAGAGTGCGACGGCCCTGGCGCCCAGAGGCATCGACCTCGGCCAGCCCGTCATCGACGTGGACATTCACTGCAACGTCCCCTCCTATCGGGCGCTCTTTCCGCACCTGTCCACGCACTGGCGCGAGTACGTCACCTACTCGGCGTTCAAAGGCGCCACTGACACGGCGTACCCGCCTAACGCGCCAACCTCTGCGCTGCCGAACACCCGACCCGAGAACGGCGAACCGCCCGGATCCAGCCTCGAGCTGGTGCAGCGGCAGGTGCTGGACGCCTGGAACACTGAGGTCGGCATCCTCAACTGCTCGTACGCGACGGACAGCCTCCACAACCCCGATACGGCCGCGGCGATGTCGGCAGCCGTCAACGACTGGGTCATCCACGAGTGGGTCGAGCGGGACGCGCGGCTGCGGACCTCGATCGTCGTGCCGTCGCGGGTGCCGGAGATGGCCGCCAAGGAGATCGAGCGGGTCGGAGGACACAAAGGCGTCGTGCAGGTCAACCTGCCGGTCGTGTCCGAAGCGCCGTACGGGCACCGCCGCTACTGGCCGATCTTCGAGGCCGCCTGCAAGCACGACCTGGTGGTCAGCCTCCAGTTCGGCGGGGCGCCCGGCAACCCGCCGACCGGTGCCGGCTGGCCGTCCTACTACCTCGAAGAGTACGTCGGGATGTCCCAGGTCTATCAGACCCAGATCCTCAACCTGTGCGTCGAGGGCGTCTTCGACCACTTCCCGACCTTGCGGATCGCCATGATCGAGGGCGGCTGGACCTGGCTACCGTCATTGTTGTGGCGGATCGACAAGGACTGGAAGGGGCTCCGACGTGAGGTGCCCTGGAACACCCAGCCGCCCTCCGAGTACGTCCGCGAGCGGATGAAGCTCTCGTTGCAGCCGCTGGACGCCTCGCCCAACCCGAAGCACATGCTGATGCTTCTCGACCAGCTCGGGTCGGACGAGCTGCTGATGTTCTCGACGGACTACCCGCACTGGCAGTTCGACCGGCCCGAGGAGGCCGTGCCGGAGGGACTTTCTCCCGAGCAGCGGCGTAAAATCCTCTCCGAGAACGCGCGAAGCTTTTACCGATTGCACTGACAACTCCTCACTCCCGGGGCGCGATGAATCGCGCCCCTACAAGGTCACCGTCCTGGTACGGGCGCAATTCATTGCGCCCCCAGGGGAGGCACACGGATGGTTCTGACAGCGGAGCGCTCCGACGTCGCGCGCCCGAAGCCGCGCCACGCGGTGATCGACTGCGACATCCACCCGAACATGCAGAGCCCCGGCGACATCGACAAGTACCTGTCGAGGCGCTGGCAGGAGTACCGCAAGAGCGTGGGCGGGCGCGGCTTCGCTGGCTCGTACTACCCGAGAGCGTTCCCGAATGCCGCCCGCACCGACTCGCATCCGCCGAGCGGCAAGCCGCCGGGATCTGACCTCGACTTCATGCGGTATCAGCTGCTGGACGCCTACGACCTGGACTTCGGCGTGCTCCAGCCGCTGCTCGGGTCCGGCGGGCTGCGGAATCTCGAGTGGTCGGCGGCCCACGCCTCCGCCATCAACGACTGGCAGATCGAGACCTGGCTCGATCCAGAGCCGCGCCTGCGCTCCGGCCTGGTGGTGCCGTACGAGGACGGCGACTTCACGGCGAAGGAGATCGAGCGGCTGGGCGATCATCCCGGCTTCGTCCAGTTGATGCTGGCGATCCGCACCAGCGAGCCGCTCGGGCGCCGCAAGTACTGGAAGATGTACGAGGCGGCTGAGGCCCGCGGTCTCCCAATCGGCATCCACTTCGGCGGGCAGGGCGGCCATGCGATCACCGGGGCCGGCTGGCCGACCTACTACGTCGAGGACCACGCCGGCATGAGCACGGCGTTCCAGTCGCAGGTCATCTCCTACATCGCCGAGGGCGTCTTCGAGCAGTTCCCGAACCTGAAGATCGTGCTGATCGAGGGTGGGTTCGCCTGGCTGCCGGTCCTCGGGTGGCGGCTGGACGCGGCCTGGAAGAAGCTGAAGGTCGAAGTACCTCACCTGAAGAGGGCGCCGTCCGAGTATCTCGCGGAGCACTTCTGGGTCACCACCCAGCCGATGGAGGAGCCGCCGGTCCCGGAGCAGTTCCTGGAGATGCTGGACATGGCGCCCTGGCTCCAGGACAAACTGATGTTCGCGACTGACTACCCGCACTGGGACTTCGACGATCCGAACGAGGCGCTGCCAAAGGTCAAGCTGCCGGACGGTTTCGAGACCCAGGTGATGGCCGAGAACGCGCGGGCGCTGTATAAGCTGCCGACACGAGCGAAGGGGGCAGCGTAATGGCGGACTCGGGGGTTTACCCAGTTGCGCCGCCGGTTCCGGGAGGACTCGACTTCGGGCAGCCGGTGATCGACACTGACATCCACTGCAACGTACCTTCACCCCGGGCACTCTTTCCATACCTGACCGCCCACTGGCAGGAGTACATCACGACGTCCGCCTTCAAGGGGCCGACGGACACCTCGTATCCGCTCGGCGCGCCGACCAGCGCTCTGGCCGGCACTCGTCCGCCGGAGGGCGGCCCGCCGGCCTCCACGCTGCAGCTGATCCAGGAACAGGTGCTGGATCCCTGGAACGTTGAGATCGGCATCCTCAACTGCTCGTACAGCGTGGACAGCATCAACGCGCCGGACACCGCCGCCGCGATGGCCCGCGCCGTCAACGACTGGCTGATCGCCGAGTGGCTGACCCAGGAGCCGCGGCTGCGCGCCACGATGCTGATCCCGATGCGCGTGCCGGAGATGGCCGCCGCCGAGATCGACCGCATTGGGGACCACCCGGGCATCGTCCAGGTGATGCTGCCGGTCATCGCGCAGTCGCCATACGGGCAGCGGCGCTGGTGGCCGGTCTTCGAGGCGATCGAGCGCCACAACCTGGTGGCGAGCGTGCAGTTCGGCGGGGCGTCCGGCCTCCCGATCACCTCGGCGGGCTGGCCGTCGCACTACATCGAGGAATATGTGGACATGGCCCACATCTTCCACTCGCAGCTGCTGAGCCTGGTCTCCGAGGGCACCCTCGACAAGTTCCCCTCGCTGCGCTTCTCGATGATCGAGAGCGGCTGGTCGTGGCTGCCGGGCTTCTTCTGGCGCTTCGACAAGGTCTGGAAGGGGCTGCGGCGCGAGACGCCGTGGGTGCGCGACCTGCCGTCCGAGTACATCAAGGACCGGATGCGCTTCTCGCTCCAGCCGCTCGACCTGCCGCGCGATCCGGTCATCGTGCAGCAGATCTTCGAGCAGATCGACTCGGACAGTCTATTGATGTTCTCGACGGACTACCCGCACTGGCACTTCGACACGCCCGAGGAGGCGCTGCCAGCCGGCCTGACCGACGAGCAGCGCTCCAGAATCCTCTCCGAGAACGCCCGTGCGTTCTACGGATTCTCGAAGTGAATTTGCCGAAGGAGGCGCATTGATGACTGTGGCGCTCGCGCAAACCAACACCGATCGTCGGCGCACGAAGTATCCCGTCATCGACGGCGACATCCACCCGACCTTGAAGTCGCCGCGCGCCCTGGACAAGCATTTCCTCTCGGAGGAGTGGCGCCACCATCACCAGACCTTCGGCGGGCGCGGCTTCACCGGCATGAGCGTCCCCCGCACCTACCCGAACGCCTCCCGCATGGACTCCTACCCGCCGAACGGTGGGCCTCCGGGGTCCGACCTGGACTTCATGCGGACCCAGCTGCTGGATGCCTGGGACTTCGAGTACGGCATCCTCCAGCCGTTGATGGGCGCCGCCAGCATGCGCAATCTTGAGTATGGGCAGGCCCTCTCTAGCGCCATCAACGAGTGGCAGATCGCGGAGTGGATGGAGCCGGAGCCGCGCCTGCGCTCTGGCCTGGTGATCCCGTACGAGAACGGCCCGATGTCCGTGGCCGAGATCGAGCGGCGCGGCAGCTATAAGGGCTTTGTGCAGCTGATGATGGCGATGCGGACCAGCGAGCCGCTCGGCCGGCCGAAGTACTGGCCGATCTACGAAGCCGCCGAGGCGTACGGCCTGCCGCTCGGCATCCACGTCGGCGGTCAGGGCGGCGCGCCCACGACCGGCTCGGGCTGGCCCTCGTACTACATCGAGGATCACACCGGGCAGTCCACGGCGTTCCACACGCAGGTTGCCAGCTTCATCTTCGAGGGGATCTTCGAGCGGTTCCCGAAGCTGAAGGTGGTGCTGATCGAGGGCGGGTTCGGCTGGGTGCCGTCGCTGTGCTGGCGGATGGACGCGGCGTGGTCGAAGCTGCGCGGCGAGGTGCCGAAGCTTCAGCGCAAGCCGTCCGAGTACTTCGCGGAGCACTTCTGGCTGACCACCCAGCCGATGGAGGAGCCGCCGGTCCCGCACCAGTTCGTGCAGCTGCTGGAGCAGGCGCCCTGGCTCCAGAAGAAGCTGATGTTCGCGACGGACTACCCGCACTGGGACTTCGACGCGCCGGATCAGTGCCTGCCAGACACCGAGCTGCCGGCCGGCTTCGAGGAAGCGCTGATGTGCGGCAACGCGCGGAAGCTGTACAACCTGCCGGCCCGGGTCGCGGTGCCCGCCAGCGCGTGAACGCCACCAACGGCCACGCGCACTAACGCTATTGTCATCCTGAGCTCGCGAAGGATCTCCCATCGGAGCAGCACAACTCCCTGAGATCCGGGTGGGGCTGTGAGATCCTTCGCAGGCTCAGGATGACAGACGGGACAGACACTCCCGGACACGGCGGCCTGCTCATCCAGACAAGTGACAAGAAGGGGCGGCACACCCAATGCCCAAATATGTCGTCGGGACGGTTGACGAGATCGAGCCCGGCACCGCCAAGATCGTCGAGGTCGGCGGGCGGTCGATCGGCATCTACAACGTCAACGGCGAGTACTTCGCTCTGCTGAATCGCTGCCCACACCAGGCCGGGCCACTCTGCAAGGGGAATCGCTACGGCTTCCTGAAGTCTGGCGCGGTCGGCGAATACGAGTACAGCCGGCCCGGCGAGATCGTGCGCTGTCCCTGGCACGGCTGGGAGTTCGACGTCCGGACGGGGCAGTCCTGGTTCGACCCGGTCCAGGTGCGGGTGCGGCGGTACAACGTCGAGGTGACATCCGGCGCGGCGATGCTCACCGAGGTGCCTGACGACGCCGATGCCGCGTCCGGTGAGGCCGGGTCGGCATCCGCCGACCCGGCCAGCCCGCCTCCGCCCAAAGCCGGCACCACGCCCGCCGAGGTGGCCGCTGCCGCCGCGCAGTCCGGTGAGGCCGGCGAGACCGAGCCAGGCATGGAGGGGATGCTCAAAGGTCCGTACGTGGCCGAGACGTTTCCGGTGACTATCGACCACGACTACGTGGTGGTGGACGTGGGCGGCGCGGCCGTCCGGCCGTCGTGAGCGGCGCGGTTGGCGAGCGCTAAGTCAGTATAGTGACGGCGGTTCTGGAGTCGGCGAGGCGGAGGGCAGGCTGAGTGAGTGAGGTTCCGGCGTTCCCGTACGGCGCCGTCTACTTCCGCAAGTCGAATCCGCCGCGCCAGGACTGGGCACGCGATTACCGCGTCGCCGCCGAAGACGGCATCAACATCTTCCGCCACTGGTTCATGTGGTCGGCCATCGAGACAGTTCCCGGCATCTTCGACTGGGACGACTACGACCGCCAGCTCGACCTCGCTGCCGAGCACGGAATCGCCACCGTCGTCGCCGAGTTTATCACCGCCGCCCCGGAGTGGGCCTGGCGCAAGCTGGAGCACGCCCGCTTCGAGGACCGCGACGGCAAGAAGGCGCACAGCACCTACAGCCACTCCGTCGCGGTGGGCGGCTTCCCGGGGCTTTGCCTGGACAATCCGGACGCTCGCGAGCTGGCCGAGCAATTCTTACGAACGCTGGTCGAGCGGTACCGCGAGCACCCCGGCCTCGCGGCGTACGACATCTGGAACGAGTGCAACATCCCGCCAGCGTACTGCTACTGCCCGGCCACCGCCGAGCGGTTCCGCGAGTGGCTCCAGGAGAAGTACGGCACCGTCCAGGCGCTCGGGCAGGCGTGGCGGCGGTACGGCATCGCGGAGTGGGCCGACGCCCAGCCGCCCCGCACTCTGGCCCCCTACCCTGACACGTTAGACTGGCTCCAGTTCCGGATCGACGACGCCTACCGCCTGATGCGCTGGCGGGCCGACCTGATCCGCGCCCTGGACCCCGAGCATCCTGTCACCGCGCACGGCGTCGCCATGTCGATGTCGCGGCTGGCGGACGGCGCCTGCCAGGAGTGGCGCGCGGCGTCCGAGGTCAGCACGTACGGGTTCACCTGGGTGGCCTCCCGGCAGGGGAACCAGCCCTGGAAGCAGTGGCACGCGGTGGATCTGGTGCGGGCGGGATCGAGAGGCAAGCCGTTCTGGCACGCCGAGGCCCAGGCCGGCCCATTGTGGATGCAACCTCAAGTCATAGGACGGCCCCGCGAGGACGGCCGGATCAGCGAGCCTCAGGACATTCGCCTCTGGAACATGACCTCGTTCGCGGGGGGAGCTGTCGGCCTGCTCTACCCGCGCTGGCGCCCGCTGCTGGACGGCCCGCTGTTCGGGGCGTTCGGCGGCTACGGAATGGACGGCTCGCGGACGCAGCGCTCGCAGATGATGAGCCGCGTCGCGACCTGGGCGACCGCTCCGGAGCAGGAAGACCTCTGGGCCGCCCGGCCGGTCCGTGGCGACCTCGGCATCGTGGTGGTCCCCGAGTCCCAGATCTTCACCTACGCCCAGCAGGGCAGCACCGAGCTGTACGCCCAGTCCACCCGCGGCGCCTATCAGGGCTTCTTCGACAACAACGTCCAGGCCGACTGGGTCGCCGTCGAGCACATCGACGAGTACGACGTGCTGTATGTACCGATCCCGGCCATGCTGCCGGCCAGCGTCGCGGACCGGCTGCGGGCCTGGGTGGAGCGCGGCGGCACGCTGATCTCGGAAGGCTGCCCTGGCTACTTCGACGAGACCGGGCACGTCGGAGCGTTTCAGCCAGCGTTGGGGCTGCACGCGCTGTTCGGGGCGGTCGAGGCGCACGTCGAATTCACGCCAGATATCCTGGGCGAGCTGACGTTCGAGGTGGACGGGCTGCGGGTGCCGGGCGGCGGCTTCCTCCAGACCTATGCGCCGACCAGCGGCACGGCGTCCGGCTGGTATCGGGGCGCGGCGGCGGGACGCTACGCGCAGAACCGGGTGGCGGTGGTGGATCACCAGTTCGGTAGGGGCCGCACCCGCCTGATCGGCACGTTCCCCGGCTACGGCCACTTCCACCGCCCGAGCGACTCGTCGCGGGCCTTCTTCGCGCAGCTAGCCTCGTGGGCCGGCATCGAGCCGCACGCCCGCGTCTCGGCGGTCCGCGTCAGTCCAGCCGGCGTGTTCCCGGTGGACCTCTCCAGCGAGCGACGGCGGGACGAGGCGTCGTCGCAGCTCCAGGTGGTGGCACGCCTGCACGCGAGCGCCGACGCGACGTTCCTCTGGGTGCTGAACCACGACCGCGAGCCGGCCCGCGTGACGGTCCGCCTGAACGACCGCTATGGGCCGTTCCAGACGGTGTCATCGCGGTGGGGCGATGGCCGGCCGTCTGTGGACGGGCGCACCGTGACGGTCCAGGTGGACGGCCGAGACGCCGCTATCTTGCAATTGCGGTAGAAGCCCCACCCCCCGACCCCCTACTGTCCATCGCAATGGGGACAGTAGGGGGTCGGGGGTGGGGCTTCCCTCTTACTTGTCGATGTAGAACTCGGTGGACATCGTGATCGCCTGGGTCCACGGCGGGGTGTACCCCTTCAGCGTCTTGCGGGTGGCGATGATGCCCTGCCGCCGCCAGACGAAGCAGAGGTACGAGTCGTCTGCGACGATCTGCTGCGCCTTCTCGTAGGCCGCTTGCCGCTTCGCCTGGTCGTAGGTGGTGCGGCCCTCGTCGAACAGCTTCTCCAGCTCCGGGTTGTTGACGCCCATGTAGTTGCCGGGGCCGTCCTTCGAGAAGCGGTAGCCCAGGACGAGGTCCGGGTCGGGCCGCACGCCGCTGAGCAAGGTGCCCATCTCGAAGTCGCCCGCCAGCGTCTTCTGGACCCAGGCCACCCGCTCGGACGGGCGGATCTGCATCTTGATGCCGACCTTTTCGAGCATCTGCTGGTACGCCTGGGCATTCTGCTGGTCCTCGGGCCGCGAGATGATGTCCACGGTCACCTCGAAGCCGTTCGGCATTCCGGCCTCGGACAGCAGCTGCTTTGCCTTGTCCGGGTTGTACTCATACCGGGGCAGCTTGTCGTTGAAGCCGATCGCGCCCGGCACCAGATGGTAGTAGTTCGCCTCGCCGATGCCCGCCCCGAGCGCCTTCGCCAGCGCCTCGCGGTCGATGGCGTAGTTGACAGCCTGGCGCACCTTCTTCATGTTGTCGCCGGCGAAGCGTGCCCCCGGGCGCGCGTTGAAGGCGATCATATACTGCGTGGCGGACCAGGGCAGCCGGTAGATCTGGAGGTTCGGATCGGACTCGACGCCGGGGACGTCGCGGCCAGCCACGCCGTTCACCAGATCGAAGTCGCCGGTCTTCAGCGCCACCAGCGCCGCGTTCCAGTCCTGCTGGTACTTGCAGACGACCTCGTCCATGTACGGCAGCGGCTTCCCGTCCGCGCCCTGCTTCCAGTACTGGTCGAACTTCTGGTAGGTCACCGAGTTGCCGGGCTTGTAGTCCACCAGCTTGAACGGCCCGGTCCCGACCGAGCCGGTCGCGATACCCTGGTCGCCGGCCTTTTCGGCCCAGGTCGGCGACATCATGCCGCCGACGTTGTCAGCCTCGGCGGAGAGATTCACGAAGAGGGTCGGGCTGGGCGACTTCAGCTTCAGCTTGATGGTGCTCGGATCGACCACCTCGACGCTGTCGATGGCCGCGGTCGCGATCTTGGCGGACGACTTCGGATGCGTCTTCATCCGGTTCAGGTTCCACTTGACGGCCTCGGCGTTGAAGTCGGTGCCGTCGTGGAACTTGACGCCCTTCCGCAGCTTCATCACGACCGTCAGCGGGTCCGAAACGTCCCAGGACTCGGCCAGGCCCGGCTTGACCTCCCAGGCGCCCGACGGGCTCTGATCGACCCGCGTCAGGTAGTCGTAGGTGAGGATCATGTCCAGGCTGTTCGTCTGGGCGGTGTGTGGATCGAGGGTCGGCCACTCGTTCTGGCGGTGCAGCTTCATCGAGCCGCCGCGCTTCGGGGTGCCAGCCGCAGCCGCTGGCTTCGCGGCTTCGGCGGGCTTGGCTGCCGCTGCCTCAGTCGGCTTGGGCGCGGCGGGCGCGGCCTGGGTCGGCTGGGCGGCTGCTGCTGGCGCGGCCGCGGCCGGAGTTGGCTGGGCGATCTGGACCGGGAGCGTTGCCGTGGCGGCGGAAGCCGGCTTCGGTGCCTCGGCGGGCTTGGCCGGCGCGGACGGCGCCTGCTGTCCGCACGCCGCCAGCAAGCCGGTTCCAGCTGCCGCGAGTCCCCACTTCAGCATCGCACGACGCGTAAGGGTCGGCGTCGACCTGAGCATGCCTGCACCTCCACTGTGCCTGGCTGGAATCTGTGGATGACGTCCAAGAACCGCCCGGTACGGTAACCAGACCAAACCGGCCTGTCAAGCACTTGCACAATCGAATGAGCGGCAGCGCCGTAGCGCCTAGCTACTTGACGCGGATCAGCACCTTGCCGGCCGCCGCGTCCGCCGACTCCAACAGATGGAAGGCGTCCGCCGTCTGCGAGAGC
Organism: Chloroflexota bacterium; assembly: GCA_046328125.1. Taxonomy (GTDB): domain Bacteria; phylum Chloroflexota; class UBA6077; order UBA6077; family JACCZL01; genus JADZEM01. Next base: position 45,381 of record JAXLXF010000011.1, read on the forward strand.
GGCAGCTCGTGGGTCACGATGCCGCTCAGGTCGAGCTTCTTCTCCTCCATCAGGCGGATCGTCGTCTCGAAGTCCTCGCGCTGGTACATCTGGACGCCGATCAACTGGCGTTCGGCGCGCTGCACCTGGGCCATCGGGATGGTGACGTTGGCCGGGAAGATCGCGGTCAGGATGATCGAGGCGCCCCTTCGGGTCAGCCGCAAGGCGGTGTGGAGCGTCGCCTCGCGGCCGGCGCAGTCGAACGCCACGTCCATGCCGCGCGGGAACATCGCCTTGACCTTGTCCTCGGCGTCGTCCTCGCGCGGGTCGATCACCACGTCGGCGCCCCGGGCGTGAGCCAGCTCGCGCCGGGCCGCGCTGATGTCGGAGACCACGACGGTGCCAGCCCCGAGCGCCTTCAGGCAGGCCACCAGCACCAGCCCGACCGGCCCGGCCCCGAGCACGAGGCACGACTTCCCTGCCACGTCGCCGTACCGCTGGACGGTGTGCATCCCGACCGCGCCGACCTCGATCAGGCACGCCTGGTCGTCAGGGATCCACTCCGGGATCGTTAAGAACTGCTCGGAGGGCAGGGTCAGCTCCTCGGCCAGCGCCCCCGGGATGTGCCCGCCGATCACCTTGAGCTGCTCGCACCAGTTGTAGTGGCCTTCCTTGCACGCCTCGCACTCGCCGCAGCCGCGCCCGGCCATCCCGATCACGCGGTGGCCCGGCTTGACGTCCTGGACGCCCTCGCCGACAGCGGTGACGCGCCCCACGAACTCGTGGCCCATCACCAGCGGCGGACGCAGGATCGGGTGGCTGCCGTCGTACATGTGCAGGTCCGAGCCACAGATCCCACAGGCGGCGATGGCGACCTGCGCCTCGCCCGGCCCGGGCGCCTGTGACGCGACGTTTTCGATCTCGATGTGCTTGATGGCGCTCAACAGGGCGCGCTGCATCGGCGTATCTCCCACAGTTCTGGCAGGCCGAAGGATCGGCCGGTACGGCACCAGTGTGCCATACCGCGCGCCGAGAGCATGCCGTCCTCAGGCTCGTCGGGTTCATGTCGGCATAGGAGACGTTGTCGGCCGAGAATGCACCGGCCGCATTCCGTCCTCAGCCTCGTCGGGGCTTGAAAGCCCCGCCTACAATCATGGCGTCGCGCTGCGACGCCGAAGCGCGCCATCCTGTCGCAGAGCGACAATTGATTGTAGGCGTGGGTTTCAACCCACGGACCCCTCTGACGTGGGTCCGGCCACCAGTGTGGCACGGCCGGGTACACTCACGGCATGACGTCGTACAGCATGCGAGCGGCGGCCTGGTGTCTCGGCGGGATCGCGGGCGCGGGAGCGGCCCTGGCCGGTGGGCTGGCACTCGCCAATCGGGCGCTGCTCCTGGACGACCTCCCTCCAACGCTTGAGGGCGCACCGCTCGACTGGTCCTGGTGCGGCTGGCGGGTCCGCTACACCACGCTCGGAACAGGGTCGCCGCTGGTGCTGGTGCACGGCATCCACGCCGCCGCCTCCTCGTTCGAGATGCGTGGCATCTTCGAGCCGCTGAGCCAGCAGCACCGCGTCTACGCGATCGACCTGCTCGGCTTTGGGAAGTCGGAGCGCCCGGCCACCACCTACAGCGGCGCGAGCTACCGAGACCTGATCGGGAACTTCATTGGAAACGTGGTCGAAGCGCCGGTCACGCTGGTGGCGTCGTCGCTGAGCGCGGCGTATGCCGTGGCGCTGGCGCGCAGCCGTCCGTCGCTGATCGAGCGGCTGGTGCTGATCTCGCCGACCGCGCGCACGCAGACCGGGCCGGTCGGCCGGGTGTTCGGCGCACTGCTGCGGCTGCCGCTGGTGGGGCCGGCCGCGTTCAACGCGCTGGTGTCGCATATGAGCATGCGGCGGTTCCTGGAGCGCGTCTACGCGGACGACACCCTGATCGACGAGCCGCTGCTCGGGCAACAGTGGGCAACCTCGCACATGCCGAACGCGCGGTGGGCACCGGCGGCGTTTGTCGCGGGCCAGCTCGACCTGCCCGTCGAGGCGGACACGCGGCCGGTCGAGGCGCCGATCCTGGTGGTGCGGGGTAGCGAGATGGGCATCGGACGGAAGTTGACCGACGCCGAGCTCCGTGCGCTCGGCCCGAACGTGACGATCGAGACGATCCAGGGCGTCGGGCAGCTGCCGCACGACGAGGCGCCGGAGCGCTTCGTGGAGATCGTCGAGGCGTGGCTATCCCGGTGATCCGTTCGTAGATCCGGGGTCCGTTGACGGAGCGTCCACGGCTACCATCGCACCGTCGGGACGCGACGAGTTGGCTGCGCGGGAGAGCCCGCTCCGACCGGCCGGTTGGAGCGGGCTCTCTGATAGGCGCGCCTGGGATGGCTCAGACGGCGCGGCGGAGGCTCCCAGAATCGGGAGTGCCCCAATCGGTGGCGCGGCGACGCGGCGTGACGGACGCCGGGGTCTCGGCGGCAGTCTCGAGGCGGAACCGAGCCACCAGCGCCTTCAACTGCTCGGCGGTCGCGGCGAGCTCCTCGGCCTGGGCGTTCATTTCCTCGACCTGGGCGCTCATCTCCTCCGCGGAGGCCGACACCTGCTCCGTCGCGGCCGAGTTTTCCTCCGAGACCGCCGCGATCGACTCGATGGAGGCTGTGACCTGGCCCGCCTGGGCCGCCATCTCCTCCGTTGCCGCCGAGCTCTCCTCGACCACGGCGCTGATGCTGCTCATCGCCTCGACCACCTCGCGGGCGCCGCCGGCCATCTCGCGCGCCGCCGCCGCGATCTCGGTGACCTGGCCGACGGTTGACGCGACGGCCAGGAGGATCTCGCCGAGCGAGACGCCAGCCTCGTCCGCCTTCGACGCGCCCTGCTCGACCTTCGCCGAGCCCTGCTCCATCGCCTTGACGGCGTCCTTGGCTCCGGTCTGCACCTCGCGGATCAGCTCCGAGATCGCCTTCGTCTCGCGCTGGCTTCGCTCGGCCAGCTTCCGGACCTCGTCCGCGACGACCGCGAAGCCACGCCCGTGCTCGCCGGCTCTCGCCGCCTCGATGGCCGCGTTCAGGGCCAACAGGTTGGTCTGCTCGGCGATGTCGTCGATCGTCTCGACCACCGCGCCGATCCGCTCGCCCAGCTTGCCGACCTCCTGGACCTTGTCGGCTGCCATCGCCACGACCTGCTTGATCTCGGTCATCCCGTTGACGGTCTCGCGGACGGCCTGCGCGCCCAGCTCGGCCGAGGCCCTGGTCTGCTGCGACGCTTCCGCCGCGCGCTGCGCCGTGCTGGCGACCTGCTCGACGCCCGCCGCCATCTGCGACGCCGTCGTCGAGACCGCCTGCACCTGCCGAGCCTGCTCCGAAGCGCCCCGCGCGATGCCGTCGATCGCCTGACCGAGCTGGCCGACCGCTTCGTTGGATGCCTGCGCTGAGCGGCTGGTGTCCTGGGTCCCGGCCGCGACGTTCTGGACGGACATGGTGACTTGCTGCACGACGCCGCTCGCCTGGTTGGCGGCCTGCCCGAGCTGCCCGGACGTCTCGGCTACGCCGTCCGCCGAGCGCTTCACCTCGCCGATGATCTCGCGCAGGTTGACGGTCATGGTCGCGAAGGCGTTGCCGAGCACGTCGCGCTCACCCTTCGGCTGGGCGTCCTGGGAGAGATCGCCGGCCGCCATCGCGGCCGCGACGCTCGAGATCTCACGCTGATAGGCGATCATCTGGCGGAAGGCGTCCGCGGCCTGCCCGACCTCGTCCTTGCGCTCCAGGGCGATCTCCTGCCCGATGTCGCCGACGGCCAGCCCCTGCGCGGCGGCGGTCATCAGCTTCAGCGGCTGCGCCAGGCCGCGGGCGACGTAGAAGCCGATGCCGAGCGCGAACAGCACGCCGGCCGCGATCACGCCGATCAGCAGCTGCAACGAGCGGTCATACTCCTGCTGGGCACTCTTCAGCGCCTCGTCGGCCAGCCGCTGGTTCTCCGTCAGCAGCCCGGCAACGGCGTCGTTCATGGTCTTCGCGTCGGCGGCGACCTTCTTCAGCAGGATGTCGGAGGCGGCCCGATTGCCGGCGTCGGTGTTCTTCGCGGCTTCGGCAGCGGCCGCGTCCATCGCAAGCCCGAACGATTTCCGCGCCGGAACGAACTGGTCGATCAGCTGCTTCTCGGCGTCGGTAGCGGGCATGGCGGTGAACGCCGCGAACGCCTTGTCGCTGTCGGCGAGAAACCTCCGCGCGTTCGCCAGGTACTGCGACGTGAGCTCCGAGTCGTTCGTCATCGTCGAGCTACGGATCTCGACCTGGGCGTTGAGCAGCGCCGAACGGGTCGCCGCGAGGGCCAGGATCGTCGGGACGTTGTCGCCGCCGACGTCGTTCAGGTTGTCGTTGATGTTCCTGGCAGTGCTCACTCCCAACCAGCCGACCACGCCCATGATGGCGCAGACGGCCAGGAACGACCCGAGCAGCTTGGACAACGTTCCGCGATCGTGGAACCACTGCATAGTACACCCGCTCCCCAGCTGAACCGGCTGGCGCCATCCCTCCCAGGCACGCCAGCCCGAGACGGCGCGCTCCACTTCGGCGCCGTCCATCGGTCCAACGGGTGCTGAAATCGCAGAGGGTTATGTTGTGGCGTTTCCTCACGCCAATCTGATGTCCAGTCCGCTGTGTCATGACAGCCGATGAAAAGGGCATGAGGTATCAGCAGTTGGTGTTCGGCGGTGGCGCGGGCGCTGCTACGTTAGCGCGGGCAGACCTGAACCTCGTACGAACGGGCCGGCTCCAGGCTCAACGGTAGCCCGCTCGCCAGCTGCTCCCCGCTGAGCTCGGTCGTGGCGCCGTCTGGCAGCGAGACGGCGTACCGCGCATTTGGCTTCACCGTCCACCACTCCTGCCACTGGTTCAGCCGGGGGTAGTCCTCCGGCAGCCCGAGGTACTGCTGGTGGCGGGGCGTGTCCAGCAGCAGACGACCGCTCCACGCCTGCTGTGTGTGCAGGTGCAGCTGCAGGCAGCGGCCGTCCACGGCGGCGCCCAGGCTGGTGGCGGCCGGCCACGGCTCCAGGCGGGCGCCCTGGGTCAGCCAGCGTCCGTACAGCATCGCGGTCCGCACGAAGTTGCCGTCGATGTTCTCGTCGGTGACGGCGCCGCTCTCCTTCTGGAACCCGAAGAAGACGCCGACCTGTTCGTCCACCCAGCGGGCGGCCAGCGGCTCGTCCAGGTACCGCAGCAGGTAGAGCGCGCTCTCCAGCGAGTCGGCGTAGCCGTCCATGTCGCCGTTCTCCCACTTGAGGAAACGGACGCCCGCTGTCGCGCGGAGGGTGTCCCGCGTCGCCTGCTCGTAGCGTGCGGCGCGGTTCACGCCATCGTCGTCGGAGGCGCCGGCGCGAAGCAGGCTGGCCTGGTCCAGGTATGCCTGCCCGAGATAGCCCCAGTTGTCGTTCAGGGTGCGGTCACTGGGGCGCCCGCTCGGGTAGCGGATGCCGTCGAACCAGAGACCGGCTGGCGAGCGGCCGGACGCGAGCAGCTTGTCTAGCATCCGGTTGACCGCCGCGCGGTGCACCGCCAGCTCCGGCAGGTTGCGCTGGGCTTCGACGCGCTCCCACTCGATCAGGCCAGACACGATCTCGTCGCCGTGATCGCCAAGATGCAGGGTGGACTCGTCGATCGGGGTGCCGTTCATGAAGTCCCAGTGCTCCGGCGGGATGTCGCCGGTGTGGGGCAGGACGTCGTCCAGGTAGACGGCCGCGATTCGCCGCCCCATCTCGAACGCGCGAGGATCGTCGTGCTGATAGGAGAGCCGCGCGAGCACCTGGAGGGCGCTGCCGTTCACCTCGGCGGCGTCTGACGGGATCGAGCCGCGCGGGGTTGGGACGGCAGCCGACACGAGCACGGACTCCATCACTTCCTGCATCCGCCCCAGCCAGGGGTCCGGCCCGAGCAGCTCCACGAGCGGCAGCAGGCCGTCTTTGGCGTACTCGACGTCGGCCAGCATCTGATCGGCTGGCTGGCGCGGGCGAAGCATCAGGCCGTCCAGCATCACGTCCCGCGGGAGTCCTTGCCCGAGGCGTCGCTCGGCGGCCAGGGCGTCCAGGATCTCGGGGTAGCGGTCGGCCACCAGATAGCGGGTGGCGATAGCGAGGAACGGATACAGGTCCGCGCCGACGTCGCCGTAGCTAAAGTAGCGGTCCTTGGCGCTCAGAGTGTGGGGGAAGAGGCCGCTCGGGGCGTCGCGGTGGTCGAGCCAGCGGACGGTGACCCAGGTGGCGCGGTTGAACGCCTCGGTGCTCAGGACGGCGTTCAGACGGGCGACGCCAACGACGTCGCCGGCGGCCTGGAGCCGCTCGCGCTCTTCGAGCACGCTCTTGCGTGTCCGGGTCGCCTGTGGGATGACCGCGCCAGTCGGGTCGTTGGCGTACTCGTCCAGGTTCGCGGCGCGCTCAGCCTGCGCGACGTAATGGGGATTGGGCCAGGCGCTGTCGTTGTCGTTGCCGTTGTCAACCCGGTTCGTGAACGGTGGGTCGTCTCGGAAGGTGGTCGCCGATGGTGTCGGCGACCAGAAGCGCCAGACGTAGCCGGTCAGCAGCGCGAACAGCCCCACCACGCCGACCATGCGGAGCACCAGACCGGGGATCACAAACGGCATCCGTACATCCTGTCCAGACTCCTCGTTCAGGAGGGCAGCCTGAGGCTGACCCTACCACATGCGCCTGCAACAGGCCGAGCATTTTCGGCGGCTCGTTTACAGGCACGGCGCAGCGCCCAGCTAGACATGGCCGACCGTCCGTGCACCTTTCGTGCCACCGGTGGACAGACGCAAGCCCCCGTTCCACGCTCATGGAGCGGGGGCTCTGGAGATTCGGCGCGAGGCGCGGTACCTGGTGGAGTCAGGAGGCCGGGGCGGCGGCCGGCGCGGCGACCGGCAGCGGGGTGGCGGTGCCGGCTGAGGGGCGCCCGATCCGCAGCACGATGGTCGCCGCCACCAGGCAGAGGAAACCGCTCGTCATGAAGGCCAGCTCGTAATTGCCGAACCAGCTGTGCATCGCGCCAGCCGCGAACGCGATCCCCGCTGCGCCGAGCTGGTGCGCCGCCGAGATCCAACCGAACACCACGCCCACCCGCTCGCGCCCGAACCGGTCCGCCGTCAGGCGGATCGTCGGCGGGACGGTGGCGACCCAGTCCAGGCCGTAGAACACCACGAACAGTGCCAGCCCGAAGTACCCGGTCCCGTAGGCGTACGGCAGGAAGATCAGCGACAGGCCGCGCAAGCCGTAGTACCAGAGCAGCAGCTTGCGACTGTCGAAGCGGTCCGAGAGCCAGCCGGAGACCATCGTGCCGATCAGGTCGAAAATGCCGATGGCGGCGAGCATGCTGGCGGCGGTCACCTCGGGGATGCCGTGCTCCATCGAGGCCGGAATCAGGTGGGTGCCGATCAGGCCGTTGGTGCTCGCGCCGCAGACCGCGAAACTGCCAGCCAGCAGCCAGAAGTCGCGCGAGCGGAACGAGGAGGTCAGGGTGCTCATGGTGGTGCGGAACGGGACCGGGCCGGGTGGCGTCGGGGCTGGGCCGGATCGCTCGTCCTCGCCGTACGGGCGCAAACCAAGCTCACTCGGGCGCCCGCGCAGCAGCAGCGCGACGACCGGGACCATCACCAGTGCGATGCCGGCGACCAGCAGCGAGGCGGCCCGCCAGTTCAGGTTGACCGCCAGCGAGGCGAGGACCGGCAGGAACACCAGCTGGCCAGTAGCGCTGCTGGCGGTCAACAGGCCGGTTACCAGCCCGCGCCGCTCGCTGAACCAGCGGTTCGCGACCATCGCCGCGAGGCCGCCGGCCATCGCACCCGAGCCGATCCCGGCCAGGACGCCCCAGAGCGCGACGAGCTGCCAGGAAGTCTGCATCAGCGGTGTGAGTCCGACCGCGATTGCCAGCAGTGTCAGCGCGAGGACCACCATCCGCTGCATCCCGAAGCGGTCCATCAGCGCTGCCGCGAACGGCCCACAGAGGCCGAACAGCAGCAGATTGAGCGAGACCGCCAGCGAGATCGTGGCGCGGTCCCAGCCAAACTCCTCCTCCAGCGGTACGATCAGGATGCCCGGCACCGACCGAACGCCTGCTGAGGTCAGCAGGATCAGGAACGTGACGCCCATGACGATCCAGGCGTAATGCAGACGGTTTCGAACCAGCGGCTCGATCACAGCGGCAACTCCTCGACTCCAAACTGATCTCTCATAGTTGTCAGGGGGGTTTCCGAGGCCGACGACGTCCTGGGAGCGCGGCCATTCCTTCGCTGCGCTCAGGACAGGCTCTGGCCGCTTCGTCGTCGCACCGGGGCGGCCAGGATCGGGGAGGCCACGCTCCCTGGGGGCGCATCCGCGCGCTCCCTGGCTGCCGCCGCGAGCTCGTAGCGCCGCCGGGCGCGCGCGCTGGCGACCGGGCCGGCCGTGAACCTGACGCGCAGCTCTTCGATTGGGCGGCCGGTCTCACGATCTACGAAGACCGGCTCGATCTCGCGTCCGCTCTCCTCCTCGACCAGCGTCAGGCTGCGTGCTTCGGGCGGGGTGTGTCGGTACTCCCAGGCGTACAGCGCCAGGATCACCGGGCGGAAGTCACGTCCGCGCTCGGTCAGCACGTACTCGTAACGCGGCGGGTGCTCGCTGTATGCCCGCCGCTCCAAAAGGCCAGCCTCGACCAGCGACCTGAGCCGGCGGGTCAGCATGGTCGGGGCGATCCTGAGGCTCTTCTCCAGCTCGTCGAAGCGGGTGAACCCGTCGAAGACGTCGCGCAGGATCAGCACGCTCCACCAGTCCCCGACCGGGTCGAGGCCGCGCGCGATGGGACACTCGGAGGTTTTGAAGGAGAGACGCTGCATCAAAGATCCTGTCGAGGAGGATGACTACTATCATAATAGTTTCCGTGGATTGAAATCCACGTCTACCGTTGGTGCGTGGCTACGCCACGCCAGTCCTGGGCAGATTCGTGACGATGATCTCCCGTGCCCGTTCACCCCGTCGCGTAGCGACGGTGCGAAGGTAGACGTGGGTTTCAACCCACGGACCGGGCCGGCTGGCGCGCTGGGCCGAGCATGGCGGCCGGCGACCGACGGTGACGGCGGTCTCGGGATGGTGTATAGAATCGGCAGCAGATCCTCGTGGCTCGCAAGCGGAGGGGCGCCATGTCTGTCAACCCTGGAGCCGGCCGCCCGGCCGACCCGGCGCAGCTCGTAGACGTCGAGAAGCTCATCCGCGCCTACTACGAGACTCGGCCCGATCCGTCCGTGCCGAGCCAGCGGGTGGCGTTCGGCACGTCCGGGCATCGCGGCTCGGCGTTTCACGCGGCGTTCAACGAGGCCCACATCGTCGCCACCACTGCTGCGATCTGCAGCTACCGCGAGAAGATGGGCTACGACGGTCCGCTGTTCATGGGCAAGGACACCCACGCCCTCTCCGAGCCGGCCCTGCGCAGCGCCCTGGAGGTGCTGGTGGCGGCCGGCGTGGACGTGCGGATCGACGCCGAGGGCCGCGACGTCCCGACCCCGGCCATCTCGCACGCGATCCTGGTCGCCAACCGGGGCCGGCAGGACCACCTGGCGGACGGCATCGTCATCACGCCGTCGCACAACCCGCCGGAGGACGGCGGCTTCAAGTACAACCCGCCCAACGGCGGCCCGGCCGACACCGACGCGACCGGCTGGATTCAGGCCGAGGCGAACCGGCTGCTGGAGAGTGGCTGGGACACGGTCAAGCGGGTGCCGTACGAGCGCGCCCGCCAGGCGCCGAACGTCCGACCGTACGACTTCCTGGGCATCTACGTCCGCGATCTGACCGACGTGATCGACGTGGACGCGGTGCGCGCGGCCGGTCTGAAGATCGGGGTCGATCCGCTGGGCGGGGCGAGCGTGCTCTACTGGGAAGCGATCGCCGAGCAGTTCGGCCTCGACCTGACGGTGGTGAACACCTCGACCGACCCGACGTTCCGCTTCATGACGCTGGACTGGGACGGCAAGATCAGAATGGACCCGTCCTCGCCGTACGCGATGGCCGGGCTGATCGGCCTCAAGGACCGCTTCGACCTGGCCGTCGCCAACGACGCCGACGCCGACCGCCACGGCATCGTGACGCGCGGGGCCGGCCTGATGAACCCGAACCACTTCCTGTCGGCGGCGATCTCCTACCTGTACCGGCACCGCCCGAACTGGCCGGCCGACGCCGCCATCGGCAAGACGCTGGTCAGCAGCAGCATGATCGACCGGGTCGGTGCGGACCTCGGGCGGACGGTCGTGGAGGTGCCGGTCGGCTTCAAGTGGTTCGTGCCGGGCCTGCTGGACGGCTCGCTGGCGTTCGGCGGCGAGGAGAGCGCGGGGGCGTCCTTCCTGCGGCACGGCGGCGGCCCCTGGACGACCGACAAGGACGGCCCGATCCTCTGCCTGCTGGCCGCCGAGCTGACCGGCCGTCTCGGGCGCGACCCCGGCGAGGTGTACCAGGGGCTGACCGAGCGGTTCGGCGCTCCGATCTACCAGCGGGTGGACGCGCCGGCCACGGCGGAGCAGAAGGCGATCCTGAGCAAGCTCTCGCCCAGCGACGTGACCAGCACCACGTTGGCCGGCGAGTCGATCGAGGCGGTGCTGACTCGCGCGCCCGGCAACGACGCGCCGATCGGCGGGCTGAAGGTGGTGACGGCGAACGGCTGGTTCGCGGCGCGGCCGTCCGGCACCGAGCAGACCTACAAGGTGTACGCCGAGAGCTTCAAGGGCGCCGATCATCTCCAGCAGGTGCTGGAGGAAGCGCAGGCACTGGTGGGGACGGCACTCGGCGGCTAGCGACAGACCTGGCCGTGACGGCTGCTGCTCCGCTACGCCACGGCCGGCTATCATCCAGAGCGATGGGCCACAGCGACGTGCGCTCGATCCAGGAACGCACCTTGTCTTGTGGAGACCGCTCGTGCCCCAGACGACCAGCCCGCTCGCCGAGACCAGCCCCGCGAACGACGATGGGTCGTCCACGCCGACGCGGCTCCGACTCGGGTTTCTGACCCGCCTCGAGACCGGCGACGACGCCGCGGATTCGTACCGTTTCGCGCTCGACCTGTATCAGGCCGCCGAGGAGCTGGGCTACGACACCGGCTGGATCGCCCAGCACCACTTCCTGAATGGCGACGGTCGACTGCCGTCCGTTTTCCCGTTCCTGGCAGCGGCAGCCCAGCGCACGCGCCGGATCCGGCTCGGAACGGCCATCGTGATCCTGCCGATGGAAGACCCGGTCCGCGTCGCCGAGGACGCCGCTTTCGTGGACACGATCAGCGGCGGGCGGCTGGAGCTGGGGCTCGGGACGGGCGGCGACCCGCTCTCGTTCTCGGCGTTCGGCAAGGACGTGGAGGCGCGGAGAGAGCAGTACGCCGAGGGGCTGCGGATCGTGCAGGAGGTGCTGAGCGGCCGCCCGATCAATGGCACCGACGCCGTCCTCTACCCGCCCGCGCCGACCGTCCCAGAGCGGATCTGGGAGGCGACGTTCTCCGTCGAGGGCGGCGCGAAGATCGGTCGGAACGGCAGCGGCCTGCTGCTGGCGCGGACCTCGGCCCACGGCCACGACCCGGCCGACGTGGTGCAGGAGCCGATCGCACGCGAATACATCCACGCACTGGCGGGCAGGACGCCGCGCGTGGGGATGTCACGGACGGTGTATGCCGCCGCCGACCGCGCGACGGCAATGGCGGACATGGACCCCGGCGTCATGGCCTGGGTCAAGGTGCTGGAGAAGCGCGGCACGTTCCCGCCGGGCCTGACTCGCGACGAAGCGTACGCCCGCATCCACATCCACTTCGGGCATCCCGAGGAGGTCGCGGAGAGCGTTCGGGCGGACCGTCTGTTCACGTACGCGACCGAGCTGATCTGCCAGGTGCAGCCCGGCGCGCCGACCAAGGCGCAGATCCTGAAGTCGCTGGAGCTGGTGGCTCGAGAGGTGGCGCCGGCGCTCGGCTGGCAGCCCGCATAGCGAGTAGCGAGTGGGCGACGATCCTCTCGCTACTCGCTACTCGCTACCCGCTACCCGCTACCCGCTACTCCGTCCGCAGCCGCATCGCGAACAGGTCGTCCCGTGCGATCTCCTCGGCGCGCGCGGCCAGCTCCGCGATGTCGTCGCGGGTGACGTCGACGAACCGTCCGCTCAGGGCGTCGGCGCGTCCTGACGCGGCGTACACCACCGCCTCGGCGGCTCGCTCGGGGGGAACCAGGCTCTGGCCCTGCGACGCTCGCCGACGCTGGAGGTACGGCGAGGCCATCAGCTCCTCCTGCATCCGGGTCAGTACCAGCCCTGGCCGGATCGCGAACACCGAGATGCCGTGCTCGCGGACCTCGGCGGCCAGGTCGTCCGTGAAGCAGACCAGCCCGGCCTTGCTGCTGCCGTAGGCCGACATGTTGGGCGCGGTGTTGAACGCCGCGACGGCCACGATGTTGACGATCCGTCCTGCCTGCCGCGCGATCATGCCGGGCAGGACGGCCCGCGTGCAGAGGTACGGCCCGCGCAGGTTCACCTCGACGGTGCGCCACCAGGCGTCCGGATCGACCTCCCAGGCCGGCCCGACCGGCGTGGCGACGGCGGCGTTGTTGACGAGCAGGTCGATCGGTCCGAGCTCGCGCGCCGTCTGCGCGACGGCTGCTTCCACGGCCGTGCGGTCCGTGACGTCGGCGACGAGGGCGACCGCGCGCCCGCCGGCCCCCTCGATCCGTGTCACAGTCTCGGCCAGCTCGTCCTCGGAGCGGGCCAGCACCGCCACCGACATGCCGGCCGCCGCCAGCGCCTCCGCGATGCTCCGCCCGATCCCACGCCCGCCGCCGGTGACCAGTCCGACCTGCCCGCGCAATGGATGTATCGCGGTCGCCTCGTCTGCGCTCATCTCCGATGCCTCCCGGCGGTCAGGGCGCCCCGACCAGAATGAACGGCGCCCAGAAGTACGGGTGCGGCTCGCGCTTGCGGGTCTCCAGCGCGGCAGCTCGCAGGCTTCCGGCGCGTCCGAGGCCGGCTCGCAGGCCGCCGTAGAACGCGCTCATGAAGGCCGGGGCGGTGTCGTCGTTGGCGGCCCAGAGGCTCGCGATCAGCGCGCCGGCGCCTGACCCCAAAACCGCCCGCGTCAGCCCGAGCAGCTCGTCGCCCGGCCCGACGCCGCTCATGCCGGTGTGGCACGCCGAGAGGCAGACCAGCCCACACCCCCGACTCAGCTCCGCCAGCTCGCCGACGTTCAGCCAGCCGTCCGCCAGCTCCAAAGCGGAGTAGGTCGGGTTGTCAACGCGGAAGACGCCGTGTGTCGCCATGTGCAGGCTGTCGCAGCCGGGCGCCTCGCGCCGGACGCGCTCGACGGTGGCGTCTGAGCCAGCCAGCACCAGCGCGTCCGGCAGCTGCTCGGCGATCCGCCGCGCCTCCTCCTGCACCCACGGCAGGTCCGCGATCTCCGGCGCCACGATCAACGGCCGCTCGATGCGGGCGAGCGGACGGGCAACCGTCGCGGCGAAGACGGACGCGCTCGGGGCGTACGAGACGGTCGCCGCGTCGAGCAGGATGCCCTCGTGGAACGGCAGGGTGTGGATCGGGACGCCGTGCAGCAGCCCATGCGGCACGACGACGAGGTGCTGGGTCTCGGCGAGCGCGCCGGCGATCGGGGCCAGCAGCAGCCCACCGAGCTGGCTGAGCGCCTGGTTCACCGACCGCGCGAGCGATTGCTGATTCGAGCGTAGGAACTGCGCCCCGTACGTCCCCTTCCGAATGTGGAACCAGAACCAGCTGAGCGCCTTCTCGACCTGCTCGCGGCTGGCGATGGAGCGGTACACCGCGAAATGGCGGCGGCGCAGCACGAAGCAGGCGATCTCGTCGCCCAGCACCACGTACTCCACCAGGCTCGTGGCGTCGTCGAGGGCGGCCTGGACTCGGTCCACGTCCACCAGCGCCGAGATGTCCACGGCGCCGTCGCCGCGCATCAGCACCTGCAGCTCGCGCGTGGCCCGGCTCAGCTCGCGCTCCAGCCTTTCGAGATCGTCGGCCAGGGTGGACGCCCCGCGAGCCGTCGGCGAGTCGAGCGCATACTGGGTGGCGTACGCCGCGTTCAGCTTCGCGCGGAGCTCGCCAACCCGCTCGCGCGCGCGGCGCAGGCGCGGCGACGGATCGGCGGTGTGAGATTCGGTGGCGAGCGCGTCTTCGAGCAGCCCGCGCGACTTCCCCCGTTCGAGCCAGCGGAACGCCTCCCTGGCTCGCTTGTTGGTGGCGCGGTGGCGGTGGGGGGCGCAGGCGTCGCAGTAGGTCATGACCGGCCCGAGCAGCAGCCGTGCGATCCGCTCGTACAGGCTCTCATGCTGGCCGCCCTGCCCCACGACCGCGAGCTTTAGATCGTCGGCGCGAGCGCGGGCACGCAGCCGTTCGAGGTGGGTCACCGCCAGCTCGTAGGAGGCGCGTGCCTCGTCGGGCGCGCCGGGCTCCAGCAGCTGCCCTTCTGCCAGGTGCGCCTGGTACAGCACGGTGTCCGCGCCGAGATCCCGTCCGATCTGGAGCGCGGTCTGGAGGCTTGCACGGGCCTCGTCGTCGTGGCCCAGCCGCCGGTGGATCTCGGCGACCAGCAGGTGCGCGCCGGCCGCGTGCTCGGGGGCGCCGAGCTCGCCAAGCTTTTCGGCCAGCACGGCTGCGTTCGCCAGCAGGCTCGGCAGCGCGTGGCGACCGGCTTCGGCCACGGCGAGCCGCAGCCCGGCCAGGGTGGTGATCGTCTCCCAGACCACGTTGCCAACGCGGGCGTAGAGCGCGCGGGCTTCGGCAAGGTCGCGGCGGGCCGCGGCTGCGTCGCCCCGTCGCTCACCCAGCTGCCCACGCAGCAGCAGCGCCGCAGCCTGCTCGAATGGCAGGTCGAGCTTCCGATACGAGCTCAGGGCGTGGTCGCACGCTTCGAGCGCTTCGGCGTCCAGGCTGAGCGCCTTGTACGCGCGGACCAGATCCAGATCGACGCCGGCGCGCTTCTGCTCCAGCCCGAGCTCGTCGCACAGCGTTCGGCTCTCGGCCAGGATCTCCAGCGCCTGGCCGTACTCGCCGCGCGCGATGTGCAGCAGCCCGAGGTTCATCAGGACGGTGGCGACCCGCTCGCGGGCGCCGAGCTCGCGGTACTCGCGGGCCGCGAACCGCCCGGATTCGAGGGCATCGCCGTAGCGGCCCAATTCGGTCAGGATCAGGCCGCTGTTGTTGAAGGCGGTGGCGGTCAGCTCGCGGATGTTTTCGCGCTGGCCGTACTCGCGGGCTCGGCCCATGCAGCGCAGCGCCTCTTCGAGGTCGCCGCGCCGCCAGTTGACCAGCCCGAGGTTCACGGTCTGACGGGCCACGTCCAGGCCCATCTCCGGCCCGCGAGACTGGAGGTATTCGAGATTTCGGTGCGCCAGCTCGATGGCCTCGTCGTAGCGTCCGAGGTAGCGCAGCGCTTCGACGTGGCCGATCCGGGTGCGGGCGGCGTCGTCGTGCAGCCCGAGCGCCACGAACGCATCCTCGGCCTCCACGAAGCGCGGCTCGGCGCGGTCGTACGCTTCGGCGAACCGCAGCGCGTAGGCTGCCGCGCGCAGCGCCCTGGCCCGGCCTTCGCCGCCGGTCTCTTCGGCCAGCCACGCTTCGGCGCGGGCGGCGCCGGCTTTCGGGTCCTGCAGGTTGAGCCGTTCGATCTCCCGTGCGAGCTCCTGCCACCGCTCGCGCGACCGCTGCTCGTTCTCCACGTCAGATAACGTGGGGGGCGAGGCTGTTGGCGATGTGGAGTCCGCGTGTGAAGCCTGCTGGTCCGACGGCGAGCCCGTCGAGCGTGAGATCGAGCGTCGCATACGCCATTGTAACGCCGTACCGAGGATCGCGAGGACGGCTCGCCACGATGGTGATCTCAGAGTGACGCGGCCCACGCCCCGGAGCACGTCGTCGGTAGTGAAAAGCGCGAGACCTGGCCGTCGGCTGCACGATTCCGGCCCACCCGCGCCACTGAACCGGTGTACGGAACGTGGTATGGCGAGATCGTGAGTAGTGACGAGGAGCGTGTGTCCCGCGCAGAAGCGCGTGCGACAGAGGCCCGGGACCCTCAGGTCGGCGGCCGGCGCGGTGGCACACAGTGGCTGGTAGCCCGTTCGGCTGGAGAGATCCTGGCGCTTGCCGCCCTCTTCCTCAGCGCCGTGGCCCTGGTCGTCGTCCTGGACGATGCGGATGCGCCGGGCTCCTTGCGGGAGCAGGTCGTGCTGTTGATGGCCCGCCTGACAGGGCAGGCGAACGTGGCGAGTGTGGTGGTCGTCGGCGTGCTGTTCGCCCTCGGGGTGGCGCTGGTGCTGGCGATTCGGGCGCGCGACGAGTACGAGTCGCGCGCGGCGGGCTTGAAACGCGAGCTCGGCGGCGCCCGGCAGCAGGTCGAGCAGCTACAGTCGATGCTGGCTGGCCGCGACGAGCTGTTGCTGGCCGTCGTGCACGAGCTGCGGACGCCGCTGACCCACGTGGTGGGCTACGCCGAGCTGCTGAGCAGCGGCGCCCGCCCGCGCCACCCGACGGACGTGGGCGAGATGAGCGCGGCCATCCAGAGCGCCTCGACGACGATGCTGCGGCTGATGGACGATCTCGTCGAGGTGACTCGCGCCCAGGCTGAGGGATTCGGCCTCAAGGCGCGCCCGGTTGACCTGGCGAATCTCGTTCGAAGCGTGGTCGCTGGCTTCGACACCCAGGCGCCCCGTCACCAGCTGCGGGTGGACGTGCCAGACCACTGGCTCGCGGTGCTGGCCGACCCCGAGCGAATCCATCAAATCCTCGGCAACTTGCTGACGAACGCGATCAGCTACTCGCCGAATGGCGGCGAGATCTGCGTGCGCGCCCGACAGGTGGGCGCCCGGGTTCGGGTGGAGATCGAGGACCACGGCATCGGGATGGCGGCGGACGACCAACGGCGGGCGTTCGACCGGTTCTATCGTGCTAGTGAGGGCCGCTCGTTGCGCGAGCAGGGCAGTGGCCTGGGGCTGGCGATCGTCAAGGATCTGGTCGAGGCGCACGGCGGCACGGTCGGGGTCCAGAGCCAGGTGGGCGTGGGGTCCACCTTCTGGTTCACCCTCAGCGTGGCCGACGAGGGCATCGCCGGCCAGGAGCTGCCCGCTCGCTCGTCCACCGTGGCGCCGGCTGCGCCGTCGTTCTAGGCGCGCGTAGCTGCCAACCGGCCCACGGTTGGGAAACGGGGAGGCGCCGCGAAATCGTGACCCTGGAGCCCGTCCCGCGTTGGCGCACGCTTACGTTGCTTATGTGCGGCAGACGCGAGTGACGCGGTCACGTCGCTGTGGACGACGCGAGCGGGTCGGCGCGGCAAGAAGTGTCAAACCTCGCTACAATGAGCAGACCTGGATGTCGATCCGGGGACATGGGTGCGCGGCGTAGAATGGCCAGGACGATGCCGACGGACGATCTCGAGCTCAGGGTGGTGGTGTCTCAAGGGCTGGAGGAGCTGCCGCGCGTCTATGCCCAGGCGGAGACGTACGCCGAGGAGCTCCATCAGCTCTACCTCCAGCGTCAGGCGGCCGAGGCCGAGCTCGCCCGCAAGGTCGAGGAGCTCGAGCGCTCTCACCAGCAGCTGCTCGCCTACGCCACCGACCTTGGCGCGCTGAACAGTCTCCTGAAAGCGACGTATCGGCAGACGCTCGAAGCGCTCGGGCGGGCGGTGGACCGCCGCGACGGCATGACCGGCGGGCACTGCGTTCGAGTGGCGGAGTACAGCCGCATCCTCGGCGAGCGCATCCTCGGGGTGCGCCCACAGCCGCTGCAAGTGCTGGAATACGGAGCCTTGCTCCACGACGTCGGCAAGATCGCCGTGCCAGACGCGATCCTCCGCAAGGACGGGCCGCTGACGGACGAGGAGTGGGCCATCATGCGGGAGCATCCGTGCCGAGGCCACGAGATCCTGTACGGCATCGGTTTCCTGACGGAGTCACTGCCGATCGTGCTGCACCATCACGAGCGATTCGACGGTAAGGGCTACCCCGACGGTATGGCTGGCGAGCAGATCCCGATCGGCGCGCGGATCTTCTCGGTGGCGGACGCCTTCGACGCGATGACCGCGGATCGCCACTACCGGCGAGCGCTCTCCCTGGACGAGGCGGTGGGCGAGCTGACGCGCAACAGCGGCACCCAGTTCGACCCCGAAGTGATCGCGGTGCTGCACGAGGTGGCCGACGAGCTGTACGCCCGGCGGGATCACGAGTAACGAGTAATGAGTAGCGAGTAGTGAGTAGCGAGTGGAGACGAAACTCACTCGCTACTCGCTTCTCACTACTCGCTACTCCCGGAGGGCTTCATGCGCATTGCGATCATCGGGGCTGGCGGCGTCGGCGCGTACCTGGGCGTGCTGCTGGCGAACCGTGGTGACGACGTCTTCCTGATCGACCGTGGCGAGCACGTCAGGGCGCTGGCCGCCGAGGGCGTCTACGTCCACAGTCGAGCGCGCGGCGAGCTCCATGCGACGCTGCCGGCCACGGACGACCCGTCCACCGTCGGGCCGGTCGATCTGGTGCTGTACTGCGTCAAGACGTACGACAACGACGCCACGATCCCGACCCTGCGCCCGCTGTTCGGAGCCGGGACCAGCATCCTGACGGTGCAGAACGGCGTCGGCAACGTCGAGGCGCTGGCCGAGGCGTTCGGCGCTGGCGCGGTGCTTGGCGGGGCGCTCACCGGTGGCGGCACCAGGGTCGGCCCGGGCCAGATCGAGCACGTGCTGCCCGTCGAGGCGGAGACGCTCGACCTGGGCGCGCTGGACCCGGCTTCGGCGTCTCAGGCCGAGGCCGCGCGCGCGGTCCTGGCGCCGACCGGTCTGACCGTCGCGCTCGTCTCGGACATCCAGCGCACGCTGTGGATCAAGATGCTGGCGATGGCATCACTGGCCTCGGTCGGGTGCCTGACGCGGCTCGGGACGGCGGCCTGGCGGGAGCATCCGCCGACGCGTGCGTTGTACGCGCAGCTGGTGCAGGAGGCGGCGGCGGTCGGCCGGGCCGAGGGGCTGGACGTGGACGATGCTACGGTGGACTGGGCGCTGACCCAGCCGGACCGTCTCGGGCCGGCCCACCGCACCTCGATGGCCGCGGATCTCGACCGGGGCGTCCGGATGGAGGTCGAGGCGATCCAGGGCGAGGTCGTGCGGCGGGCGCATCGTCACGGCCAGCGCGTGCCGACCTTCGAGATGGCGTACGCCGTCCTCCAGCTCCTGGACAGCCGCGCCAGCTGAAAGATGCTGACCAAGCCACCGGGGTCTGAGAAGGCGTGTCGATGAGCCTCCATCGGCTACAGAGAGCTGAGTCCCTGGTCCCTGGCTCGTGCGCGTAGCGTGCGCCCCATGATGCTGATCCAAGGGAGCCTGCCGTCCTCTTCAGACGTTTACTCTATGGATGTCACCGAGGTGCTTGACACGGGCACGCGTTGTGCCGATGATTGAGGCAGGAGGGCCGAAGATGTTGCCCAAGGCAAGCCTGACTCCTGAGCTCCTGAAGCGTGAACTGGAGCGTCTGGAACAGGAGTATGGAATGTCCTCCTTCGAGTTCTACTCGCGCTTCCACGAAGGGACGCTTTCGGAGCAACGTGATTTCATGCGCTGGGCCTGGCTCTGTGCCGTGGCGATGCGTCAGGGACTGCTTTCCTTTGCCCCTTCGTACGCCTGACGCGAGGTGTTGTCTGCCGCTGACCAGATTGACCACCTGGCAATTGCCCTGGTCAATTCAGGCGGAGCGCTTCTAGAGGGGTCGAACACGACCGTCGCCGAAGATGATCTCTCTGCGTATACGGAAATCGGTTTCCAGTATCCGAGCGGTCACCGTCTTTACGTGACGTTGACCATTGATGTCACGTATGGCTATCCCGCCTGGGCGCTCTATGCCTACCAGTTCCAGGACGGTGACGGTCGCACAGTCTTTCGCTACGACAACTGGCCACACTACAGGGAGCTCGAGACGTTCCCGCATCACAAGCATGTCGGCCCCGATGAACGGATTGAGGCACATACACAGCCTTCTCTAGCTGCAATCATCAGGGAAGTGAGTCAGTACGTCTGACGAACCATGGAGGTCGAGGCGATCCAGGGCGAGGCCGTGCGACGGGCGCATCGCCACGGTCAGCGCGTGCCGACCTTCGAGATGGCGTACGCCGTCCTCCAGCTCCTGGACAGCCGCGCCCAGTAACGTCAAACCCCCTCGCCCGGTGCGGGCAAGGGGGTCGGGCGTCAGAAACCGCTGGCGGACTAGCTCTGGTGGTCGGCTGCCGTTGGCGTGATCGGCTCGGTGGCGGCGCGGCGACGGATCCGCGTGGTGGAGCGCCGGCCAGCCACCGGCAGGCTCGACATCTCGACACCGTACACCGCGAACGGCCGCTCCGCCTGCGAGGCCGCCGAAACCGCGTCCTCGCCCATCTGGAGCAGATCCTCGATGCTGCCTTCCTGGCCCACCACCGGCGCCACGCCGACCCGCAGCGTCACACCAGGATGCTCGGAGACGTGGGCGCTGACCCGTCGCGCCACCACCACGGCGCCGAGCTCGGCCGTGTCTGGCAGCAGCAGGTCGAACTTGCCGTCGCCGTGATGGGCGACCACGTCCACCACGCGGCTGGAGCTCACCAGCAGCGCGCCGACCTCGCCGAGCACCTGGGCGCTCTCTTTCGGACCGAGGTTGGTGCTCACCATCTCCCAGTGCTCGATCTCGACGCGGAGGAGCGTCAGCGGGTGGCCGTACCGATGGGCTCGGGCCAGCTCGCGATCGAAGAGCAGGCTGGCGTGCGACCAGCGCAGCACGCCCGCGTCGTCGTCGACCGGCTGCATCTCGTCGATCATACGCCGGTCGTTCACCTTCTCCTCTTGCTCCTGGCGGCAGGCCATGCCGTACCGATCCGCCGCGAGCCCAGTCACGATCACGCCGATCGCGCCGGCCAGCCCCGGCAGCAACGCCGACGGTGCGTCGAGGGCGATCATCGCCAGCTGGCCGATGGCGGTGACGGAGGTCAGCGCGATGGCGGCCCAACGGACCGGCCGCGCGACGCCGAGCACGACGACCAGTGCAAGACCCATCAAGCCGATCCAGGAGAGCATCCCCGGCACGCCGAGGAACAGGCAGAGGCTGGTCGCCGCGGTGACCAGTGCGAGCACCGGACCAGAGGTGACGAACTGTCGTGAATCCGTGAGCGTCTGCGCCACGCCGACCATCCTTTCAGCCAGGGTAAGCGGACGCCCCCCGGACTCCTTTGTCGCGCCGGCAGCCCCTCGACGCCAGCGTGCTGCCCACGCCGTCTCGTTGGCCGCCTTCTTGAGCAGCTCGGCACGCATGCGCTGCTGATAGCGCAGCACCAACGCGCCGGCGTCTTCCTCTCGGGTTATGGTCCCTGTCGAGACAGCCATCCTGATGTCACTCGCACCCGGTCTCGGCGATCCTCGCGCAGCCCGTTCGCCACGCGTCTGGCGGCCTGTTCCGGCCCTGGCAGGCTGGGAGGCGCGCCGCCCTCGGAACCGGCACGCGCCACCTGGATGGGGATCGGCGCGCAGGTCCAAGAATCGTCGTCACTAGAAACAACGCGCCGCCGTGGTCCCGAGTGACGCATCCTGGAGACGACCTATGAGCGCGCATCGATCAGGTCGTGGCCGACGCATAGGTGTAGCTGACCGCCCCTCGATTCACGAACATCGCGTCCGCCTGCACCTTCCAGCGCGTGCTGTGCTGCGAGGTCAGACAGGCGTCCGTCAGCGGGACGAAGAAGCGGCCCGTCACGTCCTGCTCCAGCGCCGTCAGTGGCACGTGCTCGTGGTTGGTCACATAGAACGATCCCGTGACGACGTACGGCCCAATCGCCGCCTGGATGTGAAGCGGACGCTTCTCGACGTAGCCCAGCCGGACGATGCGAGGCGCGAGCAGTACTGACGTGCGCGGGATCATGACCAGGATCTGATTCCGTTTGATGCGCACCGTGTCGAGCCAGGCTGGCGGGGCTTCGGCGTGCAGGCTGGCGCTCCAGGCGTTGCTCAGCTGGATGATGCCGCCGTTCACGCCGTTGAGGAGGTCGATAGGCCGCTGCCCCTCCTCGGAGCGCAGGTCACCGCGAACGATTTGATGCTCCAGATACATTTCGAGCGTGACAGCCACCGTAGTCTCCAGCTCTACACCACTCGCCTGTCGCTCACGACGAGCCAGCAGGCCCCGTCGTCCACTGGTGGAAACGAGGTACATGCGACCGGCGGGACGGCGGACCGATGCGCTCGAACGCGAGCCGGCGCCAGCATCGCGTGACGGACGCCGACGGGATGTGGTAGCACTCTGCTCGATTCAGCCGGCGGATCGCGGTCGCAGAAAGGCGCGGGACAGAGCATGCATATCGGACTGTATAGCTGGGCAGGCTGTCTTATCGACGACGCGGGCATGGATGGCCCCGACCCGTATGGCCGACGGTACGCACCGGAGAAGTACGCCGAGGGTTACCTGGCCCTGTTCGACTTCGCGAAGCTGGCCGACGAGGCCGGCTACGACAGTTTCTGGCTGACCGAGCACCATTTCCAGCGCGAGGGGTACCAGATCATCCCGAACGTGGTGCTGGTCAGCACCGCGCTGGCCCAGCACACGAAGCAGATCAAGTTTGGAGCGTTCTTCCACCAGACGCCGATCTGGCACCCGATCCGGCTGGCCGAAGACCTCGCCATCGCGGACATCATGACCGGCGGCCGGATACTGTTCGGGACCGGGCGCGGATCGGTCCAGCGCGAGATGCCGATCTTCGGAGCCACCTTCGGGCGGGGCGGCGACGCCGACGACGTGGCGAACCGCGACCTGTTCGAGGAGCAGATGACGCTCCTGAAGCTGGCGTGGTCGTCGGACGAGTTCAGCTACCAGAGCAGGCGCTACACGGTCCCGGCGCCCGGCTTCCTGAACACTGGTAACCCGGCGACCGGCCGCCCGTGGGACAAGGTCACCCTGGTGCCGCGCCCGGTCCACCAGATCCCGATCTACCAGGCGGTGACCTCGGAGCCGACCTACCATTACGCGGCGAAGGAAGGGCACGTCGGCATCTTCACCTTGGGGAATCGGTCGCTGTTCGCGCCGCGCTGGGCGCGGTTCGCCGAGTTGGTCGAGCAGTACCAGGGGCGCAAGGTGCGCGGCACTGACCGGATGGTCGTGGTGCAGGCCCACATCGGCGACACGCGCGAGCAGGCGTTCGCGCGGTTCCGCCCCGCCCACGACGAGCGGAATCGGTTCCTCGGCGCCCAGCGACCGATCGGCGGCTATTTGGACGAAGAGGGCAAGCCGTTCGGCTTCGGGCGGCTGCCGACGCTGGAGGAGTCGGTTGGGCAGCATGGCTGGTTCGTCGGCACCGCCGAGCAGGTCCGCGACGGGCTGGTCGAGGCGATCACGACGTACGGCATCGAGCAGCTAGCCGTCGAGATCGCGTTCGCGGGCATGTCGAAGACGCTGATCGAGGAGCAGATCGCGGCGTTTGCGGCGGACGTCCGCCCGGCGCTGGAGCGGGCCTCGCAGGGGAGCGTCTCGGTCAGGTAGAGATGCCCCTCACCCCCCGCCCCCCTCTCCCGTGCGCGGGAGAGGGGGAGCCAAGAATTGACGCCCCCAGATTCCAGATGTTGGGGAGGCTGATACCAGCAG
Source organism: Chloroflexota bacterium (assembly GCA_046328125.1). Lineage (GTDB taxonomy): Bacteria > Chloroflexota > UBA6077 > UBA6077 > JACCZL01 > JADZEM01. Next base: position 68,972 of record JAXLXF010000011.1, read on the forward strand.
TCTCCCCCTCGCCCGCGCACGGGAGAGGGGGGCGGGGGGTGAGGGGTGCTCCCGACGACCGCCTCAGTCGAGAGTGAGACAGTCAGCAAGCCCACTGCTCTCGACCGGCAGCTGATTCGCCTCGTCCGTAGCCCGCTGGTGGTGGCCGCGCTCTGTATCGTCCTGGGGATCGGCGTCCGGCTGCACGGCCTCGACCGGGCCTATACCTCGGACGAGGGGTACTGGCTCCAGCGGACCGTCCGCTTCGGCGACGCGCTGCTGAACGGCAACTGGGTTGGTACGGCCCGGAGCGGCCATCCCGGGGTGACCGTCATGTGGGTCGGCCTGCTCGGGATCGGCCCGAGTCAGATCCACGCGTACGCCGGCGAGTACGCCGTCAGCGCCGCCACCCTGGAGGCCGTGCCTGGCGCCGAGCGACTGCTGAGCGCCGGCCGCGCGGCGGTCGCGGTCGTCGCGGCGGTGCTGCTCGGGCTGGCGGTTCTCCTGGCCGGTCGGCTGCTCGGGACGGCCGGGCTGCTCGGCGGGGCGCTGCTCGCGCTCGATCCGTACACCATCGGCATGACGCGCCTGCTCCACGTGGACTCGCTGCTGACGCCGCTGCTGCTCGTCTCGGTGCTGGCTGGCCTGGTCTACTGGCTCGGAGGCCGTCACTGGTCCTTGCTGGTGCTGTCGGCGGTCTCGGGTGGGCTGGCGCTGCTCACCAAGGCGCCCGCCATCACGCTGGTGCCGTTCTTCGGGCTGGTCTGGCTGGTGGTCGGACATCCGTGGGCGGGCGGCTGGCGAGCGATCTCGCGGGCGTGGCTGGCAGGGCTCGCCTGGGTGACGCTGGCTGTCGCGGTGTACGTGGCGCTCTGGCCGGTCCTCTGGGTCTGGCCGGTCTACACGATTGTGGCCGTGGCGAAGTTCGCCGTCACCATCGGCGGTGCGCCCCACCTCTGGCCGAACTACTTCCTGGGCCAGCCGACGTCTGGCGATCCTGGCCTGCTGTTCTACCCCGTCGCGACGCTGCTCCGACTGGGGCCGGTGGCGACCGTTGGACTGGTGCTGCTGGCGGTGCTCGCGGCGGGGCGGCGCCTGGGCAGCCGGGCCGCCGATGACACGGACATGGCTGTCGAGCCGAACGACGCGCCTGACCGCGACGGCGTAGGTGGCGGCACGGTGCTCTGGCTGCTGGTCTTCGCGATCGTCTTCGCGGACGTGATGGCGATCGGCTCCAAGAAGTTCGACCGCTACATGCTGCCGGCCCTGGCCGTCCTCACGATCCTCGGCGGCGTGGGGATCTGGGCACTGGCGCGCATGTTGACTGGGCGGCTGGCGGCCATGGTCGTACTGCTGGCGCTGCTCGGCCAGGGGTACTGGCTGCTGAGCGCGCACCCGTACCCGATCGCGGCGTACAACCCCCTCTTCGGCGGGATCGGCACGGCGAGGCAGGCGATCATGGTCGGCTGGGGCGAGGGGCTGGATCAGACGGCTGCCTTCCTGAACCGCCTCCCGAACGCCCGCCAGTTGACCGTCTCCACCCAGTACCACCACGTGCTCCGGCCGCTGTTCGTCGGGCGGACCGTGCGCGTGCCGAGCACCCAGACGGTGGACTACTACGTGGTGTACGTCAACATGGTGCAACGCAACACGGTTCCGATCCCGGTCCGCGCCGCGATGGCGAGCACCGGGCCGGTCTTCACGGCGACGGTGGACGGCGAGCCGTTCGCCTGGGTCTATCGTGGACCGTTCCAGATCGCATCCACGCGCGACGTGCCCGGCGAAGAGCTGGACGACGGCGACGACAACTGAGACGACCTCGAGGCGCGCCATGACGCGCACGAGCAGTCACAGGCGCCCCGCCGCATCGTTCACGCCGCGGGCGCCGTGGGTTGAAACCCACGCCGACAATCTGTCGTCGCTCTGCGACGGACGTGCTGCCCCCGGCGTGGCGTAGCCACGCACCAACGGTAGACGTGGACTTCAGTCCACGGCCAGGCCGCCGTCACAACGACGCGGAATTTGGCCCTTCCTGACATGACGCTCCGTTCTCTACGGTAGATGGAGCCGGTGCTTGACGCACTGAAGTGGGTCAACTGGCGCCTCCGGCGCGCTCCCTCGACGAGGCTCGCCGCCGTCGATAGCATTCTCCCCGGAGGTCTCATCTCGTGGCCCAGCCTGATCCGCGCCCAGCTGGCGCCGTTCGCCCGTTCGGTCGTCGGCGCTTCTTCGAGCTCGCCGGGACGGCCGGCGCGGCTGCCGTCCTCGCCACCGGCCTGAATCTCGGCATCTCCAAGGTGCCGTCGCTGTTCGCGGCGGGCGGCGACGTCGAGGCGCTGGTCCTGACGTGCATGGACTTCCGCCTCGTCAACGAGGTCGGCTTCCTGCTGAACGAGCACGGCCTGGTGAACAAGTACGACCAGATTATCCTGGCCGGCGCGACGCTGGGCGTCGCCACCGACAAGTACCCGCACTGGGCGCAGACGTTCTGGGACCACCTGGATCTGGCGATCAAGCTGCACAGCATCAAGCGCGTCATCGCCGTCGATCATCGCGATTGTGGCGCATTCAAGCTCGTGCTCGGCAAGGACTACGGCAAGCTGCCTGACGAGGAGACCCAGATTCACACCAAAGTGATGACGGACTTCCGCGACATGGTGAAGAAGAAGCAGCCGAACGTCGAGGTCGAGCTGCTGCTGATGTGGCTGGACGGCCACGTGCAGCCAATCGGCGACGGCGCCCCGGCCGGGATGGCCGCGCCTGCCAGCGCGCCCGCTCGCCACTGATGCGCACGGCATCGGCGAGGTCTGGCGTGCTCGGAGGCGGCGCGCGGCGCTCGATGAGGCTCTGGCAGCTCTGGAGCGTCCTGGTGGCCGCGATCCTGCTCGTCGCGGCGTGCGGGCCGCGCGAGGAGATCGTCTACGTCGATCCGGAGGAGTCGAGCGGGCACGGCTATCGCCCGTTCGCCAAGAGCACCAGCCCGAGAGTCCATCTCGACGGCGAGCACGAAGAGGCGGCGGATGTGGAGCTTGGCGGTGACGCTGCCAACCACGCGGCGCCGTACGTGCCGATCGGGAGCAGCCACGGCCAGCTGGTGCACGTCCCGCCGGAGCCGCACGTCGTCTCGCCGATCGTGCTGGCGTACGAGCGCCAGAACCTGCCAGATGGCGGCGCCTCGATCGCGGCGTACGCTCCGCCGACTCCGACCGCCACGCTGGTGCCGTCCGGGATCGCGCGGACCATCCCGAACCCGCTGACGAGCGGCGCGAGCGTCGTACCAGCAACTGGCCCGGCGAACCCGCTGGCCGCTGGTCCGGCGAACGTTTCGGCCGCCGGGCCGCAGATGGCGCCCGCGGCTGGTCCGTCGAACGCGCCGGCCGCGAAGCCCTCCTCGGCGAGTGCGCCGCCGCTCCAGCCGGCGGCCGGCTCGGCTGCCGTCGCGAAGCCGGCTGGTGCTCCGGAATCCGCCGCTGTTGCCAAGCCGGCCGGCGCGCCGGAGCCTGCCGCCGTCGCGAAGCCGGCCAGCGCGCCGGAGCCAACACCGGTCGCGGCGCGGGCGCCGCTTATCGCGAATGCTCCGAAGCTCACCGACCCAGGCGACGAGCTTGACACGATCATCGGCAAGGTCGAAACGATCGTCGGATCGACGCTAACGCTGGACACGGTCTCCGGTAAGGTCAAGGTCCAGATGAACGGCAGCCCCAGAGTGGAGCGCGACACGCGCGGCTCTCCTGCCGACTTGCGGCCCGGCCAGTACGTCGGCGTGCTCCAGACCCCGAACGGCCCCGCCCAACTGATCCGCCTGTACGCCACCGGCCCGAGCATGCCTCGGCCGGGTTGGGTGCCCGTGGCCGGCTCGCGGACTGGCGAGATCATGACGTTTGGGTCGATCGTCACGCTCCAGTTCGGCGGGCTGCTGCTCAACGCGGGCAGCCAGACCACCACGGTCGGCATCCCGAACGAGGTCGAGGTGTTGAAGCCGGCGCCGGCCGGGCTGGCGGACGTGTCGGTCGGGAGCCAGGTGATCGCGACCGGGCCGGTCTCGGGAGACGGCACCCTCAACGCGCTGGCGGTGCGCCTGGTGGCTCCCACCCGCCAGTAAAGACGCGGGATTACGAGGGCGCGGCTTCGGCGCGCAGCAGGTGCTTCTGGATCTTGCCGACCGAGGTGCGCGGAAACTCGGTCCGAAACTCGATCCGCTCGGGCACCCGGAACCGCGCGAGGCGCTCGGCGCACCAGCCGACCAGCTCCTCAGGGCTGGCCGATGCGCCCTCGCGGAGGATCACAAATGCTTTGATCGCCTCGTCCCGAATCGGGTCCGGGATGCCGATGACCGCGGCGTCGAAGACGGCCGGGTGGTCTTTCAAGACGGCTTCGACCTCGCTGGCCGCCACGTTCTCGCCCGAGCGCTTGATCATGTCCTTGGCGCGGTCCACGAAGCAGACGTAGCCGCGCTCGTTCACGCGGGCGTTGTCGCCGGTCCAGAGCCAGCCGTCGCGGATCGCCTCGGCGGTGGCCTCCGGGTTCTTGAAGTACCCTTTCATGAGGGAGACGCCCGGCTCGCCGCGCACCACGATCTGCCCGACCTCGCCGTCTGGCACGTCCTGGCCGTCCTCGTCCACCAGCCGCACCTGCCAGCCGAGCGACGGCCAGCCGACGGTCATGTTGTCTCGCGGGTAGTCGAGCGGGTTCGCGAGCGGGTGGCCCAGCTGCTCGGTCATGCCGTAGATCTGCAGCAGCGGCGCTCCGAACCGCTCGTCCCACTCGGCGAGCTGCTGCTCGGTGACGTTCTGGGCGAAGATCACCAGCCGCAGCCGGTGCTGCTGGTCGGCGGGCGCGGGCTGTTGGGCGAGCAGCATCCGCATCGGGGCAGCGAACAGGCTGGAGAGGGTGCAGTCGTAGCGGGTCGCCTGGGCGAAGTAGCGGCTGGCGCTGAACCGCTCCGTGACCACGACGGTCGCGCCGACGACCAGGGCCGGCATCGTGCAGTAGTACTGCGAGTTGCCGTGGAAGAACGGCAGGACGGTCAGCCAGCGGTCGTCGGGACTGGCCCGCAGCTCGCGCGCCACCGACTCGCCGACGTACACGTAGTTGGCGTTGGTGATAAGACAGCCTTTCGGCTTGGAGGTGGTGCCGGAGGTGTAGAGGATCGCGACCTCGTCCTCGGGCCGGGGCTGATGATCGGGCGGGGTGTCCGGGGCGGCGTCACGAAGGCGGTTGTAGGCCAGCGCCGGGCCGGCGTCCTCGTTCGCACGACAGACCAGGACGTTGCGCACACCGGGGCAGCGCGGTATCAGCTTCTCGACGGTCTCCAGGAGGGCCGGCTCGGTGAAGATCAGCGCGCTCTCGGAGTGGTTGACGAGGTACTCCAGCTCGTCGAGCGACGACAGCGTGTTGACCGGCACGATCACCGCGCCGCAGATCGCCGCCCCGAACCAGAGCTCCAGAAACTCCAGGCAGTTGGTCAGGTGGAGGGTGACTTTGTCGCCGGGCCGCACTCCAAGATCGGTGAGCACCTGGGCTGCCTGGTATGCCCGCCGCAGAAACCCGCCGTAGGTCAGCTGGGTGGTCGAGCCGTCGGCGCTCTCGTAGATCAGCCACGCCTTGTTGGGGTGACGGCTGGCCTTCGCCTCGAGCTCGCGGCGAAGCGTGCGCGGACCGACGACGTTGAGCACCCGCATGATGCCGACAGCGTACCTGAGGAGAGCCCCCTCCCCCAACCCCTCCCCCGTGCGCGGGAGAGGGAGCAAGCCGTCCGTCTCCCCTCTCCCGCGCACGGGGGAGGGGGCTTTCCCTTATGACGCCCGCGCCCGTGACCCCTTGCCGGTCGCCCGGGATGGAAGCGGCGCCCGCCGGACCGCCTCCAACACCGCCTCGGCAACGTCGCCGGGCGCGGCCGGGTCCACCTGCAGCACCGTCAGGTGGTCGGTGTTCCGCTGGAGCCAGGTGTCCAGCAGGTGCATCTCGTCCACCTTCTCGCGGGGGATCGCGGATGGGTCAGCGGCAGTGTCCGAGGCCATACTGTTGGCGAAGGCGGCCTCCAGCGCCCGCTGGACGGTGCCGAGGCGCGTCTGGCGCGTCACCCGCGCCTGCCCGACCAGCTGACCGCGCCTGATCCAGAACAGCTCGCGGGCGGCCGGCTCGACGCTTGGCGCGACAATGGCGAGGTTCCGAGCCGCCACGCTCTTGAGCCGCGCCTGGACCTTGACGACGTGCTCGACGGCCCGGATTCGATCCCGCAGCAGCGCGGCGTCCTCGAAGCGGAGCGCTTCGGCCAGGGCGTCGCGGCGCTCGGCGGCCTCGGCCAAAACCGTCTCGTCGCGGCCCTCCAGCACGTCAACGGCGCGCTGGACGGCGGCCTGATACCCGTCTCGGTCCACCTCGCCGATGCACGGCCCGAGGCACTTGCCCAGGTCGAGCAGCGCACAGGCCGACTGGCCCGGCTTGAGCGGCTCCGAGCACTGGCGCAGGCCCAGCTGCTCGGTCAGGAACATCACCGCCGAGGCGACGGTGCCACTGCGCCGAAACGGCCCGAGCAGCACGTCCTGGTCGGAAGGTGGCTGGCGGGTCGCCTCCAGCCTCGGGAACGGGTCGGCGCCATCCACGCGGATGAACGGATAGTCGCGGTCGTTGCGCTGGAGCATGTTCGCTTCGGGCAGGTACCGTTTGATGAGCCGCGACTCCAGGAACAGCGCTTCCAGCTCCGAGCCGGTCGCAATCCCCTCCACGTCCACGATCCTGGCGAGCCGCCGTTGCAGTCGGGGCTGGTCGGCGCTGCCGCCGCGCAGGTGCTCGCGGACCCGGTGGCGCACGTGGATCGACTTGCCGACGTAGAGGACGTGGCCGTCGGCGTCCTTGAGCAGGTAGACGCCGTGGCCGGCCGGCAGCGCCTGAATCACGCTCTCGTCCACACCGCGCGGCTTCTTGCCGACCGGGCTGCCCTGCAACGCCAGCAGGCCGTCCAGCGTCTCGACGCCACGCTCGGCGGCCAGGTCGAGCAGGCGGGCCAGCACCGTCGCGGTCGCCTCGGCATCCCCGAGCGCGCGGTGCCGGCCGCGGTTCTTGATCCCGAAGTACGCGGTCAGGGCGTCCAGACGGTAGGTCGGCAGGCGGGGCAGCAGACGCCGCGCGAGGCGCAGGGTACACAGCTTCGGGTTGGTCAGGTTCTGGCCGAGGCGGGCGTAGGCGTGGCGGAGGAACGCCTCGTCGAAGCTGGCGTTGTGGGCGACGAGCGGCCCGTCGCCGAGTGCTCGCTGCACAGCCGCCGCCACGTCCGCAAAGGCCGGCTTGCCGCGCACCATCTTCGTGTCGATGCCGGTCAGGCGAGTGATGAACGGCGGGACCGGCACGCGCGGATCGACCAGTTGCTCGTAGCGGTCCACGATCTCGCCGCCTTCGAGCCGCACGATCCCAACTTCGAGGATACGGTCGTAGATGGCGCTGGCGCCGGTCGTTTCGAGATCGACCACGGCGAACGAGAGCGGGGCGGTGCCGTCAGATGCATCTGACCAGAGCTGCGCGTGCGGAAGCCCGTCGAGCGCTGCCCCGTCCGCGAGAACGGCCGAGCCGGGAGTGTGTCGTGTCACGATCGTCGCCCGTCGCGGGGGCGGCAGGGCGCCCACCGGTGAGTAGCAGAGCGTCGATCATACGTTCGGCAGCCTGCTCGACGTAACGACCGCATCACGGCAGTTTGGGCGGATCAGGTAGCGTCGGCTCAGTGGGCCGCCCATTGTGTGCCGGAGCGGGAACGCGCTGAGGTCTAGAGCGGGCGGGCGATGGCGACTGCCGCGCCGGGGTAGTCGCTGCTCATCCAGGCGCGAGTCAACTGGGCTGCCGTCAGCACGCGCTCGCCGTGGCCGTTCAGCCCGATCGGGTCGTTGATGATGAAGTCCTCGCCGACCATCCCGGTGATCACCACGTAGTGGTCGTAGCTGACCCAGACCCACTCCCGGCCCGGCATCATCCGATACCGTAGCTCCGGGATGACCGGGTGGCCGGCTCGCAGGTGCGCCCGGACGTCGTCCAGCGTCCAGCGCCGGTACTTGCCATTCTCGAACAGATCCAGCCCCTGCAGGCCGTTCGCCTCGGCAACGGACCGCAGTGATTCCAGTGTCGTGCCGCCGAATGGGTCGTAGACGCCCATCGCGCGCATCGCCAGGGCGCGGGCCTGAGCGGTCGGCACGTACACGCCGAACGACTCGATCGCCATACTGACCGAGGTCGGGCCGCAGTTCGCCGCCGACGAGATGCTGCCGTCCAGCTGAGTCCGATACGGCACGTCCAGGCGGGCCTCGCTGGCGAACGGGGAGTACGCCTGGGCGAGCGGCACGTCGCGGTCGGCCAGGGCGCGCGAGGCGGCCACCTGATCCCAATCGACCCAGGCCACCCGACCGTCCATGTTGTTCGGATCGGCCAGCCGCACCGCCACGCGACCATTGCGCGTCGCGCCGGCCAGCTCCAGCGTCGCCAGGCGCGGCACGGTTGCGAGCTGCTGGGCATCGGGTGCGTCTGACGACCAGAGGCGGGTGTCCTGAACGCTCGTCACGAAGCGGAATGGCCCCGTCACCGCCCCGACATCGCTGGCCGGCACCCAGGCGGTCCCAGCCGGGCGGCTGCCGCCATCCCCCTTGAAGCTCACTTTGAGCCAGTTCGCCTGCGACTCGACGATCTGGAGGAAGCTCCACTGCGGGACGTCGGCGTCGTGGGCGGCGCCGGAGTCCGGATCGGCGTAGAGGGCGGTCCGTCGGTGGGCCTGGACCCACTCGGCGCGCGGCACCGCCGCCACGAGGGTCGCTTCGATCTGGCCGGACGCGCTCGCCTGGACCGGGATGTCGGCGGACGGCGGCGCCTTCGCCACGACCGGATCGGGCGTGATCGTCGTGCGAACCGGCACGCGGACCGGCAGCCACTCCTGGGCTGGCGAGCCGGGCGGGGCCAGGAAACGGCCGGTCAGCTGGTCGGCGATCTGGACACTCGCCTGCGGCTGCCCGGCCACGACCGACGTCAACAGAAGGCCGAGTGCGCCGAGCAGAGCGAGGTGCTGGAGCCAACGGGTGTCAGCTGGGCGCCGACGTTCCATGCGGACAGCTTGCATCGCTGTCCATTATCCAGATTTGTGACGGGGATGCAATACCCGTGACGCGGAAGTTGGGCAGGTGTCGTTGCGCGAGGGCGCGGCTGAAACGTGAACGTGACGGAAGAGACGACATCGGTGCGAGAGAGTGTGAGGCGGAACGACAAAGGAGCGCGGCTATCCCGGACCCTTCGCCGTCAGACGACAGCGCCCGGGATGACCGCGCTCCTCAGAAGATGCCTGGGGTGATCGGGTGCCTGGGGTGTTGGGCTGGTGAAGTCCTCATCGTTCGCATCTGTAGCTAGGCGGCCTCCGTGAGATGTTCTTCGCTTTCCTGGCTCACCGGCTGGACCGTGTACTCGCCCGACGACGGCCCGGCGATCTCGTGCTCCAGGCGGCCCTGCTCGGCCATCCAGCGCAGGAATCGCAGCGATTCGAGGCTCGGCTCGCGCGCCGTGTCGCAGAACATCTGTAAGTCGCCGTCGTACTGTCTGCCTGCCTTCGCCTGCTTCGCGTTCATCGGAGTCTCTCCCACGTCCGTGTGTTTCAGGTGCCCTCTCGCATCCTGGTCGGAGCCACGTGACCGGTCGTCGCCGTCTCAGTCGGTCAGCGGGTCCGTACGTCCATCATCCACCATCTGGTGTGCGAGATCCGTCGAGCCGGGCACATCCGGATCGTCGCGTCGGTAACTTCCCAATGCAGTCTGTGGGCCACGGACCCGGCACGTCTTGGGCGCCGGCAGCGTTACACCGAGCAGCGCGTGCCGCCCAGAGCGCAAAGTCGAGGTCCCGCCGTGTCCGACGAGCCCGAGAACGACCAGGATCCGCAACCGTCCTGCCTTCGCTTTCGCATCGCCTTCTTCCTCGTCGGGACGGTGATCCTGGCGATGTGCATCATGGTGCCGTTTGCCGTCCGCAGCCTGGTGGACGACCTGTTCAGCTCGGTCGAGGGCGACGTCTTCACGATCGTCGGCACCCGCGCGGCCGGCGCCGAGCGCGAGCGGAACCAGCTCCACATCGGCATGGTCGATCTGGACGAGTCCCGTCTGAAAACGACCCTGCGCATCTCGGCCCATCGCAACTGCCTGCCGAGTACGTGCCCGTACGGCGCACGGCTGGTCCTGTTCTCAGTTGGCGAGAACGAGGCGGCGACGGCGGGGATGCCGCCGTCCGTCAAGATCGACCTGCCATCCGGCCAGGACGTGGTCAGCCAGACGCTCGACCTGCCGATCCACGGCCACCCGACGCTCTACCCGTTCGACGTCTACGAGCTGCGGTTGGGTATCGGCGTGGCCATGCTAGGACCGGACGGCATGGTGCGGCCGGTGACCCGTCAGGAGGCCCAGGGGCAGCTGGCGGTAACCGTCCAGGACGCGCTGGCGCGCGAGGACATGGCCGCGCCCGTCCACCTGGCGCCAGAGTCGGTCCAGGATTCGGACGATCCGTACGAGCTGCAGTCCCTGACCGTCCTGCGCTTTACGCGCCCCTTGCACGAGCGCGTCCTGGCGATCTTGCTCGTGACGCTGGTGGCCGCGGCGGCGGCCTACGCCGTCTTCATGCGCCCGCTCCACGACCTCGTCATCAACAGCGGCGGCCTGGTGCTCGGCGTGTGGGGCATTCGGTCGCTGCTGACGCCGGGCACGGCGTCGCGCACGCTGGTCGATCTGGCGCTTTCGCTGGTGATCCTCTTCTTGCTCGGCGCGATCACGTTCCGAGCGCTCCAGTTCCTGTATCACCGTGGCGAGTTTCGACCGAAGCCGAAGGCCCAGCCGTCGCTGGCGGCGGTGCCGGCGTCGGAAGCTGAGTCCGACGCTGCGCCGGCTCGTTCGAGTCAGAAGAGTGCCTGATCGGGCCATCATTGGCCGACGAGATGTTGCATGGCGCGGCCATTGCAAGAGTACAGTTTGATTTGAGCTCGCGGACGAGTTTCGACGTGACAAGTGAAGAACCGACGGCACCGGCAGCGTCGCCACGACCGGTCGATTCAGGAGGCAAGGACGACGTGGCTGACGTGTACGTCATGGCCGAAGGGCTCGTAGGAGCCCCGGCCGATCTGGTCTATCGATTGATCGCCGACCACCGCGAGCATCACCCAAAATTTCTCCCCCCGAATTTCACCGACTTCGACGTGGAGCAGGGTGGCGTGGGCGCCGGCACCGTGACCACGTTCACCGTCTCGGCTGGCGGCCGGGTGCGCGGCTATCGGATGCGAGTGGACGAGCCGGAGCCGGGCCGTGTGATGACCGAGACTGACACGATGTCGAGCCTGGTCACGACCTGGACGGTGACGCCCGAAGGGGACAGGACGCGAGTGCGGATCGAGACGCGCTGGCAAGGATCGTCGGGTGTGCCCGGCTTCTTCGAGCGGCTGTTCGCGCCGCCGTCCGTCCGGCGGCTCTACCGCGACGAGCTGCGGCGGCTGGACCGGTACGCGCGCCAGCAGGCTGCCGAACGAACCCCGGTCGGCAGCGGGCGGTAGCGGAGAAGCCCCACCCCCAACCCCTCCCCACCGCGGTGGAGAGGGGAGCAAATGACCGTTCTCCCCCTCTCCATCGCAATGGGGAGGGGGTCGGGGGGTGGGGCTTCTTTAGCTCAGAACGTCGTCTCCAGCGAGACCGTGCGTCCCTCCTGTGCCGCTACTTTCGCCGCGTTCATGATCTCCAGGACGTGGCGGGCGTGGTCCGCGCCGACCAGCGGCTGCTCGCCAGAGGCCAGGCACTCTACGAGGTGCTCCACCAGGACGGCTCGTTGGAGCGTCGCGATGCGGTCCACCAGCCGGCTCCGGCCGATGGTGCGCGGCGTCACCCAGCCCGAGAGGCCCGCCGCCGCGTCGATCCTGTATAGCTCCAATGAGAGCTGGCCGGGCAGCGGCATGGTGTCCGGCCGGTTGACGACCAGGCTCCCCTCCAGGCCGTAGATCTCCATCTCGGGGGCGCGTGTCCCAACGACGTTGAACGTCGCGTCCACCGTCGCAAAGGTGGCGTCGCCGAAGTCGAGCAGCAGCACGTTGTTGTCCGCCTCGGTGACGGGGATCTCCAGACCGTCGAACGGGCCGCCGCGTGCCCGCCGCACTGGAACAGTGATGCCGGACATCGCGGAGACGCGCTTCGCCGGCCCGAGCACGCCGGTGACCCGGGTCAGGCCGTAGGCGCCCATGTCCAGGAGTGGCCCGGAGCCGGCCTGGTAGAACCACGTCGGGTCGGCCGGCCAGGACATCGCCGCTGGCCCGGCGTGCGACGACTGCACCCGCGCGAAGGCGATCTTCCCCAACGCCCCACTCCGGACCAGCCGCCGCGACTCGACCCACTCGTTCCTCAGCATGTCGGCCGGCGCGACCACCACCAGCAGTCCCTTACTGCGCGCCAGCTCGCAGATGTCGTTCGCCTCGCGCATCGTCTGGGCGAACGGCTTCTCCGAGACCAGATGCTTGCCGGCCTCAAGGATCTGCATGTTCGTTTCGTAGTGGGCGTCAATGGGGGTCAGGTTCAGGACCGCGTCGAGGTCGGCCTCGGCAAGCATCGTCGTCAGGTCGTCGTAGACGGCCGGGATGTCGAACTCCGCCGCCACGCCCTCGGCGCGCGAGCGGGTGCGGCTGGTGATCGCCGCTACCTCGACCTTGTCCGCGATCTGGCGCATGCCGGGCAGAAAACCGGGCTGCACGATGGCGATCATGCCGGCTCCGAGGACGCCCAGGCGAAGCTTGCGACCGGTCGTGCCGGGGATCTGGTTCACGCTTCTCTCCTCACGTTCAGTTAGACGGCGGCTGTTGCCGGCTGGATACGGGGCAGGGCCGGGCGGGCCGGCGCGGCGAACTGCTGGCTGACCGGCGCGTCGGCCTCGAAGGGGCTGTCCAGACCCAGCTCCTTGCCGATCTCGCGCATCGCCGGCAGCACCTCCTGGCCGAGCAGTCGGATGCAGGTCTTGGAATCCTCGTGGCTGACGTTGCCGTCATTGCCCCAGATCGCCATGATCCCGGGCCGGGTCGCCTCCAGGATCGTGCGCAGCTTCGGGACGACCGTCTTCGGCGTCCCGGCGATGATCTGCATGTTCTCGATCTGCTCCTCGAAGCTCTGGCGGCCTCGTGGGCTGGACGCCCGGCCCACCGCGAACTCGACGAAATCGCGGCGGCGCTCCGGCGAGAAGTAGCCCGACGGGCTGCTCCAGACCGGGTGGGCAAGGCCGGTGAACTCGCCCTGCATCCACATGAACTGGCGGGCGTTCTCCAGCGCCTTCTCTTCGGTCTCGGCGACGTGGATGCGCTGGAGGTAGCCGCGATGCTCCGGCCCCGGCGTGTACCCGACGCCCTCCGCGACCTTGTCATAGGTGGCCCAGATCCGCTTCGTCGCCTCGATGGAGGTGTTCAGCGCGATGTACGGATAGCGGTGCTCGGCGGACCAGACGATCGTCTCGGTGCTCAGGACGCCGGGAATCCAGATCCTCGGGTGGGGCTGCTGGAGCGGCAGCGCCCACGGGTTGACCACCCGGTGCTGATAGTGGGTGCCCTCCCAGCGGAACGGCCCCGGCTCGGTCCAGATCTTGACGATCAGGTCGTGCGCCTCCTCGAAGCGCTCGCGGTTGTAGGCCGGGTTGACGCCGGTCGCCAGCTGCTCCTGGCCGCCGCCCCGCACGAAGCCGGAGACGAGCCGGCCCTTCGAGATCATGTCGATCATCGCCAGCTCCTCGGCGAGCCGGACCGGGTTCTCGGCGAGCGGCAGCGGGTTGCCGAGCATCACGATCTTGACCTTCCTCGTCATGCCGGCCAGGATCGACGCGAAGATGTTCGCCTTCGCCTGCATGCAGAACGGCGCGTTGTGGTGCTCGTTCAGCATGATCCCGTCGATGCCCATCTCCTCGCAGTAGAGGTACTCCTCCAGGCGCTCGTTGTAGAGGCGGCTGCCCTCGGCCGGGTCGAAGTGGCGGTTCGAGAACATCAGCGCGGTGTTGCCGAACGCCTTCCCTTCCTCGGCCGGGTAGGAGGACATCGGCTGCTCGGTGAAGTACATCAGGTGCATGGCTGACTCCTCATCCTCGCCCTGGAGGATCTCCCGGGCACGCGCTGGAAGCGCATCACGAGTTGACGAACCGCGCGACTGCCTCGGCCAGCTCGGCCGGGCGCTCCATCTCCACGCAGTGGCCGCACGCCTCGATCACCCGAAGGCGGGCATCCGAGAGCGCCGCGACGTACCGATCGCCGCAGCTCAGCGGCACGATCCGGTCGTTGGCGCCCCAGACCACCAGGGCCGGCGCCGTGATCCCGCCCAGCAGGTGCGGAAGCGTGGGGCTGTACAGGTACGGCTTCCAGGCGATCCGGAACGTCGTCTCGCGGTTCCGATCCCAGGTCTCCAACTGATCGGTGGTCGGCGCGGAGCCGTAGATCGCCTCGAACGCGGCAACGTCGTGGAAGCCGGCCTGCGCGTACTGAATGTAGTTGAGAAGTGACTGATCCAGGATGTCGCCATCGGTCGGCTTGATGCCCATCGCGCCGACGAGGATCAGGCGCTTGAACGTGGCCGGGGCCAGCGACGCCATCTCCGCCGCGATCCAGCCGCCGAATCCGAGTCCGACCAGCGTCACCCGTTCGAGCCCGAGGTCGGCGAGCAGCCACTGGTAGATGGCCGCGACATCGCGGACGCTGCGCAGCCACTCCGGCCGGTCTGACTGGTCGTAGCCCGGGTGGGACGGCGCTAGCACGTCGAAGCGCGCGGCCAGCTGCTGGTGGAACGGCAGCCAGCCCGGGTTCCCGATGTCGTGGCCGAGCACCAGGACCGGGTCGCCGGAGCCGCCCCGGCGCAGATGGAGCCGCTCGCCGGCCACCTCGACAAACTGGTCTGTGCCACCGGACACCGACGTCTCAGCCATGCTGCCTCGCCATCCCGAGCACGCCGCCGTGCCCGTCGTCGTTGCGCGATGGGGCAGGATAGCCCAAGCCGGCCCGTCAGATTCAGGTCACCGATCGAGCCGGGTGTGCGTCAGATTTTTGGGGGCACGATGAATCGGGGGCGCGATGAATCGGGGGCACGATGAATCGCGCCCGTACCAGGGATACTGCCTTGTACGGGCGCGATTCATCGCGCCCCCAGGTCTGCATAGGCACAAAACTCTGATGCACACCCGATCGTGCCATTCGAGTGTCCATCACGACGAGAGGCGCCCGGTCCTCGCAATCCCACTGTCGAGGATCTCGGGGTTCTTCAGTCGGAGCGGCCGGCGCCCGCTGGTGAACAGCTCGAGATTCTCGATCAGCCCGGAGATCTGGTCGGCGGTGGCGCCGGCGACGTGGGAGGTCGCCATGACGTTGTCCAGCTTCAGGAGCGGGTTGTCCGAGGGTGTCGGATCTTGTTCGAAGACGTCCAGGCCGGCCGCGCGAATCCGCCGTGCTGCCAGCGCTTCGAAGAGCGCTCGTTCTTCGATCACCCGCCCGCGCGAGCAGTTGACCAGTACAGCGGTCGGCTTCATGAGCGCCAGCTCACGCGCCCCGATTAGCCTGTCGGTCTCCTCGGTGAGCGGCACGCACGGCACCACCACGTCCGAGAGGCGCAGCAGATCGTCCAGCGGGAGCCAGCTCACGCCGCCGGGGATGCTCGGCTCCTCGCGAGGGTGCCGGCCGTGCGCCACGATCTTCGCGCCGGCTGCCCACATCCGCCGGGCGGTGTGCGTCCCGATCTGCCCGAGCCCGATGATCCCGACCGTCTTGCCCTCGATGCCGATCGCGCCGTGGGCGGGCGGGTTGCGGTTCACGATCCCCTGGCGCATCTGTAGCAGCTTCTCGAAGGTGCCGCGCAGGCAGAGCTGAGCCAGCAGCACGATGTGGTCCGCGACGGAGGCGGCGTTGAAGCCGTCGTTGGTGGAGAGCAGGATGCCGTGCTCGGACAGCGCGGGCAGGTCCACCGAATCCATCCCCGTGCCGGACTTGTGGATGTACTGGACGTCTGGCAACGCCTCGACCGTCGCTCGGTCGATCTGGACGCCGTGCATGCGCCGTATCCCGACGACTTGCGCGCCGCGTGCCTGCTCCGCGAACTGGGCGCTGGTCCTGGCGCTGGACCCGAAAAGGCGAAGCTCGTGGCCGGGGAACCGCTCCGCGAGCGATGCGTCGACACGGTCGTCGAAGAGCGCGATCAGCATGGCGACCCCTCCGGCGTGGAGTGTACCGGCGGCGGGGCCTGCGTGGGCAGCGAGACGGTGAACGTGGAGCCCTGACCGTAGGTGCTCTCCACGGTGAGGTCGCCGCCCATCAGCCGGCAGAAGTGGCGGCTGATCGCGAGACCCAGGCCGGTCCCGCCGTACTTGCTTCCGGTGGACGCTTCGGCCTGGGCGAACGCCTCGAACAGCCGCCCGAGTTGTTCGGGCGTCATGCCGATGCCGGTGTCGGAAACAGTAAAGAGTAGCGAGTAGCGAGTAGCGAGTGGGGAATCACCCTCGGCGCCACTCGCTACTCGTAACTCAATCGTCCCGTGGTCGGTGAACTTGGCGGCGTTGGAGAGGAGGTTGAAGAGGGCCTGCCGAAGCTTGGTCTGGTCGGCGTGCATGGCGCCGATGTTCGGTGGGCAGGTCACTACCAGCTCGTTGGCGTTCTTCTCCATGAGGGGCTGGACGATGGCCGCCACGTCCTGGACGAGCTGGCCGACCGAGAAGTCCTCCAGGTACAGGTCCATGCGCCCGGCTTCGATCTTGGACAAGTCCAGGATATCGTTGATGAGGCCGAGCAGGTGCTTGCCGGCAGCGTTCACCTTCTGGAGATCCGGGATGAAGCTCTCTTCGCCCAGGTCTTCGGCCTCTTCCTGGAGCATCTCGCTGTAGCCGATGATCGCGTTCAACGGCGTCCGCAGCTCGTGCGACATGTTCGCCAGGAACTGCGACTTGTGCTGCGATGCCTGCTCCAGCGCGCGTCCCTGGGTCTCCAGTTGCTGGTACAGCCAGGCGTTGTGGATCGCCAGCACCGACTGGGCGGCGAACGTGTGGAGCAGCGCCACGACCGCGTCTGGGAAGGCACCGGGCGTGCGGCGCGCGACGACGATGCCGCCGAGCAGGCGCTCGTCGCGCAGGATCGGGAGGGCCAGGAGGGCACGGTAGCCGGCGGCGGCCATCGCGTCGCGGACCGAGCTCTCGTAGGCGCCCTCGACCAGGATGTCCTCGATCTGGACCGGTGTGTGGCTTTCGGCGGCCCGGCCAACAGCACCTTCACCCAGCTTCAGCGGCGCCGCGCGCAGCACCTCGGTGAGCCGGTCGTCGAACGTCTGGGTGGCCCGCAAGTGGAGCAGGTCGTCGGTTTCGTCGTACTCGTAGATGGCCCCGCCGGCCGTCCCGGAGAGCTGGACGGCGTGATCGACGATGGTGGTGAGCACCTGCTGGAGGTCGAGGCTGGAGCCGACAGCCTGCGAGACGTCGGCCAGGGCGCGCTGCTCCTCCACCGAGCGGGCGAGTTGGGCGGTGCGCTCCTGGAGCTCCTCGAAGAGGCGCGCGTTCTCGATGGCGATCACGGCCTGGTCCGCGAACGTCTCCAGCAGCCCGATCTCCCGATCGGAGTACGGTCGGACTTCGAATCGCCAGGCCAAGAATACGCCCAGCAGCTCACCATCGCGTAGCAGTGGCACACCCAGGAGCGTTCGGAACGACATCAGGTTCTGAACGGGGTGGCGGTAGTCTGGGTCCGCCAGCACATCGTGGATGTGGATCGTCCGCTTTTCGAGGATGATCCGTCCGCTTATGGTGTCGCGCCCTGCTCGGGTGGGATTCTGCTCCAGGATTCGCCGCTGCTCGGGCGAGCCGCCGTGGAGGGCGGCCAGGTGCATCTGCTCGCCGTCGAAGCGGAAGATCAGCCCGTTGGGAGAGCCGCACAGCCGAGCCGCGCTCTCGGCGAGGGTCTGGAGGATGCTGTCGAGATCGAAGGGGGACCGGCTGATGAGCCTGAGCACCTCAGCGGTGGCAGTCTGCTGCTCTAGCGACTCGGTGAGCTCGGCGTTGCGCTGCTCCAGCTCGGAGAACAGCCGGGCGTTCTCGATGGCGATAACCGCCTGGTCCGCGAAGCTGTTGAGGAGACGGACCTGCTCGCCCGTGAAAGGATCGACCTCGAACCTGAGCGCCAGCAGCGCGCCGATCGGCACGCCGTTCCGCAGCAGCGGCGCCGCCAGCGAGGTCCGGTGCCCGTACTGGCGCTGGATCTGCATCCCCTCGGGGAAGTCCTCGTCGCGCCGGGCCGCCGCGTCGTGGACGTGGATCGTCTCACGCGCCAGAATCGCTCTGGCCGGCAGCGTGCCACCGTCGAGCGGCAGCAGCGTCCCGACCGGCAGCTTGTCGGTCGGACCGTGCGTCGCGACGACCTCCATCCCGTCGTCGGCCACGCGGAAGATCATCGTGTCGCGGGCGCGGCAGAGGCGCGCGGCGCTCTCGCCAATGGTGTCCAGCACGGACGGCAGGCTGGTGGGTGAGGAGGCGATGACGCGCAGCACCTCGGCGGTGACGGCCTGCTCCTGCCGCAGCGCGCTGGCCTCCTGGCGCGACTTCACCAGTTGCGCGCGGGCCTCGGCCAGCTCGCGACGCAGGCGGGCGAGCTCGTGCTCGTCCACGGGCGTGGCAGACTGACCGACGCCGTCTCGCTCAGCCATCTCCGCCCTCCGTCGCGGCGTCTGGCCCGGCCACTGGCAGGCGCACGGTGAACGTGGAGCCCTGGCCCGGCGTGCTGGTCACCGAGACGTCCCCGCCCAACGACTGGCTGAAGTGGCGCACCAGCGCCAGTCCCAGGCCAGTCCCCCCGAACCTCCGGCTGGTCGTCGCCTCGGCCTGGGCGAACGCCTCGAACAGCCGCCCAAGCTGCTCCTCGGTCATGCCGATGCCGGTGTCAGAGACAGTAAAGAGTAGCGAGTAGCGAGTAGCGAGTGGGGGTGACGGACTCTCGACGCGCTCCGTCTCATTCTCCTCTCGCAACTCGCAACTCGCAACTCGCAACTCGATTTGCCCATGATCGGTGAACTTGGCGGCGTTGCCGAGCAGGTTGAACAAGATCTGGCGCAGGCGGGTCGGGTCGGTGACCATCTCGCCTACGTTTGAGGCGACGTCCACGACGAGGGCGTTGCCGTTCTTCTCCATCAGTGGCCCGACGGTGGTGGACACGTCGTGGACCAGACCGGCGACATCCACCGTTTCGAGCGCCAGCTCCATCTTGCCGGCCTCGATCTTGGACAGGTCCAGGATGTCGTTGATCAGGCCGAGCAGGTGCTTGCCGGCCGCGTTGATCCGTTGGAGGTCCGGCAGGAACGTCTCTTCCTGAAGGTCTTCGGCCTCCTCCTGGAGCATCTCGGAGTAGCCGATGATGGCGTTGAGCGGCGTCCGTAGCTCGTGGCTCATGTTCGCCAGGAATTGGGACTTGTGCTGTGAGGCTTCTTCCAACGCGCGGCCCTGCGTCTCCAGCTCCTGGTACAGCCGGGCGTTGTGGATCGCCAGCGCGCACTGGCCGGCGAACGTCTGGAGCAGCGTCACGATCTCCGACGAGAAGGCGCCGGGCGTGCGCCGGACCACGACGAGCGCCCCCAGCGGCCGGTCCTGGCGCAGCAGTGGCAGGGCGAGCAGCGAGCGGAAGCCAGCCTCGACCAGGGTGTCGCGGACGGAGCTGTCGTAGGCGCCGGGCACCAAGATGTCTGGCACCTGGATCGGTCCGCGCGTCGAGACGGCCTGCCCGACGGCCCCTTCGCCGAGGCGGATGGGCTGGTGACGGAACGTCTGGGCCAGGTCGTCGTCCACGTCGTCTGGCACGAACAGCGGGAGCGGCTGAGAGCGCCGCAGCGTCTCGGTCGTCTCGTCGTACTCGTAGATCGAGCCGCCATCCGAGTCAGACAATCGAGCGGCGTTCGCCACGATGGTGGAGAGCACCTCCTGAAGGTCGAGCGAGGAGGAGACGGCGCGGCCAACGTCCCCGAGGGCGTGCAGCTCGGCCACCGAGCGCGAGAGCTGGCTGGTGCGCTCCTCCAGCTCCTGGAACAGGCGAGCGTTCTCGATGGCGATGACGGCCTGGTCCGCGAACGCCTCAAGCAGCGCGATCTCACGCTCGGAGAACGGCCGCACCTCGAACCGGGCCACGATCAGGACGCCGATGGCCTCGCCTTGATGCACGAGCGGCACGAGCACCTGGGACCGATGGCCCCAGCGTGCCTGGACTTCCTGCAGGGCTGGATACTGCGTACGCGCCGCTTCCGCCAGATCGACGATCGAGATCGTGCGTCGTTCGCGGAAGCAGTCCGCGCTGGGCGTCCCGTCTTCTGGCTCGGCGCCTTCGAGCAGGTCGAAGTAGTTCTCGCCATAGGTCTGGGTCAGACGCTGTTTTGCAGAGCCGGCAGTGGCGCGAGCCGCCAGGAGCCCATCGCTGGGGCGGATCTGTTGAATCCAGCCGCTCGGGGCGTTGCAGAGCCGGATGGCGGTCTCAATGATGGCGTCCAGGACGCGCTGCACGTCGGTGGGCGTCGAGGCGATCACGCGCAGCACTTCTCCGAGGGCAGTCTGCTGCTCCAGCGCCTCGGTCACCCGCTGGTTGCTCTCCTGGAGCTCGGCGTTGCGCTGCTCCAGCGCGTCGAAGAGGCGGGCATTCTCGATGGCGATGGCGGCCTGACTGGCGAACGCTTCGAGCAAAGCGATCTGCTTCTCGGAGAACGGGCGTGCCTCGGCGCCGTACAGGGAGAGCGCGCCGACCGCCTCGTCGCCCCGCATCAGCGGCGCCGCGACCGTCGAGCGCCAGCCCCGCAGACGGGAGGCCCGGAACGAGCCCGGATACTGCTCCGCGACTGCGTCGATGTCTGGGATGTGGATGATGCGCCGCTCCAGGATCGCACGCGCGCCGGCGCGGTCACGGGTCGTCGGTCGGGCCGGCGGGAGCGGCGGCTGTTCCGGGAACTGGCCGTCGTCGCGCATGTCAACCGCTCGCGTCTGCGTCATGTCGCCGACGCGCTCGCTCACCGACGCCGCCTCGGCGCCGCACAGCCGACGCGCGGCGCTCGCGACGACCTGGAGTACACGGTCCAGGTCCGTGGGCGAGGAGGCGATCACCCGCAGCACCTCGGCCAGCGCGGTCTGCTGCTCCAATGACTGGGTGAGCTCGGTCGTGCGGTCCTGGAGCGCCTGGAACAGGCGGGCGTTCTCGATGGCGATGACCGCCTGGTCCGCGAACGTCTCCAGCAGGCTCAACTGGCGCTCGGTAAATGGGCGGGCTTCGTGGCGGATGAACGCCATCCCGCCGATCACCTCGCCCTCGTGGATCAGCGGCGCGGACGCGGCGGCCCGGTAGCCGAAGCGCCGGCCGTTCGCCTTGCTGACGGCAAACTCGTCGTCCGAGACGGCCTCAAGATCGCCGACGTGGATGACCCGCCGCTCGATGACGGCGCGGCCCGAGATGTGCTGCCGGCTCAGTGGGACGGCCGTCGTCTGCCCCTGTGCGAGTCGCTCGGCGTACAACGGCCCGTGGCTCGCAGCCCAGGTTAGCACCTGCGCGTTGCTGTCGCGCACCTCGAAGATGCCGACGTTCTCGACGTCGCAGAGGCGGGCCGCACGCTCGACCAGCACGCCCAGCACGACGCCCGGGTCAGTCGGCGAGGCCGCGATGACGCGCAGCACCTCGGCGGTGGCGGCCTGCTGCTCCAGCGACTCGGTGACCTGGCGGTTGCTCTCCTGGAGGGCGGCATTCCGATCCTGAAGCTCCGAGAACAGGCTCGCGTTCTCGGCCCGCAGTCGGGCGACCTCCTCCTGGAGCGCCTCGACCGTCGCGGCGATATCGGGGGTCATCGCATCGTCAGCCATCGCCTCAGCCACACCTCATACCCCAACCACATGGTCGAACCACGCAGGTTAGCCGTTCCCAGACAATGCCGCGCCGGCCGGCACCATCGCCGACTGAACCACCCGCCGGACCTCGGCCAGCAGAGCGTCCCGCGAGTACCGCCCCTTCTGGATCACGCAGGCGACCTTGCCGTTCAGCCGCCGGCGCTCGTCGTCGGTCAGGTCTTTGGCGGTCACCACCAGGACCGGCAGGGTGCCCCAGGCCGGCGCGGCGCGCAGCCGCTCCACGAACGCGAAGCCGTCCAGCTCCGGCATCGTCAGGTCCAGCAAGACGAGGTCACAGGGCTCGGCGGCGACCCGCTCCAGCCCGACCCGCCCGTTGGCAGCCTCTGTGACGGTCCAGCCGTCGCGCTCCAGCATCCGCCGGAGCATCTCGCGGGTGGCCGAGTCGTCCTCCACCACCAGGGCGCGCCGCTGGTGGGTTTTGGGCACGTACTTGCGGGCGAGGGCTAGCAACCGCTCGCGATCGACCGGCTTGGTGAGATAGTCGGTTGCGCCGAGCGAGAACCCGAGGTCGCGGTCGTCCAGGATCGTCAGCATCACGACCGGGATGTCGGCGGTGTCAGGGTTGCTCTTGAGGGTGGAGAGGACCGACCAGCCGTCCAGGCCCGGCATCAGAATGTCCAGCGTGATGAGGGCTGGCCGCTGAGCTCGCGCGATCTGGAGCCCCTCCTCGCCGCTCGCCGCCACGACGACGCCGAAGCCCTCGGCGCGCAGGAACCGCGCGAGCAGGTCACGCGTGGCCGGGTCGTCGTCGATGACGAGGGCAGCGGGACCAGTGTCGAGGGGCGAGGGGCGAGGGGCGAGGGGCGAGGACGCGTCGTTCTCGCTCGTCCCTCGCCCCTCGTCCCTCACAACTTCCGCAGGCAGCTGGACCGTGAACGTCGAGCCGACGCCGGGCGTGCTCTCGACGGAGATGTCCCCGCCCATCATCTGGCAGAAGTGGCGGCTGATGACCAGACCCAGGCCGGTACCGCCGTACTTGCGACTGGTGGAGCTGTCAGCCTGCGAGAACGCCTCGAAGATGCGGCCCAGTTGCTGCTCGGTCATCCCGATGCCGGTGTCGGCGACGGCGAAGAAGAGAGCAGACGAGTCGGGAGCAGACGAGATGGTGCTGCTTTCGTCTCGTCTGCTCGTCTCTCGTCTGCTCTCGACTCGCAACTCGATACGTCCGTTCTCGGTGAACTTCGTCGCGTTCGAGAGCAGGTTGAACAGCGTCTGGCGGACTTTCGTCAGGTCGGCGTGCATGGCGCCAATGTCGTCCGGGCAGGAGACCACCAGGGTGTTGCCGTTCTTCTCGATCAGCGGCTGCACGATGGCTGCCACGTCGCGGATCAGCTCCGGGATCTCGAACCGTTCGAGGTGCAGGTCCATCCGGCCGGCCTCGATCTTCGAGAGATCGAGGATGTCGTTGATGAGGCCGAGCAGGTGCTTGCCGGCCGCGTTGATCTTCTGGAGATCGGGCAGGAACGCCTCTTCGCCGAGGTCTTCGGCCTCCTCCTGGAGCATCTCGGAGTAGCCGATGACCGCGTTGAGCGGGGTGCGCAGCTCGTGGCTCATGTTTGCGAGGAAGTCGGATTTGTGCTTGCTGGCGACTTCTAGCGCCTCGCCCTGCTCCCCGAGTGCGCGGTAGAGACGGGCGTTGTGGATCGCCAGCGCGCACTGGCTGGCGAACGTCTGCAGCAACGCGACGACCTCGGGCGCGAACTGGCCGGGCACCCGTCTGACGACGACCAGCGCGCCGAGCGGGCGGTCCTCTCGGAGGAACGGCACCGCCAGGAGCGAGCGGAAGCCGGCGTCTACCAGGAAGTCTCGTACCGGACTCTCGTAGGTGTTTCGGACCAGGATGTCCGGGATCTCGATCGGGCCGCGCTCCACCACAGCCCGCCCGACGGCGCCCTTGCCCAGCGGGATCGGTTGCATCTGAACCGCCTGCCTCGTCGCCTCGTCGGTCGATTGCGGATTGGAGACTGGCAGCGATCCGGCTGGTGACAGCGTCTGGGAGACCTCGTCATACTCGTACAGCGTGCCGCCATCCGATCCTGACAGCCGCGTCGCGTGCTCGACGATGGTGGCGAGCACTTCTTGGAGGTCGAGTGAGGAGGAGACGGCCTGGCCGATCTGGGCCAGCGCGTGCTGCTCCTCGACGGCCCGTGACAGCTGGGTGGTGCGCTCCTGGAGCTGTTCGAAGAGGCGGGCGTTCTCGATGGCGATCACGGCCTGGTCCGCGAAACTCTCCAGCAGGGCGATCTCGCGGGGCGTGTACGGCTCGACGCGGTCGCGCTGGAACTGGAGGATGCCGATCGCCTCCTCGCCACGCACCAGCGGGATCGAGAGGGTGGTGCGCGGCAGGCGCATCCGCGCCTCCGGGAACTCGGCCAGGGTGGCCGGGTCCGAGCGATCCGGCGTGTGAATGGTGCGGCGCTCCAGAAGCGCCCGCCCGCTCTGGCGGCGCGGGCTGATCGGCAGCACGTCGCCCAGAGTGTAGACACCGGGCTCGCCCCGCCTGATGCCGGCGACGACGCGGAGCTGATCGCCTTCACGGAGGCAGACGGCCAGCGTCGAGCTGTCGCTCAGGCCGGCTGCCGCGTCGACAATCGTCTCGATGACGGGCTGGGCGTTGGTGGGCGAGGTCGCGATGACCCGCAGAATCTCGGCGGTTGCCGTCTGCTGCTCCAGCGCTTCGGTGACCTGGCGGTTGCGCTCCTGGAGCTCCTGAAAGAGCTGCGCGTTCTGCATCGCGATGGCGGCCTGACTGGCGAACGACTCCAACATGGCCAGTTGTTGCGCTGTGAATGGCCGCGGCGCGCCGAAGTTGGCAATGGCCAGGACGCCAATCGCCTCCTCACCGTGGATCATCGGCGTCGATGCCTGCGTCCGATGCCCGAGCCGTCGCGACGACGCATACACTTCTGGGAAGGTCGTCTCCGTTGCATCCGTATCGTGAATGTGGACGGTTCGTCGATCGAGCATCGCCATGCCAGAGACGGCGCCATACGTCAGCGGCGTACCCGGATAGCCGCTGCGAACCCGCCCCCGTAGCTCTTCGACCTTCGGCTCGGCGCCGCGCCAGCCGTGCGCCGCCCGTACGACCAGATAGTCGCCCACACGCTGCTGGATCGCGGCCATGTCGGCGTCGCACAGGCGCGTGGCGGTCTGGACGATGGTGTCCAGCACGTCCTGAACGTCACCCGGCGAAGTCGAGATGCTGCGGAGCACGTCGGCGGTCGCCGTCAATTGATCCTGGAGCGCCGCCTCGCGCTGCTGGCTGGCGGCGAGCGCCTCGGTCAGGCGTGCGATCTCGTCGTCGTCCGAGCGCGCCCCGGCGACACGGTCTGCCTGGAGGTCGTCACTCGCCATCTCGTCGATCCTCTCTCGTTGACACGCGTGGCCACGTCCCGTGGGGCGTCACTGACCATCGAGTCATACCCATGTTGCACGCTCGCGGAGCGAGATCGTGGCCCGGCGACGGCGGCACTATGGTCCGCTGAGCGACGCCTGTCAAGCGCGTGTCGCCCGGCCCGCACCCACACCGTACTGCACGATTTGCCGCCGATTCTGTGACTGACGTCACATCGACAACGGCGATTCTCTCATAAGATACTGGAGTGCTCCGCGAGCGACGACCTGACTCACGGATGAGTCAATCACGGCAGCCTGGCAACGGGCTATCGGTCGCGGCTCGGGGTGCGTGGACGATGGCGCGGTGTGTCCCACGGGAGCGAGAACGATGGCCGTTCAGACAGCAGTCGCCGATCTTGGGCAGATGATTCGCCAGCAGGCCGCGATCCGACCGGACGCGGATGCATTCGTCTTCGAGGGCCGCCGGACCACCTTCGGCCGGCTCGACGAGCGTGCCAACCGCGTCGCGAACGGGCTATTGGCCGCCAACCTCTCGCCACAATCCCGGATCGGCCTGCTGGACAAGAACAGCGACACGTTCTACGAGATCCAGTACGGCGCGGCAAAGGCGCGAGCGGTGCCGGTGGCCGTGAACTGGCGGCTGGCCGTGCCGGAGATGGCGTTCATCCTGAACGATGCCGGCGCCACCATCCTGTTCGTCGGGGAGGAGTATTTCGCGACGGTCGAGGAGCTGCTGCCGCGCCTCACGACCGTCACCCAGGTGATCGCGCTGAGCGGCGAGCATCCCGGCTGGGAGTCGTACGAGGCGTGGCGGGACCGCCAGTCGGCGGACGACCCGCACCTGCCGACGCCATCGGATGACGTGGTGGTTCAGCTGTACACGAGCGGCACGACCGGCCACCCGAAGGGCGTCCAGACGACCCACGACAACATCATGACGGCGCTGGCCGTGGGCATCCAGGACTGGTGCCCCTGCGGCCCGGACGACGTGATCCTGGCCTGCATGCCGCAGTTCCACATCGCGGGGAGTCTCTGGGGCATCGCCTCGGTATTCGCCGGCTCGCGCTGCGTCATCACGCGCCAGCCGGACATGCAGGAGATTCTGCGGCTGATCCCGGCCGAGCGGGTGACGCTGGCGTTCTTCGTGCCGGCCGTCATCCTGTTCCTGCTCCAGACGCCGGGCTGCCGCGAGACCGACTTCTCCAGCCTGAAGATGATCTCGTACGGCGCGTCGCCGGCCCCGCTCGACCTGCTCCGCGACGCGATGGCGACGATCCCGTGCGACTTCGTCCAGGTGTACGGCCTGACCGAGACGACCGGCGTGGTGACCGCGCTCCAGGCCGCTGACCACGACCCGGCCGGCACGCCGAGGATGCGCTCCTGCGGCAAGCCGATCCGCAGCGCCGAGCTTAAGGTGGTGGACGACGACGGCGCTGAGTGCCCGACCGGCGCGGTCGGCGAGATCCTGGTTCGCTCCGGGCAGGTGACGGTCGGGTACTGGAACCGTCCGGAGGCGAACCAGTCCGCGTTGCGCGACGGCTGGCTCTACACCGGCGACGCCGGCTACTACGACGAGGACGGCTACCTCTACATCTACGACCGCGTGAAGGACATGATCATCTCGGGCGGCGAGAACGTCTACCCGGCCGAGGTCGAGAGCGCGATGTTCGGGCACCCGGCCGTGGCGGACGTCGGCGTCATCGGGGTGCCGGACGAGCGCTGGGGCGAAGCGGTCAAGGCGATCGTGGTGCTGGCGCCGGGGCAGTCGGCTACCGAGGAGGAGCTGATCGCCTACACCCGCGAGCAGATCGCCCATTACAAGGCGCCGAAGTCGGTCGATTTCGCGGAGTCGCTGCCGCGCAACCCGTCCGGGAAGATCCTGAAGCGAGTGCTGCGAGCGCCATACTGGGAGGGCCGCGAGCGCCAGGTGAACTGAACGGAGAGGGCTGGGGGGTGGGGCCTTTCATCTTACGACCAGGGGAACGCCAGCGTTGGGGGGTTGGCGTAGCGGGTCATGGTGAGGGTCAGGCGGGTGCCAGCGCCCGGGGCCAGGCGTACCGAGAAGTGGGAGTGATCCGCCGGCACTGTTTCGGACGTGCCATCGGTCTGGACGGTTGTGATCTGGTGCTCGCCATAGGCGCCGCCCTGCACGATCACGGTGCGGGCCTCCAGCGGGTCCAGGTTCACCAGGCTGAGCGTGACCGTCTCCTCGGTCATTCGCTCCACCAGCGCCGCGACGTGCTCCGGCAGGCCAGCCCGGCGACGGGCCGGATCGAAGTAGCGGACGCGGGCGTGCAGGACGTGAACGTCGCGGCCGGTCGGCAGGCCGCCGAGCATCAGCTGGATCAGCGCGCCGGTGGTGGCCGGGTTCATGTCGTTCATGTCGTCGGACATCGAGCAGTCCGGCGAGCGGGTGTCGTTGCGCATCAGCTCCATCTTGTGGCGCAGCGTGTCCAGGTCCGCTTCGAGGGCCGCCTCGGCGTAGCCGTCGTCCTGGCCGTCCAGGAAGCGCACCCAGCGCGGCGTCTGCCCCGCCAGCTCGAACAAGGAGCGGTCCTGGGTCCAGTAGTAGAGGTCGGTGGCTCCCGGGGCGAACTTCTCGGGGCGGTACTCGTACCAGCCCTCTGGCCCGGTCTCGGGGAGGTCGTTCAGGTCGCCGCCCTGCTGGAGCCGCTCCAGCCGATCCAGCCGCCCGTACATGTGCGGGTAGAGGGTCTGGCCGTTCTCCTGCTTCGCATTGGAGTTGACCACGTCCAGCATGCTGCGCCAGAGATCCACGTACTTGCGGTCGCCGGTCAGCAGCAGCCCGTTCGCCAGCGAGTACGGGTTGCGGCGGTGGTAGGCGCGGTGGGCCAGCTTGCCGTTGCGGGGCACCTGCAACACCGAGAAGCCCCAGCCGTAGACGCCGCCGTACCAGCCGTAGCCGCTCTCGATGGTGCCGTCCGAGCCGACGCTGCTGGGCAAGAGGCCGCCGTTCTTAGCAGTCCGATCGAGCCAGGCGTCCAGGTACTCGACCGTCCAGTCACGGTACCTCGACTCGCCGGTCAGCAGGTACGCCGTCACCCCGAGCGTGGTGGCCCCGAGGTTGACGTGGTTGTCGCCGACCACATCCGTGTAGTCGCGGAAGTGGTCGAGCATCTCCTCGAAGGTGGTCTCGCCATGGCCGGCGTCGAACCGCCCCAGCACCTCGATCGGGTCGCCGGCCCAGTCGAGCGCGGTCGCCTTCCTCAAGAGCGGGCCGCGGCTGCCGTTGAAGAAGCTCCGGATGACCTTGTGCTGCTTGTCGTAGTTGACGATGAACTCGTCGTCGCCGGTGTACCAGCTCGTCCAGCGCCGCATCCGCCGGATCAGGGCCGGATCGTCTGGCGTGCTGAGCCCCTGCAAGAAGATGGTGGACCACGCCTCGCCGTGGTGGAACCAGTCGAAGCAGGCGTGGAACTCCTGGTAGTACATGCCGTCGCGCCCGAGCTCGACCTCGGTGGTCTTCGCCTCGGTGTACTGGCGGAAGTGCCCTTCGAGGCCGCGATGGTACAGCTCCAGCACCGTGTCCGACGCGCCGAGCGCGTGGAGCAGCCCCCAGTTGAGCAGGTTTTCGAGCGCGTCGTCCGGGCCGTCGTCGCCGGACCAGCGCGGCACGCACAACAGGTAGCCGCGCTCGTCGAAGTAGCGCGCGAAGAACTGCTCGCAGGCCCGGGCCTGAGCCTCCAATAACTGCCGTTCCAGCAGCGCCCAGCGTGGGGCCGGCTGCGGGGTGTTCGCCTCGATCCGTACGTCCCGACTGGTTCGTCGTGGTCCGCTCACGTGTGTGCCTCCCGTGCCGATCGCGCCGTGGAGCCACGCCGCGACCGGTCGCGCTCATCGTAGCGCGCGGGGCCGGGCTGACGCCGGACCGCTCGACCGACCCCAGGGCGATTGCACGACGACCGCGAGACCGTGGGATGAATCCCACGTCTACAATCAGTTGTCGCTCTGCGACATGATCGCGTGCTTCGGCGTCGCAGAGCGACGCCATGATGGTAGGCGGGGCTTTCAAGCCCCGACGAGGCTACTCGTTCGGCAGGAGCACCAGCTGCATCACCAGCGGGGTGAGCGCGTAGACACTGTGCGCCAGCCCGGCCGGCATCCGGACCCAGGTGCCAGGATGCCCCTCGACCGTGTCGCCGCCGAACGTCAGCCGCGCCTCGCCTCGCAGGATATGGAGGATGGCTGGTCGAGCCGCCGTGTGCTCCGAGAGCTCCTGGCCGGTGTCGAAGCCGAACATCACGACGTTGACGGTCGAGTCGCTGTAGATGGTCCGGCTCAGGATGCCGTCGGCTGGGATCTCGATCGAGCGGTCGAGATCGACGTGGGTGTAGGTCTGTGTCATGATTGCGGTTCCGGTCATCTGGCGGCCTCGGCGCCGACGGCTGGTCGGCGCGGCCGGGGACTGTCGTCGGCGAAGTGAGGGAGCGGCAGGGTGATCTCGACCGGGGGCAGCCCGCCCACAGCCGGGTCGTACAGGCAGGTGTCGTCTTCGGCCAGGTAGTCGCCGGTCAGCCCGAACGCCCTGGCCCGGCTGCCGCCGCACACCTGCCGATAGGTGCAGGCGCCGCAGCGGCCCTTCAGCAGGCCCGGCGTCCGCAGCTCGCGGAAAAGCGGTGAGGAGCGGTAGATCTCGACTAGCGATTGCTCGCGCACGTTGCCGGCCGACAGCTGCAAGAAGCCGCTGGGGTACACGTCGCCGATGTGGGAGACGAAGCAGAACCCCTTGCCGTCGTTCACGCCCTGCTCGGTCGGGGCGCGGCCGTCTCGGAAGGCGTAGCCAGCCCCGGTCAGCTCCCAGCGGACGTCGGCGGACGGCTCGTCGGCAGGCTCGCCGCGTGCGAGGCGCTCCCGCTGAATCACGACCCGTCGATAGTGCTGAGCGGCCGTGGTCCGGACCGCGAACGGCGCCTGCTTCGAGACGTCGTACAGCCACTGCAGCACCTGCTCGTGCTCGGTCGCGTCCAGCATGTCGTCGATCTTGCCTCGGCCGGTTGGGACCAGGAAGAAGACGCTCCAGACCCGCACCCCGAGCTTCGCAACGGCCTCGGCAACGGCCGGCAGATCGTGCCAGTTGCGCCGCGTCACCGTGGTGCCGACCTGGACCGGCAGCGCGAGCGACTGGGCATCGGCCAGGATCTCCAGCGTCCGCTGATAGGAGCCAGCCACGCCTCGGAACGCGTCGTGAGTCGCGGCGGTCGAGCCGTCCAGGCTGACGTGGACCATCGACAGGCCGAGCTGCTGGAGCTGTTCGAGCCGCTCGCGCGTGACCAGGCGGGTGGCGCTCGGCGAGAGCCCCACGCGCAGCCCCTGGCCCACCGCGTAGCGCACCAGATCCTCGGCGTCTCGCCGCATCAGCGGGTCGCCGCCGGTGACGATCAGGATCGGGCGGCCGATCTCGACCAGCTGGTCGATCAGGCGGAAGCCCTGCTCGGTGGTGAGCTCGCGTGGATCGCGGCGCGGGATCGCCTCGGCGCGGCAGTGGACACAGGCCAGGGCACAGGCACGGGTGATCTCCCAGGCGACCGTGAACGGCATCTGGTTGAAATCGACGGAGAAGTAGCTCGGCTTCGGCCGGGGCGGCGCGGCCGGGTCAGGCATGGACGGCCTCCAGTGGGGCGATCTCCCGGTCGGTCAGGTAACAGCCGGGGTCTTCGGCCCAGGTGTTGCCGGTCATCGCCTCGGCGCGGGCGCGGAAGTTGCCGTTGCAGATGTCCACGAACTGGCACCGCCCGCAGCGCCCCTGGAGGACGTCGCGCCGGTTGCGCAGATCGTGCAGCAGTGCGTTGTCGGGATCGGACCAGATGGCGCTGAACGGCCGCTCCCGCACGTTGCCGAGCCGCTGGCGCCACCAGAACTGGTCCGGGTGGACGTTGCCGAGGTTGTCCACATGCGCCAGGCGAGCCCCGGAGCTGTTGCCGCCGTTGCGTCGGAGCAGCGAGAGCACCTCGGCGGCCCGGACAGGACCGTCCTCGCGGAGCACCTTCAGGTAGAGCAGCACGCCGTCAGAGTGGTTGTCCACCGTCAGCAGCTCGGTGTTCAGGCCGCGACGATGGAAGCTCTGGGCCTGTTCGAAGATCCGCTCGACTGCCGCGCGCGCCTCGTCTGGCGCGAGCAGGTCAGCCGCGATCTGGCGGCCCCGCCCGCTCGGGACGAGATGGTAGAAGCAGGCCCGGTTGATCTGCTCGCGCTCGATCAGGTCGAAGATGGCGTCCAGATCCTGGACGGTGTGGCGGGTCAGGGTCAGGCGAAGGCCGACCCGCTGGCCCACGGCGACGCAGTTGCGGATGCCGTCCAGGGCGGCGTCGAATGCGCCGTCCTGGCCTCGGAAGTAGTCGTGACGCTGGCCGATGCCGTCCAGGCTGATCCCGACGTACCCGAAGCCGACGTCCTTGATGCGCTGCGCCACCTCTGGCGTGATGCGCGTCCCGTTCGTCGAGAGCGTCGTGCGGATGCCGTTCTCGTGTGCGTACGCCGCCAGCTCGAACAGGTCCGGCCGCAGCAGCGGCTCGCCGCCCGAGAGCAGCAGGACCGGGACGCCAAACTGGCCGAGGTCCGCGATGAAGGCGCGTCCTTCAGCCGGTGACAGCTCGCCGGGGAAGGGCCGGTCGGCGGCGGCGGCGTAGCAGTGCAGGCAGGCGAGGTTGCAGCGGCGGGTGGTGGTCCAGACGACGACCGGGCGCGGCACGCCGTCGCCAGACTGCTGACGACGGTCGCCGTAGCGCAGGTGATCGGTCTCGGTCGTCGTGCCACAGAGCAGTCGGCTCACGCCAAGCACGTGGGGGCTCTCCTGATTCTCGGGCCGCTTCGCCGACACGTCGCTCGGGACCGAGGTCGTCGCCCCTGGGTGTTGGCAACGATTGGAGCTGTCGGGGCTGGCACGAAGCTAGCTGAAGCGTATGTCTCTGACGGCCCCGTCCGCCCCACCCGGATGGGTAGGCGCGAACCGTCCGTGGGTGTGGGGTAGCCGGCGCCTGTCGGAGCCGAGAATCCTCGAGATCGCGCACATCACTACGCCGGAGGACGCCGCCGTGAGCGCCGCCACTGGAGCCATCCAACCTGCTGTCATTCGTGACTACCACACTGCCGCCACGTTCCTTGCCGACCGCTTCTCGCCGGTGTCGCTTGGCCAGACCGAGCGCGTCAAGGTCGTGTTGACCTGCTTCGAGCCAGGGCAGTTCATCCCGGTCCACAGCCCCGGCATCGACATGACCCTGGTCGTCCTGGAAGGCGAGGGGACGGTGATCGCCGGCGACGAGCAGGCTGATGTTGCGCCCGGGTCAATCGTCATCGTGCCGGCCGGCGCGGCCCGTGGTATCAAGGCGACCACCCGCCTGGTGGCCGTCCATCTCGTGTCGCCGCCACCGACCCAGGCCGATCACGCCCAGGTCCAGGTGGGCCTGAGTCAGGGCACGTGGCGCTGATGGTCCGGGGCGGCCGGTCTCGGCTGGCGCTGCTGGCGCTCGCGGCGATCAGCCTCCTGGCGGGGCTGTGGGCCG
Source organism: Chloroflexota bacterium (assembly GCA_046328125.1). GTDB lineage: Bacteria > Chloroflexota > UBA6077 > UBA6077 > JACCZL01 > JADZEM01. The sequence goes on from JAXLXF010000011.1 coordinate 101,725, forward strand.
GTCTCGTGCGTCTCGGCTGGCCGCTGCCCGGCGCCGCCCTGACCCCCAGTCACGGCCCGTTGCTGGTGGCGGGCGTGCTGGGCGCCATCATCAGCCTGGAGCGCGCCGTCGCGCTCGGCCAGCGCTGGGCGTACGGGGCGCCGGCCGCCGCTGGACTGGGTGGCGTCGCGCTCGTCGTGGGTGCGCCGGCCGCCCTGGCGGCCGGCCTGTTCGCCGTCGGCAGCCTCCTGGTGGCGGTCGTCTTCGTGCGCCTGTTCCAACGCCGGCCAGAGTGGGCGACCGCCGTGATGCTGGCCGGAGCGCTCGCCTGGACGATCAGCAACGTGTTGTGGCTGACGGAGCGGGCGACGATGGAGCTGGTCCCGTGGTGGGCCGCGTTCCTCGTGCTGACCATCGTGGGCGAGCGCCTGGAGCTGGCCCAGGTGCTCCTCTCCTCGCGGGTCCGATTGGCCCTGCTGGGAGCGACCATCGTCCTGGGCGCGGGCGTCGTCCTGTCGGCGGCGCTGCTGTTCCCGGGCATCCAGGTTGCCGGGACCGGTTTGCTGCTCCTTTCGGCCTGGCTGCTCCGCTTCGACGTGGCGCGGCGGACGGTGCGCCGGCCGGGGCTGGCCCGCTTCGGCGCGGTGAGCCTGCTGCTCGGCTACGTCTGGCTTGGCGTGGCGGGGGTCATCTGGCTGGTCGGGCCGTCCGGCTTCCCGGGCGTCTTCTGGTACGACGCGATGATCCACAGCGTGTTCCTGGGCTTCGTGTTCTCGATGATCTTCGGGCACGCGCCGACGATCGTCCCGGCCGTGACCGGCATTCCGGTGCCGTACTCACGGCTGTTCTACGTCCACGTCGTCGCCCTGCACGGGTCGCTCCTGGTCCGCGTTGTGGCAGACGCGACCTCGTCTGCCGAGCCGCGGGCGTGGGGCGGGCTGGCGAACGCACTGACGATCCTGCTGTTCGCCGCGCTCACGGTGCGTGCCGCCCTCGATGCCGCGCGCGGGACACACCAGAACCACCCTGTCCCGGTCCGCCGCCGGGACATTTCGGCACGAAAGGCGGGACAGACGTCCGATGCTCCGACGGACGCTCGCGGGAACAGTGAAAACCAGAACCTCGACGTTCTCAGGCTCTCGCGGCCAGGGGCGCCGCTGACCGGTCACCCGTCCTGACCGATCGTCCGTCACGGTCATCTGGCCCAGCTATCCAGGCAGACACCTCTATTCAGACAGACATCGCTATCACTGGGAGGATATCGCGACACAGCTGGCCCGCCGGGAGACTCGGCAAGAGCCCCACGGGCCTGTCCACCAACTGACGTCCCAATGCAGAAGCGTCGGCCGCGTGGTTGCGGCTGATAGGCAGAAGGGAGGTACAGCGTGCGTTCGATCTCACGACGAACGTTCGTCAAGGCAACGGGTGGAGCGGTCGTCGCCACGGCGGCGACTGCGCTCTTCAAAGACCTGGCGTTCCTCCAGGTCGTCCCCGAGATCCCGAACCCGCTCGGGTTCTACCCGAACCGGGCCTGGGAGCGAGTGTATCGCGATCTCTATCAGGTCGATTCCGAGTACACGTTCCTCTGCGCCCCGAACGACACCCACAACTGCCTGCTGACCGCGAAGGTCCGGAACGGTGTCGTCACTCGGATCGAGCCGACCTACAAGTACGGCAAGGCGACGGACAACTACGGCAACCAGGCGTCCCACCGCTGGGATCCGCGTGCCTGCTCCAAGGGTCTGGGCCTGACGCGGAAGTTCTACGGCGACCGGCGGGTGAAGGGCGCGATGGTGCGCAAGGGGTACCTGGAGTGGGCGCGCCAGGGCTACCCACGGGACCCACAGACCGGCCGGCCTGACGAGAAGTACTTCCAGCGCGGCAAGGACGAGTGGGTCAAGCTCCCCTGGGACGAGGCGTACTCCCTGCTCGCGAAGTCGGTCGTGAACATCGCGACCACCTACACCGGCCCGGCCGGGCAGGAGCGGCTGCGGAAGCAGGGCTATGACCCCGCGATGGTCGAGAAGCAGCACGGCATCGGCACGCAGGTGCTCAAGTTCCGAGGCGGGATGCCGTTCCTCGGCGCGACGCGGCTGTTCGGGCTGTACCGCGTCGCCAACAGCATGGCGCTCCTGGACGCGAAGCTGCGCGGCGTTGGCCCGGACGAAGCGGTCGGCGGGCGCCCCTGGGACAGCTACACCTGGCACACCGACCTGCCACCCGGCCACCCGATGGTGACCGGCCAGCAGACCGTCGAGTTCGACCTGTTCGCCGTCGAGAATGCCAAACTGGTGACGGTGTGGGGGATGAACTGGACCACCACCAAGATGCCGGACAGCCACTGGCTGACCGAGGCCCGGATGCGTGGCGCCCGGGTGGTGGTGATCTCCGCCGACTACCAGGCCACCGCGAACAAGGCCGACGACGTCATCGTGCTGCGCGCCGGCACCGACGCCGCGCTGGGGCTCGGTATCGCGCGGATCATCATCGACGAGAAGCTGTACGACGAGCAGTTCGTCAAGCGGTTCACGGACCTGCCGCTGCTGGTCCGGATGGACACCCTCAAGAAGCTGCACGCCCGCGACATCATCCCGAACTACCAGCCAGCAGAGCTCTCCAACTTCGCCAAGGTGATGGCGCCCGGGCAGGCCGGCAGCCCCACGATCATGCAGAACGGGCTGGAGATCCCGAAGGCGATGCGCGACGCCTGGGACGACTCGGTCGTCTGGGACGTCCGCTCCGGTGGCCCGAAGGTCGTGACGCGCGATCAGGTGGGCACCTTCTTCGACGCGGCCAACATCGACCCGGCGCTGGACGGCTCTTTCGAGGTCACCCTGGTTGACGGCAAGAAGGTGACGGTCCGGCCGGTCTTCAGCCTGGAGCGTGAGTACCTCGAAGCCCTGCCGATCAAGACCGTCTCCGAGCTGACCTGGGTGCCGGAGGCCGGCATTCGGTTCCTGGCCCGTGCCATCGCCGAGAACGCCGGCTCGACGCTCCTGATTCACGGCGTCGGCCCGAACCACTTTTTCAACGCGGATCAGAAGGACCGTGCGCTCTTCCTGGTCGCCTCGCTGACCCGCAACATCGGCAACATGGGCGGCACGCCCGGCGCGTACGCTGGCAACTATCGGATCTCGATGTTCAGCGGCTTGCCACAGTACATCTCGGAAGACCCGTTCAACATCACCCTGGACGCGTCGGCCCCGTCCCGCGTCCGCAGCTACGCCAAAGCTGAGTCAGCCCACTACTTCAACTACGGGGATCGTCCGCTGCGAGTCGGCAACAAGGTGTTCAACGGCGACACCCACATGCCAACGCCGACCAAGCTGTTCTGGTTCGCCAACTCCAACTCGCTGCTCGGCAACATCAAGGGCTTCTACGACGTGATGCACAACACGTTGCCGAAGGTCGAGACGATCGTCTGCAACGAGTGGTGGTGGACGCTCTCCTGCGAGTACTCGGACGTGGTGTTCGGGGTGGACAGCTGGGGCGACTTCAAGCACCCAGACATGGCCGGCTCCGTCAGCAACCCGTTCGTCAGCATCTACCCGCGCTCGCCGCTCAAGCGCATGTTCGACACCGTCGCGGACGTCGAGACGTTCGCTGGCGTCGGCCGGGCGCTCTCGCGCGAGGTGGACGAGCCGCGCTTCGCGGACTACTGGCGGTTCATCCAGGACGGCCAGACGGACGTCTACCTCCAGCGGATCGTCAACGCCAGCAACACCCTGCGTGGCTACCAGTTCCAGGAGCTGGAGAGGCTGGCGAAGACGGGCCAGCCGGTGCTGATGCAGTCGCGCACGTATCCGCGTGTCGTCGGCTGGGAACAGACGAACGAGAGCCGCCCCTGGTACACCCGCTCCGGCCGCCTCGAGTTCTACCGTGACGAGGACGAGTTCATCGAGTACGGCGAGAACCTGTCCGTCTACCGCGAGCCGGTCGACGCGACGTTCTACGAGCCGAACGCGATCGTCGGCGACAAGAATCATCCCGCGCTCAGGCCGGCCCCGCCGGAGCAGTACGGCCTCCGCCGCGACGACCTGAGCACCGACGTCCGGCAGGTCCGCAACGTCGTCCTGCCCTGGTCCGAGCTGAAGCAGACGAAGCCGGCCCGCCACAAAGACGGCTTCACCCACCTGTTCTTGACGCCGAAGTACCGTCACGGCGCCCACACCACGCCGACCGACCTCGACACCTCCGCGATGCTGTTCGGGCCGTTCACCGACGTCTACCGCCGCGACAAGCGGATGCCGTGGGTGAACGAGGCGTACGCCGACATCAACCCGGCTGACGGACGGGCGCTCGGGCTCGAAGAGGGCGACTACATCTGGATCGACGCCGACCCGGAGGACCGGCCGTATCGCGGCTGGAAGCCGGACGACCCGGACTACAAGATCTCGCGGCTGATGTGCCGGGCGCGCTTCTATCCGGGTATGCCGAAGGGCGTTGTTCGGATGTGGTTCAACATGTACCAGGCCAGCCACGGCAGCGTGGAGGGCCAGGCGACTCGGCCAGATGGCCTCGCCAAGAGCCCGCGGACCGGCTACCAGGCGTCCTTCCGCTACGGCGGCCACCAGTCCGCGACCCGTGCCTGGCTCCGCCCGACCCTGCTGACCGATAGCATGGCGCGCAAGAACAACATCGGCCAGGTCATGGGCGCAGGGTTCGAGTCAGACGTCTACTGCGCCAACGGCGCCCCGAAAGAGTCCTTCATCCGGGTCAGCAAGGCTGAGCCCGGCGGGAAGGGCGCGGAGGGGGTCTGGCGCCCGGCCACGCTCGGCATCCGGCCGACCTACGAGAGCGCTGAGATGAAGCAGTACCTCGCGGGCGGCTTCATCGAGAAGCGCTGACGGAGAAGAGGTGACGCCATGCCGAAGGTGTTCAACTGGCAGATCAACCGCGAGATGGACTATCCGTACGAGGCTGCGCCGCCCAAGAAGCAGTTCGGCGCCGTCTTCGACATCAACAAGTGCATCGCCTGCCAGACCTGTACGATGACCTGCAAGACGGCCTGGACCTCGGGCCGTGGCCAGGAGTACATGCTCTGGAACAACGTCGAGACGAAGCCGTACGGCGGCTTTCCGATGGGTTGGGATCTCAACATCCTCCGCACCCTCGGACCGCAGACCTGGCACGGCTCGACGTACACGGGCAAGACGCTCTTCGAGTCAGCGCCGCAGCTGGGAGACGGCCATGCCGTGACCGGGTGGCTCCCTGACACCGAGGACTGGGCCTCGCCCAACCTCGGCGAGGACGAGCCGTTCGGCCAGATCGACGGCGGCACCTACTTCACGCTGCCGCACCCGGTCTGGTCGTTCTACCTCCAGCGGGTCTGCAACCACTGCACCTATCCCGCTTGCCTGGCGTCGTGCCCGCGCCAGGCGATCTACAAGCGGCCCGAGGACGGCATCGTCCTGGTGGACGAGGAGCGCTGCCGAGGGTATCGCGAGTGCATGCGGGCGTGCCCCTTCAAGAAGGTGATGTACAACGCGTCAACCCGCGTCTCCGAGAAGTGCATCGCCTGCTTCCCGAGGGTGGAGCAAGGGCTCCAGCCGTTCTGCACCATCAGCTGCATCGGGCGGATCAGGATGAACGGCTGGATCCACGATCCGGCCAACGCCGACCCCGAGAACCCGACCGACTTCCTGATCCACACCCGCAAGGTGGCGCTGCCGCTCTATCCACAGTTCGGGCTGGGCGTGAACATCTACTACGTCCCGCCGATCCACGTCCCGGCGCGCTACCTGGAGCAGATGTTTGGGCCGGGCGTGGAGGCCGCGCAGACCACCTACAAGCAGGTGCGCGACGATCCTGAGATGCTCGGCGTGATGCTCCTGTTCGGATCGACGGACCGCTGGATCGAGAAGTTCCGCGTCAAGGGAGACCGCGCCTACGGCTACGACGCCAAGGGCGACGAGGTCGCCAACGTGCCGCTCAAGGAGCCGATCTTCATCCGGCCGCTGCTCGACGCCGAGCGCGGCGTCTACCGCCACAACATCACCTGATCCCCAATTCGCCATCGACTGATCCACAGTCGGTCGATTACCGATGCTCTCTGGCCCTCGAAGTGAGGAGGCGCCGATGAAACGCTTCTACCGGTCACCAAGAGCCGCGATCGGGCTGCTCGTCGCGGTCGCCGTCGCGCTCTCGTTCAACGGATCCGCGCTCGCTCAGCAAGTCCCGACCGTGAGCGCAATCCACGTCCAGCAGGTCTCCAGCGATCCGTTCGACCCATCCTGGTCGTCAGCCCAGGTGGCGATGGTGCCGCTCACCCCGCAGGTGCTGGCCTTGCCGCAGCTGGCGAAGCCTTCCATCACCAACTTGTTCGTGCGCGCCGTGAACGACGGCCAGCGGGTCGGCTTCCGACTCGACTGGGATGACCCGACCCGCGACGCGCAGGCGCTGATGCAGAACCAGTTCCGCGATGCCGCGGCCGTCATGGTGGCGTCCGCGCAGGGCGTCCCGAACATCTGCATGGGGTCGCCGGGCCAGGTCACCAACCTCTGGCACTGGAAAGCAGACTGGCAAGAAGACCTCGACAAAGGCTACCAGGAGGTCGTAGACGCGTACCCCAACTTCTTCAAGGACTACTATCCGTTTGTGACGGGCTCGCCGCCCTACCGGATGCCGACCGACTTCAGCTCACCGGACGCCCGGCGCTACCTGATCGGCCAGTCGGCGGGGAACCCGCTGAGCCAGCCCACGCGATCCACCCCGGTGGAGGAGCTGCTCTCGGCCGGGTTCGGCACCGCAACGCATCGCACCCAACAGACCGTCGAGGGCAAGGGTGTCTGGGCCAACGGGCACTGGAACGTCACGTTCGTGCGGGCGCTCGCGGTCACCGGCGCGGAGGCGGCGAGTCTGGAGGGAGTGACCCAGGCGCCGGTCGCGTTCGCGGTCTGGAACGGGTCGAACGCCGAGGTCGGTGCGCGCAAGCAGCTCTCCGGCATGGCCACGGTCCGGATTCTCCCGACGGCTCCTGAGGTACCCGCTGGACCAGCGTCCGGGCCGCAGCCGTTCACCGGCCCGAACATCATCTTCGACGCCAGGATGATGGCGCTGCTGATCGGCACGATCGTCGTCCTGGTCGGCGCCGCGGTGCTGGGCGAGTGGCAGGGCCGGCGCGCGTACGGTCGTACGAGGCGGCGTGATGACGACAACTGACACCCTCATGGCGCGGGCGGCTCTCTGGGCCTGGGCCGCCCGCGCCCTTACCTACCCCACGGTGCCGCAGAGGCAGTCGTTCGCCGACCGGTCCGCGCGCGACCACCTCGACAGCCTCGCGGCGTCTCTCGACGCGAACGGGTCCGTGGCGACGGCGCTCCGGAAGCTCTGGGCTGCCGCCGACGAGGAGGACGCCACCGGCAGCCGCCTCGAAGAGGAGCACACGTTCCTCTTCGGCCGCCACGTCCGGGTGCCGCCCTACGAGAGCAGCTACGTGCTCGAACCGGGCACGGACCGTTCGACCCACCTGGCCGAGATCGGCGGGCTGTACGCCGCGTTCGGCTTCGCGGTCTCGGCGGCGCATCCCGACATGCCGGACCATCTCGGCGCTGAATGCGAGCTGCTGGCCGCGCTGCTGGCCAAGGAGGCGTACGCATTCGACCAGGGCTGGACGTCTCGTGCGAAGCTGACGCGCCGTGCACGGCGAAAGCTGATCGTCGAGCACCTGCAGTGCTGGCTGCCCGCCTTCTCGGAGCGGCTCGACAAGCACCACCGGCAGTCGTTCTACCCGGCGCTCGCGGGGCTCATGCTCGCGCTGCTGGCCGTCGAAGAGCGGCAGTTGCGCGCCCCGCGCCCGACCGCCCCGGACCTGGCCGCGAGCGGCGTACCATGAGCGGGCTCCGTCGCCAGCTGATCGGCGTCATCCTGGTCGCGGCAGTGGCGGAGTGCGTCTTACTTCGGATTGCGCTACGGCTCGGACCGGTCCTGCCGGCCCGAGTGGACGTGTTGCCGATCTTCGCCATCGTGGAGAAGCTCGGCGTCGTCGCGCTCAACGTCGGCGTGCTGGCCGCCGCCGCCTTGCTCGCCATCGCGGCGTGGGATGCGCTCGAACGTGGCCGGGCCGGACTGCCCCTGGCGCTCGCGCTGCTCGGCGCGATCCTGGTCAACCTGGCGCTCTCGTCGGTGGTCGTCGCATTCCCGGGCGGCTCGATTGGCCTGCTGCACGGCGCGGTCACCGGAGCCGCCATCCTCCTGACCCTGCTCTCCTCGTCTCAGACGCCAGGGGTGCGGCCGGCGCTGGCAGGGATCGGCCTGGCGCACGGTTTCGCACTCGCCCAGTCCGCGGGGGGCGGCAACGTCTGGCTCGGCGGTGACGCGGGCGCTGGCTGGCAGCCGAGCGTGGCGGCCGAGATCGCGGCCGTCATGTCGGCGTTGATCTTGCCGTGGGCCTGCCGAATCCGTCCACGCACTCGCGAAGTCGTCCTGGCGACCGCCGCCGGTCTCGGCCTCACGGTGGCTGGCACGCTCCAGCCCTGGGGGCTGGCGACCGTCGCGATCTGGACGATGGCGTTCAGCCTGTTCCTGCCGCCGGTCGTGTACGGCGCGGCCCTCACCAGCATCCTGCTGACCCTCCTCGCGTTGCGGCGACAACCGGGCGGGAGCGAGCTCGCCATCGGCCTGACCGTGATCTGGCTGGCCGGCTTGAAGCTCGACGTCTCGACGTTCGCGCTGATGGCGCTGGCCGGGCTCACGATTGCGAGTGCCCCGACGCGCCCGCTCGGCGCCGCGGTCGGCGTCGGCGCATCGCGGTCACACCGTCGCCCACCGCGGGCGCTCACGAGGCTCGTGCAATGGTAGTGACGTCCTGGCTTCCCACACGTTCACCAGATGGCCGTGCGCTCGACGACGTCATGGGGCGGATCGTCGAACGGCTCCGCCCGTTGCACACGCGGTTGTGCCCGCGCCAGATTCTGGGCGCACGCCTCGGGCTCTACGGCGGCGAGCTGCTTGGGCTGGAGCTGCCGCGCCTGGACAAGCGCCTGCTCGCCATCGCCGAAACGGACGGCTGCTTCGTGGACGGCGTCGTCGAGGCGACAGGCTGCCGGGTCGGCCGGCGGACGCTGCGCGTCGTGGACCACGGGAAAGCTGCCGTGATCTTCGTAGACGTGCAGACCGGCCAGGCCGTGCGAGTCCACCCGCACCCCCAGGCGCGGCGGGCGGCTTGTGGCTACCTCCCGGATGCGATAGACGGCTGGCACGCCCAGCTCGCGGCGTATCAGTGGATGCCGACGTCAGAGCTGCTCGTGGCCGACGTCGTGGAGCTGCGCACTCCTCTCGACGTGCTGCTGGGGCGAGCCGGCGTCCGCGTGGAGTGCTCGCGCTGTGGCGAGGAGGTCATGAACGACCGCCAGGTCACCATCGGCGGGCGGGCGCTGTGCCGTGGCTGTGCCGGCGAGCAGGACTGGACGCTCGTTCTGGGGCGCGTCACTCTCGCGATGGCCACGGGGACTGACCGCGCTCACCACGAGCCGGCGTAAAGCTGGCTCGTGGGTGTGCTGGCGTCAAGCCGGCTCCTCAGCCTGCTGGCGTGGAGCCGGCTCGTCAGCAGGCTGGTGGCCGGTGAGCCTGAACGATGGTGACGCCACCGGGCGGCTCGTGGAAATTCGCGCGCTAGCGAGACATGAGTCGGTAGAATGTCTCGTAGATGTGAGTCCTCGTAGGGCGGCTCAACAGTGGGATGGAGGGGGCGTCGATTGTGGTCGGCCTGGACTCACGACAGACCAGGTCGCGTCTGAGCCAGACGCATCCGGACCCACGGAATTGAGTACCGGCAAGCACGCTGACGTGAAGCAGCTCTCGCAGAACGCCATGCTCGTCAGGTGGCCGGATGGCATCGAGATGACGACGTCGATCAGCGAGGACGTCGTGCGCTCACACTCCCAGCAGCGCTCCGCGACGGATCGCGGCTGGCGCGAGGTCCCGAGCTCGGAAAGGATGGCCATGCTCTGTCTCACCAAATGCGTGGTTTCAGCCTGTTCCGTTCAGGTGGCCCGCCACCGGATCAGCGCCGACGGTCAACGGACAACACCCCCAGAGGATACCAAAGTGCAACCGTAGCGCGACTAAGGATTCGTTAACGCAAAGATATAACTTTCCTGGGTAGCCCAAATTGCCCATTCGTCGCATAATTGAGACGGATTACGCCTTCTAGCGATGGTCCAGCCAGGATGGTGCGAATGGACTATAGTTCGCAGAGCGAGATGGTACGCAGGGATTCGGCCCCTCGCCTGCAGACTGCGAGGATACCCATGCACGATCCCACCTCTTCGGCTGGCGGAGATTGGATCAACCACCCGATGGACGAACGGGCCTCTGGACCCATCGGCGTGTTCGTGGCGCACCGCAATATCTGGGCCGCCGATGCCCTGCGGATCGCGCTCGGCCGGGTGCCGGATCTCGCGGTCGTCGAGGGGCCTCCGGATCTGCTGACCAGCCCGGAGGGCCTGGGCGAGGCCGGGGTGGACGTCCTGCTCCTCGAAGCGACGTCCGACGCCCCACGACGCATCGCCAGCCTGAAGGCCGCGTCGCGTGTGATCCGGGTCGTCGTTCTGGCTACTGACAACGTCGCGGTTGACCTGTTCACCGCCTGCATCGCCGCTGGCGCGGTGGGGATCGTGTCTGGGTCGTACTCGCTGGCGCAGATCGCCGAGGCGATCCGTCGCGCGGCTTCGGGTTGGGTCGTGCTGACGCCGGAGCAGCTGGCCATCGTCGTGAGCGACCGCCAGGTCTCCAAAGTCGATGCCGAGAACGCCCGGCGGTGCGCCACCCTGACAGAGCGCGAGCGAAGGGTTCTGGAGATCCTGGCCTCCGGCGCGAGCGCGGTCGAGACCGGGCGCACGCTGGGCATCTCGCCCTCGACGGTCCAGACGCATTTGAAGAACATCATGCGCAAGCTGGACGCTCCCTCCAAGTTCGCTGCCGTCATGAAGGCGTGGCAGGCCGGCATCATCGAGGAGCCACACCAGGAGGAGTGACGCGCCCGCCGCGTCGCTGAGCTGGGCCGGGCCGTGGGTTGAAACCCACGCCTACAATCAGTCGTCGCTCCGCGACGAGGAAGCTTGCACCGGCGTGGCGTAGCCACGCACCAACGGTAGACGTGGACTTCAGTCCACGGCGTGCGACTCCCGGGTCTCTGGTCTGGATCGGCACTACGTCGGGCTGCGCGCGCCGGCCGGCAGCTCCTGGCAGCTCCCAGCACCGACGGTGTTGCGGTCCACGGTGCTCGGTCCGTCCACCAGCCCGATCTCGTCAACCTCGTGGAGGAAGGACGGGCGGTCTTTGACGCAGTTGTCCACCACGGTGTAGCGCCCGATCCGCCCCCGGTACTGCTGGACGAGCGGGCTGTCCGCGCCGTTCGGCGCACAGTTGGACGTGTTGGTGCCATCGGCCTGGACGATGAACCGGGCGCGCGTCAGGGTGTTCTCGGACACCAGGTCGTCGTACATGCGATAGACGGTGCCCTTCGTGTAGAACCGGCTGGAGCAGCGGGCGGCGATCGTCACCAGGCGGTCGATGGGCGTCGTCACGACGTTGCGGGTGACCAGGCTCTGCCAGGTCGCCATCGCCACCGCCTGGTAGCCAATGGCGTCGAACCGGTTCTCGGCCACGACGGCGTACCGGGCCGTCCGCTCCTCGTCCGCGCTGACGATGCCGTCGCCGTTGAGGTCGGCGCTGGCGTCGTCGTTGGTCAGGAACAGGATCGCGCCAGACTTGAACGGGCCGACAAACGTGGACTCGACGACCCCGCTGCCGCGCGAGCCGTCCAGGAACCAGCCGTGCCGGAAGCCGCCGTAGAACGTGCAGCGTCGGCACCAGACGTTGTCGATGCCCAGGTTGCCGGTCACGTACCCCGGGTGCCAGTCGTCCGTCGAGCGTACGTTCTTGAAGCTGACGCCCTCGAACACCACGTCGCGAACGGTGCGCAGGAAGACCGGCAGGTTCGTCATCGTGTGGTCGCCGTAGACCGGCAGCTGGTCGGCGCCGTCGAACGTCACGTCCCGGATCAGGAAGTCGCGGGCCGGGTTGGTGAAGCAGTCGAGCGCGGGTTGCTGTCGGCGGTAGAGCGCGGTCACGAACGGCGTGTACGTCATCGCGCCCTCACAACCGTACACCTCGAGTCCCTGCATGATGGTGGCGTCCTGCCCGGCGCCGACGATGGCGACGTGGCTCCGGCCGACGATCCGGGCGCGGGCGAAGTCGCCCGGCCCCAGGCGGACCGTGCCGCCCTCGGGGGGCAAGCTGTCGAGCGCCGCCTGGAGGTCGTTGCCGAACGCCGCCACGTCCACGACGGTGCCGCCCGGCTCGATGGAGGCCACGTAGCTCGGCGAACGCGGGTTGAACGGGTGGGCGGCCCACCAGTCCGCCACCGGAAGCGCGTAGTCCGGGTCGATCGACGGAACGCCGACGACTGACGCCGGGCCGGGCTGCTGGGAGTGCGCCGTCACCGCGACTCCGAGCGTGACGGCCAGCGCCACGATGGCAACCAGCGCGCCACCTGCCAGCGCGAGCGCTCGGATGGAGACGCTCGCGTGAGTGCGCCCGCTGCCGCTCGGCCCGCTCGCGTTCGCGACGTCGTCCTCGTGGGTGCCGCTCATCTGTCCTCCGCCACGGTTCGAGAGCTGTGTCGATCCGCCGTTCTCGGGCAGCTCAGCGGATCGCGTTGGCGACGCTCAGCGCGATGGCGACGACGAAGCCGACGACGAGCGGCGGCATGACCAGATCCACGCCCTGTGCGAGCACGCTGAGCCGCGACGCCGGCGCTACGTCGGAGATGCGGTGGATGGCGGTCAACACCACCAGCACCAGCACCAGCAGCACCGCCGAGCCCTGACCGCTGCCGGCCGCCGCCAGCTGCGAGACGGTCGTCGAGGACTCTCGGAGCGAGACGAGCCACTCCATCAAGCCGCCTCCTCATTCTCACTCGGGCCGTTCGATCCGTCCGGACCGGCCACCTCGTGCGCCACCGCGTGGATCGCAACCGCCCATGACTCCGGGAGAGCGCCCGCACCCGATTCAACTACGACATATCGCGATAGCTTACCGGGTGAACGCCGACAGTCTACTGCACCCGCACGTACGCGTCACGCGATACGAAGCCGTCAGAATCCTGCCAGATCGCGCCATCCTTGCCCAAAATGAGTAGGGATGATGGCGATGAATCGGTCACCCGCAGGCCACGCTCGGCCGGCTGGAGCCCTTCCGGCAGCGGCGTGCCCTCGCTCAGACGGAGCGGGTCGTCCAGCTCGGAGAGGAACGTCCGGCCCCGGCTGTCCACGGCGAAGACCCGGTCCTCGCGTGGGTGCGGCACCACGGCGATCATCGCGTCGACCGGCGGGTCCAGCTCCGGTATCGTGAACGGCTCGCCGGTCTCGGCGATCTGCAGGGGGGCGCGCGGGCTCTCGGCGGCGATCACGTTGCGCGCCCCGCTCAGCGCGATGTCGACAAAGCGCTCGCCTGGATCGGCGCGTCGGACGGCCAGCCAGCCTTTGCCGTCGTCCACGGACACGAAGTACCCGCTCGCGGTCAGGGCGTGGAGCTCGTCACGGTTGAAGATGCTGGGGATGATCCGCAGGACCGGCTCGTGCTCGGGCGCCGGAATCGTCTGCCAGGTCCGCCCGCGGTCGTCGCTCACCGCGATGCCGCCAGTGGCGTCCACCTGGGCGAGGCGACTGCCGCCCTCGGATCGTGGCGCAATCGACACCGCCGCCACCGCCACGATTGGGCGGGGAGCCAGGAGCGGAGTCGGGCGTGGCGTCGGCGGCGGCGCGAGCGCGGCCGGGGTTCCGCTGGAGGCCGGTGCTGGCGTGGCGGTCGGTGGTGGCGCGGTCGGCGTGGCGTTCGTGCCGGCCGCTGGCGTCAGCCCACGACGGGTCTGGGGGCCGCCGACCGGCGGGATGTGGAGGACCGGCGTCGCCTGCAGGTCCGAGGCCACCGGCTCGGGGATCGGCGGGGGCACCGTCGCGACGGGCACCACGTACGGAGCGACGACGAACGTCGTCACGACCATTGCGGACCGAGTCGCAATCGGCGCGATGATGGAGCGGCCGGCCTGCGCGAGCCAGCCAAGCGCGCAGCCGGCGACCAGTGCGAGGAGAATTGGACCGAGCGACGGGGAGCCCGCGTACAGCGTCGCGAACACCAGGGCGGGGAGCGCGATGCCCGCCACCCGACCGAACGCGTTGACGGCGGCGCGCTGGACGAGCCCCCGAAAGAGCAGCTCCTCGGCGATCCCGACCAGGTATACCAGGACGAGCGACGGCAGCCAGGCGTCGCGCAGCGTCAGGTCGCCGATCAGCGGGCGCGGGCGGACCGCGTCATAAACGAGCAGCCCGTACGCGGCGCCCGCCGCCACTCCGATTGCCAACAGCCCGACCTGCATCCAGTGCCAGGAGAGCCCGATGTCGGCGCTGGAGTAGCCGAGCTTCCGCGCCGCCGAGAAGACGGTGATGACCGTGATCATCGCCACGGCGATCCAGGCCAGCAACGGCGAGAGCCGGTCGACCGGCATCGTCAGGCTCATCAGCCTGACCGCCGGCACGGTCGCCAGCACCCAGGACAGGTCGCGAATGGACTGAGTCGCGCCGGCGCCGAACAGGATCGGCGAGAGCAGCAGCCAGAGCAGGACCGTGCCGAAGAGCGCCGCTGCCAGGGCGTTCGACGACATGACCGCCCGCTCGGCGATCGCGAGGCCGACGATTGGCACCAGGAAGAGCGCGCCGAGCCGGGTCCGTGAGCCGCCTATCCAAGTAGCCACGAAAAGACCTGCGCTGTCAGTTTGTAGTCCGCGCCACACGGGGCCGTGCGACCCGCGAGTGGAAGCCGCGCCGTGACCAGCCCCACGTACTCCCGCGCCACCCGCATCGTGGACCGCCGACTGGTCCACCACGCGTCTGCCGAGAAGCCGCGTTCGGGCGCCGCGTGCACGAGCGCCGGTTGCCGAGCTTCGGGATCGCGGTCCGCCTGAATGACGTTCCAGAGAAACTGCACGCGACGTGTGTGGTACGCGGACGAGACAAGTATGACCCGTGAGTCACGTTCCCGCGTACCCTTATTCGCGACCGGCAGGCTCTCGACGATCTGAGAGGCCAGCTGGAGCTCGTCGTACGTCATGCAGGACGTGCGCTCGACGGTGACGATGGCGGAGGCGGGCACGCCGCGCCGCTGCAGGTAGTTGAGGCGGCCCTCCCAGATCCAGTCGCGGTGCTCCGGCCGGGTGCGCTGCTCCTCGGTGCCGAGCCACTCGCGGATCAGTACGACGTACGGCGCGTAGCCGGCCGCGTACAGCTGGACCGCTTCGTCCTCACGGTCCGGAAACCCGCCGGCCAGCACCACGATGGCGGCGGACGGCCGGAGCGGCTCGTCCACGACCAGATACGTGCCGAGCCGCGACCCGATCCACGGCGCGGCGATCCTGGCGGCCAGGCTGACCGCCGCGACGGCGGCGAGGACGAACGTGGCGTTGCGACGGCCCACCCTGCCGTCGAGGACACCCTGCCGCGAGCGAACGATCGCGCCGGTCAATCGCGGCTCGCGTCCACGCGCCGGCAGCCGGCCAACGAGAGGGCAGTGCACCCCTCGCGGCATGACGATGGCGGCGACAGATTCACGAGGACCGATACCGCGAGCGAGGCGACGTCACGAGCCATGATGCCAGAGTGCGCTCCAGTCTCGGGGTGGGACAGCCCCGCCAGTCGCACAGACGCCACAGAAGATCGTCGATGGCGGTACTAGTACATTTCGGTCAGAGACATGACTTGGATGGATGAAATCATGCATCAGACTGGCACTTCGCGTCGAGAGAGGGCGTTGATCTTGGTAGTCGAGCCGCTCGGAGACTATTGTGCCAGCCAGGATCGTCATCTGCTCGCTGCTCCTCGCGCTGCTCTCGCTCGCGATCTCGCCAGCTCCGCCCCAGGCTGCCAGCGCGGCCTGCGCCACCGTTGCCCGCGAGACCGGGACGGTCCTCCAGCGAGCCGGCTCGGCGCCGACCGTCGTCAGCGTGCAGATCGCCTCGCTCGGCGACGGCTCGGGTCGAGGCGGCATCACCATGCTCCAGGTCACTCGATCCGTGAACGCGACGATCGTCGTGGGCGGACTGCCACAGGCGGTGCCCAGCACCGTCCGGTTCCCCACACCCGTCACGTCGTGGTCGTTCGAGATGCGGCGCATCAACCCGTCTCTGCCGATGACGATGTTCTACACCATGACCGACGGCTGCGGGACCATCGACCGATTCTACGGGGTCGGGCTGAACGTCGCGCCGCCGGCCACGTCGGAGCCGGTCTCTGCGCCGACGAGCACGCAGCCAGTCCCGACCACCACCGCCACGCCGACCGCGTCTTCGAGCGCCACGCCGAGTATGACCTCAACGCTGGTGACGAGCACCCCGTCGGCCACGCTGACGCCGACGCTCGCGACCGGCACCGCCACGCCGACCGCCACTCCGTTGACCCCGACCCCGTCCCCCGCGCCCGCCGCCACGTTCTTCCCGCTCGGGATGTTCGAGGACAACAACATCCCGGCCGGCGACACCGCGCGGTTCGCGGCGATGATCGACGACCTGCGAGCGCACGGGCTGGACAGCGTCCTGTTCACGAACAGCTCGGTGCAGTACCACGCACCGCTGCTCGACGTCTCGGACGCCAAGGGCTTTGCCACGATATTTGCACCAATGCATGAATTGCACGACCAGTTCATCGACAATGCGAGTGTCCCGGCGACAATCGACGCGGCGAGACAGTTGATCTACCCGCTGGTCAACGTCCTCAAGTCCCATCCGTCGTTGCGCGGGTACAACCTGCGCGACGACGCCACGATGGCCGACGCGACCAAACTGAGTCTGGCGATGCAGGCGTTCCGCGAGGCCGACCCGTCCCACGCCTCGACGCTGGTGATCCCGATGGGCCAGGAGCAGGTGTACACCACGCTCCAGCCGGACACGTTTCTGACCTACTACTACCCGGCCAAGGCGATCAGGCAGCCGTGTGACTGGGGCTTCACCAGCCCCACCCTCAACCTGTTCAGCCAGACCATTCGCTCCGTGACGCGCGACCGTGACCCGCAGGAGCCGCTCTGGCTGCTGCTTCAGTCCCACGGCAAGGTCGCGTCGTACGATCCCTCCGCCAACACGAACGATCTCCGAGTGCCCACCCGCGAGGAGATCCGGCTCCAGCAGTGGATGGCGTTGGGCGAGGGCGCGCGGGGCACCTTCTGGTTCATCTACAGCACCCAGGGCTGGTGGACCGGCCTGGACGACAACCAGCCGCTCTACGACGAAGTCGGCGCGGTGACCCATCGCGTGGCGCCGCTCCGGTCCGTGCTCGGCAACCTCCACAAGACCGACGACCTGTTCAGCGTTGCTGGCAGCGGCAACCGGTACGTCAGCACGCTGGCGGATCCGAACGGCAAGCTGTACCTGATCGCGGCGAACGGGAGCTGCTCGGCGACGCAGTCGCTGTCCGTCACCTCCAGCTCGATCTCGGCCCAGGTCCGCGACGTCGAGACCAACCAGATCTACGACATGAACGCGCCGATCTCGTTCCTGCCCGGGGACGGCAAGCTGCTGGAAGTGGTCAACATCCAGGGTCCGGCGCCCACGCCGACGCCGGCCGCCAAGCCGAACCTCGTCCAGAACGGCTCGTTCGAGCAGACGAGCGGCGGCCAGTTGACCGGCTGGGGCGGGGCCGGCCCGATGGTGCGCGACACGACGGTCTACCACAGCGGCAGCGCGTCGGCGCGGATTCAGGGGCCGCAGGCGTTCACCTACCGCAACCAGTCACCCGCCCTGCGCCCCGGCGTGCTCCACACCATTTCCTACTGGATCAAGACGAGCAACGTCGCCGGCACCGGCGTGACCTGGCGCTGGGTCAACCTGACCCCGACCTTCGGCCTGAGCAACGGCCAGGTCACCACCGGAACGTCTGACTGGCAGCAGGTGACATCCACGTTCTTCACTGCCGTGGACCTGGCGACCGGGCGCCTCGACCTGACCTGGGCCTTGACCGGCGGGACGGCCTGGATCGACGACGTGGTGCTCTGCGAAGGTCGGGTCTGCCAGCCGTAGCACTGTCCGGTTCGAACGCCAACGTGTCTCTGACATCCTTTTGTAACGACGACGCGGTATACGCTCCCTGGTCCGATCGGATGTTCCGATTTGATGGAGATATTGACATGAAGATGAAACATTCAGATGTCTTCTGTTTCATATCTCTGTTGAAATATCCGTAGTATCTCAGGTCTGAGAATGGTCTGAGACGGTCGCGGTCAATTCGTCACAGACTTGTGTCTCTGTTTGAAAGCCTGTATCTTCTCCCGCGCGCAGTGGATGATGGTTGCTGCTCGATAGCTTCCTTCGTCATCTCAGAGCCGGCTGTATTGGTCGTGTGATTTCGAAGATCACGACGGGAGAAGGATCAGAATGAATCCGCTCGTGATGGGCTTTGTGATGCTCGTGGCGCTGGCGGCTGGATTCTGGTCCGTGGTGCGCGTCTCACGGGAGACACCGCCCGGCCTGCCGCGCGCCCGATGGAGTGTCGCGGCACGTAGCTGCCGCAAGATCGTGCGCGCGGGCGGTACGGCGCTGCTCGGGATCGCCGTCATGTCGAGCATGGTGTCCGCCCCACTTACCGCCGCCCCGGCGGATCAGCAGTCGCCGGACACGCTCCAGAATCCGTCCTTCGAGACTGTCTCGAACGGGTTTCCTGGCAGCTGGATGCCGCGCCTGGTCGGCTTCTCGGACACCAGCACCGCCCACGCCGGTGGACGCTCCTTGCGCATGGAGGGCGGCGCCACACCGGAGTACACGTACCCCAGTCCGGCTGTCACGCTGGCGCCGAATGCCACGTACACGCTGAGCGGCTTCGTGAAGCTGCCCCAGACCGCGAGTGGCCTGGGCGTCGCGGTGCGCTACGCCCAGACCAGCCCGACGACCCGGACGATCCAGAGCCCGTTCCTGAAGACGGCCGGTGACTGGACGCCCATCTCGGTGACGTTCACCACCCCGGCCAATCCGTTCGTCGCCCGGCTGGACGTCCTCTGGGATCTCCGGACCGGCGAGCACGGCTGGATGGACGAGCTGACGCTCACGTGCTCGAACTGTGGCTCTGGCCCCACCGCGGTGCTGCCCAATCCGTCGTTCGAGAGCGTCACCAACGGCTTCCCGACCGGCTGGATGCAGCGTGCCGCGGCGTTCTCCGACACCAGCAACGCCCACGCCGGCACGAAGTCGCTGCGGATGGAGGGCAGCCCCGATCCGGCCTACACCTACCCCTTCCCTGCGGTCGCGCTGCAGCCGAACGCGACCTACACGTTCAGCGGCTGGGTGAAGCTGCCGCAGACGCCGACCGGGCTCGGGGTGGCCGTACGATACGCGCAGACCAGCCCGACCACGCGCACGATCCAGAGCCCGTTCTTGAAGACGGCCGGCGACTGGACGCCGATCTCGGTGACGTTCACCACGCCGGCCAGCCCGTTCGCCGCCCGCCTGGACATCCTCTGGGATCTCCGGTCCGGGGAGCGCGGTTGGGTGGACGATATGTCGCTGACCTGTTCGACGTGCAATCCGGCCACGGGCACGCCCACTTCGACCGCGACGGTGACCTCGACCTCGACCGCGACGCCGACCTCGACCGGGACGCTGCCGCCCCAGCCGAACCTCGTCAAGAACGACTCGTTCGAGCTGGTCGCGAACGGCTTTCCGACCTCGTGGCAGCCTCGCCCGACCGCCTTCTGGGACTCGCCCGCCGACCCCGAAGACCCGAACAAGCCCCACTCGGGTGGCGCGTCGCTGCGGGTCCAGGGCGGGCCAGCCATGGATTACACGCTACAGACGGTCGATCTCAATCCTGGCTCGACCTACCTGCTGAGCGGCTGGATCAAGACCAGCGGCTCGTCGCGCGCCGGCATCTCGATCCGCTGGAACCAGACGAGCCCGCTGACGATCACCTTCAGTACGCCAGCGGTCAGGACGCCGACCAGCTGGACCCAGGTCACGAAGCAGGTCAAGGTGCCGGCCAATTCCCAGGGCGGGCGGCTCGACGTGGTCTGGGATCTCGCGCCGGGCGACGTCGGGTACGTGGACGACGTCGCGCTCGTCTGCACCGCGAGCTGCCCGTCGTTGGTGTCGCCGACGCCGACCGTCCGGCCGACCTCTGGAACCGGCGGGCTGTCTGGCCTGCCGACGACGAACGCCGCCTGGACCGAGCACCTGTTCGACCACACCAAGTCCAACTACAACCCGAACGAGACCGCCCTGACAGTGCAGAACGCGCCGAATCTCCAGTTGCGCTGGCGGGCACATGCGGACGCCGCAACCTCGATCCAGCCGATCGTCGCGAACGGCATGGTCTACTGGGGCGCCTGGGACGGCTATCTGAGAGCGACTCGCCTTGCGGATGCGACACCGGGGGCGACCAACGTGCCGTCTACCTGGGCGACGTACATCGGCACCACCGATGGCGGCCCGACCTGTGCGCCGCGCTACATCGGCGTCGCGAGCACGCCGGTCGTGGCCGACGTGGTGCTGAACGGCAAGCCGAACTCGACCCTCTTCCTGGGCGGCGGCGACGGCTTCCTGTACGCCGTCGATGCGTACACCGGCGGCATCATCTGGAAGACCCAGCTCGGCACCCCGCCGGGCGACTTCTTGTGGTCCTCGCCGCTCATCTCGAACGGCAGCGTCTACATGAACGTTGCCTCGCTGGGCGATTGCCCGCTGACGCCAGCCAAGATGTACAAGCTCAACGCCCAGACCGGGCAGATCCAGAATGTCTTCGAGTTTACCGATCCGACCTGTCTCGGCGGCGGCGTCTGGGGCACGCCGGCGCTCGACGACCAGACCGGCCTGTTCTACATCGCCACGGGAACCCGCATCGACTGCGGCACCAAGAAGAACCTCGGACAGAACGTGGTGGTGCTGCGCGCGTCTGACCTCGGGTTCGTGGACACCTGGAAAGTCCCGGACGCCGAGGCGATTGGCGACGGCGACTTTGGCGCCGCGACCGTCCTCTTCACCGCGACGCTCAACGGCGTGGTGACGCCGATGGTTGGCGCGGTGAACAAGAACCAGCTGTTCTACGCGTTCAGGCGGAACGCGGTTGGCGCAGGGCCGGTCTGGCAGCGCGAGATCAGCGACGCGACCGGGTTCGCGCCGGCGGCCTGGGACGGCGCCAGCCTCTTCGTGACCGGTGGCAGCGCCACGCTCAACGGCGCGAGCTGCCGCTCGATCATCCGAGCGTGGGACCCCTCGACCAGTACGTCACGCTGGGACGCCTGCCTGCCGACGACGGGTGGCAATCAGTTTGGCGGCCCTGTGCGCGTCTCTGGCCTCCTGGTCGTCGCCAACCGCACCCACCTCGACGTGCTGAACGCCGCGACTGGCGCACTGCTGTACGAATATCCGCTCCCGAACGCCGGCCAGTTCTACGGCTCGCCCACGGTTGCCAACGGCGTCATCTACGTGACCGACACCAACGGCGTGCTGTACGCCTTCAGCCCGTAATCCTGGGAGCGCGGCCATCCTGGCCGCCCCGGTCGAACGAAGCGGCCAGGATGGCCGCGCTCCCAGGGGGTGCGTGCCTGTGAACTAGCCCTGTCGTGACGATGCGATGGCAGCCTGCGTCGAGCGGAGCTTCATTGGTGAGCCGTCGTCAGGCCGAGAGGACGCGGGCCGGCGCTTTCGTCGCGATGACGTTCATCAGCGCCGACTCGGCGGTGCTGGCGTGCAGCTCCGTGAAACCCGAACGGTCGATCCTGAACAGGCGATACCCATACCCCTCGAAGCGCTGAAGCAGGTCAGCCGCCGAGGAGCCGGCGCGATCCAGCAGGAACGGGTTCACTTCGCAGAGCACGTCGGGCGCATCGTCACGGGAGAACAGCTGCGCGCCGCCGGCCAGGGCGCCGGGCTCGGCGCCTTCAATGTCCATCTTCACCAGGCGCACCTGCTCCAGGCCCTCCGCCGCCACGTACCCGTCGATGGTGACCGCTGGCACCCGCACGGCCACGTTCTCATGGCCCGGCGAGGGGACGACGGACGCCCAGCCCGAGTTGGTCACCCCCGCCCGAACGAACAGCTCGAGCTCGCCGCTCGTCGTGGTCACGGCGGCCCGGTTCAGTCGAATCTGGGAGAGACCGCTCAGCTCCGCGTTCCGTTCGAGCCGGTCGGCCAGGTCTGGGATCGGCTCGAAGGCGTGCACCATGCCGCTGCTGCCGACCGCGTCGGCCATCAGGATCGTGTAGTAGCCGACGTTTGCGCCGACGTCGAGGCAGACCGAGCCTGGCGTGCACAACCGCCGCGCGAGCCGCGTCTCAGGCTCGTCGTAAATCCCGAAGTAGATCTGGCGCTGAACCTGATCTCGAAGATCGCACGACAATTTGCCGCGACTTCCGATCCGAACGAGCGGCTCATCACGATCGGTGTACGCGAACGAGAGCGCCTCGACAGCGACGTATCGGCCTGGGACTTTTGTGTGACACAGATCGCGCAGCATCCTGCGAAGCACGACCCTTCCTCTGAATGCTGACGTACGCTCACGATGGTCGATCATCTTCGTCCTCGTCATGCGGATCTGTGGTGGTTTCCACGGGGTGACCTGGGGGCGATCCACGTCGCTTGCGAGATCGCGCAACTGGGCGGCGCGTGGCCCGAATCACCGTTGCCGCCGCACCGGCCGGCAGCCTGAGGCTGCAAGATGCGGTCCGACGCAGTCCCCCCACAATGGCTGGCAACGTTGTCACAGTGGTGGGGCGACGTGCGGCGCCGACCGAGTCTGGCTCCAGGCAACGCGGGACGGGACACAGCGACATGAACGGGATCAACTGGCGGAGTGTTGGGGCTGTCGCCACGGGCGCGCTGTGCGCCAGTTTGTGGGTCGTCGAGCCTGTTTTCGGCGTGGCGGCGGTGGTCGCGCTGGCGCTTGGAGCGCTCGGAGTCGTGATCTACCGGTTCGAGACGTTTCTGGCGCTGAGTGCTCCGAAGCGCGGGCCACGAGGACGCGTCATCGCGATGGGGGCGGTTGTAAGCCGCCTCTCCACCGGCCGGCGGCCGCATTGCCGAGCGGCCATCGAGCAGCCGGGCCGCCCGAGCATCGCCTGAGCCGCGCTGGATCTCCGCCGGAAAGAACGCGCATATTCCGTCTGATGTCAGAGCAATGTCTCGCACGATCGAAACAAGGATATTGACAAGGTATCTGTCGGATGACGCAGTCGTAACATCCTCCGATGATGTGCCGCTATGAAGTGCGAGTCTCGGAGAGGGCATGGTGCTAGAGCGCCTTGACGACCCAGTCGTCAAACGTGCACGCATCGTTGGTCCCACTGCCGCTCGCACTGTCCACGTCCGGACGGTGCAGGCCCGCCCTGGTCCCTCCCAGTACGGTCGTGATGAACGCGATGCGCGGCTCACCGTCGAGGAAGACGCGGATGACGTCGCCTTTGGCCTGGACCGTCAGCGTGACGGCCTGACCGCCGACGTACTTCGGCCCGACGTTCACCTTGTGCTGGACTCGGCTCTGCCCGCCGACGGTCTCGATCAGCTCGATCTCGTCCGAGCCTTGCTGGAGCGGGTCTTTGTACAGGCGGACCAGGACGTGATTCTGGATGTCGGTCCAGCGGACGGCGATGCCCGAGCGCATCACGCCGTTGGTCGGGCTGAGCGCGGCGTTCGGCGTGATCTTGACCGACGCCTCCAGATCCGTGGTCCCGACGTTCTGGACGATCACGTTCTGCGCGGTCGCGCTCGGCGCGCCGACCAGCGCCCCGTTCAGGTGGTTGCCGGAGAGGGTCCAGTTGACGCCGCTGCCGGTCGGGAACGTGAAGGAGCTCCAGGGACCGCCCTGCTCGGCGGTGTGGTTCAGCAGCTGGGTGCCGTTCGCGCCGGTGAAGGTGTCTTGCGCCACCTGCGCCCCGGCCTGGAACGGCGCGGTCACGGCGCCCTGCCCGACGATGGACGGCCCGCTCACGACGAACGGGTACGCCGCGACGTTGTCCCACCGCGCGCCGGTCATCGCCGCGTCGCCCGTCCCCAGCCCGTACAGGCCGAAGCCGGTCGCGGTGAGGAAGTTGTTGCCGGAATCGACGATCCAGTTGCCGGAGTTGACGACCTGGCCGTTGATGAAGATCAGGTAGGTGTTGCCCTTCGCCAGTACCGTCAGCCGATTGGTCGAGCCCGGCGTCCAGGTGAACGCCTGCGAGTAGAGCGTCGTGCCAAACGCCCCGTTCTTCCAGGTCTGTAGCACCAGCTGGTTCGCTAGATTGTTCCAGACCCGCAGGTAGTTGTTCGCGTCGGCCCGCCGCACGACCGCCCCAAAGCCGGCGTTCGAGCCGTTGAAGGTGGACGGCACCGTGACGTCCCACTGGAACAGCCCGTCCGCCTGTCCGCCGTTGGCCCAGGCGACCAGCGTGCCGGAGGTGCTGGTGGTCGCCGCGCGGTTGTCCGCGGCGATCGACCAGCTGCCAGATTGAGCCGCCCACGGCCCGCCGAGGGAGGCGGCCGGCCCGCGAGTGAACCGGTCCGCCAGCGAGGCGAGGCCATCCGGCGAGCTCCAGGGGGCCGGCAGGTCGATCACGCGCAGGTCTTCGACACCGTGCCCGTTCACGTAGCTGTACGGCGGCATCACGCCGTTTCCGTCGCGGTTGCCGGAGACGATCGGGAACAGCGTTCCGGTGGTCCCGGCCGTGGCGCCGCCGTCAACCCAGAGCAGCCGCATCTGCGGCCAGGCCGGAATTCCGACGCGGTCGCCGTCGCCTTCGAGGCCGCCGGTCATCTGGTCGAACGTCGAGATCCAGTAGGTGGCCCCGACGTCCCCGAGCACCACCACGACGAGGTACTGGATGGGCCGAGCCGACGCCCCGGTCGCGCCGGTCTGGCTGTTGACCAGCACCTCGCGCCCCGGAATGGACACGCCCAGGTTGCTGGTGTCGAAGACGATCGAGTGGCCGACGTTGCGCGGGTCCGCCGTGCCGCCCGATGCGACGTCCCAGCCGGCCACGAGCGGCGCGTTCTGGTCTTCGAGGGTGATGACGGCGGCGTACGCTCGCCCGCCGAGGCGGGAGAATCCCGGCCCGACGATCTTCGCCTCGCCCCACACGGGTGAGGCTGGCTGGGTCAACCCCCGCAGACGCCCACCCAGCTTCTTGATCTGCCCCTCGACGTCGGTCAGGTGCCACGAGCCGGGGCCAGGATTGGCCGGCAGCGTCGCTGGGAGTGGCGGGCTCTGATTGCCCACGAACTGGTCTCGAAAGACGATCGAGCCGCCGGGCGGCGACGCCCAGGAAGCGCCGCCCCCGACGAACGTCGGCCAGGCGCCGCAGCCGTCCGTCACGACCATCGGCACTTGCACCGCCAACTGTCCGTTCGCCTGCTGCACCGTGAACGTGACGGTCGCCGTGTTGGGAGTGATCGACGCGGTGCCGGTGATCGGCGGCAGCCCGGGCACCGTGATGATGGCGTTGCTGGGTTGGTTGAACTGGATCCGTTGCACCACGCCAGACCCGGCCGAGACCGCCACGTTGAGGACGTGGGCGACGGTGTCGCCGGTGGTGCTGATATGCACGGGCGGTCGGGGGGTGCAGCCAGCCTGCTCGGCGGGCGCCGCCGCGACCACGCCGTCGCCCGGGACCAGTCCGCCCAGGCCGATGGCATCGCGCACCAGCGCCGGGCCAGCACCGCTCGGCCCGAGTCCGACCCAGGCAACCAGTGCGAGCAGGAGCGCCCAGCCCCACCACCGGCTGCTTCTCGGGCCACGACTTGCCGGGCCACGACCAGACATCGCCACTCCTCAACACGTCGATGGGACTCGCCTGGGAAATGCGCCCCGCAGACGCTCGGGACGACCCGCACTCTCGGAAGCCAGCGCGGCTACTGCAAGTCGATGGTCAGAAGATGGGTACCCAAATACGTGACTTCACACCTGAGTGGGGTCACAGTGTAGCGGAGAAGATGGCATGATTCCAGCTATGCTGCCGGCTCGTGGCATGACGACGAGACGGCAGCATGGCCGTGGTAGCCGACCTCACGCCACCGTGATTCAGATGCTCTCGGGGCGGCCGTGGGGCGAGGCGAGCACAGGGTGACGTCGTCTGGGGCCATTTTCGGTCAACCAGAGCTCTAGTTAACAGCGACGGCGACTCCCCCGAACGGCGGGTCAGGACGTGATCTTCCTGGCCTACTACGGCTAAATTGGGCGCTCTAACTGCCCGAATCATCGATCTTGGTAGCACATATCGGACGATGACTTTCTTGCACGCTTGTCTGAGCGCCTCCATAATGCGTTGGGTAGGGTCAACGGAGACCGCATTTTCGGGTAGCCATTCTGACGTAGCTTCGGGCTGGCTTCGGGCCGCGTCGAATGGGAAGTGAGGGAATCGCCGTGACCGTCGGGGTTGAGTCGTACGCTCGCCGCGAAGCTGAGACTTCCCAGGCTCCACATCGTCTGCCGGTTTCACCGTCACACCAGCGTTTGCAGACCCTCGTGGCCGTTCCGGCCTTCAACGAGCAGCGTTTCATCGGGAGCGTCGTCGTTCAGCTGCGCCAGCGGGGCTACACCGTCCTGGTGATCGACGACGGCTCGGGGGACCGGACGGCCAGTGTCGCCGAGGGTGCTGGGGCGGTCGTCGCCCAGCATCCCGAGAACCAGGGCAAGGCCGAGGCCGTCAACACCGCGTTCCGCCACGCCCGTCGATCTGGCGTCGAGTGCCTGGTGCTGATGGACGGAGACGCCCAGCACGATCCGGCCGAGATCGAGCGTCTGATCGCGCCGATCGAGCGCAACGAGGCCGACATCGTGATCGGGTCGCGCTTCCTGGAGACGTCGGACGGCGACATCCCGCCGGTCCGACGCATCGGCCAGGTCACCATGACCAAGCTGACCAACCTGTCGTCTGGCGCCACCGTCACCGACTCGCAGAGCGGCTACCGCGCCTTCTCGCGGCGAGCGATTCAGTCGCTGATCTTCGCGTCGGACGGCTTTAGCGTCGAAGTCGAGATGCAGTTCCAGGCGCGCGACCTCGACCTCAATGTGGTCGAGGTGCCGATCGCCGCGACGTACACGGACCCGCCGAAGCGCAACGTGCTGAGCCACGGCTTCCAGGTGCTCGACGGCATCCTGCGCCTGGTCGGCATCCGGCGGCCGCTCTTCTACTTCGGCTATCCCGGGATCGTCGCCATGGTGCTCGGCGCCATCCTGGGGGCGTACGTCACGTACGTCCAGCACACCCGCGCCGAGCTGGCCATCGGGTACGCGCTGATCACGGTCCTGCTGGTGCTGGTCGGCCTGCTCAGCATCTTCACCGCGATCATCCTTCACTCGATTCGCGCCACGGTCATGGGCTTCGAGCGGCGCCTGATCGAGCTGGACGTCGAGGCATGAGCACCGCCCTCGAAGCGCGCGAGGCGGTCCACCAGATACAGCGTACGGCGAGCTGGACGGACCGCGTCGGCGTGACGATCGTCACCTACAACGGCCAGGACGTCATCCATCCCTGCCTGGACTCGCTGGCCCGGGCGGGGCTGCCGCCGAGGTCCGTGGTCGTCGTGGACAACGCCTCGACGGATGGGACGCGCGAGCTGGTTCGGTCGGCGTGCCCCGACGTCCGCCTGCTGATGAGCGACCGGAACCTCGGGTACGGCGCGGCGGTCAACCTCGGAGCGCGCGCGTCGGATGCCGAGTACGTGCTGGTGCTGAACCAGGATCTGGTGGTCGAAGCAGGCGCGATTCAGGCGCTGATCGATGCGCTGGACGCCGATCCGACCGTCGCGCTCGCGAACGCGAAGGTCGTGCTGGCGAGCGATCCCGGCCGCGTCAACGCCTGTGGCAACACGATGCACTACACCGGGATCACCGTCTGCCGCGGCTTCAACGAGCCGTCAGCGTCTTACGCCGCGGACGAGCCTCTACAGGTGATCTCGGGCGCCGCGTTTCTGGCGCGTCGTTCGGTGTTCGAGCAGCTCGGCGGCTTCGACCCTCGCTTCTTCCTGTACCTCGAAGACACGGATCTCTCCTTGCGCCTCGCGCGGGCCGGCTTCCGGGCCGTGCTCGCGTCGGGGGCAGTCGTCCGCCATCAGTTCGTGCCGAAGTTCGCGCCCGAGAAGCTGTTCTGGCTCGAGCGGAACCGGTACATGATGCTGGTCAAAAATTTCGAGTGGCGCGTGCTGTTCGCCGTCGCGCCGGCCCTGCTGCTCGCCGAATGCGTGGTCTGGGGCTTCGCCGTCCTGCGCGGCCCGACGAGCCTGGTGGCGAAGCTGCGCGCGTACCGCTGGCTGGTCGTCAACCGGCACGCACTCCTCCAGGACCGGCGCCGGCTCGCGCGGCAGCACCGGGTGCTTGGCGTGGCATTCCTCGACGACTGCTCTCGCGACCTCGATCTCGCCGAGATCACGCACCCACTCGCCACCCTGGGCCTCCTGGTCCTGAACCCGCTCTTCCGCGGCTGGTACGCGCTGGCGCGCTGGCTGCTGACCCGCTGACCTGCTGACCCCAGGCGACCAGCTTCCTCGAGCCTATTCCAGGACGGCTAGTTGAGATGGACGAAATGACGTCAGTCTGGCCCTTACACGTCGCCCACGTGACTGCGACCTACCCGCCGTATCACGGTGGGACGGGCAGTGTCGTGCGGCAAAACGCCGCCGAGCTGGTACGTCGCGGCCACGCTGTGGACGTGCTCACCGCGAACCGGAGTGGGGTCGAGCCGGCCCGGCAGGCCGATCCGTCCGACCCGGACGACGCGCATGCTTCGATCCTCGTGCACCGCCTGCCGAGCTTTGGCCGGATCGGCAACGCTCCGCTCACCCCGGCCCTTGCCTGGAGGATTCGCCCTTACGACCTCGTGCACATCCACTACCCGTACTTCTTCGGCGCCGAGCTGGCGGTGCTCGGGACCGTCCTCGCGAACCGTCCGTACGTCATCACCTACCACCAGGACGTGCTGTTCGCGGGGCCGCTCCGCCACGCCGAGCGCGTCCACCATCAGATCATGGGCCGATACTTGCTCGCCGGCGCGGCGCGCGTCTTCGTGACCTCCGAGGACTACGGGCGCGCCTCTCGCATCGCCAGCGTGCTGGACCGGATGCCGGATCGGGTGGCGACCCTCCCGAACGCGGTGGACACGCGCCGCTTCCGCCCGGACATCGACGGCCGCTGCCTGCGCAGCCACTATCGCCTGTCGCCGGAAGACCGCGTCGTCCTCTTCACGGGGGCGCTCGACCGGCCGCACTTCTTCAAGGGCGTGCCGGTGCTGCTTGAGGCGATGGCGCGCATCGGCGACCCGACCGCCAAACTGCTGGTAGTCGGCGATGGCGACCTGCGCGAGAAGTACTGGGAGGATGCGCGCGCGCTCGGTCTGAGCGGACGGGTGATCTTCTGCGGTCGGGTCTCGGACGAAGCTCTGCCGGCTCATTACGCGCTGGCGGACGTCCAGGTGCTGCCGTCCACCACGATGGGCGAGGCGTTCGGCGTCGTCTTGCTGGAGGCGATGGCGACCGGCAAGCCGGTCATTGCCTCGCGGCTGCCGGGCGTCCGGACCGTCGTGTCCGAGGGCGAGGACGGCTACCTCTGCACCCCGGGCGACGTGGACGATCTGGTGCGCTGCCTCCGCCTGATCCTGGACGACCCGGCGAAGTCGGCACGGATGGGGGCCGCTGGCCGCGCGAAGGTGGAAGCGGTGTACGACGTGCGCTTCGGCGGCGTCCGGCTCGAACGGGCCTACTTCGACGTGCTGGATGCGAGAAACCAGCGCGCGTTGCGCCCTGGCCGCGAGGCATCGGTCCGGTGAGCGCGGCGTTGCTTCGCCCACCGGCGCGGGCGGCAAGTCCGGCGCCGGCGCGCGGCTCCGCGACGGCCCGTCTGGAGTACCGGCTCGCGCTGGACCTGGCGTTCTCGGCGGTGATGTCGCGTTGTGGGCCGGAGTCGCCGGTCCTGTCGATCGCGTCCACCCGCACGCTCTGCTACGAGGCCGCTCTGAGGTCGCGCACCATCGACACCGTCGCCTGCGAGAGCGCGTGGGCCGTGGACGTGCCGGACCCTGGTGTCCTCCGTCCGGTCGCGGATCTCTCGGAGATCCAGAGTGGGGCAGCCGGCGCGGTCTGGTTCTCCCCGAGCCGTCAGACCTGGCAGGAGCGGCTGGCCCAGGTCGAGCGGGTGCTGGCGCCGGGCGGCATCCTGGCGGTGCTCACCGCCGGCAGCGGCAGCAGCTTCGCCGCGCTGCGACGCGACTGGAGCGACGGCGAGCCGGACTGGGACGGACGCGACCTTCAGCGCGCGCTCGCGCAACGCCAGTACCGGCCGTGCGGTCGCCTGGAGCTGGCCGGCGCGTCGTCAGTCTTCTGGGTGCTGCTGCAGCGTGCCTGTTCTCTGATGGGGCGACTCGATCTGGCGGACCGCTGCGAGGTGGCGTACCGCCTCTCGATCGCCGGCGAGCTACGGCGGATCCTGCCGCAGTTCGTCCTGACACTCCACCAGCGCGGGGCCGTTTCATGAGCACGCTTGCCCAACCACTGACGCCACAGCGGTCATCAGCTCCGACGAGCCGCGTAGACAACGCCGTGGCGCGGCTGGCCGGCTGGCTCGCGTCGATGCGCGGGACCGGCGGGTACAGCGGCCCGGTCGTTCACTGGTGGCGCGACAGCTTTCTCTCGTGTGGCGCGGCTATCGACTGGCGCTACGAGGGCATCATCGCCGGCTACGTCGAGCTCGCGGAGCGGACCGGCGACGTCGGCTGGCTGGCGCTCGCCCGGCAGGCCGGCGACGATGTCTGCGCGGGTCAGCTGGACGACGGACGATTTCGCCGGTCCAGCTTCGAGCTGAACCCGAATTTCGGCGGCACCCCACACGAGTCGGCGGTCGATCTCGGGCTGCTGATCCTGGCGCGGGCGCTTCGTGGGCGGGGCGACGACTCCTGGCGGACCTACATGGCGGCAGCCGAGCGCAACCTGCGCGGCTGGTATCTCGGTTGTCTCTGGAACGACGACGAGCGGCGCTTCCGCGACTCGCCGAGCCCGGTCTCGACGTTCGTGCCGAACAAGTCGGCCACCGCCATCGAGGCGCTCTGCCTCCTCCACGAGCTGACCGGCGACGACGGGCTGCTCGAACGGTACGTCCGCCCGACCGCCGACGCCATCGTCGGCGAGCGCGTGGCCGGCTCCGGATCTCGCCTGGACGGCGCGATCTCCCAGAACCTGCTCGGCGCGGCCCGCGTCGAGAAGTACCTGCCCTACTACCAGGCGCGCTGCGCGACCGGCCTGCTGGCAGCGTACGAGCGGCTGGGCCACGACCGCTACCTGGAGACGGCTCTTGACGCGATGCGGTTCGTCGGACGGTACCAGGACGGCGACGGCGCCTTCCCGATGATCGTCTACCCCGATGGGCGCGTCAACCGGTTCCCGCGCTGGGTCGCCCCGACCGGCGACATCCTGCGCGCTGCCGACCGCCTCCGCGAGCACGGCCTGGACTTCCCAGCAGCCGCCACGCTCGACTGGCTGCTCGCCGGCCAGTTGCCGAGCGGCGCCTTCCTGACCGGGCGCGATTTCGCCGGCCAGGCCACCCAGAAGCAGTCAGATCATCTCGACTTCCGGGACGCGCTGCCCGCGATCGGCTGGTGCGACAAGGCGTTCCGCTACCTGGCGAGCCAGGTGTCCGGTGCCCCGCTCGCCGCCGTCTCGGTCCCAGACAGCACGGTGCCGGTCACCTTCCGTGGCCGCTCAGGGATGCTGCATGAGACCGAGCGCGTCGTGGAGCTGGTGCACCGGGGCCGGGCCGTCTACCGCTGGCGAAAGGGCGCGCCCTGGGCCGAGGTCAAGGCGCCGTGGGTGGTGACGGCCTGATGAGACGGATGCTGTCAACGGCGCGGCGGATCAGCGACAGGCTGGCGCTGCCAGTGCTGGCCGGCGGCCTCGTGCTGGTGGCGGCGCAGGACGCCCGCGCTCGCGCCGCCGACCGCCGCCTCGCCGAGCAGGTCCGATCGAGAGACGGACAGCTCGTGTCGCGGCGGTCGTCCGCACCAGAGGTGACGGTCCTGGTGGCGGCCTGGAACGAGGCGGCCCTGATCGAGTCTCACGTTAGGAGCGCGATCGGCTTGCGCTACCCACGCCTCCAGTACGTCCTGTGCGCGGGCGGCACCGACGGCACGTTCGAGCGGGCGAGCCAGTTCGCGCGGCCGGGCGTGGTGGTGATCGAGCAGCGGGCCGGCGAGGGGAAGCAGGCCGCGCTCCGACGGGCCTTGTGCCGGGCGACCGGCGAGGTGATCTTCCTGACCGACGCCGACTGCCTGCTGGACGACGAGAGCTTCGAGCGGACCCTCGCGCCGATCCTCGACGGCGAAGCCGAAGCGAGCACCGGCGGGTCGCAGCCGCTCCCCGGCCAACAGGAGCGCAGCCTGCTGGCGTTCTACCACTGGGCCGGCGACCGCTACGTAGCGTACCGTGCCGGCGAGACAGACGCCGGGCTGCTTGGGCGAAACTGCGCCCTGACCCGGTCCGCCCTCGAACGGACCGGCAACTTCCAGGCTGACGTGCCGACCGGGACTGACTACCACCTCGCCAAGTCGCTGGTCGAGGTGGGCATCACGATCCGCCACGTCGGGTCCAGCGCGGTGCCGTCCAGGTACGCCGAGTCAATTCGGCCGTACGCACGCCAGCAGCGGCGGTGGCTGCGCAACGTCGTGATCCTCGGGCGGCGGTTCGGCGCACGCGACGAAGTGCGACAGGCCGCGCTCACCTCGGCGATCGGCCTCGGCACGCTCCTGGCGCCGCTCGCCGCGCTCGTGCTGGGCCGAAGCGTGCTCGCCGCCTGGCTGGTCGTCATCTTGCGGGGCGCTGCCAGCAAGGTCCGCTACGTGGACTTCGCGGTCCGGGCGGACGGGCGGCCCGATCTCGCGCCATCGCCGGCCCGGCGACTGGCTGCCGTCCCGCTGACGCTCGTCGAGCTAGCCGTCTGGTCGCTGCCGGTGCTCGACTATCTTCTGCCAGCCCGCCGCTCGTCGTGGTGACGATCTCGATGATCCACCCTTCGCCAGATGCCCTTCACCCCAACGCTGCACCGGGGTGCACACCTGTGACTGGAAACGCCGAGTGCCCGACAGGAGGCTACTCTATCGGGCTGGTGGCGCGGGCCGAGGCGGCGATCACCGGCACCTCCCGGTACGCCGACGGGCTTCGCGACGGACTGGCCGAACGCGGCATCGCGCTGCGGATCGCGCCGATCGACACCCGCTTCTTACCCCGTCCGGTGACCGGGCTGGCGCGTCGGGCCGGGCTCGATCCGCAGCGCTTCTTCACCCACTACCCGGTGCGGATGAAGACGCCGCCGGTGGACGCCTATCACCTCACGACCCAGAACCTGGCCTCCGTGCTGATGACCCAGCGCCTGCGCCGCCCGACCCTGGTCACGGTGCACGACATCATCCCCTGGCTGGTCCGGGATGACCGTGCGCTGTGCGTCTACACCCATCCCCTGCACCGCCTGTTCGACTGGGTGGCGATGCAGGGGCTCCGTCGCGCGACCGGCCTGCTCGCCGTCTCGGAGTGGACGAAGCGGACGCTCGTGCAGGAGCTGGGAATCCCGAGCAAGCGCATTCAGGTCTGCTACAACGGCCTGGACCACGAGCTGTTCAAACCGCACCCCGTGAAGGCGGAGTTTCGCGAGCGGTACGGCCTGCCGGCGGACCGCCGCTACCTCCTCTACGTCGGCTCGGAAGATCCGCGCAAGAACCTGGGCGGGCTGCTGCGGGCGTTCGCGGCGGTGCGCGCACAGCGACCGGACCTCGTCCTCCTGAAGGTCGGGGCACCCCAGGAGCCGGGCCGGCGGCGACAGCTCCAGACGCTCGCGGGCCAGCTCGGCATCGCCGATGCCGTCCGCTGGATCGACCGCGTGCCGGACGCCGACCTGCCCGGATTCTACGCCGCGTCCGAGCTGCTGCTGATGCCCTCCTTTTACGAGGGCTTCGGCTATCCCGTGCTGGAAAGCATGGCCTGCGGCACGCCAGTCGTGTGCGCCGACGCCGCCTCCGTGCCAGAGCTGGCCGGCGACGCCGCGAGCCTGGTCGATCCGCGCCGGCCCCAGACCTGGGTGGAGCCGATCCTGACGATGCTCGAAGACGCTCGCCAACGCGATCGGGCGCGCGAACGCGGGCTCACTCGCGCCAGCGCGTTCACCTGGGAGCGGGCGAGCGAGATCACAGCCGGTGCGTACGCCGCACTGCTGTCCAGATAAGCACCGCGATCTGAGCGAGCAACCGCGTTCCCTCAGGTTGAAGAAGGAGATGCAACCAGTATGTGCGGTCTTGGAGGCATCGCGTGTGTTGGCGGGGTCGTGTCCGAGGCCGATCTCTGGTGTGTCGGCGCGTCGCTGACCCATCGCGGCCCGGACCAGGGCGGCGTCTACAGCGAGCACCTGAACGGCCTCGGCGTCGGGCTTGCGACGCGCCGACTGGCGATCCTGGATCTCAGCGAGGCCGGCAGCCAGCCGATGCACACGGCGGACGGCTCGGCCACCATCGCCTACAACGGCGAGCTCTACAACGACCCGGAGATTCGTGCCGAGCTGGAGCGGCGCGGCTGTTCGTTCCGCTCCCACTCCGACACCGAGACCGTCCTCTACAGCTACCGCTACGACGGCACGGCGAGCTTTGGTCGGCTGAACGGTATGTTCGCGCTGGCGATCCACGACCGACGCGAGAACCGTCTGATCCTTGCCCGCGACCGGATGGGCATCAAGCCGCTCTACTACGCCTGGGACGGCCGGCGGCTGCTGTTCGCCTCCGAGCTCCGCACGATGGTGCGCGAGCTGGGCGTCGCCCCAGTCGTCGATCCGGACGCGCTCGACGTCTACCTGGCGTGCGGCTACGTGCCGGCGCCGTTCTGCCTGATCCAGGGCGTCAAGAAGCTGGCGCCGGGCAGCGCCCTGACACTCGAAGCGAACGGCCGCCTCTCGGTCGAGACGTACTGGGAGCCGACGCTTCCGCCACCCGTGCGCCTGAGCCAGGCCGCTGCTGCCGACGCCGTGCGCCGCACCATGACCGACGCGATTCGACGCCAGATGCGCAGCGACGTGCCGGTTGGGGTGCTGCTGAGCGGCGGCGTCGATTCGACCATCGTGGCGGCGGTCGCGGCGCGCCAGACCGACATCCCGATCGACACCTTCTCGATCGCGTTCAGCAGCGCGCGCGGCCGGATCGACGACCGCTTCAACCTGGACGCCAGCTTCGCGCAGCGGGCCGCCCGCGACCTCGGGACCACCCACCATGAGGTCGTGTGCGGCGACGGCGACGAGGTGACCGCGCTCCTTGAAGAGCTCGCGGTGGGCCTGGACGAGCCAGTTTGGGAGACCTCGTTCATCAGCATCTATCTGATGAGCCGCCTCGCCCGCGAGCACGGCGTGAAGGTGCTGCTGACCGGCGACGGCGGCGACGAGCTGTTCGCCGGCTACCCGTGGATCGCGGCGGCGTGGCGGCAGGACTGGTACGAGCGCATCCCGTTCCTCTCGTACGCGCTAGACGCCGTGGACCGGTACGCACCGGCGACCAGCACCCTCCGCGCCCACGCCGCGAACCTGCGCAGCACGGCCGGCCTGCCGGACGCCGAGCGGTATCAGGTCACCCACACCTTCTTCAGCGCCCAGGAGCGCGCGGCGCTCACGGGCCATGCCCCGGCCGTGACGCCGGTCGCCAGGATGCTCCGACACCTGCTGGCCGGCGTGGATGGCCGCTCGCGTCCGGACCGGCTGGCGCTGATCGACCTGGCGCTCTGGGTCCGCGACCACTTCAACCAGCGCGTCGACCGGATGACCTCGCTCAACTCGGTCGAGGCGCGGGTGCCGTTCCAGGACAACGCGGTGGTCGATCTGGCGCTGCGCCTGCCGTTCTGGACGAAGGCGCCGTTTGGCCGTTCCAAGTCACTGTTGAAGCGAGCGTTCCGTGGGATCGTGCCGGACTACGTGCTCGACCGTCCGAAGCGCCCGTTCGCGGCGCCGATCTCGGACTGGGCCGGCGGCGGGCTGCGCTCGTTCGCCCGCGAGCGCCTGAGCCCGGACCGGCTCGCCGCGACCGGCCTGCTCGATCCGGCCGTGGCAGGCACCTGGCTCCGCGCCACCGACACCGTCCGCGAGGGCCGCGACACCTACCGACTCTGGACGCTGCTGATGCTCCAGCTGTGGGCCGAGGGGCTGCGGGCGACCGGGAAGCGGTCTGCCGAGGATGCTGCCGCCTGCGAGCGCGCCGAGCCGCGGTATGCCTGAAGCGTCGGTGGCGATAGCGGCGCGACCCGCCACCGGCATCAGCGGTGGCAGCGACCCGAAGCCGGCCTCGTCGGCCGCTGGCCTCGGGCGCCTGGTCGGCGGTGCGATGGCCGTCACGGTGGCCGGCGGGATCGCGCTGGCCGCCACGGTCGGCCTGGGGCTGCTGCTCGCGCGGGCGTTCGACCCGGCGTCGTACGGCCGGACGAACGTGCTGCTCAACGAGTGGCTGATCCTGAATCTGGTCTCGGGCTTCGGGCTGACGGTCGGCGCGACGGCCGCCTCGGCGCGGTGGCGAGTGGGCGGCGGCCAGGACGAGTGGGACGTGCTCCACCTGCTCCGCCTCGTGACGCTGCTGTTTCCGCTGGCGGTGGGCGCGGTGTGGTCGCTGGTGCAGTCCGACCCGTTCCACACCGTCGTCGGGCTGGCCGTCTGCGGCTTCATGATCCAGGACTTCTACATCGGGAGCCTGCAAGGAGCAGGACGGTTCGGAGCGGCCTCGCTGGTGGTGGCGTTCCAGCCGCTCCTGTTTGTCGGCACGGTCGGCGTCGCGCTGCTGGCGGGCCTAGCTAGTCCCGGCCTGGTGATCTGGGCGCTCTTCGCCTCGAACGCCGCTGCCGCCGGCCTGGGGGCCATCCTCGTCGCCAGCGGCCTCCCGACCTTCCTCCCGAGACGGCGGATCTCCTGGCCCCAGGCCAGACGCTGCATCGCCCTGAACCTGTCATTTCAGGTGATTACGTTCCTCCAGTACGGGTTCGTCTCGCTGCCGATCGTGATCGTCGGGAACGCCGGCCAGTATGCCGAGGCAGCCCTGCTCTCTGTCGTGCTGACGCTGGTCCGGCTGGTGCTGGTCTTCCTGGGGCCGGTCCTGACCGGGTTCTACTACGCCCGTACCTGCCAGCTCGTCGAGGGCGGCGATCACCGCGAAGTACGGCGGTCGTTCGGCCTGGCGGCGCGGCTCGCGACGCTGGCCGGGCTGGCTTGGGCCATCGGGCTCGCGTCATTCCCGACCCTGGCGATCGGCACCCTGTACGGACGCGGCTATCTGGACGCGGCCTCGCTGCTCGTCACGATGATGCCGCTTGCGCCGCTGCTGGCCCTCGACTCGGTGCTGACCTGGACGCTGATCGCCCAGCGCCGGGCGGGAGCGGTGGTGCTGGCACTCGGCTTGCGGCTGTCGATCGGGCTGGGCGCCGTTCTGGCGGTCGCGCTCTCCCCAGATTCTGGTCTCGAGGTGCTAGGAATCGGGTACGACGTGGCGACCATCATCGGACTTGTGGTGCAAATGATCGCACTTAGCCCGATGGTTGGAGTACGATCCTACGCACCCCGCCTCGTCGTGGCCCTCACATTTTCCAGTACTCTGATTGGTGGACTTCGACAATTCGTCGGCCAGGACGATGCCAGCCTGATTCAGGCGGCCTTCCTGGTGGCAGGCGCCTCGCTCGCGGTGGCCCTCGTCTGCGTCGCGGATCCCCGGACCGTGACGTGGCTCGTCGAGCAGGCGCGGAGACGGACGAAACGCTGACATGCCGTACACGCGGAAGCTGACAGCGAGCCGATGTCGTGAACCGGTGGTGGCGCTCACGTCGGCGGTGTCCCGATGGGCGCCGTCGCGGTGCGCGCTTCGGCTGGCTGTGCTCCGCCTGGCGGTCGTCGCCCTGCTCGCGCTGACGATCCAGCCGGTCTACGCGCAGACGGCCCAGCCGGTGCAGCCGGTTCAGAACCCGTGTCAGTGGGGCGAGCCGCAGGGCCGCTGGCGGGATGCTCTCTGCCCGGAGGACCGCCTCGGCTTCTCGCGCGTGCGGGTCTTCTCGATGGACGGCCCGTGGGCGCCGGGCGTCGAGCCGTCGACCGAGAGCGGCGACACGTGGTGGCTGTTCGAGCGATACGGCAAGCCGGGGCCGAGCTTGATCGCGCACTTCTACCACCAGGGTGAGGCCGCCGTCGCCGAGCTGTACGACGACGCCGATCACGACACCTGGGTCCGCTACCGAGATGAGGGAGACCGGATCGTCGTCCTGGAAGCGGACGGCCGCTGGTCGATCCAGGTCACAGCTCCCGACGGCTGGTGGGAGCGCAACGGCGAGGTCAACTACAACCTGGATCTCTCGGTGTCGGGGCCGATCTCCGGCATGATCGACTCGGCCCTCTACGTGAGCCAGGTCTCGCGGGACGGCCACACCATCCTGGACGTCCACGTCCGCGACAACAACCACAACGGCCGGCCAGAGTATGAATGGCGGCAGGCCCACCCGCCGCTGGACGACCAGGACGGCTTCTACCACTCCAGCGTCATGGCGAACACCCATGACGACGAGCCGGGCCGGATCGGGGCGGTCCCGTTCTGGCCTCATCTCGGGACACTGACCTACGAGCTCGTCAAGCCGTACTTCCAGAGCCCGGCCCCGCTCCAGATGGAATGGGACGCCGGCCTGTTCCGCTACGTTGGCGAGTTTGTCGCGTCGCGCGGGCGGGCTGGCAACTACTTCGTCTACACCATCCAGCGCATTCGGACGGGGACGGTGACGCCGACGAACTTCGAGTCGCCGTTCGCGTTCTACCACTTCGGCGATAGCGATCCGCCCTACCCAGATGTGCTGGTGCGGACGGCGCGCGGCAACCGTGGCGACACCTTCTACCTGAACGGCGAGATCCCGCTCCCCTCGCCGATCCAGCAGATCGACTACTCGTGGCGCTACAAGGACGACCTCCAGCTTGCCAGCCGCTCAGGTTTCGAGCAGGAGGCGCAGTCAGCCGGTCGCTGGGACCGGCCCCGCGTGAACGACCTGGCCCCGCTCTGGGACTTCAAGGTGAGCCTCGGCGGCCGCCACGAGATTGACGGGCTGGTCCCGTTCCCGGAGTTCACATTGCGCCAGCCGCCGTACGAGACGCTGCCACGCTGGGTCACCGAGCGGACCTGGGACTTCGCGACCTTCCTGGCGACCGAGGGAGAGACGTACCCGAGCACCGAGGGGCTGTACGAGCTGTACCCGCTCGAAGGCGACAACCCGGGCGCCGGCGCCTACCTGATGGGCATCACCGCGCGCTCGCCGCTCAACAACCTGTTCGTCCTGCCGTTCGGCAAGACGCGCGGCGAGATCAGCCTGAGCTTCCACGACCGCCCCTGGCTCTACTTCGGTCCGATCGACCGGAAGCTGCACCTGCTCGGCGCTCGCGAGGGCATGTGGAACATCGACAACGCGCAGATCGTGCGGCAGCGCGACCTGGACGGCGACGGCCACCTGGACGAGTGGCGCCAGGTCCGCGTGACGCCGGATGGCGACCAGACGGTCAAGACGCTGGTGGTCGTGGGCGGCGTCGCGATGCTGTCGGACGGCAGGTCGATCGCGTTCAAGCAGGTTGGGAATGTGGCGCAAGAAGTCTTCCGCGCCCTGCCGCCAGATGATTCGGACTCCTGGTTCCGCTTCCGCGAGATGATCGAGTCGAACCCGTCGCCGTACGGCCCGACCGACTTCGGCCCGATGATGGCCGGCCTGAGCGGTCCGTCGGCGGTGGTGCGGAACGTCTCGGCGACCAGCTTCGCCTACGAGAACGGCGAGCTGGCGTTCGTCCTCTCCGTGTTGCCAGGGCCGCACGCCGACCCGCCGTCTCCGGAGCTGAACTGGCTGACGTCGCTGATGCCGGGCCGCTATCTGGTGCATCGGCAGGCTGACGGCGCGTACCGCGTCGAGCCGTACCAGAATGTCGCGCTCCAGATCGCTCCCGTGGCCGCCGTCGAGCAGGCGCTGTCGTCCACCCAGTCGGCGACTCTCGTGGCCCAGGTCACCAACAGCGGCTCTGAAGACCTCCACGGCGTGCCGGTCGTCATCGTAGCTGACTACCCGAACGGCACCCAGGACGTGCTCGGTCCGGACACCCTGGAGCTGGCGCGCGGCAAGTCCGGCGAGATGCGCACCACCTGGGCGCCGAGCCGGCCGGGCACGGTCTCCCTTCACGCCGTCGTCGGGCAGGCTGCGCTCGACCTGGCGGCCACCGCGCGCCAGCGCGGTCGGCCGCTGGCGTCGCCCACGCCGGTGGTTGCTCGACCGGCCGGCTCGCGCGAGCTCTCGAACGTGGCGGCCCTGGCGCCCGCCGAGGGACCGGTCGTCCAGCTCCAGATCGCGCCGCCGGCCGTCGCTGGCGCCAGCGCCCAGATCCGAGCGCGCCTCGAACGGTCCGCCGGCGGGGTGGGATCAGGCGTGCTGCTCTTTCTGATCGGAACGCTGCCGGCGGCCGCCGCGTTCACCATTCTTGCTGCTCGGCAGCGCGGAGCGTCGCAGTAGCGTGGCGGCAGTCGCGGTAGACAGGCCGCCGCCACGCCCGCGACCGGAGCTTCCGGTACCGCCGCCGCCGCTCGCGCGCGTGCCGCGACAGGCGCTTTCCGAGAGCGACGCCTGGATGTACATCCTGGTGGTCGCCTACGCGCTGATCGTGTCGACCTACTTCGTCGCTCGTTTTGACCGCTACTGGGCCGAGAACGACACCGGCGACCTCTCGGTGGCGATCCGCGAGACGATCCTCGGGCAGGCGGTCCTCCCGCCCGGCGACGTCTACACCAACGGCTACGGGTACCCGGTCGTCGGCGCGACCCTGGTGGCGTTCACCGGCCTGAGCATCGGCGACCTCCAGCAGGTCGCGATGACCATGACGTCGGCGATGCTGGTCGTCCCGGCCTGGGCGCTCTACCGCGAGCTGACCGGCAGCTCGCGCGCCGCCGGGCTGGCCGTCCTCCTGCTCTTCTTGCAGCCAGAGTTCCTCTTCGTGATCCTGCGCGGCAGCCACGAGCGGTTCACCCGGCTGATGATGCTGGTGGCGATCTGGCTGCTGGTCCGGATGTTCCGCCACGCCCGCTCGCCGCGGCTGGCGGTCGTGACGGTCGTCATGTTCGACGTGGTCGCCTACGGGCTGATCTCGATGAACGGCCTGTTCGGAACGTCGTTCACCGCCGCGCTCGGGCTGGCGATGACCGCCGCCTGGGTGCTCGGGCGCCTGCGACCGAACGCGCTGGCCGACTCGCAGCAGATCGCGGCCCACCTGATCTGGGTCTGCCTCTCGATGTCGCTGGTCGGCTACCTGTACATCTTCTACATCTACCCGCCGGCCAGCGGCGGCGTCAGCCTGCTCGGCTCGATCTCGCAGCGGCTGTTCGCCGTGACGACCACGACCGGCGAGACATCGACGGTCGCGTACCGACAGGTCGCCGGCGCCTGGATAGATCTCAGAGTCTACTTCCTGCTCAGCTCCGGTACGTACATCCTGATGCTCTTGTCGGCCCTCGTCTGGTTCGTGCAGGGCGTGCGGCTGCTGATCCTGGGCCGCCCGTTCCCGTCGCCGGAGCGCACGTTGCTCTGGCTGCTCTTCTCGTCGTTCGCCGTCCAGGGCGCGATGGCCGTCGCCGGCGACCTGAGCGGCGCGAGCGTCTCCAACCTCCAGGTCCGCGCCTTCCCCTCCTTTGCGATGCTGGGCACGCCGCTCCTGGCGAGCGCCCTGGCGAGCCGAAGGTGGCGCTGGTATCTCGCCGCGCCGGTCGCGATGCTCGTCGGGTTGATGGCGACGGCCGCCGTGCTGAAGGCGACCAACGAGCCGCTGCTGAGCAACAAGTGGACGTTCTACGACCCCGGCGAAGTGGCGGCGATGCGCTGGGTGGACGAGCATCTCCAGTTCGCCTACGTCTGGTCCGGGCTGGACGAGCGGGTCGTCGCCGCGTACGTCACCGTGGACGGCATCACCCCGAACAAGAACCAGTGGGTCCAGTTCACGCAGTCCGAGCTGGTCCGAACCTATGTCGTCTCGGACGTCATGCGCCTCCAGGCCGAGCGCACGAACCAGGCGCTGCCGGAGGTGAACCTCCAGAATCGCGTCTTCGACGCCGGCGGTGTCCAGGTGTACCGCCGCCGGCCGTCCACGCAGTACCAACGATGACCGGTCGAGCGCGCCGCCGCATCGGCTACCTGACGTACGGGCTGGACCGCCCGCTGTCCGGCGTGACCAGGGTTGCCCAGGAGCTCGGACGAGCGCTGGCCGAGCGCGGGGAGCTGGAGATCACCTACCTCACCCCGTACCGGCGCGGGCCGTTCCGCGACGGTCGGCATCGCGCGCAGTACCTGCCCGGCTGTGCCCTGCTGCCGGCCCTGATGGTGCTGGGCGGGCCGCTCATCACGGCCATCGCGCGGCGGCTCCGGCTCGACCTCGTCCACGATCCGGTCGGGATCAGCCCGTTCACCGTGGGTCGCTCGCTCGGACGATACCGGCGGGTCGTCACGATCCACGACGCCATCGCCTTCCGCTACCCCGAGGGGTATCCGTGGCTGAACAACTTCCTGCACCGCCGGTTCATTCCGGCGACATTGCCGTGGGTTGACGCGGTGGTGACCGTCAGCCAGCACGCCGCGAGCGACCTGAAACAGTACTTGCGGGTGCCGTCGAGCCGACTGTTCGTCGTGCCGAACGGCGTCTCGCCCGCGTTCCAGCCGCTTCCAGCAGCGTGCGTCGAGAGCGTCACCGCTCGCCACGGCCTCGACCGTCCGTACGTGCTGTCGGTCGCCGCGCACCAGGCCCGCAAGAACGTGGCCGGCGTGCTGGAGGCGTTCGCGCAGGTCCGCGCGTGCCACCCGGACCTGTTGCTGGCGCTGGCCGGCCCGACCCTCTGGCGGTTCCCGGAGCATCGCGAGCGGATCGTCCGGCTGGGGCTGACGGAGGCCGTTCGGCAGCTCGGCTACGTCCCGGACGAGGATCTCCCGGCTCTCTACGGGGGCGCATCGGCGTTTGCGTTCCCCTCCCTCTACGAAGGGTTTGGCCTGCCGGTCCTGGAGGCGATGGCCTGCGGGACGCCGGTCGTCTGCTCCAACGCGTCGTCGCTGCCGGAGGTGGCTGGCGACGCGGCTATCGCGGTCGATCCGACCGACAATTCGGGGTTGGCGTCGGCGCTCGCGTCGGTGGTGGACGACCCGGCCGTGGCCGGTCGGCTCCGCGAGCGTGGGCTGGCCCGGGCGGCGGCGTTCAGCTGGACGGCGGCGGCGCAGCAGCTCTCCCACGTCTACGACGAGGTGATGGCGCGATGACGACGACGCACGGCCACCGCCAGCAGTGCCTGGCCCTCCTGGGGCTCGCCGCTGCCGCCGCGCTGCTGGCGCTGGTGCAAGGCCCGGCCGTCCTGCGCGTCCCGCTCGGGTTCCTGGCCGTCCTGGTGCTGCCGGGATACGCCCTGACGCTGGCGCTGATGCCGTCTCGCGACGAGGTGAGCTGGGCGGCCCGGCTCGGCCTCGCCATCGCGCTCTCGATCGGCCTGCTGACCCTGGCCGTGCTGGCGCTCGACCGCACGCCGTGGCGTCTCGCCAGCGGCTCGCTGGTCGTCAGCGTGACGGCGATCACGGTCGTGTCGTCGCTGGTGGCCTGGTGGACGGGCCGACCAGTCGGTGTGTCTGCCGCCGCTAATGGCGCCGGGCGCGTCGGCATGTCCCTCAGCGCTGGTCCGCTCCTGTCGCCGCTCACGCGCCGGTCGCTGGTGCTGCTGGGTCTGGTCACGCTGCTGGTGACCTCCATGCTCGCCTTCGTGACGAGCCGCGCGCCGACCACCACCGAGCTCTTCGTGCTTGGAGCTCGCGGAGACGCTGAGAGCTACCCCAGAACGCTGCGGGTCGGCGAGCCGGCCGAGGTGGAGCTCGGGATCACGAACCGGGAGGGGACGGCCCAGACCTATCGTGTCGAGCTGAGCGGCGACGGGATCGCGCCCGTCCTCCTCGACGGCGTGATGGTCCCGAGCGGTGAGACGCACCAGCAGCGCGTCCAACTGCGAGCCACCGCACCGGGCGTAGATCGCACGGTCTCGATCAAGCTGTACCGGCCCGGCCTGCCCGAGCCGTACCGTCAGCTCCAACTAGTGGTGGACGTCGATGGCCCGGCCTGACGCCGTGTCCTGGGTCGGAAGGCACCCGGCCGCCGCGCGCCTGGTCGGGCGCTGTCTCGGGCACCTGGCGATGGTGACGATGGTGCTGGTCGCGCTGACGACGGTGTTCGCGTCGCCGCTGCGGTTCGCCGGCTACACGAGCGTCGTGCTCCACCAG
This sequence comes from Chloroflexota bacterium, assembly GCA_046328125.1. Classification (GTDB taxonomy): domain Bacteria; phylum Chloroflexota; class UBA6077; order UBA6077; family JACCZL01; genus JADZEM01. Next base: position 145,988 of record JAXLXF010000011.1, read on the forward strand.
CGGTCGGTGCCGGGCGTGGACGTCCAGATGACGTCCGTGTTTGCCGAGACGCCCCCGGAGACGCCAGCCGTGCCCAGCTCCCCGTTCCCAATCGGCATCTTCGAAGACGCCAACCAGATGAACCCGGTCAAGTTCGAGGCGCTGGTCCGCGACATCCAGGGGCGCGGCTTCGACACGGTGCTCTTTACCAACAACCAGCTCAGGGTGCATCGACCGCTGCTCGACGTCTCGGACCGTCTCGGGATCAACGTCATCTGGGCGCCCTCGTACGAGCTGCACCGCCAGTGGTGGGTCGATCCCGAGCCGCCAGGCATCGAGCGCGCCCTCGACGTGGCTGGCCCCATCGTGAATGCCATCGCCGACCACCCGAGCCTGATCGGCTACAACCTCGCGGACGAGCCGTCTCTCGCGCTTCGAGACCGCCTCGCGCTGATCGTCCAGGCGTTCAAGCAGCACGATCCGTCACGACTGGTGACGGCGGTGCTGATCGGACGGGACCGCGTGCCGGTGTTGTATCGGGCGGCAAAGCCCGACGTGCTGCTGATTGACGTCTATCCGTACGGCGCCTTCAACCCGCCGTGCAACGTGACGATGTCCGGCTTCGGCTACCGGATGGACTTCACGCAGTACGTTCGGGAGGTCGTCTCGCCCCTGCCGCGCGGCGTCCCGTTCTGGACGATCCTCCAAACCCACCGCTTCACCGACAGCACCGGCCCGCGCCTCCGCGAGCCGTCGCCCATCGAGGTCCGGCTGGAGCACTGGCTCGCCGTCGGCGAGGGCTCGCAGGGGATCTTCTGGTTCATCTACACCTCGCAGCAGGGCTGGCGTGGCCTGCGCGACAACCCGGCCGTCTTCGACGAGGTGACCGACCTGACCCGCCGATTGTCGGTGGTGCGCCCGGCGCTCGCGGGCGCCCGCCGCGTTGACGACCAGTTCTCCCTGGACGATCCACAGGATCTCGTGGTAACCACGCTGGAGCGCCCCGACGCGAGCCGCCTCGCCGTCGTCGTCAACCGGAGCTGCTCGGAGTCGCGCGAGGTGCGGTTGACGGACGGCGCCAGTCGGGTTGGCTTCACCGACCTCGAATCGACGACCGTCTACGACGCGGGCACGTCGCTGCTGCTCGCGCCCGGCGACGGCCGCGTGCTCGCGCCGATTCCGCCGGCGGCGTCTCGGTAGCCCGCGATGAGTGCGGTGATGCGCGCGCCATCCTCGCGGCCCCGTGCGTGCCGACTCGACGCGTTGCGGTTTCACGCCTTTCGAGTCCAGTCGCTGCTTGCGACGGACGGGCCGGGCGTCGGTGCGATCGTCCTGTGCGCCCTGATCCTGTTCTGGAGCGGACTGACCCAGCAGGTCGTCGCCTACGAGCGCGACACGTACGCGTTCTACATGCCGCTGACAGACTGGTTCGCGGAGCAGCTTCGCGCCGGGCACTTCGCGCTCTGGACGCCGCTGGTATTTGGCGGGTACCCCCTGTTCGCGGACGGCGAGATCGGGGTGTTCTACCCGCTGAACCTGCTGTTGCTGCCCTTTGTGCCAGCCGACCTGCTCCTGACGCCGCTGCGAGCGCTCCACCTCGTCGTCGCCGGCGTCGGCATGATGCGCTTCCTCCTCGCGTTGGGCCTCGAGCGTCCTGGCGCGGTCGTCGGCGGGATCGTCTTCGGCTTCTGCGGCTTCCTGGTCGCCCAGATCGCCCACGAGAACGTGGTCCGCACGGCCGTCTGGCTGCCCTGGATCTTGCTGTGCGTCGAGCGCGGGCTCCAGGGACGGGGCAATGTCCGCTCCCTGGTGCTCGGCGGCCTGGTCGCTGCCGTCGCGATGCTCGGAGTCCACATCCAGCCGGTCATCATGATCGCGCTCGCGACGCTTCTGTTCGCGGTGTGGCGACTATTCGTCGCGCCTGACCGCGTGGCGACGCTCTCGCCGATCCGCCGCCTGGTCCTGCTGGCGGGGACGCCGGTCCTGGTGTTCGGGATCGGCCTCGGCATCGCCGCGATTCAGTGGCTGCCGCTCTGGGAGCTGGCGAAGCTCTCGCCGCGCGGCGAAGGCTTCGATCCCAACGCGGCGCTCGCCATCGGCCTGCGCTGGCAGAACTTTGCCACGCTGCTGTTCCCACAGCTGTTTCGCCTGGACGACGGCCGCTCGATGCTGCTGTGGGACGATTGGGAGGGGATGCTGTTCGTCGGCGTGGTCTCGCTCGGCCTGATGCCGATCGCGCTGCACCGGGGCGACCGTCGGCGCTGCGCCTTCTTCGGCGGCCTGGGGCTGCTGGCGTTCCTGGCAGCTTGCGGGGACGCCAGCCCGCTACCAGTGGCGCGCTGGCTCCTGTACCTGCCGGGCATGTCGCTGGTTCGGATCCCGGCCCGGTACACGTTCCTGGTCACGTTCGCGGCGGCCGGCCTCGCTGCCGAGGGCGCCAACGCGGTCGCGAGCGTGCGCGGACGCTCCAGGGGACTGGTCGTCTCGGGGGCCGGCGTGCTGGCGGCGACTGTCGCGGTTGCGTTCGCCGTGCTCCTGTTACGGGATCAGCTTCTGGTGGACCCGGGCGGCTGGAAGCAGCGTATCTCGGATGGGTATGTGGCCGTCCCGAACGCCCGCACCTACCTATCCACCGACCTCGTCTACGGCCAGCTCGTGCGGGGCCTCGACCCCACCCGGCCGACCGTCGGCGGGTCGCTCGGGCTGCTGGCCGGGCTGGGTGTGCTGCTCGTCGTCTGGGGCCTGCGCCCTCAACAGCGCTCCTGGTGGGTTGGGCTGCTGATCCTGCTGGTGGGCGTGGACGCGCTGCGCTACGGACTGCCGTTCCATCCGCGCGGGCGTCTCGACCAGTTGATGCAGCCCCCGAAGGTGCTCGACCTCGTCAAGGCCCATGACGAGCCGGTGCGGGTGCTCGTCGCCACCCGCGACGACACGGTGCTGGCGAATCGGCTGGCCGGCGCCCAGATCCAGACGCTGGACGGGTACAGCTCGCTGCCAGATGGGCGCAACCTGGCGTACGTCGGGCACCTGTTCGACGGCGGCACGTCGCTGCTCGACCTGGCGGCGGTGCGCTACCTCGTAGTGGACCGCGAGCTGGTCACCCCGCCCGACGACGAGAACGGCGTGGCGCGCGCGGAGTCTGGCAGCGTCTCGAAGGAGCTGCGTGCGTTCGTCCAGAGCGCTGCGCTGCCCGTCATCGCGGCGGACCAGCGTCTCGCCGTCCTCGAAAACCTGCACAGCTTCAATCGCGCGTACGTCGTGCCGAGCGCCATCCCGGCTCGCTCCGGCGTCGCCGCGCTGACGGTGGTCTCCACGAGTCGGATCGGCTGGGACGACCGCCCGGCCGTCGAGGGGCTCCCCGATCCCATCGGCGAGCCGCACGACGCCGCGCACGGGAGCCTGCCGGCGGCCGGGCTGCCCGCCACGGTCGATGACCTCGCGCCGGACCGGGTGCGGGTCAGGGTGCCGGACGGGCCGGGCGGCGTCCTGGTGTTGGCCGACGCCTATCATCCGGGCTGGCACGCCAGCGTGGACGGCGTGCCGACGACGGTCTATCCCGCCAACGGCATGTTTCGGGCGGTCAGGCTGCCCCCGCATGCGCGCGAGGTAGATTTCACGTTCGCCCCCTCGTCGCTCCAACTCGGGGCGGGCATCAGCCTGGTTACCCTGCTGTCGACCGGCCTGATTCTTGCCCTCGCGCCGTCCGTAGAACGGCGCCGCCGTGCCAGACGTATGGTATGTAATAGAGAGGTGTTCGGCGATGGCTCTCGCATGACCGGGCAGTCAGCATGAGCGCGCTCCGTCTCGAACGTCGATACGATTGCGCGCCCGAGCGCAGCGGGTGGGCGCCGTCAACCGCTCTCAGCCGCGAGGCGCAGCTGTTGTTGCTTGTCGCTCGGGCCTCGCTCGACGAGGAGGCCGGCGCGTGCGTCCGCGCGCTGGTCGAGTGCGGCGTGAACTGGGATGAGATCCTGGCGCTGGCCGAGGTGAGCGGGGTCCGCTCGCTCATCTACAGCACGCTGAAGCTGGCATGTCCAGACCGGGTGCCGCCGCCCGTGATGGCTGCCTTGCAGGCCCAGTTCCAGGCGAACGCCGCCCGCAACCTACGCATGGCGACCGTCCTGACGCGGATCGCGCGGACGTTCGAGAGCCAGGGTATCCCGCTCATCCTGTTCAAAGGCCCACTGCTGGCGGCGACGGCGTACCGCGACCTCTCACAGCGCGAGTTCGCCGACCTGGACGTCCTGGTGCGCCCGCGCGATCTGGCCCGCGCCGAGCAGATCCTGGTGGACGAGGGCTTTCACCGGGCGCTCTGCCCGGCCGGCCTGGGGGCGGTGGCGTACCGGCAGGCCGAGTGCGCCTTCGACTTCGTCAGCGCCGACCGCTCGATGGGCGTGGAGCTCCACTGGAACCTGATGCCGGCCTACTTCTCGTTCCCGTTCGACCTGGCTCGCATCTGGAAGGAGGCCCAGGTTCAGGAGCTACGCGGCACGCGGGTGCGCGGCCTCTCGACGTACGACCTGCTCATCTTCCTCTGCCTGCACGGCGCCAAGCACGGCTGGGATGAGCTGCGCTGGATCTGCGACGTGGCGGAGATCGTGCGGACCACTTTGGAGATCGACTGGGCCGAGCTCCGCCGCCGGGCGCGTGTGCTCGGCGGCGAGCGGATGCTGCTGCTCGGGCTGGCGCTGGCGAACGGGCTGCTCGGCGCGGACCTTCCCGACGACGTGCTGGAGGACGTCGAGACCGATCCGAGCGTCTGCGCGCTGGCGGATCAGGTGACGCACCATCTGTTCGGCGACGGCAGCGAGACGTTCGGCGAGAAGAACCTGTTCTACCTACGGGCGATGGACTCGAACCGCCAGCGGGTGCGCTACTGCGCCTCGTTGGCGATCGTGCCCTCCAAGCAGGAGCTGGCGGCGCGCGCCTACTCCGCGCCGCTCTCGTTCCTCTACTACGCGCTCCACCCGTTCAACCTGGTCGGCGGGGCATTCGAGCGGCTCGGCGCGGGCGCGCTGCAGCAGCTGACCGGCCAGCCGGCGCGCCGGCACGCGCACCACCATTAGCCAGACCGGGGTACGTTACGCGACCGGCTCCGCGACGCCGGCCCCGGCCCGCATCTGCGTCGTCCACGACCGTGCGTAGGCGCCGTCGTTGGCGAGCAGCTCGGCGTGGGTGCCGGACTCGACGATCTGGCCCGCGTCCATGACGTGGATGACGTCGGCGCGCATCGCGATGGTGAAGCGGTGAGTGATGACGATGGCCGTCCGCCCGCTCGCGAGATCGCGGAACTGCTCGAACCACTCGGCCTCGGCCCACGAATCCATGAAGCTCGTCGGCTCGTCCAGCAGGATGAGCGGGGCGTCGCGGAAGTAGGCTCGCGCCGTCGCAATCCGCTGCCACTCGCCGCCGCTCAGCTCGACGCCCGAGTCCAGCACCTTGCCGAGCACCGTCTTGTATCGGTGCGGCAGCCGTTCGATCAGCTCGCGAGCGCCGGCCCGCCCGGCCGCTAGCTCGATCTCGGCCTGGGCGTCCGCGCGCTGGACGTCGCCCAGCGAGATGTTGTCCCGCGCGGTCAGGTAGTAGCCGGTCGGGAACTGGAACAGCACGGTGATGCTGCGCCACAGCTCCGCGAGGCGCAGGCGGCGCACGTCCACGCCGTCGAGCTCCACGCAGCCCTCGGCCGGATCGTAGAACCGGCACAACAGCTTGAGGAGTGACGACTTGCCGGCGCCGTTCGGCCCGACGATCGCCACCACCTTGCCAGCCGGGATGTGCAGGTTGAAGTCGCGCAGGACGTCACGATCCGCCCCGGGGTACCGGAACGTCACGTCGCGGAACCGGATGCTCTGGGCCAGCCGCGACGGCGCCGGCACCGTGGCCGGCGCGTCCGCGATAGCCGGCCGAAGGTCCAGCAGCTCGAACAGGCCGCGCAGGAAGAGGCTGTTGCTGTACACCTGGCCCAGGTTCGTCAGCGAGGTGCGCGCCAGTCCCTGGCCCATCGCGAACGCCTGGTAGAAGAGCGCCAGGTCGCCCAGCGTGGCCGAGCCCTGCAACGCCCGCCAGATCATCCAGCCCAGCCCGAGCGCCAGGATGACCAGCGCGACGGCGCCGGCCCCGAGCCGAGCCAGACTCTGACTACGGAGCATCTGGAGTCGCTCCGAGCGCAGCCGGCCGCGCACCGCTCGGTACAGCATCCGGAAGTGGGTGCCGAGGTTGAAGACCCGGATCTCGGGGGCGACCAGCGGGCTCGACAGCAGCAGGTCGTAGTACTGGGCGCGCCGACGCTCGCCGACCGTCGCCTCCCACCAGCGGTGGTAGCGCGCGTCGAAGCGGAGCGCCACCACCAGCGAGGGCGCGGTGCTGACCAAGAGCAGGATAGGAAGCCACGGCCCGAGCGGCACCAGGATCAGCGCCATCGCCACGAGCGTGATCGCGCTCTGCAGCAGGCTGCTCATGCTTTCGAGGAGGGCGAGTGGCCGGGTCGCGGCGTCGCCCCTGGCCCGTTCGAGCTGGTCGTGGAACGCCGGCTGCTCGTAGAGGGCCATGTCCAGGGACGCCGTCTGCTGCTGGATCAGGTCGCGGATGTGATCCTGGACGTGCTCGGCCTGCGACGTCCTGACCCACTCCGAGACGCTCTGGACGACCTCGGTCGCGAGCATGACACCGCCGACGAGCGCCAGCAGCAGCAGCACCGGTGTGGCAGTCTCCCAGTTCGCCCCGGCCTGCATGGCGCTGACGACGCCATCCACCAGGCGCTTGGTCAGGAAGACGAGGATCAGCGGCAGCAGCCCCTGCACCACAATCAGCCCGAGCCAGAGGGCGGTCTGCCAGGAGGTCGCGTCCCAGACCAGCCGCCACGCGCGCGGCCAGTAAGCGACCGGCGCCAGCGCGGCCCGAGCGACCCGCCGTCCGCGCGCGATCATCGGCGGAACACGCCCACGCAGCCGGCGACTGGCTCGCCGCGCTCCAGCCGGACCGTGCACTCGCGCATGGTGACTTCGTGCAGCCCTGCCGCTCGTGTCGCCTCACGGAGGTAGCGCGGGCTGTGCGCGTACCGGCCCCCGTCGTGCAGGTGCACGTCGCCAGCCTGCAGCTGCTCCACCGACAGCACGAGCAGCCCGCCGGGCCGCAGCGCACCGGCCACGCCGGTCAGCACCGGCCGGAGGTCGCCAAAGTAGGTCAGGACGTCGCCGGCCAGGATCAGGTCGAAGCTCTCGGGCACGTCGGCCAGCGCCGAGGTCAGCTCGGCCTCGTGCAGCTCGTCGTAGATGCCGCGCGCCCGCGCCTGTTCGAGCATCCCGGGCGACAGGTCGATCCCGACCAGGCGTCGCGCGAACGGGCGCACCTCGACGCCGCACAGACCCGTCCCACAGCCCAGATCCAGCACGTCCGGCTGTCGATCCCGGCCGCCCCAGGCGCGTCGCGCTTCCTCGGCCAGCAGGCGCGGGACGGCGTACTCCAGCCGATCCACCAGTGACTCGTCGAACGTCTCGGCGAGAGTGTCGAAGTGCTGGATCAGGTAGGCGTCCGGGGCGCGCGAGGGGGTCGGCACGCCGCCGAGCGATGCCAGGGCGAAGCTGAGGACCGGATCGTCTGGAGTCAGGCTAAGGCCGATCTCCAGCGCGTGCCGCGCTTCACGATGCCGCTCGTGTCGCACCAGACGTTTCGCCCAGAGTGCGTGCGCCTGCCGATGCCAGCCGTCCTTCGCGCACAGCCGAGCGTACGTCTCGTGGGCCGCGTCGGTCTCCCCGAGTGCGTGCAGGCAGTTGACTCGGTGGAAGCTGGCTCGCCGGTCGTCGGGCGTGACTGTAAGCGCCCGGTCGAGGACGGCGAGCGCCTCGTCGAACGTGCCCTCGGCCTGGAGCGCAACGGCCAGTATGGTCAGCAGGCGGACGTCGTCGGGGCGGATGGCCAGCCCGGCCCGGCACTCGGCGCTGGCTTCCTGGGGCTGACCGCTGTCCAGGAGCGCCCCGGCCAGGGTCCGCCGCAACGGCACGCTGTCCGGGGCGGCCCGCAGCGCCTTCCGCAACAGCGCCGCTGCGAGGTCGCTCCGCCCGGCCTGGCGCATGATCCGCGCGAGCAGGTGCAGGGCGTCTGAATCATGTGGCCGCTGCTGCAAGATTCGTCGGCAGGCAGCCTCGGCCTCGAAGGCGCGGCCCGCCTGAAAGTCCAGGAGTGCGCGCTGCAAGCGGACAGACGTGTCGGATGGTGCGCTCGGCGGGGCCGCGCTGCCAGCTCGTCGTGTGGGGGGCGCCGCGATCTCGAAGCGGTTCGTCGTCACGCCAGGTCTCCCGATCGTGCCGTAATGTCCCGCCTGTCGTGGGCAGCAGATGCTCCCCCGATGTGGCGCGCGCATCAAGCGAGCGCCACCAGATCCCCCGTCGTCGCTCCGCGGTGGCGCTCGACCATCTCGGCCACCAGCGAGAGCCGATCGAGCTCGAATGGGCGCTCCAGGCGGAACACCTGGACGCGCTTGAGCAGGTCGATGCAGCGCCGCAGATGCGCCGCCGCGCCGCCCTTCGCGGACAACGTCTCGCGGTACCGCCCGGCGATCGAGTGCCCGACTAGCTGGAGCGCGGCTACCTGGGCCGGTAGCGGCACGATCGCCAGCTCCGGCCCCTGGGCCAGCGTGTAGATCCGTCCGAGCGGCACCGCCTGTCGTGCGAAGCGCTCGTGGGCGCGCCGCACGCGCTTCTCGTGGGCGGCGGTCAGGCGCGGCAGGAGGAGCGGGTCTTCGCCGAGCGCCGAGATCGCGGCTTCGGGCAGCAGCTTGAACTGCGGGAAGGCCGGCAGCGCCAGCGGCTCGGCGTGAGTCGGAAGGTCGTCCACGACGAGCACGTCGTCGGTCAGCATTGGGTGTCCACGACCGAACATCGTCGCCGCCATCGTGGACTTCCCGAACCCCTTCTCGCCGACGAACGCCACGCCGACGCCGCCGCAATCGACCGCGCTGGCGTGGAGTACGAACAGCCCGCGCTGCACCAGCAGCATCGCGAGCCCGATCCCGAGAATCGGGGCGCGCACGGCGTCGGTGGCAGCGCCAGGAGCAGGGGCTACCACGATCTCTCGACCGTCACGAATGCAGTAGGCGCCGAAGCCGTCCCAGGTCATGCAGGCGTGGCACGGGCTGATGTGCTGCCCGTCCACCCCGCGAGCCACGTCGCAGGTGACGGCGCCGATCCGAATCGTGACGTCGGCGGACGCTCCCGGAGCTGGAATCAGCTCCGGCAGCGCGATCTCCGACTGAATGCCGAGGTTGTAGGCCGCGTACGCATACACCGCGATCGAGCCCTCGCTTCCCGATCTCGCCGTCAATCCGACGACGGTTCCCGAGCGGATGTCGGTGGATGGGCGCCGGGAGCCTCGCGGTGGCGCGTGGGCACCGCCTGGCCGACGCCTGTGCTACCAGTGGAATCTTGAAGGTGAGGAGGTGAGCGCGCTGTGGAGAGCTACGTCCTGGGGTCTGTGGCGGGTCCGCATCGTCATCGTCCTGCAAGTCGCCCTCAGGTACTGAGGACATAGTCGCAGGTCTACTTCGGAAGTGGCTGGCGCGCGCTGGGGCACGCCAGTACCTCACTGTCTAACCGACTACGGAGAGAATGCGGTGCCGTCTGCGCCGCCCGGCAAGTCGGCGTTCTTCACATGGCCAGACAGCGTGATCTTCTTCACGTCGCCATGGACGGTGAGTGTCGGCGTCCGGTAGGTCTTCTTAGACATACACACTTCCCTCCTTCCCCAGAAACTTGGGAGCTTGATGGTGACGATCCAGCCACAGCCCCACAGACGCAGCCCTCCACAGGGCGTTCACTTCCTCCTCGTCAACGCGGGCCTCAGAGATGAGGCGGTCGAAGATGTCGCGCAGCGCGCCGACCTCGACGTACTCGGCCAGGGCCTCGCTCGCGATCCCTTGCTCCAGCACGCTCTGGCCGAAAGAGCGCAGGCCGTACTCAAAGCTCGGATGAAGCGTGGTCTTCTGCAGCCGCCATTGCACCTCCGTCGGCAAGATGCCCTCCATCGCTCGGCGCATCACGACCCGCGTCCAGCCGTCGTCGAGCTTCTGGTTGGCCGGCAGGGACAGGCACAGCTCGACGAGCCGCTTGTCCCAGAAGGGGAATCGCAGATCGACGCCGAACGCGGCGGACGTGTGGTCGAGCACTTCGAGGATCAGCGGCATCACCGGCCAGGTCAGCAGTTGATGGTGTGCCTCCCGCTCGGTCGTCGAGGTGACGGCCCGCTGTTGGACACGCGTGTCCAGGTCGAACCGCCGAGCCACGTCGCACCGCACGATCGTTTGCCACGGCGCCCGGTACTCCGTTGGGGCCGCCGTCTGCCGTGTTCGTAGTCCGCGCACCAGATTCCGTGCCCGACGCAACGCCCCGTGCCGCTCCACCAGCGGCGAGACGGCGCACTCCATCGCCCAGCCCACGAAGACCGGCCGCCACGGTCGCTGCCAGCGGTTGCCGTACGCGCGCGTCGCTCGGGCCAGGGTCAGCCACTGGCCGGAGCTTGCGAGCTCGCGGAAGATGCCGCGGCCGTGCGAGATCGTGGTGTCGCCGTCGAAGCCGTCGAGGACAACACGAACGCCGTGCTCGCGGGCGGTTCGCAGCAGGTTCCAGTTGACGTAGAGGTGGCCGGTGGTGAGCGCCTGATCCAGGTGCCAGATCATCTGGTCGATCTCTTCGACCGGACTGACCGTGTCGCCGTGCAGGGTGTGTGCCACCACGTCGTACTTGTCGAGCACCGTCCGCTGGTACGAGCGTTCGTCAGACGCGGCGACGGTGTCGAAGACGGCGGAGAAGGTGTGCAGGCGGTCGCCCTGGCTCCGCGACATCAACTCGCCGGCCGTGCAGGTCACCGACGACGAGTCGATGCCGCCGCTCAGCATCGAGCCGACCGGGAACGCGCTCCGCATCCGGCAGCGCACCGCCTCGAAGAACGCCGCCCGAACCGCTTCGGCGTACTCGCCGTCCGAGCGCAGACGCAGCTCGCGGTGCGGGTCGAGCGCCCAGTACGGTCGCAGGCGCACGCCGTCCGGGCTGACCGCGATCGCGTGCGCTGGCGGCAGCCGCAGGATGCCCTCGTAGTAGGAGGCTGTGGCGTCTTCGACGGTGGCGGCCAGGCAGTCGGCAATCGCCTGCGCGTTGACCTGCCGTGGGACGCCAGGCACCGCGAACAGCGCCTTGAGCTCGGTGGCGAACGCGAACAGGTCCGAGGACAGGTGATAGTAGAAGGGCCGAACGCCGAAGTGGTCGCGCGCGCAGAACACGGTCCGGCGGCGCTCGTCCCAGATCGCGAACGCGAAGTCGCCCAGCAGGTAGGCCGGGCACTCCTCGCCCCAGGCGTCGTAGGCGGCCAGGACGATCTCGCCGTCGGAGACGGTTTGCGAGGTGCCATCGGCCAGCCCGAGCCGCGCGATCAGCTCGTCGCGGTTGTCCAGGCGCGCGTCGGCGGTGACGGTCAGGTCGCCGCGCCGGTTCGTCAGCGGCTGTCGCTCGTGGAGGGACTCGGGCGTGGCACGCAGCATACGGTGCCCCATCCCGACGCCGTCGGCGGTCCAGAGCGCCGAGCCGTCCGGCCCACGGTGCTCCAGCGGCGCCGACATCTCCTCCAGGACGGAGGAGTTGAGGCGCTGGCCGCCGCGCAGCACGACTCCGAAGATACCACTCATGTGCGATTCCAGAGCAGAGCTCGTGAGCGCGGCGAAAATGCATCCCACGTCGCCGTGGCGCCGTCGAGGGTCTCCAGCGGGTGGTACCGGGCGACGTTGGACGGCAGGTCGTTGACGACCTGGCCGCACAGCTCGACCCAGGCGTGCGCGAGCAGGCCGTCCTCTTCCAGCCGGACGCCGATTCGGAGCTCGCTCGGCAAACCGTCCTCCCGCAGCCAGCGGTGAAGCGTCAGCGACTCGTGGAGGCAGTGCGCGGGCACGACGTGCAGGCGAGCGGCTGACGCGATCCAGCGCACGTAGGCGTTCACCCTCGGCACGTCGATCTCGCTCACTGTGACCGCCGAGCTCGTCGGCGCGATCCGGTCGATGCCGGCCGCGACGCGCCCGAAGCCGCGCAGCCGCAAGGCCAGGTCCATACGGACCAGCGCGGCGTACGCTCGAAGGAACCCCGACCACTCAGCCGGCGGCAGCCTCAACCCACGCGCACCGATGGCCAGCAGCGATCTCTTACGAGACGACGCCACGAACCAGCCCTTGCGCTTGCAGCTCCGCGAGGAACGCGGAGACGTCCGAGCTCAGCTGTGGAACGCCGACGTCGTACTCGTCCGCCAGCCTGCTGACGATGGCGTCATGGTCGCCCCCATCGACCATCAGCTGCCAGATGCGTGTGCCGACCTCGTCCAGTCCGAAGTAGACGCCTGACACCACGTTGAGGAGGACGGTCTCGTCGTCGAGGGTCGCGGTGACGACGTCCTCGACCGGCTCATGTCGCATCTGACTCATCAGCAGCAACGACCTCCAGACAGGACAGACTCCGAGGAGCCGACGACTCATCATATCAACTACGAGAATGTACGATCATCAGGGTAGCGTAAGATTCGTCGTGCTCGCCAGAAATGCTACTATCCGTCCGCTCCCTGGCGCGTCATCCGAGTAGCACAACTCCTGCCACCTGGGGGTCGGATACGATGATCTCAGCTCTGCTCGCGCGCGTTTTCCACCCGATCGCGCGGTCAGCCGCTCTGTCAGGCGCCGCGTATGCCTGGACGGAATTGTGAGACACGCCTTCAAGTACGCGCTCACCGCTGTGCTCGTCGTCGCGGCGCTCACGCTGGCTGGCGCTGACTTTGTGCCGTTTTCGTCGGTCATCGGGCTCGCGGCCGGCGACCAGATCCTGATGGCCGACTACTTCGACGGCAATCAGATCGACTCCGCGCGCTGGTTCAAGACCGACTCGTTGCAGCGGCTGTCGCAGTCGCTCGGCTCGCTCAACTTCCTCGGCTTCAACTCGACGGCCCAGTGGGGTGACCCGGCCCTCTACTCGGTCACCCAGTTTCCGCGTCAGAACGGCCTGACCTTCTCGGGGGTCGTCCGTCCGACCGTCCACGACGTGCGCGGCCCGTACGTCCTGTTTGCGCCGTCCCGGTTTCCCTCGAACCCGGCCGCGTCGGCGTACGGGACTGGCCTGGATGCGTTCGGCGCGGACGGCGGGCGCGGGCTCAACTTTGGGGCGCTGACGCCACACGGCATCATCTCGTACCGGACCAGCGTCGCCGAGGGGATCGACTACCAGTTGGCGACGACGCTTCGGCCGCAGGGGTCGTACCATTTTGCCTCTGGCGGCACGCTCGGCACGTTCCCGACCGCGACCCTGCTCTGGGTCGGCGACGTCGGCACCGACCCCGGCGTCTTCGCCGGCTTCGACGCGCTCCAGGCCAGCGCCTACATCGCCGAGGCGAAGGTCACCAGCCTGACCGGCCCGTTCAGCTCCCAGTACGGCCTGGCCGTCGCCTACGACACGTTCAACCGGGCGGACAGCGCGACGCCCGGGCCGCTGGAGGGCGGCGGCGCCACCTGGACCGCGCAGGGGCTGCAACTGGTGAGCCACGCCCTGGTCCGGCCGGCCGGGGTCAGCAGCGCGGCCAGCGCGACCTTCAACACCGGGATCGGCGAAGGGCTGTTCGAGGCGAGCTTCACGACGCCGAACGCGCCGTTTGGCGATGCCGTCCTCTACGTGCGCTACGCCGACGACAACAACTGGCTCAGGGTCCGCTGCACCCAGCAGGCCGTCTACGTCGAGAAACGCCTGGCCGGCGCGACCACGACGGCGTACGCCACTGGCGCGGTCGCCTGCGCCCAGAACACGGCGTATCGGCTGGTCGTGCGGCTGCACGGGACGACGATGACCTCCTGGCTGAACGACACGAACATGGAGTTCCGCGATCCTGGCATCGTCGACAGCAGCTTCCCGTCTGGCACCGGGATGCGCGTCGAAGTGGGAGCGGGCGGCGCTTCGCCGGCCTTCACGAAAGTCGCGGCCTGGCCGAAGCAGGTGACCCTGCCGTCGCTGCTCGGGCCGGCTCCCTCGGTGCCGGGCGACGGTCCGTCCGTGCTGTTCCGCGACCTGTTCACCGACGCCGACGGCACCCGCCTGAAGGACCATCAGCCGGAGCAGGGCGGCGCCTGGACCGAGAATGCCGGCACCTGGGTGATCTCGAACGCCGTCGTCGCGCCGACTGGGCCGAACGCCATCGCGACGGTGGACGTGGGCCGCTCGGATTACTCGGTTGCCATGACCATCGACCTCTCGTCCGGCAGCGGCTGGGGCAGCACCGATGGCTGGATGATCGGCCCGATCCTGCGCTACCAGGACGCTCAGAACTACGTGGTCGCGCGCTACCTGTGGCAGAACGGCAGCCCGGAGATCGAGGTGTTCGAGATCCGGAACGGGCAGGGCTCGCTGCTCAACGCCAAGAACATGACCGGGCTGCTGACGCTCGGCTCGACGCACGTCCTGCGGGCGGTGATCCTGGGTCAGCGAATCGCTATCTACTCGGACGACCAGCTGCGCGAGGTGGCGTACACCAGCCTGCCGCCCGCCAACCGGGCCGGCATCGGCGTCCAGGACCGGCCGGTCAACATGCCGCACGTCCGCGACGTCGTCATCACCAGCGCCAGCGCGGACATGGTCCCGCCGCCGCCGGTCCTCGACCTGAAGGCCATCGCCTCCGGGCCAGACGTCGTACTGGACTGGACGCCCGTCAACGACGACGCCATCGGCACGGCGTACTATCGCGTCTTCCGTTCGACGGACGGCACATTGGGTACCCAGATCAACGCCAACGGCGCCACGACCGCCCCGCCGTTCCGCGACGCCAACCGGCCGGCCGGCACCTACACGTACACGGTCCAGCCCGTCGACCGGAGCGGCAACGCCAACAGCTCCGCCGAGAACGACAGCGCGACGATCGCGTTCAGCCCCGGCTCGGCCACCGCGACGCCGACCCCGACGCCGCCGATTCAGGGCGGACCGAACCTGCTCCTCAACCCCTCCTTCGAGAGCGTCGGCAGCGGCGGCTTCCCCAGCAGCTGGTGGGCGCGTTCGACGGCGGCCCGCGACACCGCGACGTTCCACGGCGGGGCGGCGTCGCTGCGGGTGGACGGGCCTGCCAGCGGCTCGGCGACGACGTACAGCTTCCAGCCGACGACCGTGATGCCCGGCCAGACCTACCGGCTGAGCGCCTGGATCAAGACCCAGAGCGTGAAGGGTGGCGGCGTGCTGGTCCGGTACGCCGAGATCGCCCCAACGGTCGTCGTCCGCGACATGGCGCCGGTCAAGGGGATCGTGGACTGGACCCAGGTCAGCACCACCTTCACCGCCTCGCCCAACGTGCAGTCGAGCCGAGTGGACGTGTTCTGGGACTTCCAGGCCGGCGACCGCGCCTGGGTGGACGACGTGGCCTTGCAGTGCCTGACCTGCCCTGGCGCGACGCCGACGCCGGCCTCCACGCAGACGCCAACCGCGACCCTCACTCCGACCGCCACCCAGTCGGCAACGGCGACCCGGACGCCGACGCCGACCCGCACCCCGACCGCCACGCCGACCATAGCAACGCCCGGGCCGAATCTGGTGACGAACCCGTCGTTCGAGTCGGCGGCGTCTGGGGGCGGGTCGCCGTACCCCGCCTCCTGGTGGTGGCGAGACAGCGCCACCCGCGACACCTCGACGGCGCACAGTGGGTCGGCGTCGTTCAGGATGAACGGCCCTGCCAGCTACGTCTACAGCTACCAGACCGTGCAGCTCCAGCCGAACACCGTCTACTCGGTGACGTTCTGGGTCAAGACCCAGGCCGCCGCCTCGCGGGGGGCCACCGTCCGCTACGCGATGCTCGACCCCGAGACGGTGGTCAGCACTGCCCCCTGGACGACCGGGACCGCCGACTGGCACAAAGTCACCTACAGCTTCAGATCGCCCGCCAACTACGGCGCCGGGCGGATCGACCTGATCTGGAACCTGGCCGCTGGCGAGAGCGCCTGGATCGACGACGTGAGCCTCTGTCAAGGGACCTGCCCATGATCGGCGAGCGCCCAGCCGCGCTGTCCGGCCCGAGCACCCGCCCGGCCTGGCGGCTGCTCCAGTCCGTACGGCTGATCCGGATGGCGGACGATCCGTTCACGGTGCGGGCCGTCAGAGAGGCGTGCAGCCGGGCCGGCCTCGGGCCGGGCGGGCGCATCCTCGACGTTGGCTGCGGCCCGCTCGGCGCGCTCGACGTGCTGAGCGAGGTCGTCGGGCCGAGCGGCCTCGTGGCCGGCCTGGACGCCAGCCGCGAAGCGTTGAGCGTGGCGCGCGGGGTGTTGAAGCAGCGCGGACGAACGGGTGTTGCGCTGGTGGAGGCCGACGTCAACGGCGAGCCGCCCGAGGAGCTCCTTCGGCTCGCCCCGTTCGACGCCGCCTACTGCCGCCTGCTGCTCTGCAATCAGGATGATCCCGCCGAGACGGTCCGTAGGATCACGCGCCTGCTGCGTCCCGGCGGGATGCTGATCGTTCACGAGCTGCGGGACGATCCGGCCTACCCCCAGTTCGATCCACCGCTGCCAGCCGCGCGGAAGCTGCTCGACCTGATGACGCGGGGCATGGCGCGGCGCGGCAAGCGCCCAGAGATCGGAGGGCAGCTGCACGCGCTCGCACGTGAGACCGAGCTGCGGCTTGTGGACCTGCGCGGCCTCATGGAGTGCAGCCCCACGCGCGCTCGCGAATTCATTCAGACCAACCTGGTCGGAATGCTGCTCAGCTTCGAGGCGGCACTGCTCCAGGACGGCCTCGCGACTCCTGACGAGATTCAGGCGCTGGCGGACGACCTGCTCCAGGCTGCCGCCGCCGAGTATCGCGCGTTCGCGAGCTGGATCGTGACCGAGGCGATCTTCGAGGTGCCGTGACGAGCGAGACCCCGTCGCGCCGCGACGGGGTCTCGACATCGGCCTCGGATCGAGAGGAGCGAGCAGGCGCGGGATCAGGGCTGGCAGACGGTGCCCTCGCAGAGGACCACGTCGTCGATCCAGATCGAGCCGCCGTTGATGGCCCAGCCGAGGTCGAGCCGGCCGGAGGTGTAGTTGGCGGCAGGCGTGAACGTCGCGACGACCTGGGTCCAGTTCGCCGAGCTGGTGGTGGGGGTGCCGTTGACGATGCTCAGGGATGGTGTCAGGTTGGCCCAGCGCCATGCGAAACCGGTGCCGCCCACGTTCTGGGTCTTGATCCAGTACGAAATGGTGTGCAGCACGCCAGCCCTGAGCGCGGGCGCCTGGAAGCGATAGCTGTACGGCTGGGCGCCCTGGACCCGCATCGAGGCCGCGCCGGTGTGAGCGACCGTGGTGTCGCGGACGACCTGGCCCGAGCCGCCCCAGTCGGCGAGCTGGCCGGATGGGCCGACCTGCTCGAACGAGCTGTTCCGGATCAGGTTTGGCTTCGCGGTTGAGGTCGGGACCGGCGTCGCCGTGGCGGTTGGGGCCGGTGTCGAGGTCGGCGGCGAGCTGGTGCCGCCGCCGGGCGTTGGCGTCGGGGCCGGCGCCGAGCTCTGCTCGCAGGTCCGCCCTTCGCACAGCACGACGTCGTCGATCCAGGCGGTGCCGCCGCTGAGCGCCCAGGTGAGGTCGATTCGGCCCGAGGTCAGGTCCGGCGCGGTCATGAACGTCGAGCTGACCTGGCGCCAGTCCGCCGTGCCGGTCGTCACCTGGCCGTTGCTCAGGCCGAACGTCGGTGCGAGGTTGACCCAGCGCCAGGAGACGCCGGTCCCGGCCACGCTCTGGGTCTTGATCCAGTACGAGACGGTGTGCAGTGTGCCCGGCTTCAGCCCGAGCGACTGGAAGCGGTAGCTGAACGGCTGCGACCCTTGAATCCGCATCGACGCCCCGCCGCTGTGGGACACCGCCGTGTCGCGCGCGATCGTGCCGGTGCCGCCCCAGCCGACGAGCTGGCCGCTGCCGTCCACCTGCTCGAACGAGGCGTTCTGGATCAGGTTCGGCTTGACGGTCGGGGTAGGGGTCGGCGTCGGTCCCTGGATGTTGACGACCTCCAGCAGCTTGCCGTCGCCGGGCCGGAACGAGATCGGCGCGTTCATGTCGTAGACCTGGTTGGTCTCGACGTCACGAAGCTGGGCCGAGATGGTGCTGGACGTGACGGACAGTGACTGCGTCGCGGTGCAGCTGGCGTTCGCCGCGATCACGTACAGCTTGCCGGCGGCGTCCGCGAGCGTGCTGACATAGCGATTGGCCGATCCGTTGACGTCGAACAGGTCGTCGGTCTTCTGGAGCCCGCCCAGCACCGACCGGAGCGGTGCAACCCGCTGGGTGACGGCGCCGACCTCGTCGTAGAGGCTGGGGTTGTCCTTGACGCCGACGAAGCGGCCGGGCTGGCTGCTGTAGATGAACCAGAAGGTGCCGTGCGCGCCCTCGCCCAGGGCCAGCCACTGCTGCAGCCGGACCTCTTCAGGGGTCGGAATCCGCAGCTGGTTCGGGTCGGCGGCCGGGTTGACGGCGGTCGAGAGACCCTGTGTCTGGAGGATCAGCCAGGTGGGAGCCTGCGGGTCCTTGTCACGGGTGGTCGAGCGGATCGACTGGCTGAACAGGTTCAGCGTGGGGGAGGAGAAGCCCCAGTCGCACGGCTGCTTCGCGGTCTTGGCCGGGTAGTAGTAGGTCAGGAAGTTGGCGGGCCTGGCAGTAGCGTACACGGCTTCCTGCGCGACCGGGATGATCGCCGTCGGCGCGTTGACACTATCGGCCTCGCGGAACGCCTGGATGGCCAGGGCCAGCTTCGGCGCAATGGCGACCGTGGAGTCGTCGCGAAGGTTGTACCCTTGCAGGGAAGTGTGGCCGCGCAGCGCCTGCGCGAGCGGGTAGACGACCTCACGAGCCTTCTCGATGGTGGCGGGCGCGGCCGGATCGTCCAGGAACTGGGTGCTCAGCTCGTGCATCGGGGCGAAGACGGTGTTGAAGCCTTTGCTGTCTGACACGTTCAGCAGCGGAGAGTGGTACTGAACCGAGCTATTGGTGAAGAGCACGGTGTCGAGACCGTGCGCCCGTAGGTCGTCGATCATCGTAGAGAACCTCGCGGTGTCCCCTGCGAGAATGTTGTTGTCTTCGAACATGCCGAGCGGGAACGGGCCAGCAGCGGCCTGGCTGGCCGGGGGTGTGACCGCTAGAGAAGAAGACACGCCAATCAGCGTGGCTAACAGAAGGCTTAGCGCGGCGAGACGACGAAACCTCACGATGACTCCCAGAGTTGCGACACATGACGGTCGTATGTGCTCAGGGAACGCGTCTACGTGAGAGACAAGGGATTACTTTTGAAGATAATTACCCAGTTTCACTACCCATCCGAGCCATCGACGAGGCAGAAGGACGAGTGCCGATAGCAGCGGATCTGGCGGCCTCGGCGGCGAACGCGCGGACGCCCCCTCGGAGATTCTCCGAGGGGGCGTCCACCACCCGCAGGCTCCGGAGGCCGTGGACCTTGCCGTACTGGTCCACGGCCGCCAGCGGATCTGAGGCCGGCCCCATCCTGCAGGCACCGGAGGTGTGCTGGCCGGTCGCACGTCCGGACAGGGGGCGGCAGGGGTACATGCGATCAGACGTTGTAGAGGAACGGGTGGTTCTGCTCCGGCCAGATGTCGGCCTCAGCCAGAGGGTACGCTTCCTTCTTGTAGACCTGGATGCGGTGGCTGCCGAAGTCCGGGACGTACATCAGGTCGCCCACGAGACGGACGGACATCGGCCCCCGGAACCGCTTCTGGATCTCGAGGGTCGTCATCTCGCGGCCACGCAGCACTTTGGGGTTCGCCAGGACATACTTGCGGCCACTGGGTGAAATGGTGGCGTCGCCGATGAACTTCTCGACGTACCGTCCGGTCTTGTCGAACAGGACCACACGGTGGTTGCCACGGTCGGCCACGTAGATGTCGCCGTGCCGGTCAACCGCCACGCCGGCCGGCCGCCGCAGCTCGCCGTCGCCGGCGCCGGTGTGGCCCATGCTCAGCAGCGGCTGGCCGTCGGCGGTCAGCTTCTGGACTCGGTCGTTGCCCCAGTCGCCGACGTAGACGTCGCCGAACGGGTCAACGGCGATGCCCCACGGCTTCTCGAACTGGCCGGGCTCCGATCCGCGCGAGCCAAACGTCGAGATGAACTGGCCGTCCTTCGTGAACTTCTGGATGCGGTGGTTCTGGGTGTCCACCACCCACAGGTTCTCGTCGGCGTCGAACGCGATGCCTGACGGCCGGTTGAGCTTGCCCGGCTCGGCGCCGTACTCGCCCCAATGGCTCAGGAGCTGGCCATCGCGGTTGAACTGCGAGATCCGGTAGGTGCCCTCGTCCGAGATCCAGAGCGTCTCGTCCTTGTCCAGGATGAGCTGGACCGGCCACATCAGCTTGCCCGGCTCCGTCCCGGCGCCGCCGATGGTGCCCAGATCCTCGTCGTCCCAGTTGGTCCGGCGGATCGCACCGCCCTGGCCGTCGTCGCGGCAGATGACGTAGAGCCGGCCCTCGCCGCCGATAGCCACGTCGGCGGCTGCCGTGGTGACGCGGCGCATCCCGATGGTGGCGTAGTACGGGAAGCCGGCCCGCAGCAGGCTGTACGGGAACGCCGCGACCTGCGTGCCTTGTGTGACGGGAGTCTCAATCGCCATTGAATTACGCTCCCACGGCGGTCTTGAACGGGTGCAGCTGCTCGTAGGTGCCGCCGACGATGGCGGTCGGGTCGAGGCCCATCCACTGCTCCAGCAGCGTGCCGTAGACGCCCCGGAAGTCGAAGGTGTGCTTCATGTCCTCGCCGTTCAGCCAGTCGCCCGGCTCTATCGAGGGGTACTCGGAGTAGAGGCCGCCCTTGACTTGCTCGCCGATGATGAAGGCGCCGCCGCCCGAGCCGTGGTCCGTGCCCGAGCCGTTATCCTTCATCCGCCGCCCGAACTCGGTGAAGACCAGGACCGTGACGTTGTCGGCGGCGTCGTGCTCGCGCAGGTCCGCCATGAACGCCGCGAGCGAGCCGGTCAGCTCGCCGAGCAGCCGCTTGTGGCTCGGGACTTCCTGGGAGTGGTAGTCGTAGCCGCCGTGCTGGGTGTAGAAGACGCGGGTGCCCAGGTTGGCGGTATGAACGCGGACCACGTCGCGGAGCGCCTTGCCGATGGCGCAGTCCGGATAGGTCACGCTGCTGCTGTAGAGCTGCGGGGCGACTTTCAACGTGTCGGCGCCCGAGAGCACACCGTTCCCGGTCCGGGCGAGGTAGTCCAGCACCATCCCGGTCCCGATGGCCGGCGTGTACATCTGCTTGAAGAAATCGAGGTCTTCGGCGCGCTGCTCGGCCGCCTGGACGCTGTTCAGCAGGCCGTAATTGTCCAGGTTGTCCACCGAGGTCGCGACCACGCCGGGCGCGGCCAGGGCGCGGGGGAGGCCCCGCCCGAAGCTGACGGCGGTCAGCGGATTCGCGCTGCGCGGGTCGAGCTCCTGGATCACCTTCGCGAGCCAGCCCTCGGTCGAGATCTTCAGCGGCTCGCAGGTGTGCATGATGTCCATTGCGCGGAAGTGCGAGCGGCTGGAGTTTTCGTAGCCGATGCCCTGCACGATGGCCACGTCGCCGGCCAGGTAGAGGTCGCGGAGTGGGGCGGCTGCCGGGTGGAACGCCAGGGTGTCTGTGAACGGCAGGGACTGGCCCTCCGGCACGTGCACCAGCGGGCGGGCGTCATAGTAGTTGCCGTTCTGGAACGGGATCACGGTGTTCAGGAAGTCGTTGCCGCCCGAGAGCTGCACGACGACCAGGACCGGGTCCTTCTTCGTCACCCCGTTGCCATGTGCGTGAACTGCCATGCTGGGTATTTCCTCCTGCCACGACGAGTCGTCAGTTATCAGTCATCAGTCATCAGTCATCAGTTATCAGTCGTCAGGAACGAGTCGCTGAGAACTGACGACTGAGAACTGACGACTGAGAACTGACGACTGAGAGCTGACGACTGACGACTGATAACTCGGCTACGCGAACTGGTACTCGCGGGACGCGACCGTCAGGCGGAGCAGCCGGCCGATGCGCGACGCGCTCTGCTCGCGCTCCTCGTCGGTGTCGAAGCGGTACTCGCCGCCCTGCGACGCCAGGTTGACCAGCGCCACGCGCGTCTCCGGCTGCACCTCGAGCGGGCCGACGAGGTCGAGGACGGTGTCCACCGTCTCCTCGGGGCTGAGCGGGCGGCCGATGCTCTGGAGCCGCCCGACGATCGAGGCCGGGCCGGGCTTCTGGATGTTGCTGACCTGGCTGACCGCGAAGTTGACGCGCTCGGTCAGGGTGCCGCCGTCGATCCACTCCTTGCCGGTGTGCCACCCTTCCACGGTGGGGGGGTCCATCAGCACCTGGCCCATCACACTGGTTGCCGCGTCGAAGGCGGTCAGGCCGGGCTCGACGCCACGGTGGGTGCCGGCCAGCTTGATGACGCCGGCCACCAGCTCGACCGGGGCCTTGACGCGTGTGTAGCGGGCGGCCTTGAAGAAGTCGGAGTTGAACAGCACCCGCATGACCGAGCGGATGTCCGCGTCGGACTCGCGGAACGCCTGCATCAGCGTCGCGATTGCCTCAGGATCGACCGGGTCGGTGACGCTCCAGGCCGGCACCTGCTGCTCGTCGCCGACGAAGAAGTTGTAGAGGTGGCGGCTGACGAAGCGAGCGGTCGCCTCCTGCTGGGCGATGATGTTGATGACGTCTTCGCCGTTCAGATTGCCGGTGTGGCCGAGGAACGTCTTCTCGCCGTCGTCATGGTCCGCGGCGTTGTACACGAAGTGCGAGTCGTAGTGGCCGAACGGGTAGAGCGGGATTGGCTGCTCGAACGTCCAGCCGGTGAACGCGCGGGCGCACTCCTTGATGTCGGTCTCGGTGTAGTTGCCGATGCCCATCGAGAACAGCTCGAGGATCTCGCGGCCGTAGTTCTCGTTGATCGACTTCGCATGGTTCTCGTTGTTGTCCAGCCAGTAGATCATGGCCGGGTCACGCGAGAGGTCGAGCAGCAGGGTCCGGAAGTTCGCCAGGCCGTTGCGGCGCAGCATCTCGATGTGGCGGACCATCGTCGGGGTGTGCTCGCTCTTGGTCCAGCCGGTCGCGAAGACGTGGTGCCAGAACAGCGCCATCTTCTCTTCGAGCGGACGCTTCGAGTTGACCATCCGCCAGATCCAGCGACCGTTCCAGGACTTCTGGTTGTCGATGTTGGCGCCGAGGTGCGGGTAGTACCGCGCGAGCTCGTCCTCGTCGAGATCCGGGGTCCGCTCGGGGTGGATCAGCTCCTCGACCACGTCCTCATATGGGCGCGCCGCGTACGCCTCGAGCTCGTCGCGCGACGCGCCGAACCCGGCGCGTCGCAGCAGATGGGCCATCAAGGCGAGACGTTCATCGGCCATGCGTACCTCCGTTGAGCCTCGGTTGTCTGTCGATCGACACCAGATGTCACCGGAGGCTACGGGCATCGCTGGTCGGGAGCATCGGCCAAACGGCCCATCTTGGTGAGGGCACTCCTGATGGAATTGCGCGACTGTGATTTAGCCTTGAATGGTCACCTCGTCCCAGCGCATGAAGCCGTCGCCCCAGACCTGGAAGCCGCCGACCTTCGGGGTCAGCACGACGCTCGTGCTGGGGTACACGAGCTGAATGTCCATGCAGTTCTCGATCTGCAGCTTCGCGATCTGAGCGTAGATCTGCTGCTTGGCCGCCAGATCCTTGATGCCGCGTGCCTTGCGGACCAGCTCCGTGACCTCGGGCACGTTGAAGCGGCCGCCCTTGCACGCCGACGTATCCGGGTCGAGCACATTGGCGAGTGACGAATCGAGGTCAATGCGGTTGATCGTGACGGTCTGGCCGGCCTGGGCGTCGCAGGTCGTGTTGTTGCGCACCGACCAGGAGGCATCGTCCATCACCACGATGTTCGCCTTGATGCCGACCTCGGCCGCCTGGGCCTGCACGATCTGAGCGATCGTCTGGAACGGCCCGATGTTGATGGCGACGTATTCGAACTCGAACCCGTTCGGCTTGCCAGCTTCTGCCAGCTTCTTCTTCGCCATGTCCAGGTCTCTAGGCAACGGCTTGACGTCCTTGGTGACCTGGTAGAAGTCCGCCAGACCGGGCGTGAACATCGAGTTGGCCACGGTCCCGGACCCGAATCCCGCGGCCTGGAGGATCGCTTCACGGTCGAGCGTGTAGGCCAGCGCCTGGCGCAGCGCCAGGTTCTTGAACGGCTCGTTCTGCCCGTGGAGGACGAGGTTCCAGGCCTGAACGCCCGGCGCCTCGATCAGTGCGAGCGACTTGTCGGTCCGGAGCGGCTGGATGTCCTTGAACGCGACCGAGTAGGTGGCGTCCTGCTGGCCGGTCCTCACGTTGGCGAGGCGAACGTTGTCGTCCGGGATGATCGACATCTCGACGCGATCCACCTTCGGCCGGGCCGGATCCCAGTAGCTGGTGTTCTTCTCGAAGACGATCTTGTCGTTCTGGCGCCACTCCACGAACTTGAACGGTCCGGTCCCCACCATCGCGGTGACGCCGTAGTCATTGCCGGCCTTCTGGACGGCCGTCGGGGAGTTGACGTATCCACTACGGCCTGCGAACAGGGCCGGGATGTTGGCGTATGGCGACTTCGTCACCATCTTGGCGGTGTAGTCGTCCACCACTTCGACGTGATCGACGATCGCCACCTGCCCTCCGAGCGGGCTCTTGGTGGCGGGGTCCTTGATCCGGTCGATGTTGAATTTCACCGCCGCGGCGTTGAAGTCGGTCCCGTCGTGGAACTTGATGCCCTTCTTCAGCTTGAACGTCCAGTTGACCAGGTCTGGCGAGTCCCAGGACTCTGCCAGCCCTGTCGCCGGCGTGAGCCGCAGGCTGCGGTCCGTGCCGACGAGCGCGTCGAACACGGCTCGGCTGACATGCTCGTCGAAGCCTGCCACCGCGCGGTGCCCATCGAGACTCGACGGGTTGGAGAAGTGACCGACCTTCAGCGTGCCACCGTTCGCGCCAGCCGGCTTCGAGGCTGGCGCGGCAGCGGCCGGCTTGGCAGCTTCGGCCGGCTTGGCAGCTTCGGCCGGCTTGGCGGCTTCGGTTGGCTTGGCGGCGGCTGCTGGCGCCGTGGTCGCGGCGGCCGCGGCGGGGGCGGCCGGTTTCGCGGCCTCGGTCGGCTTGGGGGCGGCGGCCGGAGCCTGCTGGCCGCACGCCCCGAGCAAGCCGGCCACCAGGCCAGCGCCGGCCACCTGGACCGACATCACGAACAGCCGCCGTCGCGTCACGCGCCGGTCAGCCATGGCATCGTTGCCCTGCATCGCGTTCCTCCTCGATCGTCTACGATCGAACTGGCCGTCGCTGTCGCCTGCAGCGCGACCGACAAGACGTCGCCAGACCGTCTTCGGACCGGCGTCAAGACTCCCCGAACGTATGACCGTCATCGCCGAGGAGCATCGGCCAAACGGCCCATTTCTCCCGTGCCATGGCTCGCGTCGCGGTCGGGGGCGCCGCGGGTGGTAGACAACCGGCCTGGAGCGCGCCAGTTTTTGGGATGACTCATGCGCCCGCGGACCGGTCGGGATCGGTGTGGAGATGACGGAGCTGGTCCGCCGCACGCTCAGGACTGCGCTGGCAGCGGCTCGGCGTCGATCAGGATGAACGCCATCCGACACAGGCGGTCCGAGCGATTCTCCCACGCATGGTTTGTGGCACGCTGGATGAGCACGTCGCCTGCCTTCAGCAGCGTTTCGGTCTCCTCCAGCATCGCCCAGATCTCGCCCTCCAGGACGATGGCGTAATCCACGGTGTGCGTCTGGTGAAAGCCGGGGTGGGTCGCAGCGCCCTCTGGTGCGTGGTTCACTCCGATCATGTCCGAGGCCGCGTCCACCGCCTGGCTGGCAGGCACGTAGTCCACAATGCGAAGCAGGGTGCCGCCGGGGCTGGGCGGCGGCACCGGGTTGACCACACCGGCTGGCGCCGCGTCTTCATCGCCCACGTTTGAGGCCGGCGCGCGCTCGGTGACCCAGAGAACGGTGCTGCCGGCATCGGGATGGGCGCGAGACCTGACCTGGGGGGCAGGACCGTCCATGACGATGGTCGATTGCCCGTCCGGCGTGTGCCCGGTGACGACGCGCCTGATGGCTCGTGGCATCGAGACTCCTTCCTCGCGGCGGAGCTGCCGCGCTGCATGATGGCTCGTGGACAGAACGACGATGGGGAGCCATTGGCACCACCTCGCCAACGACTCCCCACCAGACACGGACTGTGCGATCGACTGACGACCTAGCCCTGGACAGTGACCTCGTCCCAGCGCATGAAGCCGTCGCCGTAGACCTGGAAGCCGCCGACCTTCGGCGTCATCAGCACGCTCGTGGCCGGATAGACCAGCTGGAGATCCATCACGTTGTCCACCTGCAGTTTGGCGATCTGGGCGTAGATCTTCTGCCGGTCGGCGACCGTCTTGGTCTCCCGCGCCTTGCGGACCAGGTCCGTCACTTCGGGAATGTTGTATCGACCGCCCTTGCACGACGAGCCGTCCGGGTCGAGGATGGCGGCCAGCGTCGAGTCAAGGTCGGGGCGCCCGGTCCAGATGCTCTGGCCGGCCTGGACGTCGCAGGTGGTGTTGTTGCGGACCGACCACGCGGCGTCGTCCATGACGTTGATGTTCGCCTTGATCCCGACCTCGGCGGCCTGGGCCTGGAGGATCTGGGCGATCGTCTGGAATGGCCCGACGCTGATGGCGATGAACTCGAACTCGAAGCCGTTCGGCTTGCCGCCCTCGGCCAGCTTCTTCTTCGCCATCTCCAGGTCTCTAGGCAGCGGCTTCAGATCCTTCTGGTAGTAGTCGGCGAAGCCGGGCGAGAAGATCGAGTTGGCAGCGGTGCCAGACCCGAATGCTGCCGCCTGGAGGATCGCCTCACGGTCGATGGTGTAGGCCCAGGCCTGGCGCAGCGCCAGGTTGTTGAAGGGCGGGTTCTGGGCGTGGATGAAGACGTTCCAGGCCGCGATCCCGGGCGCCTCGACCAGCTGCAGGGACTTGTCGCTGCGGAGCGGCTGAATGTCCTTGAAGGCCAGCGAATACGCCGCGTCGAGCTGACCGGTCTTCACGTTGGCGAGGCGGACGTTGTCGTCTGGGATGATCGGCATCTCGATTTTGTCGACTTTGGGCCGAGCCTTGTCCCAGTAGTTGGCGTTCTTCTCGAGGGTGATCCTGTCGTTCTGCCGCCACTCGACAAACTTGAACGGCCCGGTCCCGACGACCGTCGTCACGCCGTAGTCGTTGCCGGCCTTCTGGATCGCGGCGGGCGAGTTGATGTAGCCATGGCGGTCGGCCAGCAGCGCCGGCAGGTTGGCGTACGGCGACTTGGTGACCATCTTGGCGGTGTAATCGTCCACCACCTCGACGCGGTCGATCATGGCCACCTGCCCGGCCAGCGAGCTCTTGGTGGCCGGGTCTTTCATCCGCTCGATGTGGAACTTCACGGCCTGGGCGTTGAAGTCGGTGCCATCGTGGAACTTGACGCCCTTGCGCAGCTTGAACGTCCAGTTGATCAGGTCCGGCGAGTCCCAGGATTCCGCCAGGGCGGGCACCAGCTTCAGGGACCGGTCCATGCCTACCAGCGGGTCGAAGATGGCCAGGCTGACGTGCTTGTCGAAGCCGGCCACCGAGCGAATCGGGTCGAGCTGGGACGGGTTCGCGAAGTGCGCGACCCGTAGCGTGCCGCCGGCCCCGCCGGCCGGCTTGGTGGCCGGGGCGGCAGCCGCCGGAGCAGCCGGCTTGGCGGCCTCCGCTGGCTTCGCCGCCTCTGCTGGCTTGGCGGCCGGCGCCGTCGTGGCAGCCGCCGCCGCCGGAGCTGAGGTCGCGGCCGGAGCGGCTGGCTTCGCAGCTTCGGTCGGCTTGGGCGCCGCCGCGGGTGTCTGCTGACCGCACGCCCCGAGCAATCCGGCCACCAGACCGGCGCCGGCCACCTGGACCGACAGCACGAGCATTCGTCGGCGCGTCATGCGCCTGTCCACAAGGGCGTCTTCGCCTTGCATGGTGCTCCCTCTCCTTCGATCGCCCACGATCGCCCAGCCTGCCGGCTGTCGATAGCCGGCGGCGTCCACTCCAAGGCGCCGAATCGTTGCCGAACGCGGCGCCACAACGTACGAACGGTAGGGCGGATGGCTTCGAGGAGCATCGGCCAAACGGCCCATTTCATCCGGGCCGTCCTGGGTCCGCCGAGCGGGATCCGGACTACAGGACGTCAGCCCGAGCCCGCACGTCGAAGAGGTCGCGCAGGGCGTCGCCCACGAAGCTCGCGCCGAGCACCGTCAGCGTGATGATCGTGCCGGCCGAGAGCGGGAACCACATGGCCCGGTCCATGAAGCCGTACCCCTCGCGCAGCATCGAGCCCCAGCTTGGCGTGGGCGGCTGGACGCCCAGTCCGAGGAAGCTGAGGTTCGCTTCGGTCAAGATCGCCGCGCCGACCGCCACGGAGAACTGCACGATCAGCGGGCTGATGGCGTTCGGCAAGATGTGGCGCAGGGAGATGCGGAGGTCGCTTGCGCCCAGGGCACGGGCTGCCTGGACGAACTCGCGCTCGCGGAGGGTCAGCACCTGCGCGCGCAAGAGGCGCCCGAACGTCGGCGTCGCGGTGATGCCGATCGCGACGATCAGGTTGTTCAAGCCAGGGCCGAGAGCGGCGGTGATCGCCAGTGCCAGCACCAGCCCTGGAAAGGCGAGCTGGGCATCCAGCAGCCCCATGATGATTTTGTCAACCCAGCCGCCGAAGTAGCCCGAGGGGAGCCCGACGATGGTGCCCAGAATCAGGGCCAGGGTCACTGCCATGAGGCCCACGCGCACCGACGCCTGCGCGCCGTAGACGACGCGGGTGAAGACGTCCCGTCCGAGATTGTCGGTGCCGAGCAGGTGGGCCGCGCTCGGCGACTTCATGATCGCGGTGTAGTCCTGTTTGCCGACGTCGTAGGGCGCCAGGACCGGCGCAAGCACCGCCACCAGGGTGATCAAGCCGACCATGCCGAGCCCGAGGATGCCCCGCACGCCCATGCGCCTGGCGAGTCGGCGGAGGCGAGCCCCTCTGGACCGCGGCCGGCCGATCTCGGCGCGACCAGCAAGGTCCACGCTCGTCGGGGCCAGGTCATGAGCCGTCGATGCCACGATTGCGGTCCCCCTTGCCTAGTACCGGACTCGCGGGTCGACGTAGGCGTACAGCACGTCAACCACAAGGTTCATCATGATGACGGTCATGGCGATCAAGAGCGCGCCCGCCTGGACGGTCGGGAAGTCACGCTCGAAGATCGCCGAGACGATGACGCGGCCCATCCCGGGGATCGCGAAGATCGTCTCGGTGATGACCGCCCCGCCGAGCAGGAGGCCGCCCGTCAGGCCCACGACGGTGATGACGGGGATGAGGGCGTTCCAGAGGGCGTGGCGCAGGATCACCGACTGCTCGGCCAGCCCCTTGCTCCAGGCCGTCCGCACGTAATCGTTCGACAGCACCTCGACCATGCTGGCGCGGGTCTGGCGCATCACCACCGCCGCCACCGTCGAGCCGAGCGCGATCATCGGAAGCGCCATGTATCGGAGCGAGTCCACCGGTGCCTCGGTCAGGCTGGCGTAGCCTGACGGTGGGAGCCAGCCCAGGCCGAGCGAGAACAGGAAGATGAGCAGGATGCCCGACCAGAACGTCGGCATGCTGACCCCGAGCAAGGCGAACAGGTTGAGCATGACGTCTGGTAGCGAGCCCGGACGCACGGCGGCGATGATCCCGGCCGGCAGGCCGACCACGATGGCGAAGAGCAAGGCGAGCACGGTCAGCTCAGCCGTCGGCGCGACGGCATTCTTGAGCGCCGTGCCGATCGGCTGGCCGCTCCGGATCGACCGCCCGAGGTCGCCGGTCACCACCCGTCCGAGCCACCGCGCGTACTGCTCGGGCAACGGCAGGTCTAGCCCCAGCTCGTGCTTGAGGGCCGCGTACTGTTCGGGGGTGGCGTTCTCTCCCAGCATGGCGGCCACCGGGTCACCCGGGATCAGGTGCAGGAGCAGGAACACGCCCGCCGATACCAGGAGCATCACCGGGATCGTGGCAAGCAGCTTCTGCGCGATGTACGTCGTCATCGCGGCCGGATCTCCCTTCATCGGGGGCGGACTCGATCCGCCGTTGGATCAGCGCGGGCACGGCCTCGGGCCGGATCGCCTCAGACCAGACCGGGCACAGAAGACAACTCTAGAGCCCACGTCTGACCGAAACATCGGCCAAACGGCCCATTCCACTGGCGCGTGGACTGGCGCGGGGGCCGCTAGAGGACACCGGTCTCGAAGCCGCGCCGGACGGCAGCCGCGCGGGTGCCGACGCCGAGCTTGGCGAACAGGTTGCTGAGGTGGCGCTTGACCGTCTTCTCACTCAGGATCAGGACGCGTGCGATCTGGCGGTTCGTGCGCCCCTCCGCCATCACGGCGAGCACCTCGCGCTCGCGCGCGGTCAGCGCCGTCGCACGGCTCCGGACCCGAGGCCCGTCCGACGTGGCGCCGAGACCGCCCGGGTGCGGGGCCGGGGCGCCGCGCGTCGGTGCCGGCGCCGGGTCGCGCGCGGCGGGGGCGCCGGCGGCCCGGTAGGCGTCCTCGGCGGCCAGCAGCGCCGGTCGGTACGCCTCGGCGCCGGTCGCCGCGAGCGTCTGGCGGGCGGCCGCGAGCACGGCGGCCGCCGCGCCGACCTCCCCGCGCGCCAGCAGCCCCCGCGCCAGCACGCTCTGCACGCCGGCCAGGTGCTCGTCGGCACGGGTCCGTCCGCAGAGGTGGACGCCATCGGTCGCGGCCTCGACGGCCCGGTCCACCGCGCCACTGGCGAGGTGCGCCTCCGCCAGCAGCAGCAGGTCGAGCACCCGGTGCGCGCTCAGCGAGCCGGCCGCGGACGCGCGCGTCCGCTCGGCCAGCACCTCGATCGCCCGCTCCGGCCGCCCGCGGCCCAGCTCGACCTGGGCCAGCACCCGCTGCCCACGCCCGCCCAGGATGCCGAGCGTCCGCTCCAGCTCGATCACCGACTCGGCCAGCTCGGCCGCCTCGTCGAGCCGACCGAGCGCGGCGTGCACCCGCGCCAGCTCGCCGAGCGCGACGCAACGGACCCGGCGCGGGTCGCGCAGGTGGTCCGCCCGCGCGCCCGACAGCGCCGCCGACGGCGGGGCCGGCGGGAGGGAGTCGCGCGCGGCGGCGAGCAGGGCGAGCGCCTCGTGGGGCCGCCCGGCCGTCACCAGCGCCCGGGCCAGCGACGCCTGCGCGAGCACCCGCCGCGGCCCGTCGGTCGGGGCGACCGTGTGGCAGGCGGTCTGGAGGTGCCCGAGGGCGCGGGCGAGCCGCCCCTGGCGCTGGTAGGCCAGCCCCAGCTCGTAGTGGGCGTCGCTGCGCCAGCCCGCGATGGCCAATGCGTCGCCGCCGTCGTCGTCGCCCGTACCGTCGGCCTGGAGCGCGTCGGCCAGGGCGGCCTCGGCGTCCCCGACGGCGTACCACGAGGAGCCGAGCGCGGCCAGCCGGGCGGCCAGCGCCGCCCGCCGCATCCAGCGCCCCGTCTGGGCGCACAGCAGGAGCGCCTCCCGCCAGCAGGCCCCGGCCGCGAACGTCTCGGCCTGCCCGAAGTAGAGCGCCCCCAGCCGTTCGAGCAGGGCGACCTGGAGCGCCAGATCGGCGGCCCGCGACTGCCGCGCGAGGTCGAGCGCCCGCCGCCCGGCCCGAATCGCGTCGTCCCAGCGGCACTCCTGCTCCGCCTGCTCCTGCGCCCGCAGCACGGAGTCCAGGGCGCGGCCGGGGTCGGCGCCGCGCGCGACGTGGTGGGCGAGGGCCGCGCTGGGATCGCCGCGCTCCGGGCAATCCGGGCCGGTCGGGGCCGCGCGCCGTTCGAGCGCCTCGGCCATCGCCTCGTGGAGGGCGCGGCGGCGCAGCTGCGAGAGGCGCCGATACAGCACCCGACGGACCAGCTCGTGGGTGAAGCGGAAGTCGGCGGCCGGGTCGGGCGCCTCGCGCAGGATGCCGTGGGCCAGCCCGGCTTCGAGATGCCCCAGCAGCAGCCCGTCCGACAGCGGCAGGGCCGCGGCCAGCACGTCGAACTGGACGGCCGGGCCGAGCACGGCGGCCGCGCACAGGGTGGCGACGACGGCCGGCTCGAGCGCGTCGAGCTCGACGGCCCGAGCCGCCGCGAAGGCGGACGGGACGTAGCTGTCGGCGACCTCGCCGAGCAGGTAGGCGGTGCCCTGCTGCAGGCGGATCAGGCCGCGCCGCTGGAGATCGCCCGCGACCGCCTCGACGTGGAGCGGGTTGCCGTCGCTCAACGCGCCGATGGTCTGTCGCAGGCGCGGGTGGAGCGGCCCGCCGAGCACCAGGGCGGCCAGCTCGTGGACCTCGGGGTCGGCCAGCGGCGGCACCACGATCTCGTGGAACAGGCGCTGCCGCGCGAGGTGGGCCAGGACCCGCCAATCGGCCGCGACAGCCGCGCCGACCGACCCGACGGCCAGGAAGACGACCGTCGGCGCCGAGGCGGCGTCGTCCAGGACCAGATCCGCCACCTCCCGCAGGCGGTCTGACCGCCCGGCCAGGTCGGCCAGCACCAGGCGCGGCGACCGGACCGCCGCGCGGCTGGCGGCCGTCGGGACGACCGCCAGCGCGCCCAGCGTGCCACCACCCGCCAGCGGCGGCGACGCGTCGTCGAGCCAGGACACCGGCAGCCCGCGGTGGGCGCCGCGTCGGGCAACCTCGCGCAGCAGCCGGGTCTTGCCGATCCCGGCCTCCCCGACCAGCCGCACGACGACGTGGCGGCCCTGCGCGGCGCCGGCCAGCGTGTCCTCGACCAGCCCCAGCAGCGCCTGTCGGCCCACGAACGGCGTCTCCGCGCCCCGCGGCCCCGTCACGATGCTGGCCCGCGGGATCGCCGCGACCCGCCAGTCGTGGAGGGCGGATCGATGCTCGTGGGCGGATCGCGGGACCACCATGGACCCGGGCCTCCTAGCTGGGACGCCGCACCGTGAGGCTCCTGGCTGCCTCGTGCACGACGACGGCGGATGCGGCCAGACTCCGGCGCCGGAGCCCGGCATCGACGGCGACGGCCACCGGCAGCATGGCCGGACAACCGACAGCCAGGGCCGCGATCTTCGCGGCGCTCACGTCACGCTCGCCGGCGTGGGACGGGACGGGCTGGTGTCGGTCGGGCCGAGCTCGTCCGTGACCCACTCGAACGGCACGAGGAGCCGGGGGACACGGTCAACAGCCCGGTTTCCTCGCTGGGATCGTCCCGTTCGAATGTAAGGCGCCACACTCGAATGCTAGTGAGCCGACCACGCCACGTCAAGAATCTCGTGGCCACGCGCCGAGACGTGCGCTCGACGGCGCGACCAGCCCTGACCGTCTCAGCAGCCCGGCCTGTGCCAGGTCAGGGCGAGCGGTCCTGACGACGTTCGGCATCGTGAGACGACTCGGTAGCTGATTCAATATCGGCGTCTCGGAGCTGGCTGGTGAACCAGGCCCGGATCGCGGCCGGGTCACGCGTGACCGTGCGCTTGCCCCAGGTTCGGTCGAACGCTTGCGAGAACGTCTTGACCACCGACAGGCCCGACATCTCCATCCCGAAGATCGTCCAGCCGGCCGCGTTGACCATGTTCGCCTGCCTCAGCCGCAACAGCACGACCTCGTGCCCGACGATCGTCGCATCGAACGGCAGGTGATCGTCGTCCAGGCCGATCGCGAAGTTCGGGTAGTGACGATCCAGCAGGTCGAGCAGCATCATGATCTGCTCGCGGAGCTGCTCGTGGGTGATCTGGCGGCCCTGCCAGCTTCGCGAGCGCAGGTACGCCGCCAGTCCGGGCTTGCTGTAGATGTGGCGGACCTCGTACTCCGCAACCCGCTGCTCCCAGAGCGCCAGCCGCTCGTCCAGCTCCTGGACGTACCGCTCCACCACGTCGTCGTCGTACCACTCGCGGTACAGGCGGGTCATCGAGGGCGGCCGAAAGAACGTCGGCGGGCGGAACAACATGCAGTGCATGCTGCCCTGGACCTCCCGCTCGATCTCGGCCGCTCGCCGCGACCATTGCGAGGGAAAGCTCCGCTGCTCGAACTGATAGGCGTAGACGGCACAACGGTCCGGCAGCTCCACGCGATTGCGCTCGTCGGGGCCGCTGGTGCGCCAGGGGACGCCGTGCCCGCCGAGCACCAGCAGGTGATCCCAGTCGGCAGCATCGAGCGGCACCAGCGTGCCATCTGACGACCACTGCAACGCGTTCTGGAGCCGTTCGAGGTTGCGGCGCATCGGCATCGCTCGGCCGGTGCGCCAGCGAAACACTTCGGAACGGGACGCTCCGAGCCGTCTCGCCAGAGCCGTGTCCCAGATGCCGGCCCGCAGCATCAGCTTTTCAAGCTGGGCGCCGAACGACTTCGCGGGCAGGTCAGAGGTAGCCATCCGCTCTCCATCACGGCAGCGCGTGCGACGGGGTCGCGGGACGGCGTGCCGTGTCGCCGCCGACGCCACCAGCATCTGCTCGCGTCGCACGCGACGATGCAGGCAGCGTTGCATCCCCCATCGTAGCTGCAACGAATCGAGCGATACCATCAGCCAGTGTTCGTGTCATTCAGGGAGAGCCGACCAGCCAGTCTGAGCGGCGGCCCCCTCGACGGGGAGGCGGATCGTGGGCGATCGACCGCTGGTCGGCGTGCGGGTGTTGGAGCTGGCGGTTGGGATCGCCGGGCCGTACGGCGGCAAGCTGCTCTCTGATCTCGGCGCCGACGTGGTCAAAGCCGAGCCGCCGGACGGCGACCCGACCCGCCAGCGCGGGCCGTTCCGCGATCCCTCTAAAGCCTGCCCTGACGCAGGAAGGGTCGGGACAAGCTACCCCGATCCTGAGGCGAGCGGCTTCTTCCTCTACTTGAACGCCGGCAAGCGGGGGATCACCCTCGACCTTGACGACGAGGCCGGCCGCGCGGCGCTGCTCGACCTCGTCGGCTCGTTCGACGTCCTGATCGAGAGCTTCCCACCGGGTGAGCTCGACCGGCTCGGCGTCGGCGTGGCGGCGCTCCAGGCGCGCAATCCGAAGCTGTCGGTCGTCTCGGCGACGCCGTGGGGCCAGACCGGTCCTCAGGCCGGCTGGCGCGGCAACGACTCGATCGCCTTCCACAGCTCTGGGTTCGCCTACGGCTTCCCCTCGCGCGAGATCGAAAGCGCGGATCTGCCGCCACTCAACGCCCCGAGCCACGCCGCCGACTTCCTGGCCGGCGAGGTCGTGGCTGGAGCCGCCGTTCACGGTCTGCTGCTGGCGCAGCGCGACGGCCGGGGCAGCCACCTGGACGTCTCGGGGCAGGACGCGGTGGCCGCCGAGAATCAGTCACAGCACAACGCGCTCGACCGGAAGAGGGGCGAGCGTGGCGGCTTCGACGGCGGCGACGGCGGCGTCCGGCGCGAGGTGGTGACCGCCTCGGCCAACTCCACCGTCTCGTTCCTGCCCTGCAAGGACGGCTGGGTCGTGATCTCGCCGCGCGAGGAGCACCAGTGGCTCCGCTGGCTGGAGGTGATGGGCAATCCCAGCTGGGGTGACGACCCGCGCTTCGCGAACAGGGCGCTGCGCCAGGAGCACTGGCTCGATCTCCACCCGCTGATCTGCGCGTGGAGCCGTCAGCAGGCAAAGCTCGACGTCTTCGAAGCGGCCCAGACCAGGAAGGTCGCGTGCTACCCGCTCGGCACCGCCACCGACATGCTGGAGCTGCCGCAGTTCGCGCATCGCGGCTTCTTCGTGGAGCAAGAGCACCCGACGTTGGGGAAACTGACGTTGCCGGGCGTCCCGTACACCAGCTCCGGCTTCGAGCGGCCTCGGCCAGGGCTGGCGCCGCGCCTGGGGCAGCACAATGCCATCGACCTCACCTCCCCAGCCCCTCAACGGCCGCTCACCGCGACCACCACCTCGGGATTGCCCGCCACCAAACCGCTCGCCGGCGTCCGGATCGTGGACTTCAGCTGGGTCATGGCTGGCCCGATCTGCACCAAGTACCTGGGCGCGCTCGGCGCCGAGGTTATCAAGATCGAGTCGCAGGCCCGACCCGACCTCTCGCACCGAAACGCATCGTGGGAGGAGCTCAACCCCGGCAAGCGGAGCATCACCCTCAACCTGAAAGAGGAGCGTGCCCGCGAGCTGGTGCGACGGTTGATCCAGCAGAGCGAGATCGTGATCGAGAACTTCTCGACGGGGGTCATGGAGCGGCTCGGGCTCGGCTACCCGGCCCTGCGCGAGATCAACCCCCGCATCATCATGGCCTCGGCGTCCGGGTTCGGGCGAACCGGGCCGCAGCGCGATCTCGTAGCGTACGGCACGCTCTTGCAGTGCTTCACCGGTTGGGCCTCCCTCTCGGCGTACCCTGGCCGAATCCCGACCTCTTCTGGGGGCACCTGGACCGACCCACTGACGGCCTGCATGGAGGCGTTCCTGCTGCTCGCGGCCGTCTGGCGTCAGCGCCGGACCGGCGAGGGCGCCTTCTACGACCTCTCGATGACCGAGACGATGATCGCGGCGCTGCCGGAACCGATTCTCGCCTGGGTCCTGAGCGGCGCCGTCCTGGAAGCGCGCGGCAACCGCGACCCGCTGGTCGCCCCGCAGGGCTGCTACCCGACCGCCGGCGAGGACCGCTGGCTCGCGCTGAGCGTGCTGGACGATGCCGGCTGGCCGAAACTGGCCGAGATCGTCGGTCGGGCCGACCTGGCCGCCGATCCGAGCCTCGCGACGGCAGCCGGCCGCCGCGCCCGCCACGACGATCTCGACGCGGCGATCTCGGCCTGGACCTGCCAGCAAGACGGGCACGCAGCGGCGCGCCTGCTCCAGGCGGCTGGCATCGCGGCGACGCCGACGCTCACCGCCCTGGACGTCGTCTCGGACGAGCACCTTGCCGCGCGCTCGTTCGTCAGCCAGGTCGAGCGGCTGAACGGCGGCACCCGCCACACGCTCGGGACTCCCTGGCTGGTGGACGGGACGCGGCCAGACGGCTTCCGACGCGCCCCGAGGGTGGGCGAGGACAACGAGTACGTGTTCAAGACGCTGCTCGG
>JAXLXF010000012.1:0-180177 GCA_046328125.1 Chloroflexota bacterium
TAGAGAATCTCGATGATCACTATAGCTCTCATCAGCTTGATCGATGCACTGTCACGGCGTACGCTCATACGAGGGTTGCTGCAATCGGTTCGGCGTACGGTGTAGAGGGTCACGATGGTGCGAGGCGAGCGCTTCCCGTCGCGTAGCGACGGTCCACTGGTAGACGTGGACTTCAGTCCACGGCTCCCGGTCGATGACGGCTCGACTCCACCACCCCCGGCCGACGCAGTCTCCCGGTCGTACTGGACCGCCTGGGTCGCCACCCTCATCTTCTTCGCCGGCTTCTACACTCTGCTCGTCCCGCTGCCCCGCTACCTCGCGCAGATCGGCCTGCCGGACTGGCAGATCGGGATGATCCTCGGCGCGTTCGGGGTCGCCTCGCTGCTCTGGCGTACCGTCGCTGGCGTCGGCGTGGACCGCTGGGGCTCCCGGCCGGTCATGCTGCTTGGGGCCGCCTCGCTCGTCGTCGGGGCCGTCGCGGTGCCCGTCACCGCCAGCCCGCTGTTGCTTGGGGCGCTGCGGCTGCTCCAGGCGGCCGGCTACGTCGCGTTCACCACCGCCGGCACGGCGCTCATCATCGAGCTGACGCCGGAGGAGGAGCGCGGACAGCGACTCGCCATCTTCGGAGCGGCGGCCAACGTCGCCATCACCCTGACGCCGGCCGCCGCCACGGCCCTGCTCGCCGTTGTGCCGCTGGAGGTCGGATTCTGGCTGACCGGCCTGCTCGCACTGCTCGGCGGGGCGCTTGGGGCGCTGATCTCGCCGCCACGCCGCGCGCATCGCACGGTTCGAGATTGGCGTCAGGGCTGGCGCTTCCCGCGCGTCCTCTGGCTCCCGATGCTCGCGGCCGGCCTGTTCGGGGGCGGATTCGCGGCGTTCTTCCTGTTCGCCCCGATCCTCAGCGAGCGCCGCGACGTCCCACCCGGCCTGCTGTACACCGTCTACGGCGTCGGCATCATCGCCACGCGTATCGTCGGCAGCCGCTGGCTGGATCGAGTCGGGCCGCGCCAGACGCTCCTACTATCGGCGGCGCTGCTCGCCGTCGGGCTCGGTTTCGCCAGCATCGCGTGGGCGCCCATCTGGCTCGGGCTGGCCTCGTTCGTCATCGCCGTCGGATCGGGCCTGTTCCACCCGGTCCTGATCGCCCTCCACGCCCGGCTGCTGCCGGACGCGCCCGGACAGGCGACGGCCGGCTTCTATCTCGGGTTCGACCTCGGGATCGGGCTGGGCAGCTGGCTGCTCGGCGCCGTCCTGGACGTCGCCGGCCTGACCGCGCTCTTTTTGGTAGCCGCCCTGCTCGTCCTGCTGACCGTCCCGCTCCTGCCAGCCGTCACCCGCGTCCCCGAGCCCGCGTAAACGCGGCCCTTGCCGAGCGACCGCCGCCGAGCGCGCAGGCTACAGTTACGGCGATCCTGGCCCGAGGGGCGCCCATGTCCGTCCAATCTGACCGCGAGGCCGTCCGCGCCACGACGGCCTGGCTCCACGAC
This sequence comes from Chloroflexota bacterium, assembly GCA_046328125.1. Lineage (GTDB taxonomy): Bacteria > Chloroflexota > UBA6077 > UBA6077 > JACCZL01 > JADZEM01. The sequence continues at coordinate 1,488 of JAXLXF010000012.1, forward strand.
GAGCTCGCGGCGCTGACGCCCGAGCGGTGGGAGACCCCAGGCGCGTGCGGCGTCTGGTCCGTCGCGGAGGTCGTCGCGCACCTGGACTGGGGCGCGCGCGTGTACGCCGACGCGATCCAGCGTGCCCTGGCCGGCATCTCGGAGCCGCCGCCCGACTCCGGCGCCATCGCGGACTACGCCGCCCGAGCGGCCTGGTTCGCCCAGACGGCGAAGCGCCTTCGCCTGGAGCTTGGCGACCGCCTCCTGGATGCCTACGCTGAGAGCGGCCAGACGCTGAGCGAGCTGTTCGGGCGCCTCTCCGACCGGGACTGGCAGTTGACGGCGCCCCATCCGGCCAGCCCCCGGCCGGTCCGCGAGCTGCTGCGCCTCCGGACCGTCGAGCTGGCGATCCACGGCTGGGACATCCTGCACCGGCTTGGACGGGCCGACCGGACGCCGGTCCTGCCGGCCGGCAGCTACGAGCCGATCGTGGAGTGGCTCCCGCGCCGGATTCAGGGCAGCTTCGACCGGCGCGAACCGCTGCCGGAGCCGCACCGCTACGAGCTCGTGCTGACGGCGCCCCTTCCGCGCACCGTCCGCCTGCGCGTCCGTGGCGACGCCGTAGACGTCGATCCGGAGGGGGACACCTCCAGTGCCGACGTCGCGCTCACGCTCCACCCGGAGACGTACGTCCTCTCGTTCATGGGGCGGCTGGACTGGCAGGATGCGCTCGCGTCGGGCGCCGTCAGCATCGTCGGCAACCGCCACCTCGCCGCCGAGCTCGGCAGCTGGCTCCGGCCTGGATGAGGCTCGCTGCCATTCAGCTCGTATGCTCGTCCGTCAGGAGACCCTGCCCACCTTGACCCGCCCCTCGAACGGCTCCGAGTAGAACACTTCGATCGCGACGTTCGGGACCAGCCGCTCCATCTCACGGGCAAACTCGCGGAGGTCGTCGATCTGCTTCGCGCGGCGGGCGCTCTCGCTCAAGTTGGGGTACGCCTCTTTGTACGCGCGACAGTCCGCGTGTGAGATGCCGATGATCCGCTGGAAGCCGTGCGCGGTGTCCAGCAGCGTGATCCAGTCGCGGACCAGGAAATAGTGCGGCGCGGTCATCAGGATCGCCTGCGGTCCGCCGGGCACGATCAGCGGATCGTAGCGGCGGAGACCGTAGCGCGCCTCGATGAACTCGCCGCGCGCCTCCCGAAAGCGCGGATCGGGGCAGGCGACTACCAGGACGTGCTCGTTCTCTTCGTGCCAGAGCGCGCTGCTGACGAAATCGTCGGTCACGTCAGCTCCTTCCTGCGAGGGTCGGGTATCTCAGGGGAGGATTGTGCCCCCGAGCAGCACCCGACGCATCGTCTGTCTGTTCGCTGGCCCGCCCACGCCCCCACCGACTCACCGGCGGGATCGCGGCGTGCCATCCAGGATCAGCGTACCGCCACGTCATGGAGCGAGGCTCCGTGGTGCGCGACAGTTCGCCTGTTCCGTGGTCAACACCCAGGGGTGACGAGATGGCTCGGCCAGATTATCGGGGGGCGTCGACGGAGAGCGGCGGCCACGGCCAGCCGCCGCCCGGCAGCCCGAGCGCCGCGTACAGGTCGCGTGCCCCGCTGAGGAAGACGCCGAGCGCCATCACCAGCAGCAGCCAGTCGAGCGGCGAGAGGGCGTCGAGCGGGCGGGTGACCAGCGCCGTCGGCTGCTGCCACCAGCCCCAGAGGATCGGGATCAGGAACGCGAGCATCCCACCGTAGACGATCCCCATCAGCGCGTGGGTGATCCGCTCGCCGCCGTAGACGTCGCCGAGCGGCTTTCTGACCGCGATCTCGACCACGAAGTCCCACATTGTGAAGACGATCTCGGCGATCAGGATGGCGGCGAGCAGGGCGACCCACCAGCCGTGCCAGAGCAGCCAGGGGAGCGTCCCGAAGATCGCGGCGTAGAGGAAGCTGCGCCAGGCGTGCAGGTGCAGCTCCGGGGCGGTCTGGGCGCCGCCGGCCGGCAGCCGTGCCTTCCACTCGTGGAAGTAGAACGTGTCGAACGCGCCGATCGCCCCCTGGATCGCCAGCAGCGCGAAGACCACCTCGATCATCAGCCGTCACCCCCGACATGCCGACTATCCCCTGTACGAGCATGCGTCGTCATCGTCGCCGCTCGGAGCCGCTGTCGGCAGCACCACCGCCGTCGCCCACTACAGAGCCGAAGCGGATGACGCCACGGTAGCCGAACAGCAAGCTCCCGGTCGGCGCACGCACCCGTACCTCCACCTGGACCGCGCGCTCGTCCTGCCCATCGACGGCGCCGGCTCGCGTCACAGGGCTGGCCCGGCCCGACACGCGGATCGTCGGCCAGTCCGGCAGTGGCAGCCGCCACGGCCCCAGCCAGAGCCCCTGGCCCTCCTGGCGGAACAGCAATGCCCGATCTTCAGCCGCGAGCCGCAGCCGGAGGTCGAGGATGCCGGCGCGCTCGCCCAGCAGGCCGCCCGCTGCCGCGTACTGAACGGTCACCAGCGGCCGGTCCCCGAACGTGCGCAGCCACCGCTCGACCGGCCCGGCGCCGGTCGCCGTCGCCGTCACCGAGAGGCGGACCGGGACGGCGTCTGATACCGGTGGCACCCGCGCGGCGTCCAGGATCAGCCCGAGCAGCCGTCCCGGCGCGCGGCTGACCTGGAAGCGCCCTTCGGCCCAGGCGATAGCATCGCCGTGCAGCTGCTGGACGCTCGGCGCGAGATCGTCCCAGGCCGGACCGAGCAGACGGCGGTAGAGCGTGCGCTGGCCGCCCGAGTGGGCCGGCTGGGGCGTGGCGTCAGACATGGTGGCAGACGGTACCACGTCCCCCTGGGAGCGCGGCCATCCTGGCCGCTTCGTTCCCCGGCGGCCAGGATGGCCGCGCTCCCAGGGCGACTGATCTCGCAGGCACTGACGGATGCGGCACGAGATCTGCATGTGTGGGCAGCGTCACGCCGAGCGCCACAACGGGGTGGCCCGGCGGGAACGGAGGAGACACACGATGCGATTGCATCTGGACGCAAAGGTACAGGCCCGAGACGGCGAGGACATCGGCAGCGTCGGTCGGGCCGTGGTCGATCCGCACACCAATCAAGTCACCCACATCGTCGTTCGGACCGGAGCGATCTTCGGTCGCGACATCACGGTGCCGCGCGAGGACATCGAACGGGGCAACCTGGATGGCGACACGATCCAGCTGGATCTTACGAAGGACGAGCTGGAGCAGCTGCCAGACTTCGTGCCAGAGCGGTACGGCGCGCCCCCGCCGACCTGGGTGGCCCCGGCCGGCTACGGCTTCCCGGACAGCGGCTACGTCTGGCCGATCGCCGTCGATCCGACGATCGGGCCGACCCCGATGCTGGTCCCAGAGGAGCTGCTGGACGAAGAGATCGAGGACCCGGACATGGTGACGCTCACGAAGGGCGCCCTGGTGCTGGACCGGCACAGCGACGACGTCGGCGTGGTAGACGACGTCCGCTTCGAGGCCGAGAGTGGCCGCCTGCTGGGATTTGTGCTGCGCGTCGGCGGGGCGCTGCGGACGCTGTTCGGCGGCGGTGACACCGTCGAGGTTGCGCGCCACCAGATCGAGTCGATTGGGGAATCAGTGGTGACGCTGCGCCTCTCGAAAGACGAGATCGAGGCCGCGACGAAGGCCGCCAGTCACGCGTAGCTGCCCCCAAAAGCCGCCGATCAAAAGCCTTGCTCGCGGCGGGCGCTGGCCCAGCCGGCCACCGCCCGCCGCTCGTCCGAGGCGTCCCAGTATCCCTGCTCGGTGTAGAACCAGGCGTAGCCGTACACCTCGTGCGGGGTACGCTCCCACCACGTACTACAGGTGCGGCAGCGTCCGAGCATCGACTTCTGGGTCGCGCCCAGGGGCTCGACGTTCTCCGGGAAGCCGAAGTCGTCCTCTTCGAGCGACCGCACGAATCGCGTGCGCGCGCACCGACAGTCCATGAAAGCGCCCCCTCCCCAACCCCTCCCCCGTGCGCGGGAGAGGGGGAGCCATGGTCCTCTTCTTCATCCCCAGGCATGCTGATGTGTGCGCGGTGATTATCGGACCGGCGTCGGCGCGCCCTGCCGATGAGTAGATCGGGTATCGTCGGCAGAGGCGGCGCGCGTGAACGCGGCCGGGCCAAGACAGGACGGCGCCGCCGGTTCTGCCCTGGCCGGACCGGCAAGGAGTGGCACGATGGATCTGGGGCTGACGGGGAAAGTCGCGCTGGTGACGGGCGGCAGTCGCGGGATCGGGCGGGCGATTGCCGGGCGGCTGGCCGCCGAAGGGTGCGCGGTGGCGATCTGTGGGCGGAGCGCCGAGACGCTGGAGACGGCGCTCGCGGAGCTCCGTCAGGGTGGCGGCACGGCTCACGGGGTGGTCGCGGATGTCACGGCAGCGGGCGAGGTCGAGCGGTTCGTGGACGAGGCGGCGGCTGCGCTGGGTGGGGCGGACCTGCTGGTGGCGAACGTCGGCGGGACGGCCGGCGGCGACCTGCTTGGCTCGACGGCCGAGGACTGGGTCCAGACGTTCAACCTGAACCTGTTTCACGCTGTGCGCGCGATCCGGGCCGCCGTGCCGCACTTCGAGCGACGCGGTGGCGGCAGTGTGGTCACGATCGCCTCGGTCTCAGGCTCCAAGCCGGGGCCGCGAGCACAGTACGGCGCGGCAAAGGCCGGCGAGATCTTCCTGTCTGGCGCCCTGGCCCTGGAGCTGGCGCCGAAGCGCATCCGGGTCAACACGGTCAGCCCGGGCTCGATCCTGTTCCCGGGCGGCGGCTGGGCGGCGCGCCAGCAGCGCGATCCTGAAGGGTTCGGGGAGTTCGAGCGACGCGAGTTTCCGTGGGGCCGCCTGGGAACGGCCGAGGAGGTGGCGGACGTGGTGACGTTCGTGCTCTCGGAGCGGGCATCCTGGGTGAACGGCGCAAACATCGCGGTGGACGGGGCGCAGGGCCGGCCGACGATGATGTAGCGCGAGTGGCGAGTGGCGAGTTGTGAGGGGTGAGGGGCGAGGGGTGAGGGGCGAGGGGCGAGGGGCGAGGGGCGAGGAGGAGGCTGGAGCGACCCAGGCGGTAGAATCTGGGCGTGGCGCCGAACCGTCTCGTCTACGACTCCGACATTGGCCGCATCGATCCTGACCGCTGCTCGAACTGCAAGCGTCGGCTGGAGGCGTGCGTCTGCTCGCCGTCCAGCCGGCCGGCCTCACGCGGGGACGGGATCGTACGAGTCTCGCGAGACCGGAAAGGTCGGCGCGGCAAGACGGTGACGGTGGTGACGGGGCTGCCGGGCGGCCCGACGATGCTGGCCGAGCTCGCCACGACCCTCAAGCGCCTGTGCGGCTCTGGCGGCACGGTGAGCGGCGACACGGTGGAGATCCAGGGAGACCACCGCGATCGAGTGGCCGCGAAGCTGACGGAGCTAGGCCACCGGGTGAAGCTGGCCGGCGGCTGACGCTCCATCGCGCGGAAGCGCCCGAGTCGTGCGGGCCGTGGGTTGAAATCCACGAGCCCAGCCCTGCCGAAATGTCATCCGGGTGACATCTTTCACGTTCCTGTCATGGGTATACTTGACACTCAACGGAAGGTTGCTTTGGCAGGAACGGCGATCAGCTCCGTCCCCGAGTGACCTGGAGGCGCTGTGCACGCGAGACGGCTCTTTCGGCTGGTCGTAACGCCCAGTGCCCTCATGTACCTGCTGGTCGGGTTTGGCGGCGGCCTGCTCTGGCTCAGCGTGGCCGCGCGGGTGCCGGGGCTGACGGCATCGTCTCCCTGGGGCGCCGGGATCGTCGATGCGCCGCGCCCGCTCGCCGTATCCTCGACCGGGCGGGTCAGCTTGCAGGAGGCGGAGGAGAGCGTCCGACGGTTCACGGAGGCGCCCGGCCTCGCCCTGGACGGCGGGCTCCAGACCGAGGGCGAGGAGAGCCGTCGGGGCGAGCTGTACTACCTGGAATCCGCCTCGCCGACGCCCGGCGACGATTTCTTCAAGGTGGACGCGCGGACCGGCGAGGTGATCGAAGCGACGTTCCGAAGTCGGATGGTGCCGTCTGCCGGCGCGACGGACCTGACGCTCGCCGATGCGGAAACGATCGCGGTGCAGTTCGCTCGGAGCCGCTTCTGGGGCTTCGACAGGCTGGTGCTGGTGGACCGCTCGGTTCGGACCAGCGACAACGGCACGAGCTACACGTTCCGCTGGAACCAGCTGGCTCAGGGCTCCCGAGCGGAGCTGCCGGTCTCGGTGTCCGTGTCGGTGATGAGCGGCAGCCGCGAGGTGTTCTGGTACCTCGGCCAGCGCGACCAGCTCCAGATCGACACACGCCCAGCCGTCGAGCGCGCCCAGGCGGTGGACACCGCTCGGGCCTGGCTGCGCCCGCGCGACCAGCGTTGGGAGTTGAGCCAGCCGGACTCCGTACGGCTCCAGGTCTTGTACGACGACGACGATCGGCAGCAACTGGTCTGGAGCGTGGTGTTCCGCGCGCGACAGGACGGCCCCCGGTCCAGTATCCGCCTCCTGATCGACGCGCAGAACGGACGGCTGATCCAGGGCGTCTGACCCCCCTGGGAGCGCGGCCATCCTGGCCGCTTCGTTACCCCAGGAGCGGCCAGGATCGGGGAGGCCGCGCTCCCAGGGGATCAGCCCAGCGCGTGCTGCCGGCGCCGGGCGCGGGCGCGTCGCGTGCGACGGTACGCCTCGACCTCAACGTTCGGGATGAAGTGCATCCGCCCGAGCCGCTGCGAGCCGAGCAGGCCATGCTCGATCAGGTAGCGGACGCTGCGGGGCTGGAGCCCGAGCCGGTCGGCGGCGGCCTGCACCGAGAGGAAGCCCGGTGCGCCGATGGCCGTGCGGGGCGACTGACGGGCGCGGCCCGGCATCTTCACGAGCCGTCCCGTTGCCGCCTGCCCTGCCATGCCGGCGGACTTTGAAGTGGTGTCGATGGTATCGAGTGGAAGGAGTGCGAGCTGCGTCATAGCACCTCCCGGGCCGTCGTGATTCCCTGCTGTGGAGGTAACCTGCGCCGGTCTGTCTGAACGGTGCCCGAGATCTCGACGCTCCGGGCACCCTGCGTAGTATCGATTCGCCTTCTCAAGTATACCCGATTCGGGCGTGTTTTGGGGCGGTTTCGAGCGCCCTGACCAGATAGAGTCCACTCTGTCAAGCTGACTTTACGCAACGGAGTGGATTGTCGTATTGAAGCCCCGATGTGTTGCATAGAGTGGCCGTGGACTGAAGTCCACGTCTACCATTGGTGCGTGGCTACGCCACGCCGGGGAAGGCGGCGTCGCAGAGCGACGCCATGAATGTAGACGTGGGTTTCAACCCACGGCGTGGTCTTCACGCACACGGACCTGGCCTGACGGCGCGGTCTCCACGACCACGGATTTGGCTCGCCAACACGGTCGTCACCGTCACCGATCCGGCCTGACGGTGTGGTCGTCACGGCTACCGATCTGGCGCGCCGACGCGGTGGCCGGCGAGATCAGGTCAGCCGAGCAGGCCGAAGGAGAGCGTGCGCCAGGCGTTGCACGCCTGCGGGAGCGCCACACAGGTCCAATGGATGACCAGGTGGGCTTCGGCGGCCATCAGGAATTTGAGGGACTTGCCGAGGAAGCAGGCCAGCACGAACTTCCAGAGCGGGTAGCGCAGGACGCCAGCCGCGAAGCCGATCGCGTCGAAGATCGGGTTGGGCACGAACGCGAAGAAAGCGACGCACCAGAACCCGTACGTCACCATCCAGTGGTTGGCCTTCTCGTACAGCTTGCCTTGCGGGATCAGGTCACGACCGCTCGCGCCGAGCACGTAGCCGGTCAACTCGCCAAGCGCGCCGGCGAGGCCCGCCACCAGGGTCACACCGAGCGGGTTCAGGTACATGCCGGCCCGCGCGACGATCAGCAGGTACGGGATCGGCAGGATGAAGCTGGCGGTGGCGACGAACGTCACCAGGAAGACGCCGACGTAGCCCCAGTTGCCGACCTTCTCCCAGTCGATCGGGATGAACAGGAAGAGCGCGCTCATCGCGCCGAGCGCCGCGATGGTCAGCAGCACCTTCCAGATCGGACGCCGCTCGGACTGCTCGGGCGACCGATCGGCCGCGTGGTCCCGGCCGGCCGGGCTGGCGACCTGGGCGGCCGGCACGTGCGTAGCGGGAAGTGCCGCCTTGACGACCGACGGATCAGACATTGCCGCGACGTTCACCGGGTCGCTCATAGGAGGCAGGAGCCGTCCGGCACGGAAGATCTAGTGCGCTGCATCACGAAGGGTGCTCTCTTCCCGGAACGGCATGGTCGTCTGGCGAGGGATGGCGCCGGGCGGATCATACCGTGACACTCAAAAAGGTGGCAATGTGCAAGGGAAGTCATCAGTTTTCCGTCGTCAGCTAGCGGCCCTGGGAGCAGATCGAGCGGTAGTTCTCTTCAACCTGGGCATCGAGATTGTCCGCCGTGAGGGTGTGGTAGACGTCCACGAAGAGGGCCTGATCCTCGCGTGAGAGCGCCTTCGCGACCTGATCGGACGAGGGGAGGCCACCCTGGCGGTCGCTCACCCAGCGCAGGAACCGGGCCTCGGTCTGGAAGGCGACCTGCTCCCGCGCGACGCAGGTGGCGTAGTCGGTCCCCATCCGCGTATTGGTGGCGTGATCGGAGGCGTGGCGGAGCTCGTGGGCCAGGACGTCGGCGAGGAGCCAGGTGGAGACCTGGGTGAAGCCAGGGTTGACCAGCAGGGTCCGATTCTCTGGGATGTACGCGGCGAATGCGCGGCGAGCGATCTCCGGCGCGCTGTAGATCGCGACGCCGTGGTCGGCAGCGGTCTGCAGCAGCTCGTGGCCCTCCGGCCAGATCCAGAGCACCGAGATCGCCTCGGCGAAGCGCCCTTCGGTGACGAGGCCCGGCCCGATGAATCGGAACTGGGTCCAGGACTTGTCCTGAAGCTCGTTCCACTGCGCCCACCACTCCTCGCGGCCACAGCTCGGGTTCCGATCCAGGCAGGGCCAGCCGTTGTCAGCGGGCGCACGGTCGAGCGTCTTGTAGACATACTCGTTGGGCGTGAGCCGCCGCCCGGCGCCGATGGCAGCCTGGGCCGGGCTGCCGCCGCCTGCCCGCGTGGGGCGGGCCTGGGCTGGCGGCGCCGCGACGGTAGCCGAGCCGGCGCCGACGCTACGAGCGTTGGCCGGCGGGTCGTTGGCGCTCCCGACCCAGGCCACGATGCCCTGTCCGGTGAGCGCCCACTTTCGGTAGCCATCCGTGAAGGTGGGGGTGTTGGTGGACTTACGCCAGAAGGCGAGTCCGGTTGTGGTGGTCTGGTGCGCGTCGCCGCTCCGGGTGTCGACATGCTCGCACTCGATGGGATCGCCCATCGTGTCGCCAAGGGCCGCCTTGAGCGTGGCGAAGCCGTTGACGAACTCGGGAGCGGCGCCGGGCGGGCAGTAGGGTGCACCCTGGGCACGGGCGGCTGGCGCGGGCTGCACGACGAGGATGACGAGGGCCAGGAGCGTCCCGACGATTCGTGCAATGCCCACCATACTGTTTCCCTCGCCCTCTTCCCTCACCGGGGGTGTCACCTCATGCCAGCCGAACGGCCTGGCCGGTCTCGGCGCTGCGGTAGAGCGCCTCGACGACGCGCGCCTGCGCCCGTCCGTCTTCGGCTGGCGGCAGGAGCCGACCAGCTCGCACGCTGTGCACGAAGTGATCGGCCTCGCGCGCGTACTGGTCAACGCCCGGGGCCTCCACGACGTGACGCGCACCGCCACGATTGAGGACGATTGAGGTCGGCAACGGACCCGGTTGGAATGCAGGCTCCAGCACGATCGAGCCTCGGAAGCCGGTGACCTCGTAGCGCTGGGGGCCGTTCGCCTCGAAGCTTCCGTCGATCGAGGCGAGGCGGTCGCCTGGGAAACGGAGCAGCGCCGCGAACGAGGTGTCCACGCCGAGCGCCGGGTCCTTGCGCTGAAGCGCCGTGACCTCCAGCGGCTCGGCGTCGAACAGGTAGCGGGCGGCGTTGAGCGCGTAGCAGCCGACGTCCATGAAGGCGCCGCCGTCGAGGTCGGCCTGGATGCGCACGTCCGGCAGGTTGCGGCGGGCGTCGTCCATCGCGAAGGCGTGAGAGGCCCGTACGAAGGTTAGCTCGCCGATCTCGCCAGCCGCGATCAGCTCGCGGACTCGGGCATGCTGTGGATGGTGGCGCCACATGAACGCTTCCATCAGGATGACGCCGGCCCGTTCGCAAGCAGCGGCCATCTGCTCGACGTCGGCGGCGCGGCGGCCGAGCGGCTTCTCGCAGAGGACGTGCTTGCCAGCCTCGGCAGCCCGGATCGTCCAGGGGGCGTGGAGCGCGTTGGGCAGCCCGATGTAGACGCCGTCGATCTCGGGATCGGCCAGCAGCTCCTCGTACGAGCCGTAGGCGCGCGGGATGCCGAGATCGGCGGCAAACGCGCGTGCGCGGTCGCCATCGCGGGCGGCGACGGCGGCGGCCACGCCCTCGGCGCTGGCCTTGATGCCGGGCACGAAGCGGCGCCGCGCGATATTCGCCGCGCTCAGGATGCCCCACTGGAACGCCCGGTCTGGCACTCGTCTCTCCCACACGTGCGTCTGGGAAAAGCGTACCACCGGCCGTGACAGCTACCAACGATTCCCGAGGCGCGGCCCGCCTCAACCAACGCGCCCTGCCACATCGGGAGTGACAGGGCGCGTTGGTTGAGGCGGGCAGGTTAGGAGGGGCAGTTGCGGGGATGGGATATCCGGGAGCGGGCAGGTGAGGCGGGGCAGTTGCGGGGGTGGGATGTTGGAAACCTGCCCCTACGGACCTGGGGTTAGCGGATGCGCTCGCTCGGCGGGTCCACCACCAGCGGGCGGCTCGGATCGTACGGCCCGACGACGAACCCGAAGCGGTTGCCGCCGCGCAGCTCGAAGTGCGACTCGACTGGCTCGCGGCCAGACGGGCCGTCCTGCCACGATTCTGGCGTGCCGTCCACCCACTCGCCGTCCGCGCTCTGGATGTGCAGGCGCCCGGCCGCGTCAATCGACAGCCCGGTCGCCCCGACGTACTCCATCTCGATCGTGGACGGATCGACGCCCGGCTGGACTTCCATGTTGCAAGCCCACCCGCCGAGATCGCCACGGATCACGCCGTCGATGCCCGGCCAGAGCTGGCCGTACCGGATCGCCTCGATGCGCTTGCCGTCGGCGGAGGTTCGCTCCACCATCGGCTCGGCGGCGGGGTTGCCCATCGTCAGGCGCAGCGCGGGCCGATCTTGACCGGCGCGCCAGTCCATCAGCAAGGCGCCGGGCACGGCAGCTGTCTGGGTCCAGCCGTCGTCCATCACGAAGCGGACGCCCTCGGCGGTTGGCGCCTCGTAGGCGACGAACTGGGGCGCGGTTAGCCCGAGCGCGAGCAGCGGGTCACGACCCAGCAGCAGCCCCATGAGCGCAACGGCGGCTGCCACCAGCCCGGCCTTCGACAGGAGGCGACCGACCGCGCCCGGCAGCAGCGTGGGGCGCAGCGCGGGCATCCGCGTGCTGGGGGCAGGCAGGCCGATCCGAGGATGGGTCAGCGTGCTCGCGGCAGCGGGGGCGGCCAGCGCCACAGCGTCAGAACGGTCGTCTGGCTCCTGGCCCTGCACCAGCACGACCCAGTCGGATCGGTGTGCGCGTGTACGCGGTCGGTCCAGCGTGCTCGATGGCATAGCTGCTCCTCTTCCTCTCGCGAGAGCGTTGGTTGGCGCTCGGGCGTCGGCGACATGGACCACTGCTACGAATACTGTACCGATGCGGCCCACTTCGACGAAAGGAATGCCGCAAGCTTCCCTGTCATCCCGAGGGAGCCTCAGCGACCGAGGGATCTCACGCTGCCCCAGATCGGAGCGTGAGATCCCTCGCGGCAGGATGTGGCAGGGATAGTCAGTAGAGGGCCACTCGGGATGACAGGGGAACCTGCGTATCTTCGAGTCGTTGTCTGGAAGCTGTTGCCGACAGGGGGTCAGCCGTCGATGACGTGCGACTTCAGGTAGTCCAGGTTCAGCTTGACGCCGAGGCCGGGCACGTTCGGGATGACCACGGCATCGCCGTCGATGGTCAGCGGCTCCTCCAGGAAAGCGTTGTAGAAGTCCAGCTTCACCCGCCGGGCCTCGATGCGGTAGAAGTTGGGCGTCGTGATCGAGACCTGGGCGCCGGCCATCAGGTTGACCGGCCCGCTGGCGTCGTGGGGCGAGATCGGGATGTAGAACGTCTCGGCCAGCGTCGCGATCTTCTTCAACTCCGAGATGCCGCCGGTCCAGGTCACGTCCGGCATGATGTAGTCGGACAGGCGGCGGTTCAGGATGGGCAGGAACTCGAAGCGCGTGTACAGCCGCTCGCCAACGCAGAGCCGGGTGGGCACCTGATTGCGGACCGCCTCCAGGGCGTCGTAGCTCTCGGGCGGGCACGGCTCCTCGAACCATGTAATGTCGTACGGGGCCAGCCGGTTCGCCAGGCGGACGGCAGTCGGCACGTCGTAGAGGGCGTGGGCGTCGATCAACACCTGGATGTCCGGGCCGACCGCCTTGCGGATGCCCTCGATCATCGCGACGCCGGTGTTCTCGACCGTTCGGTCGATGTGGCCGTTGACGTAGGTGCCGTTCGGGACGCCGCCAGCTGCCGAGAACGGGTCCGTCTTGATGGCTCTAGAGCCGTTCTCGACCTCGCCGAGGGCGCTCTCGACCATCTCCTCGACGGTCCGCTTGTACTCGAAGTGGGTGTACATCGGGACATTCGGGCGGACCTTGCCGCCGAGCAGCTCGTAGATCGGCACGCCGAGCGCCTGGGCCTTGATGTCCCAGCAGGCGATGTCCACGCCGGAGATCATGGCGGTCACGGCGCCGCGCGTCCCGAGGTAGGTGTACGCCCGGAACACCTTGTGCCAGAGCTTCTCGACGTCTCTCGGGTCGTCGCCGCGCAGAAGGCCGTCGAGCTCCCGGATGGCGGCGGCGATGGTGCGGTTGGCGATCGGGCCGGGGTAGGTGGTGATCTCGCCCCAGCCGGTCAGCCCTTCATCCGTCTCGACCTGGACGAAGACGTAGCTCAGGATGCCGCCGCGATCCTGCCGTCCGCCCTCTTCCTCGGGCGGCCCGGAGATGATCCACGGGGTGACTTTCGTGATCTTCATGGTGGTGACTCCCTTCTCCTTGATAGTCCCCTCCCCCCTCCCCCGTGCGCGGGAGAGGGGGAGCAGATCCCAGCAGGCTCCCCCTCTCCACCGCGGTGGAGAGGGGGTCGGGGGGTGGGGTCATCTCTATCCGTCTACTTCGTGGGCCTTCAGGTAGTCGAGGTCGAGCTTGACGCCGAGGCCGGGCTTCTCGGGCACGATCAGCTTGTCGCCCTGGACGGTCAGCGGCTCCTCCAGGAAGGCGTTGTAGAAGTCCAGGTTGATGCGCCGTGCTTCGAGGCGGTACAGGTTCGGGACCGAGATCGCGACGTGCGCGCCGCCCATGATGTTGACCGGGCCACTGGCGTCGTGAGGGGAGATCGGGATGTAGAACGTCTCGGCCAGGGTCGCGATCTTCTTCAGCTCCGAGATGCCCCCGGTCCAGGTCACGTCCGGCATGACGTAGTCCGTCAGCTTGCGGTTCAGCACCGGCAAGAACTCGAAGCGGGTGTACAGCCGCTCGCCGACGCAGAGCCGCACGGGCACCTGATCGCGGACGGCGTGGAGGGCGTCGTAGCTCTCGGGCGGGCACGGCTCCTCGAACCAGGTGATGTCGTACGGGGCCAGCCGCTTCGCGAGGCGGACGGCGGTCGGGACGTTGTACATCGAGTGAGCGTCGATCAGAACCTGGATGTCCGGGCCGACCGCCTTGCGGATGCCCTCGATCATCGCGACGCCGGTGTTTTCGAGATCCCGCTCGATCTCGCCGTTGGTGTAGGCGGTGTGGCGATCCAGCATCAGCTGGCCGCCCGCCGCGATGAACGGGTCGGTCTTGATCGCCACCGAGCCGCGCCCGACCTCGGCCACCGCGTTCTCGACCATCCGCTCGACGGTCTGGTCGTACTGGAAGTGGGTGTAGAGGGGGACGTTGTCGCGGATCTTGCCGCCGAGCAGCTCGTAGACGGGCACGCCGAGCGCCTGGGCCTTGATGTCCCAGCAGGCGATGTCCACGCCGGAGATCATGGCCGTCACGGCGCCGCGCGTCCCGAGGTAGGTGTAGGCCCGGAACACCTTGTGCCAGAGCGCCTCGACGTCTCTAGGGTCGTCGCCGCGCAAGAGACCGTCCAGCTCGCGGAGCGCCGCCGCGATGGTCCGGTTGGCGATGACGCCGGGGTAGGTGGTGATCTCGCCCCAGCCGGTCAAGCCTTCGTCCGTCTCGACCTGGACGAACACGTACTTCGCCATGTGCGAGGAGCGTTCTCCCGCCTGGCCGTCCACCTTCTCTTCTGGACCGGTGACGATCCACGGTCGGACACTGGTGATCTTCATGCTGTCTCTGCCTCGCCTGCCACGCCGCCGTGGCGTTGGTCTCGACACGCGGGGTGCCGAACGGTGGCATCGTAGCGCATCGTGCGCCATCCGCCGAGGGTGTGCGGCCGGTGCACACGCCGTCGCCATCTGCACCGCGAGCCCTTCGCAAGCTCAGGGTGAACTACGCGAGTCGGACCGTGTAGCCGAAGATCCGACTCGCTGACGCTCGCGGTGCAGATACCATCACGTCGAAGTGCTCGTGATGGCGCCCAGGGACGGCGTCAGGGGAGGACGAGGGTGCCAGGTCCGTACAGTCATCAGCCGGAGGGGTACGCCTGCCCGTTCTGCGTCGTCGCGGCGGGCGGGGACGTGGACGGCACCTGGACGAAGCAGACGGACGTGGTCTACCGCGACGAGCTGGTGACGGTGTTCGTCAACGCGTCATGGTGGCCGGCCAACCCCGGCTCCCTGGTCGTCGTGTCGAACGCGCACCATGAGAGCGTCTACGAGATCCCAGACGAGATCCTGGCGGCAGTCCAGATCGTCGGCAAGCGAATGGCGTTGGCACTCAAGGCGACGTACCAGTGTGGCGGCACCTCACTCCGACAGCATAACGAGCCGGCCGGCAACCAGGACGTCTGGCACTACCATTTGCACGTCTTCCCCCGCTACGCGAATGACGGCCTCTACGGGAGCCGAAAGCGGAACACGACGCCCCAGGAGCGCCAGCCCTTCGCCGAGAAACTGCGCGCGCACCTGGAGCAGTCCGCCCGGCTGAGGTAGACTCGTGTGCCGGAGACACGAGACGACCGAGAGGAGCCCCGGAGATGGAGCACGCCGCCACGCCAGCCGACAAGGATGCGCTCGGGAACCCGGTCACGGACGACCAGGACCGGGCGTTCGCGGCGATCGTCGCGAGCATCGAGAGCCTCGACAGGCTGGGGCTCAAGGACGAGCGTGGCCGCGTGACCGTCGAGCCAGCCGCGGCGTTCCACTGGTCCTGAGCGCACCAGAGAAAGAGGTCAGCGCGTGCCTGACGAGTCGCTGCACTATCTGACGATCCGCCAGGTTGGCGAGCGCCTGAAGCGCCGGGAGCTGTCGCCCGTCGAGCTCACCAGCGCGATCCTGGATCGGGCGGAGCGCCTGGACGGTCCGCTCAACGCGTTCATCACGATCACGCGGGAGGAGGCGTTGGCCCAGGCCCGCCTCGCCGAGCGCGCGATCCAGGCCGGTCACTGGCTCGGGCCGCTGCACGGCATCCCGATCAGCCTGAAAGACCTGTACCAGACGGCCGGCGTGAAGACGACCGGCGGCTCGAAGATCCTGGCTGACTGGGTGCCGACGACCGACGCGACGGTGACGCGGCTGCTGCGGCAGGCTGGCACGATCTCGATCGGCAAGAACAACCTGCACGAGTTTGCGTTCGGGGCGACCAACGAGAACCCACACTACGGGCCGGCCCGCAACCCGTGGAGCCGGGATCGGATTACGGGCGGATCGAGCGGCGGCTCGGCGGCGGCGGTGGCGGCCGGGATCGGGTACGCTTCGATGGGCTCGGACACCGGCGGCTCGATCCGGCTGCCGGCGGCGCTCTGCGGCATCGTCGGCGTCAAGCCGACCTACGGGCTGGTGAGCCGGGCGGGGGTGCTGCCGCTGTCCTGGTCGCTCGACCACTGCGGCCCGCTGACGCGGACAGTGGAGGACGCGGCCATCATCTTGAACGCCATCGTCGGGCACGACCCGACCGATCCGGCCTCGGCGAGCCGGGTGACGCCGGACCTGACGACCGCGCTGGACGGCCGCGTCCACGGCCTGCGGATCGGCGTGCTGCGCGAGTACCTGGGCGAGAGCGTCCAGACGGAGGTCGCGGCGGCGGTCAGATGGGCCTGCAGCGATCTCGAACGGCTCGGGGCGCGCGTCGAGGAGATCTCGGTGCCGGAGGTCGAGTACGGGGGCGGCGCCTCGATCTCGATCCTGTACTCGGAAGCGGCGGCGATCCACGAGTCGTGGCTGCGGACGCATCGGGATGCGTACGGCGCGGATGTGGGCGAGCGTCTCTCGCAGGGCGAGCGGCTGACGGCGACGCAGTATCTGAAAGGGCAGCAGGCCCGGCGAGTGCTGGTGGCCCGGTTCGCGGCGCTGTTCGAGCAGATCGACGTGCTGGTGTCGCCGACGACGCCGACCATCGCGCCGACGTTGGCGGGGTCACGTGGAAACGCGGCGCGCGCACAGCTGCTCGGCTTCACGCGCCTGTTCAACGTCCTCGGGCTGCCGTGCCTGTCGCTGCCGTGCGGCTTCTCGTCTGACGGCTTGCCGATCGGGCTCCAGCTCGTGGGGCGGCCGTTCGAGGAGCTGACGATCCTGCGGGCGGCGTACGCGTACGAGCAGCAGGCCGGCTGGCATCATCAGCGGCCGGCCGTGTGACAACGGACCAGGCCGACACGGGATCTTGACGAGCAGCTACCCTTGTCATCCCGAGGGAGCCGCTATTCTTGTCATCCCGAGGGAGCCCCGGCGACCGAGGGATCTCACGCTGACGGGATTGGGAGCGTGAGATCCCTCCTTCGTCGGGATGACAATCGGACGTCGGGATGACAATCGGACGTCGGGATGACAATCGGACGTCGGGATGACAATCGGACGTCGGGATGACAATCGGAGTTGAGAGCCTTCGACTTGCCCGAAGCTACGATACTCTCGGCGACCTTCGCTCAGGAACGAAGCACGACGCGCAGGAACGAAGCACCACGGTATCGATGACGGACATCGACAGACATCACGGACGGACTTCGAAAGACGGCAGGCTTGGGAGGACAACCATCATGGGACTCGAAGGGAAGGTCGCCATCGTGACGGGTGGCAGCCTGGGCATCGGCGCGGGCATCGCGAAGCGGCTCTCGAAGGACGGCGCGAAGGTCGTCATCACGGCGCGCCGCAAGGAGCCGCTGGAGGCGACGGCCGAGATCATCCGGGAGTCTGGCGGCGAGGTACTGACCGTCCAGGAGGACGTCGGCGTCAAGGCGGACGTCGAGGCGATGTTCTCGAAGGTGCTCGACACCTGGGGCACCGTGGACATCGTGGTGAACAACGGCGCCTGGGCCGGCCCGGTCAGCCACATCCTGGAGATGGAGCTGGACTTCTGGGACACGGTGATCCGGACCAATCTGACCAGCATCTACCTGCACTGCCACCGCGCGGCCAACATCATGGTGGACCAGGGCAAGAAGGGCGCCATCGTCAACATCAGCTCGTTCGCCGGCTCGCGCTCGCACCGCTACATGGCGGCGTACGACGCGACGAAGGGCGGCATGGAGGCGATGACCCGCACCATGGCGATCGACCTGGCGGCGTTCGGCATCCGGGTGAACGTGGTGCAGCCGGGCGCGATCCACACCGAGGACCACGATGCCAGCCCGGACGCGCTAGTGAAGCGCGGCCAGACCGTGCCGCTCGGCCGGGTGGGCTACCCGGACGACATCGCGGGGGCGGTCTCGTGGCTGGTCTCAGACAGCGCCTCGTACGTGACCGGGATCACGGTGCCGGTCGATGGTGGGATGCTGGCGCAGCTGCGCTCGCCGCAGGTGGACGCGCCGCTGCCGCCGTCGGTCGCCGCGCGCCTGAAGAAGTAGAGGCGAGTAGCGAGTAGCGAGTAGCGAGTGGCGAGAGGATCGTAACTCCACTCACTACTCGCTACTCGCAACTGGAGTCGTCATGCGCCAGTATCGCCTGATCCAGGTGGACGTCTTCACGCAGACCCGCTTCGGCGGCAATCAGCTGGCGGTCGTCCCGGAGGCTGAGGGGCTCTCCGACGACGAGATGCAGGCGATCGCGCGGGAGATGAACTACTCCGAGAGCACGTTCGTGCTGCCGCCGACCGACCCGACGGCGGACGCGAAGGTCCGCATCTTCACGCCCGGCCGCGAGCTGCCGTTCGCGGGGCATCCAGTGGTCGGGACGGCGTTCGTGCTGGCGCGCGAGCGTGGGAAGCGCGACCTTCGCCTGGAGCTGAAGATCGGGACGCTGGCCGTGCAGGCCGATCCGGGCGACGGCCTGACCGGCGGCGCCGAGATGGAGCAGCCCCTGCCGACCTTCGAGCCGGCCCCGAATGGCGATCCGGCCGTGCTAGCCGGGCTGCTCGGCCTGGACCCATCGGACGTGGTGGCCGAGACGCCGGCCGAGGTCGGCTCGGCCGGCAACCCGTTCCTGTACCTGCGGCTGGCCTCGCTCGACGCCGTGCGGCGGGCGCGGGGCGTCGTCGAGGCGCTCGACCGGTACTTCGCCGGCCACCATCACGCCGCGATCTACCTGTTCTCGACCGAGACCGAGGCGCCCGAGGCGGCTGCGCACGCTCGGATGTACAGCCTGGCGCTCGGCGCGAACGTGCGCGAGGACCCGGCGACCGGCAGCGCGTCCGGGCCGGCCGGCGCGTACCTGCTGCGACACGGACTGGCGAAGCCCGGCCGCCTGCTGCTGGAGCAGGGGTACGAGATGCTGCGCCCGAGCCAGATCGAGGTGGGCCTGACCGTCGAGAACGGCGCCTTGAGCCGGGTGACGGTGGGCGGCGGCGTGGTGCTGGTGGCCGAGGGGACGCTGCTGGTGTAGGAGCCAGGAGCCAGGAGTCAGGAGCCAGGAGTCAGGAGTCAGGAGGGGAACTTCTCTCCTGGCTCCTGACTCCTCGTCCTGACGCAGAGCTAACGCCGTCCTGCGCGTCGCGGACTGGAATTCTGGCGCACCCTGCCGATGATTGTGGTGGTCGATGCGCGCAGCCGCGTGAGATCGACTCGGTGCTTACCTTCGGTGCGATGGTGCTCCGGGGGCTGCACCGGAACGACAGGTCGCTTTCTTATCGGAGCCTTATCTCGGGTTCATGCCGGGCTTAGGCACCTGAGCGACACTGGCGACACGAAAACATGCGCGTCTGCTGTGGGACGCCAGAGAGAGGGACTACCATGCAGGATCAAATTCCGTTGAGCGGGTGGGAGGTCCGTGGCGACCTCGCCTGCTTGCTGTGTGCGCGAACCGTTGCGAGCGCCCAGGGGCCGCGGGCTCGCAAGTTCGTGCCGACGTCCGTCCGCGTCCTGCGGCCGGAGCACGCAAGCGCCGTTCAGCAGATGCGCTGTCCGTTCTGCTCGGGTCGGCTCTGGCTCCAGGACACCGAAGAGGTGTTCGTGGACCGCCGCCCGCTGAGTGCCGAAGAGCTTCGCCCGCGCCGTGGCCGCCCGCCGAAGGTGCGCCCGGCGACCCAGCAGCCGGCTGCTCGCGCCTCCTAAGCGAGGCGCCGCCGGCCACTCCCGATCGTCGCGCCCGACGCGACCGGAGCC
Source organism: Chloroflexota bacterium (assembly GCA_046328125.1). Taxonomy (GTDB): domain Bacteria; phylum Chloroflexota; class UBA6077; order UBA6077; family JACCZL01; genus JADZEM01. Next base: position 21,202 of record JAXLXF010000012.1, read on the forward strand.
CCCCGAGACCACGACACACTCGGGGGGCTTCATTTTGCCCTGCGGCTGCGCGGGACCGCTGCGAGGCTGTCGCAGCGTGGGACGTCCCAAGCTTGACTGTCCCGGAGCGATGACTAGAGTGAATAGCTTGCCCGGGTCTTGACCGTGCCGTCCCACTCCGCGAGCGGCGCGGCGTGCCATGCCCAGTCGGTCGGGGTGTCCGGGTGGCCGGGCAGGCTGTCGCGGCCGGTCGCCCAGCGGAGCGTTGGCCAGGGGGCGGTGTCGGTCGGCGCCCAGGGGAAGAGGCGCGCGGTCACCCGGCGGCAGAGCTCGGCGGGCGGCTCGACGGTCCGTCCGAAGGCGCGCACGATGTCGTCGGTGTGCAGCAGCATCTCGGTGCAGCCCATCGCAACGTACGCTGCCACGTCGGCGTATCCGAAGCTGTGGAAGCTCCGTGTCGATGGGTCGGCGGCCGTCGCGACGGCGGCGAGCACCGATGCCTTCCGCTCCAGCATGTCGAGCACGGGGGGCAGCGGGTACCGGTCCGAATACTCGGGTTGCGGCAGGGACCGGAGGAAGCATGGCTCCGGGGACGGCTTTGCGAGCAGCATGGCGTACCAGTCGACCGCGCCGGTCATGTGCTGCAACGTTCGCCAGCAGGTCCATTCCAGGCCGTGAGCCAGACTGTTCCAGTCCTGCCCCTGTAAGGTCAGCAGCGCGGCGCGGCTCAGCGCCGCTGTCGTGCGCAGATCGTCGGGGTGGAGCGCCGATGCTCCAGTCGTTTGAGGCACCACGGAGGTCGCGTCAGTCTCGCTCACGATCGGCACCCTCCAGCCCGTGTGCGTGCATCATACAGCGGTATGGGAGGACGCCAGGTGCACTGCGTAAACGCGTGCCGTGGACTTCTCCCATCCGCGGCGGCACCGGGTGGCCGCTACTGGCTCGTCAGCAGCATCCTGACCGCCACGAGCTGCGCCTGCCCCGTCGAGCCCACAGGATCGTCGTCCGCCTCGCTCCCCTCGTTCACGATGCCGTAGCAGTAGCGACCACCGGCCAGGGTCGCCAGGACCGTTCTCGGATCGCCGGTCACCTGCTCGTCGATCTCGGCCGGCGCGTCCCCAGCCCGGTACCAGTACGGCGCGAAGTGGTAGCGGACCGGTTGCGGGGTGCCAACCGGTTCGAGACGCACCGTGATGGACAACTGCCCCGGAGGCAACTGGAGACAGGTGTCAGCGTCATCGCCCGGCTGCGACCAGAACACCGCGTCCATGACGACCATCGCGGCGCCCGTACTCGGCGGCGCGATGGCTGGCTGGGAGGGAGCCCCCTGGGCCGCGACGGAGCCAGCCAGCATCACGAACAGCAGAGACGCCGCGAGCATCGACGATCGCATGGCCTGGCCCCCTACCCGAGGGCCGCGAGTGTACAGCGAAGGCGCCAGGGAGCGCACGGGGCCGCGAGCACCGCCAAAAGCCAGGAGCCCGAGCATACGTTCGAAGGGTCGCCAACCTGATACGATGGCGGCATGCAAGACGCAACCATCGCAGAGATCGAGCGGTGGCTCCGGGAGTGTGCTCGGGCGTCAGAGCGCAAGGACGACGAGCGCGGCCCTGCTGCGTCCAACACGGACGATCAGCAACAGGAGCGACCGTACTGGCCGTACCTGGAGAGCGACGACTTCTGGCGAGAATAGCGGACGTGCGTCGTTTCGCGATGGGCGAGTGCGCCCTGGCGGCTGACGTCGACGATGACTGAGGAGGCGACCGTGCGTTTCGGACTGATCCTGACCAACCAGCATCCGCCCGGCCAGCCGTTCGAGCAGCGGTTCGCGGAGACCATCGAGCAGGTCCGCCTGGCCCGCGACCTCGGGTTCGACCTGATCTGCTTCGGCCAGCACTTCCTCCTCAACGAGTTCCAGGCGCTGGCCCCGGCGGTGGCCGCCGCCCGGATCGCCGCCGAGATCGGCACGATGCGGCTCGGCATCACGATCTACCTGCTGCCGCTGCTGAATCCGGTCTGGATCGCCGAGGAGGCCGCCACCCTGGACGTGGTGACCGGTGGGCGGTTCATCTTCGGGATCGGGCTGGGGTACCGCGAGGAGGAGGACAACGCCTTCGGGCTCCAGCCAGGGCAGCGGGTGGCGCGGCTGCGCTCCCACCTGGACGTCATCAAGAAGCTCTGGACCGGCGTGCCGGCCGACTTCGAGAGCGACTACTGCAAGCTCGACGGCGCGACGATGGCGCTGCGGCCGATCCAGCAGCCCCACCCGCCGGTCTGGGTGGCCGCCAACAACGACAAGGCGGTGGAGCGGGCCGCCGAGATCGGGGACACCTGGATCATCAACCCGCACGCCACGCTCGCGACGATTCAGCGTCAGATGGGGCTGTACCGAGACGCTTTGACGAAGCACGGTAAGCCGTTCCCGTCCGAGCTGCCGATGATGCGCGAGGTCTGCGTCGGGCCGAGCCGCGAGGCCGCCCTGGAGCTCGCCCGACCGAGCCTGGAGCAGAAGTACAAGGCGTACGTGGCCTGGGGCCAGCAGCGCGCCCTCCCGAGCGACGACGACATGACCCAGGCGTTCGACGATCTGCTGCGGGACCGGTTCATCTTCGGAGACCCCGCTAGCTGCGCCGACGAGATCCAACGCTGCGTGGACGCTACCGGCGCGGACACGATGATCTTCCGGATCACCTGGCCGGGGATGCCCCAGGAGACGGTGCTCCAGAGCCTGCGCCTGCTGGCCGAGCAGGTCCGCCCCCGCGTGAAGGACCGCTCGGCGGCGGGGGTGTAGGGGGATCGGCTATCCTGGTGCAAGCACTCGCAACAATCGAAGGGCACCGCGATGCCAAAGTACGACTTTCGCTGCTCGAGCTGCGAGACCGTCTTCGAGGCGTTTCGCAGCTTCTCGCAGGGCACAGAAGGCGTGGTCTGCCCCGAGGATGGCGCGCCGGCGACCCGCCTGTTCTCGCCGCCAATGGAGATGATCGTCTTCGGCGGCAAGTCGTCCACGCCAGTCTCCGGGGTCAGGCCGCCAGGGCCGGCGCCGTCCGGCCCGCCGCACGGCCATACGCATGGCCCCGGCGGGCACACCCACGGCCCCGGCGGCCACACCCATTGAGGCTCAGCGCGAGCATCGACGCGCCAGCGCAGTCCTGGCGATTCAGATGCCCGCACTGAGACAGACATCGTGACCGACATGCCGCGACGACGCACATGCTGAGCGGCCGCTCCGGCCGGATCTTCTGGACGCTGGCGGCTTCCCACCTCGTCAACGACAGCTACGTCTTCTTCCTGCCCACGTTGCTGCCGCTGCTGATCCCGTCGCTCGGGATCACGCTGACCGAGGCCGGGCTGGCCGTTGGCCTGTATCAGGTGACCTCGTCGCTGGCGCAGCCGCTGCTCGGGCACCTGGCGGACCGCTACCCGCTGCGCTGGCTGACCTGGGCCGGCCTGGCCGCCACGGCGATAGGCGCGGGCGGCATCGGCATCGCGCCGAGCTACTGGGTGCTGCTGTTCCTGCTGATCCTCGGGGCGCTCGGGACGTCGGCGTACCATCCGGTCGCCACGGCCTCGATCAGCGACATCGCGGGAGCGCGGCGTGGCCAGATGATGTCGCTGTACATCACGTCCGGCAACCTCGGATTGGCGGTCGGCCCGGCCGCGATGCGGGTGGGGCTGGCATCCTGGGGGCCGGCGATCAGCCTGCCGCTGGCGCTGCCGTGCCTGCTGATGGCCCTTATCGCGTTCCTGGTGGTCCCGGCTCGCAAGGTGACGGCGAGGCGCTCAGAGTCGTTCGGGGCGATCCTGGTGAAGCACCGAAGCATTCTGGCGCGGCTGCTCGGCATCTCGACGCTGCGGGCCTGGGCGAACGTGGGGCTGGCGACGTTCCTGCCGCTGCTGCTGGTGGAGCGCGGCCAGAGCGTGGAGGATGGCGCCTCGGCGCTGGCGCTGCTGCTCTTCTTCGGCGGCGTCGGCGGGCTGATCGCGGGCTTCCTGGCGGACCGCTTCGGGCGCGATGCCGTGATCGTCGGCTCGCTGCTGCTGAGCCCGCCGTGCGGCTGGCTGATGCTGCATGGGCCGGGGCCATCGCTCTGGATCGGGGCGGCGCTGGTGGGCCTGACGCTGACCGGCTCGATGGTGGCGCTGACGGTGCGGGGCCAGGAGCTGATGCCGGGCAGCGTGGCGATGGTCTCCGGGCTGATGCTCGGGTTCACGATCGGGATGGGCGGGCTGGCCGTCACGCCGCTGGCGGCGCTGGCAGAGCGGATCGGCCTGAGCGCGGTGGCGGACATCTGCGCCGGACTGCCGTTCCTGGCAGCCCTGATCGCTCTGACCCTGCGCGCGAGCGTCCGCCGTGCTGAGACGCAGACGCCGAGCCCGGCCTGAGTCGCTCCAGCAGCGCCACTGAAGTCGGCGCTGCTGGAGTCGTTCTTGCCGCGTGCGCCCAATCTTGGCTCGGGTGAGATCCAAACACGGCCCGTCGTGCGTAGATAGCGCGGTTGGCACCGTTAGCTGGCCGTGTGAGCGCGCAATTCCCCGAATTCGTGGCCCTTTCCCCTTGCACCGGAGCGCTCACACTGAGATCATCAGTGCCTGGCGAAGGAGGTCTGCACAGATGTTGCAACGCCTGGTCGTTCCTCTCCTGGCCGTCGCTCTCGGCCTCGTGATTGTTGCCCCGTTGGCGCCCACCCCGGCACTCGCGCAAGCGGAGCCGACCGTCAAAGTGGCGACTGACCCGGTTCTCGGCAAGATCCTGGTTGACGGCAAGGGCATGACGCTGTACCTGTACTCGCGCGACGAGAAGGGCAAGTCGAACTGCTACAACACGGCCACCAGCCAGTGTGAGACGAACTGGCCGATCCTGCGCCCGCCGGCTGCTGGCGCTCCGACCGGCTCCTCGGACCTCGGCGGCACGCTGGGCGTGATCGACCGGACGGACGGCACCAAGCAGGTGACGTACAACCAGATCCCGCTGTACTACTGGAAGGACGACAAGAAGGCGGGCGACACCCTCGGACAGAAGGTGGGTGGTGTCTGGTGGGTCCTGGCCCCCGGCACGACTGAGATCACCGCTGCCCAGACGCCGCCAGCCCCGGCTGCGTCCCCGTCCCCGGCGGCCGCCCCGGCCCCGGCTCCCGCTGCCACGGCTGCTCCGGCGGTTCCGGCTGCCAAGCCGGCCGCTCCGGCCCAGGCTCCGGTCGCGTCGCCGGCCGCGCTCCCGCGCACCGGTAGCGTCCCGGTCGATCCGATGCCGCTCACGGTCGGCTTCAGCGCCGCTGGCGCTGCGCTGACAGCGCTCGGCTTCGCGCTGATCCGCCGACGCGGACGGCGCGACTAACGTCCTTCCGCACCCCTCCGTAGAAGGAGGCAGCTCAGGCGTGCCGCGGGGTCGCCCACGACCGACCCCGCCGGTGCCAGCCATCGCGACACGCAGCGCCGACCAGAGCTCGATCTGGTCGGCGCTGTTTGCTGTTCGACGACGTGCGTCGGCCCGCGCGGCGGGTGCCTGCCGGATTCCTGCATCCGCCCGCGCGGCCAGCCCCTTGACACCGAAGCTCGTAGCGGTTACAGTCTGTCTTGTTGAGATTGAGTATCGACAAGCGGTGATGGCATCCCGCATACTGTTGAGAATCAGTCTCTCTAAGCACCGGTTCCACTCGCCGACGCTCTCTGGAGGCGTTCATGCTCCGCGTCTCGCTCCGGCTCGCCGCTGCGCTCCTGTTGGTCGGCGTCGTCGTCGGCGGCCTGCTCGCATCGGGCGTGATGGCCCAGACAGCTGCCCGCCTGTCGGCCAGACCCGGCGGGCAGCCGGTCGCGCAGAGCGGCACGCTGAGGGTCGTCACCAGCATCGGCCCGATCGCCGACCTGATCCAGAACGTCGGCGGCGACCGCGTCGAGGTCACGGCGCTGGTGCCGCCGGGCGGCGAGCCGGAAGAGTACGATCCGACCCCGGCCGACGCGACCGCGGTCGGCAAGGCGCGCGTCTTCTTCGCGAACGGCCTCGGGCTGGAGGCGTATCTGGAGCGCCTGGCCGAGTCGGTGGGCGACCCGCGGCTCGAGATCGTGACGCTCTCCGACGGCCTGCCGACTATCACCAGCTTCGGCCAGGGCGCCGACCAGGGCGGCAACCCGCACCTCTGGCTGGACGTTCAGAACGCCGTCAGCTACGTCGAGGTGATCCGCACGACGCTCGGGCGGGTCGATCCGGCGAACGCCGCGACGTACGACGCGAACGCTGCCGCCTACGCCGCGAAGCTGACGCAGCTGGACGGGTACATCCAACAGCAAGTCGCCTCGTTGCCACCTGAGCAGCGTGTGCTGGTCACGACCCACGACGCCTACCCGTACTTCGCGAAGCGGTACGGCTTTCAGTATCTGGCAATCGTCAGCGCGAGCCCGGGCGCCGATCCTTCGGCGCAGGAGTACGCGCAACTGGTGCAGACGGTGAAGAGCAGTCGGGTCAAGGCCGTGTTCGGGGAGGCCGGCTTCAGCGACCGCACGATCGCGCTCCTGGCGAGCGACACCGGCGCCACCTACGTCGGCAACCTGTTCACCGACACGCTCGGCAGGGAGGCGCCCACGAACACGTATCTTGGCGCGATGCAGCTCAACGCCGACACGATCGTGAGCGCCCTCAAATGACCGTGTCTGAGAAAGCCCGGCTGGGCCTCCCTGGAAACGCGCGGCCGGCCCTCCTCCTGGATCGGGTGGTGGCCGGCTACGATCACGGGATCGTCCTGGAGGGTGTGAGCGCCACGCTCGTGCGTGGGCAGGTCGTGGCGCTGCTCGGGCCGAACGGGGCCGGCAAGAGCACGCTCCTGAAGCTGGTGCTCGGGCTGCTGGAGCCGCTCGGCGGGCGGGTCGAGGTGCTCGGCTCGCCGCCGTCACGGCTGGATCGACGGCACCACCAGATTGGCTACGTGCCGCAGCTGCGCGAGGTGGACCGCGCCTTTCCCGTCACGGTCTTCGACCTGGCGCTGATGGGCCGGGTCGGGCGGCTCGGGCTGCTGCGAGGCCCGTCTGGTCGGGACCGGGCGCTGGTGAGTGATGCGCTGGTCCGCGTTGGCCTGGGCGGCCTGGAGCGGCGGCCGTTCGGCACGCTGTCGGGCGGGCAGCAGCAGCGGGCGTTCCTGGCGCGGGCGCTGGCTCAGGAGCCAGATTTGTTAGTGCTGGACGAGCCGGCCGCTGGCGTGGACGAAGAGAACCGGGCGCGGATCGGCGGGCTGCTGAGCGAGCTGCGCGCGCAGCAACTGCCGATGCTGATCGCCACCCACGACGTCCACGAGCTCCAGCCGCTGGAGCTGGATGCCTTCTGGTGCCTCTCGCGCGGGCATCTTGCCGTCGAGACGCCAGACACGCCGCACCTGCTCGACCGGCACGGGTCGCCGGGGACCAGGCAGCCGGGACACGGACACCCGACGCGGCCGGAGCCGGGGCTGCTCGGGCTGGACAGCCGCCCGCCCGCTACGATCTAAGATGGAGCACACGGAACGCCGGGAAGAGCGGTCGACGACATTCCCACATCAACTGACAGGATCCGAGAGAGGCACGAAGAAGACCATGGCTTGCGACTCAGTGGGCGAGGGGCATCAGGGATGGATTCGGCGTTCGGCTGGCTGATCGAGCCGCTGTCACTCCCGTTCATGCAGCGGGCGCTGCTCGGCGCGGTGGGCGTCTCGGTGCTGTGCGCGGTGGTCGGGACGTTCGTCGTGCTGCTCGGGCTGGCGTTCATCGGGGAGGGCGTCTCGCACGGCAGCCTGGCCGGGCTGGCGCTCGGGTTCATCCTCAAGCTTGACCTCCTGCTGGTGAGCGTGCCGTTCGGGATCGGGCTGGCGCTGCTCATCGGCTACCTCGCCGAGCGGACCCGCACCCGCTTCGACGCGGCGGTCGGGGTGGTGTTCGCGACCTCGGCGGCGGTGGGGATCGCCTTGATCAGCGCCGTGCGGGTCTTTCCGGACCTGAACAGCTACCTGTTCGGCAACGTGCTGGCGATCCGGCCGGTCGATCTCGCTCTGCTGGGCATCGCGGCGGTGGTGGTGATCGCCGTGGTGCTGCTGCTCCAGAAGGAGCTGATCCTGCTGGCGTTCGATCCGGAGATGGCGCGCGTCATGGGCGTGCCGACGCGCGCCATCTACTACCTGTTGCTCGGGCTGATCGGGCTGACCGTCATCGTCTGCCTGCGGACGCTGGGGGTGATTCTGGTGACGGCGCTGCTGGTGATCCCGGCCTCGGCGGGGCGGCAACTGGCGGACCGGGTGCCGACGATGATGCTGACCGCCGTGGTGGTGAGCTGCCTGAGCGCGTTCGGCGGCCTGCTGCTCTCCTACCACCTGAGCATCAGCTCGGGGGCGAGCATCGTGCTCTGCTCGGCGCTCTGCTTCGCGGTGAGCCTCGGGCTGGGGCGGCGGCCGGTGCGTCTGCTGCCGCGCGCGGCGTAGACGAGGGCCAGCTCAGGCTCCGAGCCGCTCAGATCCCGCCGTCGGCATGACGGGCGGCCGATCTGAGCTTGCCGGAGCGGCCCGATCCTGGGTCTGAATCTGCTCGCGGTTGGCGAGGACGGTCTGTGCGTCGAGCCAGGTTGGCTTTTGCCACAGTCCGAGCCACAAGGTGTGAGTCGCGTCACAGACTGACGAATACCTCACGTGCTATCTTGGATCCCTCGTTGCGGGCTACGTGCAGATGAGGCCAGTCCGCCTCTACCGCTGAGTGGGCGGTGCCGAAGGAGCGGACTCCTGTGGCCCACGGTCGGCGGGTGCAGCACAATCGACGGCGTCTGCTACGGGGAGGGCTGGGTCTGGCCGGGGTCGGGCTGCTCGCCGGCTGCGGCCTCCCGTCGCTCACGGGGTGGCGAACGCCGCCTGTCCACAGAGTCGGCGTCCTGTGGGGCAGCCCGATCAATGCCACGGATGACACGGTGATCGCCGCCCTCCGCGAGGGCATCCGTGATCTCGGCTACGTCGAGGGTCAAGATCTCCTGATCGACGTGCACACGGCCGACGGCGACGATCGACTCGCGGAGCCGGCGGCGGAGCTCGTGCGCCTGCAGCCGGCGGTCATAGTCGGACCATCTTCAGCGGTCATCGTCGCGCTTCGAGCCGCGACTTCGACGATCCCGCTGGTGAACGCTGGCGTCGGGAACCTGTTGAACACTGGCTTCGTGGACAGCCTCGCCCGCCCCGGCGGCAACATCACCGGACTGAGCACGCCACTGCTGGCCGGCCGGCAGCTCCAACTCCTCCAGGAGGCAGTGTCCACGCTCTCCCGGGTGGCCGTCCTTGCCGATGCTTCCGCTCCGCTCGGACCGCGCGCGGCAGCCGCGGTGGAGGCAGCGGGCCACACTCTGGGATTGGAACTGGTGTATCTGAGCACATCTGGCGATGTGGATCTGGAGCGCGCCTTCGAGACCGCCGTGCGCGAACGTGCGGATGGCCTCTTCGCCCTCGCCGGCCCATGGATCACGACCAACGCGACACGCATTGCCGAACTGGCGGTGCGGTGTCGACTACCCTCGATGTGGCAGCCCACGGATGCGGCAAGTCGTGGAGGTCTGATGGCGTATGGGGCGAACCGACCCGACATGGCACGGCGCGCCGCTACGTATGTGGACAAGATCCTCAAAGGTGCGAAGCCAGCGGACCTGCCCATAGAGCAGCCGACGACGTTCGATCTGGCGATCAATCTGAGGACCGCCCAGGCACTCGGGCTCACTTTCTCCCACGCGATCCTCGCGCAAGCAACCGAGGTTATCCAGTGAGGGGCCAGAGCCGCCGTCAGCTCATTCAGAGCGGCCTGGGTCTGGCCGGGGTCGGGCTGCTCGCCGGCTGCGGCCGTGCGCCAGTTCGCCGTCTGTGGGGGTCTGGGCCGCGCCGCATCGGTTACCTGTCGCTAGGGTCGGTTGCCTCATCCGAAGTCAACCTCGCAGCGTTCCGAGCTGGCCTGGCCGATCTCGGCTACGTCGAAGGGCGCGACGTCACGCTGGAGGCCCGCTACGAGAACGGGCGAGCCGAGACGCTGCCGGCGCTTGCTGCCGAGCTGGTCGCACTTCCCGTCGAGGTCATCCTGACGGACGCCTACAGGGGGATCCGCCCAATCCAGCAGGTATCCCCAACGATCCCTGTCGTCTTCACGACGGCCGACGATCCAGTCGCGGACGGGTATGTTGACAGCATGGCGCGACCGGGCGGCAGCCTCACGGGTCTGACAATGGAAGCGGGGCAGCAAGAGGGCAGACGACTGCAGCTGCTGCGTGAGGTTGCCCCGAGTATGACTCACGTGGCCCTCCTCTCGAACGCCGCCGGTCTCCAGCCCGGCCGAGCTCGGCAGATCGAGGCTGCCGCGCAGGTGTTGGGTGTTCAGGTTGTCCCGCTGCTGCTGGATCGCCCGGACGATCTCGACCTTATGATGACTGGCACGCTCGCCCGGCGCGCTCAGGGGCTCATCATGCTCGGGGCAGCCGCATTCCTTGCACCGCTCGTCCCGCGGATTGTGGAGCTTGCGGCACAGAACCGCTGGCCGTCTGTGTCTGCGACGCCCTCCGTCGCGCGCGTCGGCGGGCTGCTTGCCTACGGGCCGAACATCCCTGACCTGTTTCGGCGCGCGGCGGGCTACGTTGACAAGATCCTGAGAGGAGCCAACCCCGGCGAGTTGCCTATCGAGCGTCCCGCCAAGTTCGAATTCGTCGTCAACCTGAAGACGGCACGTGCGATTGGCCTCACCGTTCCCCAGTCGATCCTGGAGCAAGGCAACCGAGGTCATCCAGTGAGGGGTCAGAGTCGCCGTCGCTTGCTGCGGGGCAGCCTGGGCCTGGCTGGAGTGGGGCTGCTCGCCGGCTGCGGAATCCTCCCGCCCTGCTGCGGCCACCAGCGAAGGTCCTCGATCGGGTATATCGCTGCGGATACGCGCGATCAGATTCGCCGAGGGACTTTCGAGGCATTCCGGGCGGAATCCGCGATCTCGGCTACGTCGAGGGCGAGTCCATACTGATCGAGGATCGGTACCCGGTCAGCGAGGCGGCCAGCATCCCTGCGATCAGCGAGCTGGGAGGCTCAAGGTTGACCTGATCGTCTCGGGCGGCGGGCACACCATCGGAATACGGGGGTCACCCGTACGTACCGATCGCCTATGGCGAGCGGCGGCGATCCAGTGGCGGCCGGAGTGGTCACCAATCTGGCCCATCCGGGTGGCAACGTCACTGGTGTCGCTCGATGGCTCATCAGACGGTTGGGAGCGGCTGGCTCCTGAAGCAGGTCGTGCCGAATCTTTCTCGCGTCGCAGTGTTTGGGGCCGTGGACTTTGCGCCGAAGTGGCCAGAGTGGCTCGAGGCGCAAAGCGCGGCGAAGCTGGGAGGGTCTTCCAGCAGGCGCCAGCATCTAGCTCAGTGGCGAGCATGTTCAGACTGGCGGTGGCGCAGCGGGCTGACGCCATGCTCGTGCTGAGTCAGGGGGCGAGGGCTGGTACCGGTTTCGAGATCGCCGCGCTGGCGCTCCAGGCCCGGCTTCCACGATCGCGGAAATTCGCACGAGCATCAACGCGGATCACCTCCTGAGCTATGGCCCGAGTCTGGTCGGGCTGTCACGCCAGGCCGCCACCTACGTGGACAAGATCCTCAAGGGAGCGAGCCGGCGATCTGCCCATCGAGCAGGCAACCGTCCTCGACTTCGTGATCAACCTCAAGACGGCCCGACGCTTGGGTTGACCATTCCTGGACAGTCAGTTCTCCAGCAGGCAACGGAGGTCATCCGTGAGACGATCGCTGAACCATCCGAGTCGCCGTCGCGTGCTCCAGGGCGGTCTGGGTCTCGCTGGGGCGGGGCTGCTGGCCGAGCTGCGGTCTGCCGCAGTCTCGCAGCTGGGGCGCGGCCCACGACGCATTGGCTATCTGGGAACAGGGTCGCCGCCCGGCGGTAGCGAACCTCGCAGCTTTTCGAGCTGGCATGGCAGAGCTCGGCTACGTCGAGGGCCAGGACTTCGTGCTGACGGACCGCTACGTGGACGGGCGAGCCGAGGAGACACGGCGCTGGCTGCTGATCTGGTGGCGCTGCCCGCGGACGTCATCTTAACGGACGCCTACAGGGCTCGAACCGATTCGGCAGGCAAGTACGACGGTCCCTGTCGTGTTTACGACTGCCGACGACCCGGTGGCGGACGGATTTGTCGCGAGCATGGCCCGGCCGGGTGGCAACCTCACAGGTCTGGCAGTAACAGCGGGTCAGGAAGAAGCCAGACGACTGCAGCTGTTGCGGGATCTGGCTCCGGGCATGACGCGCGTGGCCCTGCTCTGGACCGGACTCCAGGTTGGCCGAATCCGGCAGGTTGAGGCTGCCGCGCCAGTGTTAGGCCTTCAGATTCTCTCCCTGAAACTGGATCGCCCTGATGATCTCGACGCCACCCTGGCTTCCGCGATAGCCTGGCACGCCGACGGGCTCCACATGACGGGGGCGTCCGGATTTCTCGCGCCGCTCGTCCCCCGAATTGTGGAAGTCGCGGCGCAGAACCGCTGGCCGACAGTGTCTGCGACACCGTCGGTCGCGCGTGTCGGCGGGCTGCTCGCCTACGGGCCGAACATTCCGGACCTGTATCGGCGCGCGGCAGGCTACGTTGACAAGATCCTGAACGGAGCCAACCCCGGCGAGTTGCCCATCGAACGCCCCGCCAAGTTCGAATTCGTCGTCAACCTGAAGACGGCTCGGGCGATTGGCCTCACCGTTCCCCAGTCGATCCTGGAGCAAGCGACCGAGGTCATCCAGTGACGGGCCGGAGCCGCCGTCAGTTCATGCAGGGTGGCCTGGCTCTGGCTGGACTGGGGCTGCTGGCCGGCTGCTCGCGACTGTCTTCGTCGGCGTCTGGGTTGCCGAAGGTTCCTCGAGTCGGGTTTCTGGTGGCTGGGACGTCTGCTGAACCAGCACTCGACCTGGAGCCCTTCCGCCAGGGTCTGGCCGAGTTGAATCTGGTCGAGGGACGGGATCTCACCCTCGAGGTCCGATATGGGGACGGACAGCAGGACCGCCTCGGTGACCGCGCCCGCGAACTGGTCAGGCTGCCGGTCGCCGTCATTGTCGCGCGGGGTGCAGCCGCGATTCGGGCAGCCAAGGAGGCGACCGATACGATCCCCATCGTCATGACCGCCGGAGGTGGCGATCCCGTGGGCGCGGGCCTGGTTATGAGCCTGGCCCACCCCGGGGGCAATGTGACCGGGCTGAGCAATCTGCAGGCGGAGTTGAGCGCAAAACGGCTGGAGCTGCTTCGGGAGGTTCGGCCGGGGCTATTGGGAGTCGGCTTCCTGTGGACCCCCTCCCTGCCGGACCGGGGCCGGGAGCTCTCCGACACCGAAGCAGCGGCCAGGTTCTTCGGCATGGTGGTCCGCACGTTGGAGGTCAATCGCCCCGATGATCTCGATGGCGCTCTGCAAGCGGCCATCGACGGTCACCTCGACACCCTCATCGTCCAGACCAACAACGTGCTATCGCCCTTACGCAGTCGGATTGCGGAATTCGCAGTCCGGCATCGGCTGGTAACCGCCACCCAGAATCGGGAATATGTTGTGGCCGGCGGTCTGATGTACTACGGCCCCGACATCCCGGACATCTTCCGTCGCGCGGCGATCTACGTCGACAAGATCCTCAAGGGCGCGAGTCCGGCCGATCTCCCCGTTCAGGAGCCGACCACGTTCGAGCTCGTCGTCAACCTGAAGACGGCGCACTCGATTGGTCTCACGATCCCTCAGTCCATCTTGCAGCAGGCGACCGAGGTCATCCAGTGAGACGCGTGCTGGGCCGTCCGAGTCGCCGCCAGTTCATCCAAGGTGGGCTGGGTCTGGTCGGGATCGGGTTGCTGGCCGGCTGCTCGCGGCTTGCCGGGCCGCGTCAGCCTCCCGAGACACGGCGGATCGGTTTTCTCGCGCAGGTGCCCGAGCCGTATCACGAAGCGCTGTTCGCGGGCCTGCGCGAGCTCGGGTACGTCGAGGGAGAGAACCTCGTCGTCGAGCGGCGCTTCGCCAACGGACCGCTCGAAAAGCTGCCGGCACTCGCCTCTGAGCTGATGCAGCTGCGGGTTGACGTGCTGGTCTCAGGGGGGGCGGGGACGAACGTCCTGCGTGCGTCGGAGAAGATCCCGACGGTCGTCGTCCAGGCTGATGCCGTCGACGTCGGCATGGTTGCGAGTCTCGCGCGGCCCGGCGGGAACGTGACCGGAATCAGCGTGAGCACCCCTGCGCTGGCGACGAAGCGTCTGGAGATCCTCAGGGAAGCCTGCCCGTCGATCGCCCGCGTCGCGGTCCTGGATGGTGGCTTCGGAACGGCCAACCAGGCACAGGCGATCGACGCGGCGGCCACGAAACTCGGGCTCACGCTTCGTCACTACGACATGACACGGGAGCTCGGGGCGAGGGTGCCTGGCTCTCCCACCGCGTTCTTCGACGCCATCCGAGGAGATCGGCCCGAGGCGTTGATCGTCCTGGACTCCTCCTTCATGACCCTGAATCGTGCCCTCATCACGACGTTCGCCGCCGACCGTCGGCTGCCGGCGGTCTATCCGCAACGCGTCTTCGTGGACGACGGTGGATGGATCAGCTACGGCCCAAACTACGCGGACATGTACCATCGTGCAGCCAGCTACGTGGACAAGATCCTCAAGGGCGCGAACCCAGGCGAGATCCCGATGGAGCAGCCGACCTCTCTTGATTTCGTGGTCAATCTCAAGACCTCGCAGGCGCTCGGACTGACCGTGCTGTCGTCCGTCTTGCAGCAGGCGACTGACGTCATCCAGTGAGGGTGGCGTTGAGCCGACGTATCCCACCGGCCTGTCAGCGACCGCCGCCGTGGCCGCGATCGTCGCCGTCATCGCCACGGTCGTGGTCGTCGCCGCCGCGGCCCCAGCCGGTGATCTCGACGATGATGCCCTTGCCGGTGACGTTGTGCTGGATACTCACGAAGAACCGCGTGCCCGTGGCGTCGAAGATGCCGCCGGTCCACTCGGCCGTCAGGTCGTTGAGGGTGGCGATCCGAATGCAGCCGTCGCCGAGCTGGTCGTCGTCTGCGCCGTCCGGCAGGCAGTCCCAGAGGTCGTCGTTGTGCGGGGTCTTGTAGCCGGTGTCGGCATCCTCGTGGATGACCCAGTTGCCGGTGCGGGGCTGATACGCGATGTTGTCCGGCATGGCGAGCGACGGGTTGCCAATGACGAACGGCTGCACTTCTGGTACGGCGGTGTTCGCCGTCGCGGTGGCGAGGGTGCCGTCCGACATGCAGATCGCTTCGCCGTAGTACTGGTCCTCTGACTCGTTACCGGTGTTGTTGCCGCAGAAGTAGACGCGCCCCTGGGCTTCCTGCACCCGGTCGATGTCGATGTCCTCAGGACGGTAGTAGCCGGTGAGCTTGTTCGTGACGGCAAGGGCGCGCAGGTCGGCGTTCGAGCCGGCGCCAAGGTCGATCCACTGCCCGAAGCCGTACGCCGTACCCTGCCCGAAGTCCGGCGTGCTGGCACGCTTGCCGACCCGCAGGCCGTACACCTTGCCCGCGGCCAGCGGTGACTGGCTCAAGCTCGCGATCGGCGGGGCGCTCGTGCTTCGGGGCGTGGTCGGCACGAACTTGAAGTAGGCGCCGCCGGGCGTGCCGTTCGCCGGGCGCTGCTCGTCGCCATAGTAGACGAGGCCGTTTGCGTAGATCGCCAGACCCTCGAAGGAGAGCCGCCCGAGAGCCGGTCGTGCCGTGAGGTTCGCCGCGCCAGTGCCGCCGCTGAAGGCGCCGGTGGCCCGGTTGAGCGTGACGCCGGTGGTGTGCAGCGGGTCGATCAGCTCGTACAGCGCGCCGCCGTTCGCGCCGCCGCCGGCCTCCTCGCCGAAGAGGATCGTGCCCCAGGGCGTCTTGCGGACCGGATCGCACTCGGTGGTGCCGGTCACGATCGTCTCAGCCGCGCCGGTCGCGATCTCGATGCGCTGGAGCCCGGGATCGCCCGTTCCCTGCTCGTTGCAGGCGATCAGGTGGGTGGGGTTCCGATCGTCAGGCCAGAGCGCCATCTGGTCGATATTCGGGGCCGCCACCCCTCTGCTGACGACGCGCGCTCGCAGGCCGCCGGCCAGGGTGAAGAGCGTGGTGGGATCGGCGGTCGCCTGAGCCGCGGTCACCTGATTCGGCGACGAGCGCTCCAGGGGGCGGTTGACGCCGAACTGCTCCTGACCGTGAGCGGCGAGCTGACTCTGGACGAACTGGCCGAAGTCCTGGGCTGCCAGGACCGTCGTCGTCAGCAGGGCGCCGACGCCGACCACAGTGGCGGCGACGAGCGGCCGCTTGCGGGTGAGCCGCGCGGGGAGCACATTCCAGGACATGCGAAGCCTCCTGGCCTGAGTGAAGTGGCGGGCAGGCCGATGTGCTGACATGCGTCGAGCGGTTCGCGCATCCGGAGTGCCCATCGTGATCTGGCGACCGGACGCGAGCGGATCGAGGTCGCATGACCGGCTCTCGGTCTGTTCGACGGGGCCACGGCCTTCAGAGGCTGCGACAGCGTGAGCGAGCGTTCAGGGCCGTGCCGCGAGGTGGACGGACCCATACTGCATGTCCGAGGTTAACGGAACATGTCGAGGTGACAGTCAGCGCGTTAAGCCTGCGTAAACGGTCACCCCTGATCGGGCCAGCGCTCCAACGTGAGCGCCATCTCCCAGAAGGCGAGCTCGTAGCGGCTGCTGGTGACGAACGCGGCGGCCATCCGAGCGCGAGTGGCCGGGCCGGCATCGTCGGCGAGGCGGTCCACCAGCTCCCGGCACCAGTCCGCCAGGGCGGCGAACTCCGGATCGGCGTACATCTCCACCCAGGCCGCGTAGCGGGCGTCGGCAGGGCGGGGCTGAGCGGCGAGCCGCTGCCCGATCTGGGAAAAGCCCCACATGCACGGCAGGAGGGCGGCCGCCAGCTCCGCGAAGTCGCCGGTCGTGGCGACGCGCAGCAGGAAGTCGGTGTAGCCGCGCGTGGTGGGCGCCATCGTCTCGCGTTCGAGGGCGTCCGTCGAGATGCCAAACTGGGCGGCGTACCCACGGTGCAGGTCCATCTCGGTGCGGGCGGTCGCCTGGAGGAGGTCGGCGAAGCGGCCGATGGTCTCGAGGTCCGGGGCGCGCGCGGCGGCCAGGGCGAACAGCCGACAGTACTCGATCAGGAACAGGTAGTCCTGGCGAATCCAGAAGGCGAACCGCTCGACGTCGAGGGTGCCGTCGCCGATGCCGCGCACGAAGGGATGCGCGTGCTGGGCCTGCCAGATCGGCGCGGCGAGGGCGGCAAGGTGGTTGGTGAAGCGCTCGGCCATGCGGCGATTATGGCGCACGGTCGTGACGTGGGTCAGGCGGGACGGGGCGTATGCTGGGCGAGGAGACAGGAGTCAGGAGACAGGAGACAGGAGGGGGCATGGGGCAGGAGGCGCGCTGTCTGGCGCGGGTGGGCGAGCAGACGGTGGAGGTGAAGGCGCTGCTGGAGAGTGACGAGCTGATCTTGCGAGGCGAGCACCGTGCCCGGCTGCGGTTTACGGAGCTGGACGGAGTCGAGGCGGCGGACGGCCGGCTGACGCTGCGCCGGGGCGGCGAGGCGGTCGTGCTGGAGCTGGGGGCGACGGCGGAGCGCTGGGCGGCGAAGATCCTGAACCCGCGCACGCTGCTGGACAAGCTTGGCGTCAAGCCGGGCCAACGGGCGTGCGCCGTTGGCCTGACCGACGCCGACCTGCTGGCGAAGCTGCGCTCCGCGACGATGCTGACGGAGCTTCCGCCGGTCGGGACTGGCGCGCTGCCGCCCGAAGCGCCCGATAGGCAGGTCGATCTGGTCTTCGTGGAGGTCAGGAGTCGGGACGACCTGGCGGCGCTGGGTGCGCTGCGGGAGTGGATCGTGCAGGCTGGCGCGGTCTGGGTGCTCCACCCGAAGGGCCGCGCCGACCTGCGGGACACGGACGTGATGGCGGCCGGCAAGGCGGCAGGACTGGTGGACAACAAGGTGGCGCGGGTCTCGGCGACGCTCTCGGCGCTGCGGTTCGTGATCCCGAAGGCGAGCCGTAACCCGTCTCCTCCGATAGGCAGAGGTGGCTAAACCGCCCCGTTAGCTGGCGAACCCGGAGTCGATCGCCTCGATGAGCGCGACGACGCGGTCCGTCCGTCCTGCTCGCAACGCATCAACTGGTGCCATGTCGCTAAGGTAGCGTGTCGGCGTCTGAAGCCACGCACGAGCGGCTTCCCAGGAGATGAACGTCTCGGCAAGGAGCTCGTCCAACTCAGCGAGCGCCTCGAGTCGATCGCGCGCATCGGTGCGTGGGAACGCATCGCCGGATGCCCAACGTGCGATTGTGCGTTGGTCAACGCCAACGGCCTGGGCAAGGTCGCGACCGCTGAATCCGAAGTCTTCCTTAAGTTGCTTGATGGCTGGCTCAAGGGTGATCTGGATGCGTGATGTTCCCAGCATGCCCACTCGTAACGTCTCCTCCGTGTCGCGAGGTGCTCCCTCGCGTCAACGGCATTGGTAGAGAGAATATGCCGAGAAAACCAGCATATCGCATCCACTACTATCTTACGATGTACCGGTGCATCGGTCAATACTCGTCGGCAACATCTCGTCCGCTATAACTTGTCCAGTCTGGATGCGTGCTGGTGTGATGTGAGCTCTGGCGCTCTTCATGATGCGATACAACTCCTCGGCACGCTCACAGCCTCACCCTGGTCAGGAATAACCTGGAGAAATCATGGCCGTCGGTACAGTGCGACTGACCCCGGCGGCTCCCGTCTTGTATCGGGGCGCTACCATCAGGCCCCTGACTCCTTCCCTAACGGCCCTTGCTGGCCTGCGCTGTACCTCTCGCTGAGCGATGGCGGCGCTATTGCCGAGCTCACGCGCCGCCTTGAGCCGACCACGCTCGCGTCGCTCAACAACCGGCGCTTGACCAGAGTCCGAGTGTCACTCAGTGCCGTCATTGATCTTCGCGATCCTGCCGTCGTGGGTCTTTCTTCAGCAGACCTCACCGACGACTACGACTACGCAGTCACGCAGGCTCTTGCTTCGGTGGCTCTCAACCGTGACGTTGAAGGGCTTCTCGTGCCTGCTGCATCTCTCGTGACGGCCAATCTGGTGATCTTCGTCCAGAATCTTCTTCCTACGTCCACGGTCACGTCGCTAGACTCGGTAGACCCCAGGCTCTACGTACCGCGCTCTGGACCGTAGACCCTGGAAGGCTGAGGCCGTCTCGGAAGCGCAAAGCTGTGGCGGACGGGCAGATTCGGCGTCCCCGATCCTGGAAAGACCGACGTTTGCCCTACAGGTATACTTGGTGGCTGGCAGAGGCGCCGCCCGAGGGCGGCGCTCACATTTTGTAGGGGGAGGTGCGAACGACGTCTGGTTTACCCGTTTCATCGACATCCTCGACCTCATCATCTTCATCCGTTTCGTTGACCCTGGACCCATCATCTGCTTCAGCGCCGGCCTCGGCGCCGATGGCCGCGATTTCTGCCCTTTCGTCAGCGGCGGTCGCAGTCGCGCCCGAGTCGCCCGCGAAGCCCGGCATGTTCGCCCGCGGCGGCCGGTTCGGCGCCCTGACCTACCGCGACTTCCGCCTCGCGTTCTTCGGCCAGTGCATCTCGGGCGTCGGCAGTTGGATGCAGATGGTCGCCCTCGGCTGGCTGGTCTACGATCTGACCGGCTCGGCGTTCTATCTCGGCCTGGTTGGCCTGGCCCGCGCGATCCCGGCCCTGGTGTTCACCCTGATCGGCGGCGCAGCGGCGGACCGGTACAACCGGCGGGTGATCGTCGGCATCGCCAACGGCGTCGTGACGCTCTGTGTGTTCGTGCTCGGCGTCCTCTGCCTGACGAACACGGTCAGCGTCTGGCATATCATCGCCATCGCGTTCATCACCGGCACGGCGTTCGCCTTCGAGGTGCCCAGCAGGCAGGCGCTGATCTCGTCCATCGTGGACTCGAAGGACGTGGTCGGGGCGCTCGGGCTGATGTCGGTGGCATTCAACACGGCCCAGATCATCGGGCCGGCCATCGCGGCGGTCTTGATCGAGTGGATCGGCGAGGGGCCGGTGTTCCTGCTGAACGGCTTCGGATACAGCGCCGTCGTGCTGGCCGCCATCGCCATGCGTGCCTCCGGTCGGGCTCCGTCGCGGGGGGGCGGCAGCATCCTGGGCAATATCGTGGACGGCCTGCGCTACATCCGACGCACGCCCGCGCTCTGCGGCCTGGTCGTCTCGATGGCGATTGTGAGCCTGCTGGCGCGGCCGTTCGGGCAGCTGATGCCGGCCTTCGCGCGGGACGTCCTGGACGTCGGCGCGTCTGGCCTGGGCGCGCTGAACTCGGCGGCCGGGGCCGGGGCGCTGGCCGGAGCGCTGCTCTCGGCCGGGCTCGGGATGTACAAGGGGCGTGGGTTCGCGCTGCTGCTGAGCGCGGCCGGGTTCGGCGTGCTGCTGGTGGCGTTCGGCCTGTCGCAGAGCTACGCGCTCTCGCTGGTCCTGTCTGGCGGGATCGGGCTGTTGTCGGCGTTCTCGGGCATCAACACGAACACGATGCTCCAGACCCACGCCGATCCCCGGATGCGCGGGCGGGTGATCAGCCTGCACGGCCTGACGATGATGGGGATGGTGCCGCTCGGCACCATGCTCGAAGGCGCGGCCGGCAGCCTGATTGGCGTGCCGTCGGTGGTGGTGGTAGCCGGCGCGATCTCGGTGCTGGTGGTGGTCTACACGATCGTCGCGGCGCCGAAGGTGCGGGCGCTGGCGTAAGGGGTCACTGCATGCTGGCGAGCCCGGCCGCGACGCCGCTGTAGAACGGGTCGTCTGGCGAGATCGGCAGGTCGGTGGGCGTGCCAGTGATGGCCGAACGGTACAGGCCGGCCAGCACCTCCAGTGCGCGGCGACCTTCGGCGTCGCCGGTCAGGGCCGGCTGACCGGTCTGAATGGCCGTCAGGAAGTCGCCCAGCTGCGGGATCATGCTCCAGACTGGCGGCAGCAGCGACGGCCCGGGGCGGCGGTACGCGTCAAACTCGGGCTTCTTCGGGCGCCACGACTCGGGCAGGGCTGGGACCTCAGACTCCACGAATCGGGCGAGCCGCTCGTTGGTCGCGTCGTCCACCGAGAAGACGGCCCACGGGTACGCTTGCATCGAGCCGTGCTCGCCGGCGATCTCGATCTGGCTGCGCTCCAGGTGGTGGGTGACGGTGGCGCACACTTCCAGGATCCCGCCGTCCTCAAACGTGACGATGCCGAGCGCGGTGTCTTCAATCGGGACGCCGCCTTCGGCCTTGGCGCGGGGGACCGGGTGCACGAACGTGCCCATCTTGCCGGTGACCTGGACCGGCCGCTGCCCGATGATCCACAACGTCTGATCCAGGATGTGGATGCCCTGGCCAGTGGCCGCGCCACCGCCCTCGCGGTCCCAGGTGCCGCGCCACCACAGCTCGTAGTAGCTAGGCGGGCGATACCACTGGCCGTCTGCCTTCCCGAAGAACACCTTGCCCAGCAGTCCCGAGCGCACCAGGGCGTGCATGCGGCGCTGCTCCTCGGCGAAGCGGCCCTGCGAGACGGTGGAGAGCACCCGGCCAGCCGTGCGTGCCGCCGCGATCATCTCGTCGGCTTCGCGGAGGCTGACGGCGAGCGGCTTTTCGCAGAGGACGTGCTTGCCGGCCTGGAGCGCGGCCACGGCGACGGGACGGTGGAGGAAGGGCGGCGTCGTGACGATCACCGCGTCCACGGCGGCATCCTCGACGAGGGCGCGCCAGTCGGCGTGCGGATGCGGGAGCTCGGCGGCGTGCTCGCGGTAGACGGCGGCGAGGTCACGGTCGCCGGCGGCCTCGGCGTCTCTGGCATGGTGCTCGGCCTGTTCGCGCAGATAGACGGCGGCTCCGGCGATGCTCTCGGGCGAGCGGCTGGCGAGCGCGGTGATGACGGCCTCACGCGGGAACGCCAGCAGGGCGCGGATGTGGGTCCGCGCGATGACGCCGCAGCCGACGATCCCGACTCGTAGCGGCCGATCCGATCCTGTCCCGTCCAGCGCCATCGCGGCGACCTCCCCAGGCCATGCAGCTTCGTCGCCCCGATGATACTCGGTGGCTGTGCCCCTGGTATGATGACGTGTGGGCAGCGGGAAACCACACGGACGTCGCGGAGGCGAAGATGGCGATCACTCCGGAGCGAGAGACGAGCCCAATTCGTTACCTCGACGACGACGAATCGCATGCGCTGTTCGACCGAGAGGCTCGACGGTTGATGGGCATGAGTGGCCCAGAATTCATTCGGAAGTACGACGCTGGTGCATTCAACGCCGAGCTAGACGGCCCGCTTCACTGCAAGCTCGCCGAGCTGATCATGTTGCTCCCCTTTGGCCGGTAGGACGCCCCAGGAGGCTGTCGATGCCTTCCTTGCTCCGCTGAAGGAGACCCTCGGATGCATCACCGACGAGGGCTTCCTGGGCCGGATGCGGCGAGCGGGAGGCCCGTACCCGGCCAAGTTCCAGGATGGGTTCGCGATCCTCGATCGAGCACGCGGCCTTAGGCCGATGCGTCTCTCGGTGACGCAGAGCTATCTTGTCGTGCCGATGGCTGATGAGGCAGATCTCTGGAGAGTGGACACCGTCGGATGGATCTATACACTGGCCGATAGTCGGGATGAGATCGTCGCTGCGTTCCATTGGCACCCGGATGGCAGCGGTCGGGTGACACGCCCACACATTCACGTCCACGGTCAGCACGACACGGTAGATCTCCACAAGCTGCACTTTCCGACCGGCAGCGTCACTCCGGATACGCTGGTGCGCTTCCTGATCGAAGATCTCGACGTGGTGCCCAGGCGGCCGGACTGGGAGCGTGTCCTCGAGCGGCACGAAGCGACCAGGTGACGCGTGCGTACCCGCCACCTCGCTCCTCGGGTATAGTCCTGGGCGTGACTGACCAGCCCGTCTCGCCACCGTTCCTGCCCGGCGTCCCAGACAACGGGACGTCGGACGATGATGCCGAGCTGTCCGAGCGGCGCCGCTTGCCGGGCGAGCCGCACCCGTACATGCTCCAGCGTAACCCGCCGAATCTCTGGATCCTGGTCTGGATGACGGTCGGGTCGCTGGTGACAGCAGCCATCGTGCTGGCGCTGACCGTCCTGCTGTAGCCCGCCAGCGGCGACCGATCTGGTCTCTGGGCGCAATGAATAGCGCCCCTACCGGACCACAGGCTGTACGGGCGCGATTCATCGCGCCCCTCGCCCCTCACTGCTCGCCCCTCGCCCCTCGCTACTCGCTACTCGCCCCTCGCTACTCGCTACTCGCTTCAGAGCCAGCGGCTGAGGCTCACGATCTCCGGCGGTGGCAGACTCTCGGCCGGGCTCGGCGCCAGCGTCAGCTCCGGTGGCACCGGCGTGGTGGCAATGCCCGTGGCTGTCAACGTGCCCGGCGTGGCCGTGCCGGGGATCGCCGAGCTCAGGCCACGCCGTGGGGTGAACAGCACCGCGAGCTGGACGCTGGTGACGGCCGGCAGCTGCACCTGGAGTCGGTGTAGGCCAGCCGCCGGCTGCTGAGGCGGAGGGATCTCGACGTCCTGCACGGTGAAGCTGGCTCCCTCCGGGGAGAGCACCCGTGCCTCGAGGACGGCGCCACCCTGCGCGAGCAGCGCCCGATCTCCCTCGAGCGTGACGGTCGCGTAGGTGTGCATCGTCCAGGTCAGATCGACGGGCTGGCTCGTCTCGATCTCGTCCTGCACCAGCACCCGCGCTCGTCCGTCTCGGAGCGAGATGCCTCGGTGGACGCGGGTCGCACCGCCGCTTGCGTAGGCGGCCGTCAGGTCTGCGATGGCGAAGCCGCCGTCCGTGTCTGAGCGGAACCCGGTCAGCGGGGCCATCGCCTTCGGGTCCTGGTTCGCGCCGTCCAGCAGCAGCGTGTTCTGGCCGCTGGTCTTCAGCCGCTCGTAGGTCCAGCGCTCGTCGCCGAAGTAGCCGGGCAGGTCGTAGTCGTCCGGGCCGAGATCGACGGCCCAACGCTGGCCGAGCGCGTCCAGCACGAACGTCCCGAGGTCGAGGTGGGCGTGGTTGGCAGTGTTGTCGCCGCCCTTGAACCCGACGTAGAGCGCGCCCTTGTCGTTCCAGGCCGAGCGGAAGAAGGCGAGATGGGTTGACTGGAAGCGGGCGTCGAGCGGCATGGCGGCCACGTCGGCGGCGGTGCCACGCCCGTCGTACCAGAGGAGATCGCGAGCCGAGGAGCGGCTGAACGCCGCGTCACGTGCGCCGACGGCCAGGGCTGGATCGTCGAAGCGGCGGGCGAGCCAGAACAGCATTGGGGTGTCCCCGTCGAGGGGGCCGGCGTCCGCGAAGTTGAAGAAGAGGCCGGTCGGACCGGTGACGTGCAGGCGGAAACGACCGGTGGTCGAGAGACCGGGCACGTCCGCGAGGCCGAAGTCGGTGGCGAGGGCGCTGGACAAGGACGCCAGCAGCGAGACGAGGTAGAGGGTGCCGTACTCCCAGTAGGATGGGCCTTCGGGCCAGGCGCCGTCAGGGGCGTAGGTGGCGAGCGCGAGCGGCAGCGAGGCGAGCGCCTGGGCCAGGACGCTGCCGGCCAGCCCGGGCTCCTCGTCGGCGATGGCGAGCGCCGCGATGGCGATGCCGCCGTTGCAGACGAGGTTCCAGTTGTGGCTGGCCCGCGTCCAGAACGCGCGGGCGGCGTACTGCCGTTCGGCTGGCTGGAGTCCTTTCTCGACGAGCGCCCTGCGAATGGTCGTACGGTCCTCGACGCTGAGTGCGTCATAGAGCCAGTCGTAGCCGACCGCGAAGGCGTGCGACATCTCGGCGACGTCCAGGAAGTGGCTCGGGTTCCAGTCCGAGAACGCGGCAGCGGTCAGCAGCTCCTCGCGGGCGCGGTTCGCCCAGCGGCGGTCGCCGTCCAGCCGGTACAGCAGCCCCAGAGTCGTGACGCGCTCCAGGACGGTCCTGCTGACGGTCAGCAGGCGCGGCCCGATCAGCACGCGCTCGGGTGGCGGCTGGGTGATGACGCGCGAGCCGTTGCGCAGGAGAGCGTCGCGGAAGGTGCGGGCGGTTGCGTCAGAGGCGAGTGCGCGTCGGATGCGGGCCTCGTCGTCGGCCTGGAACATGATGCGCGGGTGGGTCAGCTTGAGGGTGGTGAGGACGCTCTCGCGCGTGACCGTTGGGGAGAGGCTGGGCACGGACGGGGTGGGCCGGGCCGAGATGTCCGGGGTAGCAGTGCTGGTCGGCGTGGCGGTGGTCGGCGTGACCGTGGGCGTGGCCTGGGTGGGGGCGGTCGTCACGGTCGCGGACGGCGGGGTCGTACTGGGCGTCTCGGCGGCCGGCGCGGTGGACGGTGTCGAGGTGGTCGGGGTGGCCTGGTCGGCTGGGGCGGCGGCTGCTACTGCCGTGAGACGGGTCAGCAGCCCGAGGCTGGCGGGCATGGCGAACGCCAGCACGCTGAGGCGTCGGACCAATTCTCGACGGGTCAGCCGCCGGGGGGCTCGCCGTCGAGCCTGGGTGTGACCGTGTACGTGAGGTGTCCCAGTCATCTGGCGCATCAGTATAGGGGTCTCAGGATGCCCAGGAAAGAGAACGAGGGATCTGGCGATTCGATGCGCGAGATCCCTCGAATGGGCAGGACGGAGACCGTCAGAGGCGAGCCTGACTGGGGGTGAACGGCCATACCGGGCCGCGAGCTCGGGTTGGAGAGGCGCCTGAGGCGCTGGCCGGCAGGTCCAGGCGCGCAGACGGGCCTAGACGCTGAGGAGGCTGTCCAGCTCCTTGCGGCTCGGGTTGACGTACAGCTCGCCGTTGATCTCGAGGGTCGGGACGGTCCGGAAACCGCCGGTCTTCTTCTCGATGAGCTCGCCGTACTCGGGCTGCTGCTCGATGTCGATCTCTTCGTAGGCCACACCCTTGCTGTCGAGGTAGCGCTTGGTACCCTTGCAGAACCCACACCACGTGGTCGTGAACATCTTTACGTTGTTTGCCTCGGCGGTCAAGGAATCCCCCTTTGAGTGAGCCCGGCGTGGGGCGAGAGTGGTCTGCCACGGCAGGGGCCGGTCACTGTGCTGCAACGTCCGGTCCCCTCGCCGTATTCCAGTCTCCGGTGACGTCTGCCTCCGCGTTACTTCACCTTCTTGCCGTCTCGCCACACCGTGATGTCGGTCGCGTCGAACAGCGCCTCGTTCTGCTTCTGTCCGTCAGCCTCGACGTAGTCTCCCACCTGGATCGCCGGACAGTCGCGGCCACAGGGGAGGTTGACCCGTTCGAGGCCATCCCGCGTGCCGATCACGATGTAGGGTGGCTGCTCGTCAAGGTGAACCTCCACCACGTCGCCTTCGGTGTAGACGTCGTCCTTGTTGCCGGCGTTGGTATGCTGGCGCTGCTGCCGCTCCTCGTCGGTGAGCTTGCGCGGCTTGTCAGTGTCGTCGTCGGGCGGCTTGATGGTGGGCGACGGCGGCGAGGTAGTGTCCACGATAGTGACGGTGAAGACCGTCGTCGTCCCGAGTGCGACCCCGCCGCTCGGGCTGCTCAGGGTGACGGTGAACGTCTCGTTCGCTTCGAGGGCGTTGTCGTTGAGGATCGGGATGACGATCGTCTTGACCGTCTCGGTCGGGCCGAACGTCAGCGTGCCAGCCGTCGCCACGTAGTCCTGGCCGGCAATCGCGGTGCCGTTGGCGGTGGCGAAGTTGACGGCGACGGTGCTGACGGCGCTCGGGCCGGGGCCGGGCTGCCTGCCACCCGGCAGCGGAGCAGGCGGTGTGTTCGGCCGGATGCTGCCGCTCGGCAGGTTGGCGGGGATGGGCGAGCTGTTTGGCACAACGCTGCCGCTGGGGACGTTCGTCGGGGCGGAGGCTGGCGGGGCCGCCGGGGATGTTGGTCCGCCCCCGACGCCGGTCCGCTGGACGGTCAGCGTGATGCTGCCGGCGTTCTCCAGCACCTGCGCGCCCGTCGCGGTGAACGAGAGCGTCCCGGCCACGTCGTCGTCCAGGATCGTCCCGACGCCCTGGCCGTCCCCCACGACGCCGTTCGTCGGCGTGCCGAGGTTGACGAGCACGGTCTCCGGGCCTTCGGTGAGGGTGTCCGCGCAGACGGTGACGGCGATGGTCTTCTGGGTCTCGGTGGTCTGGAAGGTCACGCTGCCCGGCGTGTTGACGAAGTCGATCCCGGGGCTGCACACCGGGCCGCCCGTCGCGGTCCCATTCGCGACGGTGTACGGGACGGTGACCGGGGCAGGGGGCGGGGCCGAGAGGGTGACCGTGAAGGTCAGCGTGCTGGTCCCGGCATCGCCCTCGGTCACATTCGCGTCGTTGATGCTGACCGACAGCGCCGCCTCGTCGTCGGTGTTGACGACGCTGACGTCCGGCGGATCGACGTTGTTGTAGGCCGGGTCGGCGCTGGTCGCGGGCGCGAGCACGATGGTGTACGCGACGTTACCGTCCGCGAGGGCGTCATTCTGGCCGGTGACGGTGACGGTCTGGGGGTTCAGGGCCGTCGCGTTGGGCTGGAACGTCAGCGTGGTCGGCGAGACCGTCCCTTCGGTCGTGTCGCTGCTCGTGAGGGTAATGGTGACGGGAGCGGTCGGAACAGTGTTCAGGCGGACGGTGAAGGTGGCGGTGCCGCCGGCCTCGGTGGTCACCAGGCCGCTGGTCGGGCTGACGGTGAAGCCGGGCGTGTCGTTGTCCGTGATGGCAACGGACACGTTCGCAATGGAGATGCCGTTATAGGCGGCGTCCGCGCTGGTCGCCGTCATCGTGATGGTAGCGTTGTGCGGCCCTTCCGCGACGGTGTCGTCCACGGCGGCGACGGTGACGGTCTGCGGGGTGCTCCAGTTGGCCGTCGTGAAGGTGAGCGGTCCGGCCGGCGTCGTAGTTACCTGGGTACCGGGGGCGATCGCGATGGTGACGTCGGCGGTTGGCTGGCTGGTGAGCACGACGGTGAACGTGTCGGTTGCGCCGCCCTCCGCGACGGCGGTGCTGCCGCCACTTTCGGCGACGGTCACGCCCGGCGGGCCGGTCACGGTGCGGCAGGCCGAGAATTCGGACGTGTCCAGGGGCGCGCTGTTGCGGGTAGCGGTGGCGGTGACGACCTGCCCGAGCGCGACGTTGGGCAGCGTGGCGGTGAAGGCGCCGGTCGGGTTGGCGCCGTTGATGGTGACGCTGGTGGAGCCGAGGTAGACCTCGCCTTCGCCGTTGCCCGAGGCGTCGCAGGCCGGGTTGCTGAAGAATTCGACGGTATAGGTCACGCCCGAGACGCTGTCGAGCGTGCCGACGACGGTGGTGTTCGTGCCGTTGCTGCTGGCTCGTGCCAGAACCGGGAAGTTCTGGAGGTTGTTCGGGCCAGTATCGGCGTCGCCCGGGTCGTCGGCGTTCACACCGTCGGCGCCGACGAGGTCGATGCCCAGTCCACCGTTGCCGTGCACCGTGTTCTGTGTCACCTGGACGCCGGTGGGCGTACCCGGACTGCCAATGAGCACGCCGTCGCCGCCGTTGTCTCGGATGTCATTGCCCTGGACGACGTTCGTGCTCTGTGAGACCAGGACGCCGACGTTCACGTTGTTCCTGATCCTGTTGCCCCGCACGACGTGGCTGCTCCCTTGTACGGCGACGCCGGCAGCGCCGTTGTAGGCGATGACATTCGCGTTGCTCGTGCTCGCGCCACCCACGGTTACCGTGCTCGACGTGGAGGCGAGGAAGACGCCCTGGCCGGTGTTGCCGCCAGCAGTGCTGCCGTTGGCGGCGAGCCCGAGGTAATTGCACTCGATGGAGTGCGAGCTGCTGCTCACGATCGAGATGCCAGCGCTGGCGAAGCGCGTCACGGAGAGGCCACGCACTGTGGAGCCGTTGCTACCGGCTATGAGTGACAGTCCGTTGGCGACTGTGCCGCTGCCGTCGAGCCGGATCAGCAGCGAGCCGGAGGGAACAGGGCAGGCAAACCCGCCATTCTGGGTCAGCCCGTCGATGGTGACCGAGCCGGTGATGTCTGGCAGCGCCGATCCCAGCGTGATGAGCTTGACACCACCGCCAGGGATGTTGAACTGGATGGTGTTCGGGCCAGCCAGGGCGTTCGCGAGGAGGATCGCCTCGCGCAGGGAGCAGTCGGCGGGGCCGCAGACGCCGTCGTCGTGGTCGTCGGCGGTGGTGACGGTCAGGGTCGGGCCGGCCTGTGGCGCCTCGGCGACGGTGCGGCAGGCCGAGAATTCGGAGGTGTCGTTGGTGGAGGTGTTGATCGCCGTGGCGGTCACAATGGCGCCCTGCGCGGTGTTGGCCAGACCGGTGGCGGTGAAGGCGCCGGTCGGGTTGCCGCCATTGATGGTCACCGAGGTGCTGCCAATGTAGGTTTTCCCCTCGCCGTGGCCGGACGCGTCGCAGGCCGGGTTCGAGAAAAACTCGATGGTGTAGGTGATGCCGGAGACACTGTCCAGGGTGCCGACGACGGTGGTGCTGCCGCCGCCTGTCGAGGCGCTGGTGAGGACCGGGTAGTTCTGGCCGTTGTTGGTGGGGTTGCCGGAGTCGGTGTCGCCGGGATCGTTCGGGTTGACGCCGTCAGGGTCGAGCAGGTCGATCCCCAGGTCGTTCGCCGCTGTCCCGTTGCCGAAGATGCTGTTCTGGCTGATCAGGTTGCCGAAGCTGCCAGCGCCCCCTGCCCTGAGGACCTGCACGCCATCATGGCCGTTACCGGTGATGACGTTCTGCTCGATCGTGTTGCCGACGATATCGATGATGCTGGGATTGACGAAGACGCCGTTGTTGACGTTGTCGCGGAGGATGTTGCCCTGAATCGTGCCCTGGACTGCAGGGATTTCGACGCCGTCCCCGTTGTGGGCGATCAGGTTGCCCTCGCCGAAATTCAGCCCGCCGACCCTGGCGTTGTTCCCGCCGCCCAACCGGATGCCTGCAACCGCGTTGCCGTTGGTCCCATTGTCAGAGCCGTCGGCGTCTACGCCGACATAGTTGCAGAATGCGGACACGTCGTTGCCCGCGAGCCAGATCCCGACATTGGTGAAGTTGGTGACCGAGAGGCCCCGGACGACACTGCCGGTGCCGGCGAGAAAGAGCCCGTTGGTCCGGGCGTCACCGCCGTCGATCTGGACGGAGAGCGCGCCGGGTGGATCGGGAAACGCCGGCAGCGGACAGAGGTTGTCCGTGACCATCGGCTCGCTCAGACCGTCGATGGTCACCGACGCCGTGACAAACAGCAGGTCCGAGCCGGTGACGTGGATAACGTAGGGGGCCGGGCTGCCGAGGCCGCTGAAGTCGAAGTTGATAGCCCCGCCGCCGTCCTGGTTGACGTTCTGGATCGCCGCGCGTAGCGTGCACTGGTCGCCGTCCGTGACGAGGTCCACGTCGCAGAACCCATCGCCGAGGTTGGGGTCCGCGGTGTCCGCCGTGCTGTTGACGACGTAGGTGGCGGCCAGGGCCGGGGCGGCGAAGAGGAAGAGGCCTGCGAGCGCCAGGAGCAGCGCGGCACACAGCGGCAACAGCCGGTGGCAGAGCACGACGATCATGCCTACCCCACGTCTCGTGATCGCCATCGTCGGCGCCTGGGATAGGATGAACCGTCGAACCGTCTGGGCGCCGTGCCATCGGATGGCGCGCGCAGTATAGCGAGTGCTGTCTCGGCAATGCGAGCCGTGGACGTCAGTCCACGGCCTGCGTCAGTGCCTCGCGGAGTCGTGACGTGGAACGTGTCGGCGGGTGGGGCAGCGTAACCCGGCCAGACAGCAGGGTTGCGAGATACAGGAGCAGCCCGAACACCAGGAAGTTGTCGCCTCTGAGATCCGCGCCTCGCAGCCAGGATGAGCCAATCACGGCGCCGAGCGCCCGTAGGCCATCGGTCAGGACGTCCACCAGCAGCCGGTCGTAGAACGAGACGAGCAGCGCGCCGCCGACCACCCCCAGGAGACCCCATCGCCCGCCAATCGCCACGGCGGAGAGCACCATAAGTGAGAGCGTCAGGTCGAACAG
This sequence comes from Chloroflexota bacterium, assembly GCA_046328125.1. GTDB lineage: Bacteria > Chloroflexota > UBA6077 > UBA6077 > JACCZL01 > JADZEM01. The sequence goes on from JAXLXF010000012.1 coordinate 52,093, forward strand.
CTCCGGCACGATGTGACCGATCAGCCCGGCGAAGAGCGCCCCGGCCAGGCCGGCCACTCCGGCGCCCAGTGCGAACGCCACCAGTTTGACGCCGGTGCTGTCCACGCCCAGCGAGCGCGCGGCCAGCTCGTCCTCGCGAACGGCGGCCCAGGCCCGCCCGAGGCGCGCCCCGGCCAGGCGCGAGGCGGTCAGCCAGACGCCAGCGGCCAGCACGAGCGCCAGGACGTAGGCGTGGAGCGGCGAGCCTGCTGGCACGCCTGGAAGGCCGGGCGGGACGATGCCGGAGATGCCGCGCGCGCCGCTGGTGACGTCTGGGAAGCGCACGATCAGGGCTGGCACGATCTCGCCGAGCGCCAGCGTCACGATGGCGAGGTACTCGCCTCTGGCGCGGATGCTCGGCAGCCCGAACAGGATGCCGAAGCCGGCCGTGACCAGCCCGGCCAGCGGGAACGCCAGCCACGGCTCCTGGAGGAGCGCGGGCAGATACGGCACCACCCGGCTGCCGGAGGCGGTCAAGAGAGCCAGGGTGTAGCCGCCGATGGCGAAGAAGGCGGCGTACCCGAGATCGAGCAGGCCGGCGAACCCGACCACCAGCTCCAGCCCGAGCGCGAGCGCCACCATCAGCAGGACGATCGTGCCGTCGTACAGGCGGACGCCGCCGAGGAGCCCGCCGAACAGCGGGTAGAGCAGCGCGAGGATCAGCAGCGCGCCGACCATCCGATGCTCGACGCGGTCCGGCTGGCCGGTCGAGGCGAGGATGCCGCCGGTTGGGAGCTCGGCGGTGGGCGGGATGCTGGTCCCGAGCAGGCCCTGCGGTCGGAGCGCCAGCAGTCCGACCAGCAGTAGGAGGGTCAGGACCGGCGTCCAGAAGGCGCTCAGGAAGAAGTCGCCGAACGCGCTGAGGACGCCGATGGTCACCCCGCCGATGAGCGCGCCGGCCGGGTTGCCGACGCCGCCCAGGAACGCGGCGGTCATCGCGGTCAGGCCGCTGCGGAGGCCGTGACTGGCACTGGTGCCGCCAAAATAGGTGGCGAAGATGGTGGCGGCGACGCCGGTCAGCGCGCCGGCCACCAGGAATCCGATTGACCGACCGAGCCTGGGGTTGCCGCCGCAGAGGGAGACCAGCTCCGGGTCTTCGGCGATGGCGCGCAGCAGCTGGCCGCCACGGGAGCGCGCGAGTGCCAGCGCCCCGCCGACCGCCGCCGCCCCGCCGATGACCAGCACCAGCACGTCTTTGAGGGTCATGCTGACGCCGCAACAGCCCAGCTCGATCTGGGGCACGAGGTCCGGCATCGCCAGCATCGGCAGGTTGACGCCCTGGTGGCCGGGCATCGGCACGCTGGTGATGGCGTGCCAGCGGACGGCCGCGCCGAGCATCAGGAAGGAGAGCGCCAGGCTCGCAATCAGCGGCCCGAGCGGCTCGCGCCGGCTGTCGAACGGGCGGAACGCCAGCCGCTCGACGAGGCCGTTCAGGAGCGCGCCGATGATGCCCCCAAACACGGCCAGCAGCAGGAGCATCCCGATCCGGCCCGGCAGCGGCGTGGCAGCGGTGACCCCGAACGCGCGAGTCAGGCTGGCGACGGCGACGGTGGTGAGGGCGAAGACGTTGCCGTGCGCCAGGTTGACCTGCCGCGAGACGGCGAACGTCAGTGTAAAACCGGCCGCGCTCAGCGCCACGACGGCGCCGGCGGTCAGCCCGAAGACGAGTAGCTGGAGGGCGTCAGTCACGGAAGCCCCACCCCCGACCCCTCCCCATTGCGATGGAGAGGGGGGATGGTGAGACTGCTCCCCCTCTCCATCGCAGTGGGGAGGGGGCTGGGGGGTGGGGCTTTCCTGTCACGCGCCCAGACGAGTCAGCGCATAGCGGGATGCCTCGATCGCTTGCTCCACATCCGCGCTGTCGTTGTAGAGGTGCGCCGAATACCGCACTCGGCCGTCCGCCTCCCAGACCAGCACGCCCTTCTCGGCCAGCCGCTCCGCGAACCGCGTGCCGTCCTTGCGGGCGATGCAGACGTTGCCGGCTCGGCGAGCGGGATCGGCGGGGGTCAGCACGTCCAGCCCGAGCTCCAGCAGCCCCTCCCGCAGGCGGGCGGTCAGCTCCAGGACGTGCGCCTCGATCTTCTCGATGCCGACGTCCAGCAGGTAGCCGAGCCCGTTCTCCACCACGTAGGCGCCGGGGAAGCTTGGGTTGCCGAGCGTCATCCGCATCGCGTCGTCACGTGGGGCGTAGGTGTGGCGGCGCAGCTCGCCCTCGCCGCCGGCCGGCCGGGCGGACATCCAGCCGGCCACCTTCGGCGCCCAGTCTGGCTGCAGTTGCCGGTTCCAGAAGCCGATGGCGATGCCGGTGCAGCCGAGCTGCCACTTGTAACAGCACGAGAAGACGAAGTCGGCATGGCGCGCTTCAACCGGCACCACGCCGAGCGCGTGCGACGCGTCCACGATGAAGACCGCCCCAACGGCGTGCGCGGCCTCGGCCACCGACTTCAAGTCGTGGCGCACTCCCGTCAGGTAGCTGACGTGCGAGAGCGCGACCGCCCGCGTATGGGAGTCAATCGCCGCTTCGAGGGCGCCCGGCGGCACCTCGAAGCCGGTCCCCACGAACCGCACTTCGACGCCGTTTTGCTGCTGGAGCAGCCACGGGTAGACGTCGGACGGGAACTCGATGGTTTCCACCACCACGTTGTCGACGGGCTTGAAGTCGATGGTCTGGGCGACCATGTTGACGCCGTCCGAGGTGCTGGGCAGGAACGCGACCTCGTCCACCGAGACGCCGAGCAGGGCGGCGGCCCGCTCGCGCGCCTGCTGATGTTTTGCCAGCTGGCGGGCGCGGCCGGGCAGGCCATCGCTCTTGTCGTGGGCGTAGGTGGTCAGCGCCTCGACGTGGCTCTTGAGGAACGGGGTCTCGCCGCCGGCCGCCAGGTGCGCCCGCCCCTCGACGCCGATGAAGTCGCTTTTGGGAGCGAGCGAGCTCATACGCCGGCCCCGTCGGCATCCTCGGCCGGCTTGTCGTACGCCAGTGCCGAGTAGCGCATCAGCTTGTCGAAGTTGTGCTGCGACTGCACCCGTCGGATCGTGCCGGACCGGCCGCGCATCGCGAGGGTCTCGGTGTAGGCGCCGTGGGGTGCGTAGCGGACGCCGCGCACCAGCTCGCCGGTGGTGACGCCGGTCAGCGCGAAGAAGACGTCGTCGTCCGAGACGAGGTCGTCGATCGTCAGGATCTTGCCGAGCGGCAGCTTCTGCTGATCCGCCAGCTCGCGCTCCTTGTCGTTGCGGGGCCAGTAGCGGCACTGGAGGTCCCCGCCCAGGCACTTGAGGGCGCAGGCGGTGGTGACGGCCTCCGGCGAGCCGCCGATCCCGAGCAGCATGTCCATGCCGGTCTCTTCGAGGGCCGGCATGATGCCGCCGGCGATGTCGCCGTCCGTAATCAGCTTCACTCTCGCGCCGGCCGCCCTGACCCGACGGATGATCTCCTCGTGACGGTCGCGGTCCAGGATGACGACGGTCAGGTCGTCCACGTCCACCTTCTTCGCTGACGCGAGCGAGCGGAGGTTCTCCTCGACCGAGAGATCGAGCGAGACGTGGCCCTTGCCGACCGGCCCGACCGCGATCTTCTCCATGTAGGCGATGCCCTTCCAGCCGAGCATTGAGCCGCGCCGGGCGAGGGCGACGACGGAGACGGAGTTGGGGAGCCCTTTGGAGAGGAGGGTGGTGCCGTCCACGGGGTCCACGGCGATATCGGTCTCGGGGGGCAGGCCGTTGCCGATGCGCTCGCCGGTGTAGAGCATCGGGGCTTCGTCCTTCTCGCCCTCGCCGATGACGACGATGCCGTCCATGTCCACGGAGTCGAGCGCGAACCGCATGGCGTTGACGGCGGCCTGGTCGGCGGCGATCTTGTCGCCCTTGCCCATCCAGCGGGCGGAGGCGAGCGCGGCGGCTTCGGTGACGCGGACGAGCTCGAAGGCGATGTTCCGATCGAGGGTGCTGGGGGCGTCGCCTGCGCGACGCTCTTCGGCGAGCATCGTGGTATCCCTCCTCGTTCTGTCTGCTTGAACAGAATGCTAGCCGATGACCGTTCCCTCGTGACTGTCCGCGGCCGAGCATCGTGGTAGACTGGCACCAGGATGCGGTATTGATGCCCAGGAGCATCTCGATGATCGACTATCACGACTACATCACGATCGAGCCGGGCAAGCGCAGTGGGAAGCCGTGCGTGCGTGGCTTGCGGATCACGGTCTACGATGTGCTGTCGTATCTGGCATCGGGGATGTCCGTGGACGAGGTGCTGGCCGATTTCCCCGACCTGACGCGCGAGGACGTCCTTGCCTGTCTGGCCTATGCGGCGGATCGCGAGCAGCAGACATCTATCGTCAGTCCGTGAGATTGCTGTTCGACCATAATCTGTCGCCTCGCTTGCCCCGTCAGCTTGCCGACGTGTACCCGGATGCATCGCACGTCGCTCGCGTGGGTCTGGAGCGAGCATCCGACGACGTGGTCTGGCGCTATGCACGCGATCATGGCTACACCATCGTCACGAAGGACTCGGATTTCAGCGACTTGAGTGTCCTGCATGGATTCCCGCCGAGGGTGGTGTGGCTCCGGATCGGCAATTGTTCGGTGGCTGATATCGAGCATCTCCTCCGTCGATCCCGTACGACGCTCGAGGCATTCGAGGTCGAGTCAGTAACGGGCTTGCTCACGCTCATCGGTCGTTGAGCAGGAAGCTGTGCTTCCCCAATGGGGGCGAAGTAGATGCCGCTGCCGAGCGACTCTAACCAGGCGCAACTGAGCGCGCGGTCGGTGCGGCGGCTCGCGGCGGCGCTCGCAGACGAGGTCCGCGCGTCACAGTCGGTCGTCCGAACGGCCTGAAGTCCACGCTCGTGCAGGATCGTGGCGGCCGATGCGCCACGTCGGTAAACCTACCGCTCTTGCTGTAGACCGACCACTGGGTGTGCGTCAGATCCTTGGGGGCGCGATGAATCGCGCCCGTACAAGGCAGCATCCCTGGTACGGGCGCGATTCATCGCGCCCCCGTACGGGCTCACGCCGAAACTTTGACGCACACCCCCGACCATTCTCGATGTTGACGTAGCGATCTCAATTGGGTAGCCTCCACCTGACGGCAACGTGTGCGATAGCGTCTGTCGAGAGTCCAGCATGGCCGATCGTTCGGATCCCTCTCCCAGTCCGGTGGCGGCGGGGGCTCCCGCGTCAGCATCGACGCTGCCGGGCGGCACGATCACCTTCCTGCTCACCGACGTCGAAGGGAGCACGGCGCTCTGGCAGGCGGCGCCGGAGGCGATGCGCGTGGCGCTCGCACGGCACGATGCCATCCTGACCGAGGCCGTCGAGCGACACGGTGGGCGGGTCGTCAAGCCGCGTGGCGAGGGCGACAGCATCTTCGCGGTGTTCCAGACCGCCTCTGAGGCCGTCGCCGCCGCGTTGACCGTCCAGCGGACCGTCGGGTGCGAGCCATGGCCGACCTCGCGCCCGGTCCGGGTGCGGATCGGGGTCCACTCCGGCGAGGCAGAGCTGCGCGACGGCGACTACTACGGCCCAACCGTGAACCGGTGCGCGCGTCTTCGGAGTATCGGTCACGGCGGCCAGACCCTGCTGACCGAGGCGACGGCGGCGCTGAGTCAGGATTTCCTGCCGGACGGCGCCTGGCTGCTCGACCTCGGCGCGCACCGTCTCAAGGACCTGACCCGCCCCGAGCGCGTCTTTCAACTGACGGCGGACGACCTGGCGTCCGACTTCCCGCCGCTGACCGACCTGGACGCCCATCGCCAGAACCTGGCGATCCAGCCGACGCCGTTGATCGGGCGGCAGCAGGAGCTGGCGGGGCTCCGTGCGCTGCTCGGCCAGTCAGACGTCCGGCTGGTGACCCTGACCGGACCGGGTGGGACTGGCAAGACGCGCCTCGCGATGCAGGCGGCAGCTGAGTCGATCGACGCATACCCGGACGGGGTCTTCTGCGTGGAGCTGGCGCCGATCTCTGACCCGGCCCTGGTCGCCCCGACGATAGGTCAGGCGCTCGGTCTCGGGGACACGCCCGGTCGCTCGCCGCTGGATGCCCTGGTGGAGCACTTGCGATCCCAACGGCTGCTGCTCGTGCTCGACAACTTCGAGCAGATCCTGGGGGCGGCCACGGTGGTCGAGACGCTCCTCGGGGCGAGCGGGCAGCTTACGGTCCTGGTCACCAGTCGGTCGCCGTTGCAACTACGTGCCGAACACGAGTTTCCGGTGCCGCCGCTGGCCCTGCCCGAGACCGGGCGCGCGCTCGGCCCGGAGGCGCTCTCGCAGTATGAGGCCGTGGCCCTGTTCGTCGAGCGGGCACTCGCGGTGCGGCCGAGCTTCACGGTCACCAACGCCAACGCGCCGGCCGTCGCCGAGATCTGCGCGCGGCTGGACGGCTTGCCGCTGGCGATCGAGCTGGCGGCGGCACGGATGCGCGTGCTCTCGCCAGAGGCGATGCTGCCACGCCTGGAGCGCAGCCTGGACCTGCTGGGCGGCGGTCGGCGCGACCTGCCGGCGCGCCAGCAGACGCTGCGGAGCGCCATCGCCTGGAGCTACGACCTGCTCTCGGAGGACGAACGACGCCTGTTCCGCCGGCTGAGCGTCTTCGTCGGCGGCTTCACCCTGGAGGCCGGCGAACGAGTTGCGAGTGGCGAGTTGCGGGTTGCGAGTGGCGAAGTGGGCGCAATGAATCGGGGCGCAATGACTTGCGCCCCTACAGCGGATGACTCGGTAGGGGCGCAAGTCATTGCGCCCACCGATGCCATCAACTCGCAACTCGATCTGGTCAGTGCGCTGGTCGAGAGCAGCCTGGTACGGGCCGAGGACGGGGTGGCTGACGAGCCGCGCTTCAGGATGCTGGAGACGGTCCGGGAGTACGGATTGGAGCAACTGCGGGCCAGTGGCGAGGAGGATGCCGTCCGCGACCGCCACCTGGCGTGGTGCGATGAGCTGACCGAGGAGTTTGGTCGGCACCTCTTCGGCCAGACCTATCGTGTGTGGCTGGACCGGCTGGACGCCGAGCACGACAATGTGCGGGCGGCGCTGCGCTGGAGCGAGGGTGACTCCTCGCGCGCGGAGCGCGGCTTGCAGATGGCGAGTGGGCTGGCAAACGGCTACTGGACGATCCGCGCGCATCTGACCGAGGGGCGAGACTGGTTTCGTCGGCTGCTGGCGCTAGTCCAGGATCGGATGCCGTTACGGGCGCGCGGCCTGCAAGGCGCCGGCTACTTCGCGTTGCGTCAGAGCGACTACCCAGACGCGGATGCGCGCTTCGCCGAGGCACTGGCAATCTGGGACGAGCTCGGGGACCGTCGTGGGCGCGCCATGACGCTGAGTCGCTACGCCGTCGTCCCGCACCACCTGCGCGACTTCGATCGGGCGAAGTCGATGCTGGAGGAGGGGCTGGCGCTCTCTCGCGAGTTTGGCGACCAGCACGGCGTGCAAGTGGCCGTCCGCAACCTGGCCGATCTCGCTCGCGACCGCGGGGAGCTGCCTGAGGCCGCCGCCGCGTACCAGGAAGCGCTGGCGATGGCACGCGCGGCCGGCGACAACCATGATGTCGGGTACGCGTTGCGCGGTCTGGGACATGTGGCACGCGCCCAGGGCCAGTACGAACGGGCGCGCGAGTACCTCCGCGAGAGCTTGACATCCCTACGAGAGCTGCGCGACCGGCGTTGCATCCCGCTCTGCCTGGAAGGGCTCGCCTGTACGGAGACCGGTGCTGACTGGGCCGAACGGGCGGCGCGGCTGTTCGGCGCGGCCCACGCGACGCAGGCGACGACCGGTGCTCCGGCTCCACCGGCTGACCTGGCGGACTATCAGCGGACCGAGGCCGATGCGCGCGCGAGCCTCGGCGCGGAGCGGTTCGCGGAGATCTGGGAGGCCGGCGCCGCGCTGTCGCTCGACGAGGCGGTGGCGTACGCGCTGGCCGAGAGCGTAACGGCTGCCGTGCCTGCCACAACCGTGCCGCTGTCCGCTCGCGAGCGCGAGGTGGTGGCGCTGATCGCGAGCGGCCTGAGCAACCGCCAGATCGCCGAGCAGCTGGTGCTGAGCATCCGGACGGTGGAGCGGCACATCGAGAACGTCTACAACCGGCTCGGGATCAGCGGCAAGGCGGGCCGGGCCATCGTGACGGCGTACGCCCTGCGCCACCACGTGGTCGCCACCCAACCCGGCTAACCCCCATCACCCATCACCCAACACCCACAAATGGGTGTCACCACGCATGGCGGCGCGTCGCGATCGGCGTACCGTGGAACGTGCCTGGCGCTTCGCCGGACGACGGCCAGCGTGCACCACCGCCGCGCCCGGCGGACGCCAGGACAAATCTCAACTGGGGAGCCGTCATGCAATCGATGGGAAAGCGACTCTGTCAGGCACTTGGCCTCGCTATCGTGGGAGCCGTGACGGTCACGGCGGTTGGCCTGCTGGGCGGCGGACCGAGCGTCCTGGCCCAGGGCGGCAGCATCTTCCAGGCAACCTTGATGGAAGCGAACCAGAAGACGCAGGAGGTTTCGACAGAGGAGCTGCGGCAGATCCTGAAAGACGGCAGCGCCACGGTTTTCGATGCCCGCCCACACCTGGAGTTCGCCACCAGCCACATTCCGGGCGCGCTAAACGTGTCGGCGAAGCCGGGCGTGCCGATGTCGGTGTACGTGTCGGACGTGAATGAGATCGGGCGGCTGGTGCCGGACAAGGCGACGCCGCTGGTGCTGTACTGCAACGGCCCGTTCTGCGGGAAGAGCAAGCGGCTGGGCGAGGATCTGCTGGCGGACGGCTACACCAACGTGCGGCGGTACCAGCTTGGCGCGCCGACCTGGCGAGCGCTGGTGGGCGTGATGCAGATCGAGATGGACGGCGTGCGATACGTGCGGGACGGCGACCGGACGGCCGTCTGGGTGGACGCTCGCGCCAAGGAGGAGTTCCAGGCCGGCACCCTGACGGGCGCGCGAAACATCCCGGCCGCCGAGGTGGTGGCGGCGAAGGACGACGGTCGCCTGCCGATCGAGGACCACAACACGCGGATCATCGTCTTCGGAGCGAGCAAGGAGCAGGCCGTCACCGCGACGACGGAGATCGCCAAGAACGCGTTCCACAACGTGAGCTACTTCGCCGGCACACTGGACGACCTGATGGCCGGCCTGGGCGAGTCGCCGACGGTGGCCGCCCGGTAAGGCGAGCGCTGATCCGGGCGGACGGCAGTCTGCACCGCGAGCGTGAGCGAGCCGGACCCTGAACAACGGTCCGGCACGCTCACGCTCGCGGTGCAGATGTGAGGCGCGTCCAGGGCGGGCTCAGCGGCGGCGCTGGAAGTCCGGCACGACGTCCGCCGCGAGGCGCTCCAACTGCTCCATCATCCGCTCGGGCGGGCACATCGGTCGGAGCACGAACTTGGAGCCGCCGGCGTCCACGTATTGCTCCAGGCGCTCGCGCACCAGGCTCGGCGGCCCGAAGGCGGTGCACTTCTTCAGGGTCTCGGCGGTGGCACGGCCGGGGGGAATGTGGGGCATCGCCAGCGCCTCGGCAGCCGCCGGGTCGTCGTCGATGCAGAAGTACATCAGCGCGCCGAAGTGGTCGATCTCGAAGTCGCGGCCGGCCTGCTCGGCGTGCTCGAGGGTGACCTGGATGCCGGACTTCAGCTGCTCGGGGGCGATGAACGAGGGGATCCAGCCGTCGCCCAGGCGGCCGGCCCGGCGGGCGGCGGCCTCGCTGTTGCCGCCGATCCAGAGCGGCATCGGGTTCTGTTTGGGGACGGGGCGCACGGTGATGCCGTCGAGCTGCCAGAACTGGCCCTCGTAGGTGACCGGCTCGCCGCTCCAGACGGCGCGCATGATCTTGATGGCCTCGTCGGTGCGGCGGGCGCGCTCCTTGACGGGGACGCCAGCAGCCTGGAAGGAGCGCGCGTCCTCGGCGCCGATCCCGATGGCGGGCAGCATCCGCCCGTTCGACAGAACGTCCAGCATCGCGATCTCGCGGGCCAGCACGACGGGCGACCGGAACGGCAGCGTCAGGACGCTCGGCCCGAACTTGAGCCTGGTCGTCCGCGCCGCGATGGCGGCCATGGTGGTGATCGGCTCCGGGATCGGGATCGGGGAGGACAATCGCTCGGAGAACCAGAGCGAGTCGATCTCGGTCCGCTCGCAGAGGTCGATCAAGTCCCAGAGGGCACCTGGCATGATGGCCTGCTCCGGCCACGGCCCTGGCATGACGCCGATGCGATAGCTGATCTTCATGCCGGCATGGTAGCACGGGGCACGAGTTGCGAGTTGCGAGTTGCGAGTTGCGAGTTGCGAGTTGGGGGCGAGGGGCGAGGGACGAGGGGCGAGATGGGTTGGAGACGCCGCTGCCGGCCGGGATCGGTGCGGGCGCTGGTATCCTCAGAGCAGGATGTGTGGGTTTCACGTGCTGTCTGATGGCTGGGGCGGGCGGCGGGTGCCGAGGCGGCGGGCGCTCGGGCTGCTGGGAGTGCTGGCGGCGAGCGCGCTGGCTCATGCGCGGGCGGCTGACGCGGCCGGCACGTACGACGGACCGCTGATCGACGCCCACGCTCACCTGAAGGAGGGCGTCGGGCCGGACCCGGCCGGGCTGCTGGCCCTGCATGACCGGATCGGGGTGCAGGGCGCGCTGCTGTTTGGCGAGCCCTGGTCGGTCGCGACGGCGGCCAGGGATCTCGGGCCGGGGCGGATCGTGCCGCTGCTAGCCGAGGGGTACGCCAACGCGCTCCATCGCGATTCGTCGTACGTCCACCCGGACGGGCTGCGGCAGCTGTTCGACGCTGGCGTGGTGCGCGGCCTGGGCGAGGTGATCTGCCGGCACTCGGCGTTCCAGCTGGGCGCGAGCGGCGGGTTCTACCGGGCGCCGGCCAACGACGTGCCGGCCGACCATCCGTCGCTGATCGAGGCGTACCGGATCGCCGGCGAGGCTGGCGGCACGGTGACTATCCACCAGGAGTCCTGGTTCGCGGACGAGCTGGAGCGCGCGGTGCGGGCGGCGCCTGACACGCGGTTCATCTGGGCGCACGCGGGGCATGGTGATGCTGTGACGGCCCGGCGGATGCTGTCACGCAACCCGAACCTGCACGCAGACCTCTCGGCGCGCTCGCCGTGGCTGGGGCCGGGCACGGTCCTGACGCGCGCGGACGGCTCGCTGGATCCGGCCTGGGCGGCGCTCCTCCGCGAGTATCCGGACCGCTTCCTCATCGGCCTGGACCTGTTCGTGGCGGAGCACTACCAGGCCGGGTACGCCGCGCAGATGGTGGGGTATTACCGGGGGCTGCTCGGCCAGCTGGAGCCGGACCTGGCGACGATGATTGCCTCTGGGAACGCCCTGCGGCTCGCACCCTTCGCCGGCACGCCAACGGGGTAGCGCGATGCTCCAGTTGGGGCTCTCGCCGGCGCGCTCAGTCTCGCGGCGCGGCGTTCTTCAGGATGGCGTATCAGCCCGGCGCAGCGCGGCGAGGACACCCGCCAGGTCGCCGGCCAGCATACTCTGGACGTGGAGGCGCAGCCCGGGGAACTGCTCGCTCTCGATCACGCCGTCGGCGTCCGGCTGGATCAGTACGTACTGGCCATCGCGGAGGCGGAGCCAATCGAGCGCCTGATTCTCCACGCGCCAGACGACGTACTCGGGCACGCCGTTGCGGCGATAGGCTTCCTTCTTTTGATGCAAATCGTACGAGACCGAGCTTGCGGCCACTTCCACGATGAGCTGTGGCGCCCCGATGAGATAGCCATCCTCGTTCAGATACGCTCCCCCGGCCTCCGGGCGCCAGAGGAAGGCGTCAGGCTGAACCTCGTGCCCACCTTCGAGGAAAATGGTGGCATTGTCGCCGCCAGGCTCGACACCGGGCGTCAACGCAACATACATCGCCAGCCAACCGATCACCACGAAATGTGGCTGGGAATGGCGGTCGAAGCGAACTGGTGAGGACACGTACACCACTCCATCGATGAGCTCGGCTTTCTTGATGTCCGGGCGCGCGAGGTAACGGCGGTGGAACTCCTCGCGCGTCATGCAGTCGCCGGATTCGAGGGAGACAGGTGCGTCCGTGCGCATGGCCATGTTTGGCACCTCGGAGCGCTGATCCTCCTGAGTGTACCGCGTTGGAGGATGGTCAGAACGCGCCGGGGCCGCCGCCGACGAACGTCGGCCAGACGCCACAACTGTCGGTCACGGTCAGGGGCACCGTCGTTCCCTGGCCGGGCGTGACCCGTTCGACGATCACGGTCACTTCGACGGTCCCGGCCGGCAGGGTGACGGTGGAATTGGCCGCTGCCAGGGCGCCGCTGACGAATACCCGCGCGTTCGCCGCGTTGCCAACCCCGATCGAACGGAGCCGATTGCTGAGCGGGACATCCAGGCCGGTGGCGGCGATCGTCGCCTCCAGCCGTCCGCCGCCGATGGCCCGCGTGGTCACCCTGACCGGTGTGCGTGGCTCACAGACGGTCGCCGGCCCGACGAGCGAGATGCCGAACGTCTGACGAACGGTGGTCGTGCCGTCAGTCACCGTGAAGTCGAAGCTGTCCGTCGCGCGGCTGCTGCCGCCGTTCGCATACTGTATCCGCCCGGCGTTCAGGTCGGCCTGGGTGAAGGCGCTCGCCGGGGCGCCGTTCTTGGTGATGGTGCCGGCTGTCGGCGGCGAGACGACCGTGAAGCGCAGGCCCGCGGGCGACGTGTCGGGGTCAGACACCTGCAAGAGAGATGACGTGATCGGAGCCGAGTTGCCGCGCGAGATGGTGAGCGTGTTGTTCGCCGTGACTGCTGGCGGGAGCGGATTCACTGTCAGCTGGAAGCTGGCGAAGCTCGCGTGCGTGCCGTCGCTCGCCGTCAGGGTGATCGTCGTCGAGCCGATCTCGTTGGAGGCCGGCGTGACCGTGACCGTGCGGACCGTTCCCGAGCCCTGGATCACCACGTTCGCGGTCGGAGCCAGCTGGGTGTTCGAGGAGCTCGCCGCGACGGTGACCTGGGCGACGGGCGTGTCCGCGTCCGAGACGCTGAATGGGATCGGCCCGGCGGCGATATTGCGGTTCGTGAACTGGTCGGCCACGCTGCTGAGCTGCGGCGCCGCGCCCGAGGTGACGGTCAGGACGAACGTCGCGCGTGACGTGGACGTCCCATCGCTCACCGCGACTTCGATGGTGGTGGCGCCGGTCTGGTTCTGCGCGGGCGTAACCGTGAGGGTGCGGTCTGCGCCGCTCCCGAAGAAGCTGAAGCTGGACACGGTGTTGGCGACCAGCGTCGAGTTGGAGGACGTCGCCGACAACGAGAGCGCGTTCAGGGCGGTGTCGCCGTCCCCGACCTGGAACGGGATCGGAGCCGTGACGACGTTCAGGGGCGTCGTCTGATCCGCGATTGGCGAGATGGTCGGGGCGTCGCCGACCGCGACGACCGCCAGCGTGAACGCGGTGCTGCCGGTGAGGGTGCCGTCGTTCACGGTCAGCGTGATCGTCACCGGCGAGCCAATCGGGGTTGATTGATTCGCTGCTGGCGTGACGGTCACCGTGCGCAGTGCGCCGCTGCCGGAAGCGACGATTCCGCTGGTCGGCACCACGGTGGGGTTTGACGAGAAGCCGGTCAGCGTCAGGCTGGACGCCGGCGAGTCGTTGTCGGACAGGGTCACGTTGACGGCGATCGGCGTGTCCTCGTTCGTCGTCTGCGGCGCGATGGCTGCGATGGACGGCGCCTGGCTGGTCCCGGCTGTCACGGTGAGTACGAAGTTGGTGAGCGCCGTCAGGCCGCCGGCGTCGGTCACCGTGACGGTGATGGTCGAGGTGCCGGTCACGCCCGGCGTCGGCGTGATGGTCAGCGTGCGTGTCGCACCGGCGCCGCCGACGGCGATGCTGGCATTGGGGACCAGGGCGGTGTTGGCGGAGATCGCCGTCACCGAGCTGATGTCGCCCAGGCCGTCCACGTCGCCGACGGTGAACGGTACGGTCAGGACGGTGCTGGCCGACGTGGACTGCGCCGCGATTGCCGAGACGGTCGGCGCGTCGTTGACGGCGGTCACGGCCAGCGTGAACGTGATGGTGCTCGTCAAGGTGCCGTCGCTGACCGTGACGATCAGTGTGACTGGTGAGCCCACCGACGTCGTCTGGTTGGCGGCCGGCGTGATCGTCAGGGTGCGGCTCGACCCGGTGCCGGCCGCCACGACGTTCGCGTTCGGGACGACGGTCGGGTTCGATGAGATGATGTTGAGCGTCAGGCTGGCGACCGGCGTGTCCGCGTCCGCGACGGTTGCGATGACGACGACCGGGGTATCTTCGGGGGTCGTCTGTGGCGCGATGGCCGCGATGCTGGGCGCCTGGCTGGTCCCTGCCGTCACGGTGAGCACGAAGTTGGTGAGTGCCGTCAGGCCGCCGGCGTCGGTGACCGTGACCGTGATCGTGGACGTCCCAGTGATCCCCTGCGTCGGCGTGATCGTCAGTAGCCGGGTCACCCCGGTGCCGCTGATGGCGATGTTGGCATTCGGGACCAGCGTGGTATTGGCGGAGATGGCCGTCACGGACGTGATGTCGGTCGGGCCGTCTACGTCGCCGACGGTGAACGGCACCGTCAGGACGGTGCTGGCCGGGGTCGTCTGCGCCGCAATCGCCGAGATGGTGGGGGCGTCGTTGGACGGATCGACCGTCAGCCTGAAGGTGCTGCTGGTGGCGCTGGTCCCGTCGCTGACCCGGATCGTGATGTCGGCGGTGCCGGTCTGGTTGGCAGCTGGCGTGACGGTCACCGTCCGGTCGGGCTCGGCGCCGCCGCCGCCGAAGGCCAGGTTAGCGGCCTGGTTCGGGACCAGGACCGGATTGGACGAGGTCGCGGTGAGGGTCAGCGCCGAGATTGGAGTGTCGGCGTCGGCGAGCGTGAAGCTCACGACCTTCGGGATGTCCTCGCTGGTCGAAGTGTTGGAGAGGCCGGTGATCGTCGGGGCGCTCGGGTTAGCGAGGATGGTGATCGTGCGGGTGACGACGGTGCTGTTGCCGGACGGTGAGGCCCCGGTCCCGGAGTCTCTGACCTCGAAGTCGATCGGGCGGGCGGTGACGTTGGGGTTGGGGCTGGAGTTGGCGTAGTAGACGTTGCGCAGGGCGGTCGTGTAGACGGCCGGCGTCGCGGAGCCGGCGATGGTCGCCACGCCGTTGATCGTGTCGAAGGCGAACGTGAGCCCGGACGGCGTCGAGGTGATCCCAAGCACGTCCTGACCGGTGACGTAGACGCGCAAGGTGATGGTGGCACTCTGGATCGTGTCGCCGGAGTCGGTGTCGCTGACCAGCAGTCCGGGATCGACGATCAAGTTGCCGACGCCCTCGTTGTAGGTGACGCCGGTGCTCGAGAGGGTCACGACTGGTAGCGCCGCGCGGGCCGGCTGGGCTGGCAGCACGAGCAGCGTCGAGATGATGGCCGCGACGACGAGGGACAGCAGGCGGTGCGAGCGCCGCCGAAGGGCGCCACCGCGCAAGCGCAGACAGGACGTCATCATCGAAGCTCGCTCCACTCCCACGAGTCTGATCCAGTACGCCAGTGCCTTGTGAGGCGGCCCAGGTCGAATCTTCGAGACGCCATCGTCATGGTCTGGCGTGCCGTGCGGGCTCGACAAGCGGCGAGCCTACCGAGGAGCCCCTGTATCTAGAGGCAACGTCTCGGGGCGAAGCGGTGGCATCGGTCAGGTGACTGATTTATCGGCCGGTGGGTGATGGCCGGTCGAGGCGTCCGTCAGCTCCTGGACGCGCCGCGTCGCCTGGGCCTCGGGCGGGGACCGAGGATGTCGTCCACGCTGATGGAGAGGTCGGGGAAGGCGAGCGGGCTGAGCGACTCGCCCCGCCGGAAGATCCGCGTGTGCGCGTAGCCGGTTGGCGTCGGGTCCAGGTGACGGATGACCCGGTCGTGGTTCAGCTCTGCAATCCAGAGCTCCGGGATGCCGTAGCGGGCGTACAGTGGTCCCTTGGTTTGCCGATCGTACCGCTCGGAGCTGTCCGCCACCTCGATCAACAGCAGGGTGTCGGCCTCGGTGGCGGTCGCGGTTGAGTAGAAGTCGTCGCGGAAGCGGAGTAGTGCCACGTCCGGCTCCGGCTCGCCGTTGTCTCCCAGCGCAATCGGCCCTTGGATCTGGACGACAGCCGCGTCGCCCAAACGATGTGTGAATAGACGGTTAAGACGGTTGACGACGCCCATGTGCGGGCTTCCGACCGGACTCATCTCGATGATCTCACCGTCGATCAGCTCCACGCGAGCATCGGGGGCCAGGATGCCGGTCTCGGCCATCCGGTGGTAGTCAGCACGGGTGAACCGGTACCGCTTCAGCTCGACGGCCATGTCCCAACCTCCCCGGGTGGCCGGAAGCGGTCCACCACGACATGCCTCGGACGACATTGTACGCCAGCCGGCTGGGGATGGGAGGGCGGTGCGGGTGGTTCGCTCGGTCCCGCGTTCGGACGCGCGTCGCGAGCAGGTGCGAAACGGCTACACTGTGCCTTGCCATGCTGGAACAGTTCACTCTCGACACGTTCACGCCGCGCGTTGGCGAGATCTTTCGCGTTCAGGCGCCGGGTGCCGACCCGATCGAGATGGCGCTTGAAAGCGTCGCCGAGATCCCCGTCGCCGGCTGGCGGCCCGACGACGCGGCGCGGCCCCGACAGCCGTTCTCGCTGCTCTTCCTCGGCCCCGCGCACCTGATCCTGCCACAGGCAATCTACCCCTTCGAGCATGACGCCCTCGGCATATTTGAGATATTCATCGTGCCGGTCGGGAAGTCTGCCAACGGCGTCACCTATGAGGCGGTGTTCTCCTGAGCGGTGGCAGCCAGGTGCGCGTCATCTGGTGACCATTGGAGGAACAGATACACGCCGCGGTCTTCGAGGAGCCGGAACCCGAGCCGCGCGTACAGACTGAGGGCGGGATTGAATCGCTCGACGTGGATGCGGAGCGGCTTCTGCGCCGCCGCTGCCTCGCGTTGGAGCGCCCCGAGCAGATGTGACCCGATCCCTCGGCCCCGAAACGACGCCAGCAGCGCGATGTCCATGATCCGAATCTCGTCCGGCCATCGTGCCACGTACAGCCGGCCGGCTGGCTGGCCGTCCACCAGGATCACGTCGAACGTCGCGTTCGCGTAGTTCGCGCGGTAATACTGGTCCTGGGCACGGAACTGTTGCTCGACGAACTCGCGCTTCCGGGCGTCGTCCCAGTCCGTCATCGCCAGCTCGTCCTCACGGGTGCCGCCGTAGATGGCGATCAGGATCGCATCGTCGTCAGGCTCGGCCGGCCGCAGCGCGATCGTCATGGGTGCTCCATCCCGGTCATGCATACCTCGTCCTTCTGGCTGGGAGATCGTGCAACAGCCTCTCAAAACGGGTGTGCCATTGCTCCGCGATGCGATCCCAGGCATAGGCAGGGTCGAGCGCGTTCTGGAACGCGGCCCGCGATCGACGCCTGAGGCGTTCGGGGTCGGCGTAGAGGCGGTCGAGCGCGGCGGCGACACCCTCGGCGGTCACAGTGCGCATACCGAGGAGCGAAGACGGCGGCACGCCAACATCCTGGGTCTCGACGAGCTCAGCCGCGCCGTCCCAGAGCTCCGAGCAGGCGCTGTGGGACGGCACGACCTGCGCGGCGCCGGTGGCGGCGTGCTCGAAGCTGACCAGTCCCCAGCCTTCGCCCATCGAGGTGTTCACACCGACGTCGCAGGCGTTGTACGTCAGGTTGAGGTCGGCGTCGGAGAGCGGCGCCGACCCCGGTGGTGTGAGCCGGACCCGCCCGGCGATGCCGAGGCGCTCGATCTGCGCCGTCAACGTGGCGCGCTCGTCCGGAGACATGATGGCGTGGTGGAGCCAGAGCTTGACGGACGGTGGCTTCCCCTGCGCGAACGCCGCGAAACCGTCCAGCGTCAGGTCGATCCGCTTGCGCGGCATCGGGCGATTGGCGTTCAGGACGACGAACGCATCATGCCAGTCCGGCTCGTCCGGCCAGAGCCGGCGACGGACGGCCAGCCGAGCGCCGGGGAGGAGCTGCGCCTGGAGGGCGCCGGCCAGCGGCCGGAAGGTCGTCGTGTCGACGCCGTGCGGGATGACCGAGACGTTCCGGTCGGCCACCTCGCGGCCACGGGCGGCGACGCTCGCAAGCGCCCGGCCGATCTCGCGCCGTCCAAACTCGGTGTACGCCACGAAGTGGTCGATCGTCGAGATCGGCTCCAGCAATGCGTCGTCCGGCACGGTCCCGTCGATCGGGACGTACGCCACCGTTCGCACGCGGTCGCCGAGCGGCCGAAGCGCGCGCGGGTAGCTGCGCAGCATCCAGAGGTCGTTCAAGAGCAGTACCAGGGGGGCATCGAGCGCCTGGACCATCTCGGCGCACTGGTACGCCCCGAACAGGTCGCCGCCGTGCAGGTTGGACGGGTGGAGGGTGACCTGATGCTCCACCCGGCGAGGCCCCCGGTACCCGATCCCGACGTAGTGAACCTCGTACCACCGGCTGAGCCGACCGAGCAGTGTTTGCAAGACGCGTGTGAAACCGCTGCCAGGCAGCATCGCACCCACGGCGATCAACGATGGACGCGCCCGCCCGCCAGAGCAGGCAGGCTCCTGCTGGCGGTCGGACGCTCCCTGTACGGTCATCAGTGGTCGGCTCAGTGTCCTTGCCGTTTACGTCGCGGCGCTGGCAGCGAACTGCTGGACCGGCGCGTAGACCCACTGGCCGTCGACCTGGACCGGCATGAACTGCATGTTCAGGACGGCGAAGTCGGTCAGCGACCAGGACTCGAAGCCCGGCATGTCCTGTTGGGCCATCGTGGCGGCCAGAACGTAGCTGAAGCTGACGATGAGGCCGGTCCCAAGCTGCGCGATCGTCTGCTCCAGCTCGGCCAGGCCGGCGCCGGCCCCGGTCGCTTGCAGGAAGCTGTAGAGCTCGCCCTGCGGGATGTTGTAGCCGTTCAGCACGTTGCCGATGACGAAGAGGAAGCACTCGGGGTTATTGGCGTAGGCGGCCACCTGCGGAGGCACCGAGGTCTCGTCGGACGAGGTGACGCTGACGAGGAACGAAAGGTCTTTCAGGCTGACGACGACGAACCAGTAGAGGTTGGTGTTGGGGTCGAAGGTGGTGTTCGGACCCTGGCCGTTGATGGCCAGGCACGAGGGCTGCCAGGTCTGGCTGTTGAAGCGGCTGAGGGCGGACGCCTGGACGGTCGCGGGGGTAGCGGTCATAGTGGACCCTCCTGGTCGGCCGACTGGCGTGGGCCGACGTTGGCCATGCGTCATGGAGGCACGATCGGTCTCGGGCGGGCGGCATGTCGCCGGGTCGCCCGGTCCATGGGCGGAGCCGACGTTCGACGCTCGCTCCGCTCAGCCTCTGGGTGGGAAGATGCCCTGCAGCGCGATGCAGAAGTAGAAGGTCAGGTACGGCTGCAGGTTGTTGTGCGGCTGGTCCCCGCCGGCCGGCGCAACAGCCGAGCTGCTCAATTGCGTGTTCGGCGGCGGAGCCCCGAATGCTGACACACCAATTCCAGTGGCTAGACGCTGACCTGCCGGTATGCGTGTGATGGCATCAGCCGCCGATACGACAACGCCATGCGAATGAGCCGGCATCTCTGATTCAAGGAGCGTCACCGTCTCTGCGCCACCGGTTTCGCCCAGATCGTGGAGCGAGAGGCCCGGTCCCTGCCCGGGCTGCATCGGCGCCCGCCCCTGCAGGTCCGGAAGGGCGAAGTTGCTCTTACCGTTCCCACCGTAGGTGGTCCCGAGGAGCGAGAAGAGAGCCGTGTTCTGGGACAACGGCAGGAGCTGGCCGTCACACCACGCCCAGCCCTTCGGTGCAAAATTGAACGGGAAGATGCGAATCTCTGCCACAAACGGGTCAGCCATGTGCTCCCCTCGAATCGAATCGTCTCAACGTCCTGGAACGTCGCCGTCAGCTTGTCGATCTGGGGCTACATCCAGCAGCACATCAGGTCGGGCTCGGGAAGATGCCGAACAGCGAGATGATGAAATCGATGCACAGGTACGGCTGGAAGTTCGTATGCGGCTGGCTGCCGCCGACGGTCGAGAGCATTTGAGGGCTCAAGGACGTGGACGGATTGTCCGTGCCGTACCCTCCATTCGTTGCCCCAACCAGCGCGGAAAGGACATTGCCCTGGGGAGCTGTCCCCGTACCCGTGTTCGTAGATGCCAGAAAGGCGTGGCTGTGGGCGGGGATCTGGCTGACCGTCAGGGTAATCTCCTCTGCTCCGCCAGTTTCCGCCAGAGTGAAATTGTTGCCCTGGTGAAGCGGGATGCGTCCGCGTAAGTCCGGTAGCGCGAACGTCTCCTGGCCATCTCCGCCATACATGGTCCCGATCAGTTGGAAGAGCGTCTCATTCTCGGAGATTGGCAGGAGCTGCCCTTCGCAGAACATCCAGCCAGCCGGGGCGAAGTTGCCGGCGAACATGCGGATCTCACCGACATACGGTTGAGCCACTGTCGTGCCTCCTTCAGGTCGCCGATGGGAAGATGCCCTGCAGCGCGATGCAGAAACTGAGCGTCAGGAATGGCTGCATGTTCAGGTGGGCCTGTGAGCCGCCGACATTCGCCACCATATTTGACGCCATTGCTACGAGATTCGATGCCGGTCCGTACATCTGATCTCCCGTCGACTGCGCCAGCATCAATGCCGGACCCGGCGTATTTGTCGTGGCGGGAGTGCTCACTGCATTCGCGGTGTGGGTATGCTGCGGAAGCTCGGAAATCGACAGCGTATGAGCCTGCTCGCCGCCGCGCTCTCCCAGGGTGTGCCCGCTGCCCACATGAATCGGAGTCCGGCCGCGAAGATCGGGCAGCGCGAAGTTCACACGTCCGTCGCCCCCGAAAGTCGTGCCGAGCAACGAGAACAAGGCCTGATTCTGGTTGATGGGCAAGAGCTGACCGTTACAGAGCGCCCAGCCTTTCGGCGCGAACGTGAAGCTCATGATCCGGACTTCCGACAGGAACGGTTCCGCCATGAATTGCCCCTCCCTCACTGCCCTTTTGTCGTGGCCCGCTCGCACTGTGTGGCAGGCCCGACGTGTGCAAACTTGCGCTCCCACCACCGCTACACGCTAACGCTTCACTCGACCCATCCCCGTCGTCCGCCGATCTGAAGGACCGTTCCGGAAGTGCCGGTTGTGACGGCGTGCATTTCGCCACCTCTTCCGAGGAGCTTCTCACTCGCTGGTGGCGCGAAAACAGTGGCCGGAACGGATCTTTCCATCACTGCGACGGACAGGTGGCGCAGCTTTCGCCCTTGGATGTCGCGCCATAGAAACAGTGTCATTGAAGCAGGCTGACCGTGCAGGCTGTGACACGTGAATGCGCCACCTGGCAAACTGAGTGCCCACTTTGATCACTATGAGCGCTGATTGAGAGGCTGTCACATGGTGGTGGCTCGGCGACAGCTGGAGAGTCCGCGGTGGTGAGACCCGCGCTGCTCGCGGGTGTTTGATCCACCCTCACGGATGCACCGGCGAGCGCTCGATCCAGATGCGCGAACCGGAAGGCCGTGCGTCGCTCGGTCTCCAATCCTGACGAGACGCTCGGCAACCGAAGCAGCTTCCGCTGGAAAAGCGAGGATCTGGAGCGGTTCCTCAAGCACCGACGTCAGTGCGACGACAGAGCGGCGCTATCCGCAGCGAATGCAGCGCTCTAAAGGGCACGCCGTGACGATCACGGGGGAGCCGTCGAACAGTTCGAGAAACCGGATCCAGCCGAAATCAGTAGCACACCGTCAACGCTACCATCGCCTGATCCATTCTCGGTCCCAGGGTTCTGACCGTTGTTGCCGACGTACTGCTCCACGCCAGGCGAACTGGTTGCAGACATCCCGACGATGCCGAAGATGTTCAGACTCGATGAAGTGCCCTGCTTGCGTAGCCCGATACCCGCGATAGTGTGACCAGTGCCTGCCGTCGTGTTCCCTGAGATCCGCAAGCAGGTCGTCTCATTTTCCGTACCGCCGTTCGTGTTCACACCATTGCCGGAGTCCACTCTGATGCCCGGACGGGCGCCACCCAGAGGCGCTGCCACTGTATTGTTCTTGATTGAGGCGTTCAGTGTGCCCTTTCCATCGCGAGCGGTCACGAGGATGCCGTTGCCATCAGTCTGGCTGACATTGTTATTTGTCACGGTAACTGTAAGTGTCGGTGTTTCATCTGAATTCAAGACGATACTCGTTCCAGCTCCAATACCGGCCGCCCCGCTCGCGGTGTGTGCTACCACGACATTCGCGTCGATCTTCGCTTCCACATTGGCGAATCCAAATGAGCCGATATTGATGGCGTTACCCGTACTGTTGGATATCGAATTCCCAGTGGTATTGACGTCATCGCCATCGCCGATGAAGAAGTTGCCCTGGCCACGACCATTGACTGTCGCAGTAATGCCGAAGGTGCCGAGCCGATTAGCGGCGCTTGCCCCGGAGACAGTATTGTCGGTGATGCTGATCACGTCGGTTGCACTGCCGACGTGGCCAACGAAGCCAGTCGATGGGCCAGCAAGGTTGCCATTTCCCCCTTGAACCTCAATGCCAAACCCGCTTGGGAAGTTTGACACCGTATTCTTGTCGATGCTCGCCTTGGTCACGTTGGCGATGGTGGTCGCACTGCCGAAGGCGACGATCCGAATACCCCCGCCTTGGGACGCCGCCACGCTGGTTGAGCTCGTGATCGTGTTGCTCTTGATATTGAGGTCGGTGATCGTCCCAGAGAAATTGAATATGTCGATGCCGTGGAACTGGGCATTGGTGAGCTGGTTGCCAATGATGTTCACGATGCCATCAAGATTGTTTCTGGTGGAGTTAGTCTCGTTGACATAGAATCCAATATTCGCCTCTTCAGTGGCACTGCTGGCATCTGTCTGAGAGTTGTTGACCTTTCCGTAATTGAACGTGAAGTTGGTCACGTCGGTGCCACCCACGCCATGCCCCACGGTGTTCTGAATGTTCATATTGGTAAACGACGGACTCAGGGTGGTGGTGAGCGAGATGCCGAAACCGGTTGTATTCTGGATCGTGCCACCTGAGTTATTGCCGCCGACTGACGTGTTGCCGTCGCCGGTGACGGTCAGGCCGCCGCTCGCGCCGGTCGAGCTCAACACGATGCCGTTCGATCCGCCATTGGCCGAGATGCTCTGGAACGTCAGGCCGCTGGCGCCGATGGTGGTGCTGGAGACGTTGAGGGCGATGCCGGATCCGGTGCTGATCGTGTTGCCGGTGCCTTGAACGGTGACGGTGCCGCCGCTGGTTGCCTCGAAGCCGTTGCCGGAGGTGCTGACGATGGCCAGGCCGCCACCGGTGAAGTCGACGCTGGTGTTCGACAGGTCGATGGCGTTGCCGCCGGCCGAGGTCACGTCCGTGTCCGTCACCAGCAGCGTGCCTGTCGCGTTCGTGGCGACCAGGCCCTTGTTCGAGCCGGCGCTGACGTTGATGATGACGCCGCGCACCTGGGAGCTGTTGTTCATCGTCACGGTGGCGGCAGCGCCGCTCAGCGTCGGGCGGGACTGGCCGAGGGACGGGCGGGTGGCGAGCGTGCCCTGGGCCGGCGTCGAGATCGAGAACAGGCTGTCGAACGTCGTGCCGGTCACGCCCTGGCTGGTCAGCCAGCTGTTGGCTGTGAGGGTGACGGTATTGGAGTAGGTGCTGGCGTCGTTGACGAAGATGCGGACGTTGGTCCGGGAGCCGATGTTCGTCAGGGCGGTGGCAAGCGTGCACTCGTTGCCGAGGGTGCAGGTGCCAGCACCCGCCGCCGCCGTCTTGACGAAGTACAGCTCCGGGCCGGCCACGCTGAACGAGACGGTGACGTACGTGCTGTTCAACGGCGGGCCGCTCACGGTGCTGTCGACGCCGCTGTCGGCGACGCGGTAGGTGAACGAGGCTGACCCGCCGGCCGCGTCGGGATCGGGCGTAAAGTCGAAGCTACCGTCGGACCGGATCACCACGGTGCCGTTCGTCACGGCGCCAGGGGTCGTGTCGATGGTGACCGCCGTGCCGTCCTCGACGTCGGTGCCGCCGAGCTTGCCAGCCGGGTAGGTGATCTGGATGCTGGCCTGGGCCGGCAGGTTCGTGAAGGCGTTGGCGGTCGGGGCGTCGTTGACGGGCGTCACCGTAATGCCGACGGACTTGGAGTCGGTGAGCGGGCCGCCGGTGCCGGTGTTGCCGAGATCGTTCACGCCGATGCTGAGCGTGTCCGATCCGTTGAAGTTCGCGTTGCCTTTGTAGGTCATGCCGTTGAGCGCGGCATTGACGTTCGACAGCGTGCCTCGGAAGGTCATCGTGGCGTCGGCGGTGCCGTCGCCGGCGCCGGTGCCGTTGGCGTCGGCGAAGCTGAACGAGAGGCCGGCCGTGCCGCTGAGGGTCAGCGTACCGTTCGTCACGGTCAGCGTGGCCTGGACCGAGCCGCTCGCGGCGTCCACGTCGGCGACCGAGATCGTGTTGCCGACGTTGAACGTGAAGGTCTGGTCCTCGGTCGCCGTGACGGTGGCCGGGCGCGTGATGACCGGAGCGTCGTCGACGGCGGTGACGGCGATCGAGCGGGTCGGCTGGTTGCTCAGGTTGTTGGCGGCCTGGCCGTCGTCGACCTGGAAGGTCAGCGTCCGGCTGGCCGTGCTCGGGTTGGCCGTGTTCGAGTTGAGGTAGGTGACCGCGCGCAGCGCCGTCTCGTAGTTCGCGAGGGTGGTGGTCCCGCTGAGGGCCAGGGTGCAGGTCGCGGCGGTGTAGACGCCGGTGACGCCGTTCAACGGGCTGCCGGGCAGCGCCAGCACGTCCTCGGCCGGGGTGCAGTTGCCGGTGATCTGGACCGTCCCGCCGACGAGCGTGGCGCCGTCCGGGTCGGTCACGGTGATGGCGCTCGTGACGACTTTGGCGGCGTCGCCCTCGGTCACGGTCAGCGCCGCGCCCTCGACGTTCGCCAGGACCGGCGGGTCGTTGACGGCCGTGACGGTCAGGTCGCGGGTTGGCTGGTTGCTCAGGTGGTTGGCGCCGGCTCCGTCGTTCACCTGAAACGTCAGGGTGCGCGTGGCGGTGCTCGGGTTAGCTGCGTTCGTGTTGAGGTACCTCACCGCGCGCAGCGCCGTCTGGTAGCTGCCCGGCGAGGCCGAGCCGCTGAGGGTCAGCGTACAGGTCGCGGGGCTGTAGCCGCCGATGATGCCTGACGCCTGGAAGGGCAGATCCAGCGCGTCCTCGCCCGTCGCGCAGCCTGCCGTGATCCGGACCGTTCCGCCGGTCAGGGTGGCGCTGTCGATGTCGGTGACGGTGATCGCGCTGGTGACGGCCACGGCCGGGGCGCCTTCGGCGTAGGTCACTGCCGTGCCTTCGAGGTTGGCCAGGACCGGGGCGTCGTTGACGGCGGTGACGGTGATCGAGACGGTGTCGTCGTCGGTTTTGGCGCCGCCGGGGCCGGAGTTGCCGAGGTCGTTGGTGACGATCTGGACCGAGGCCGGGCCGTTGTAGTTCGCGGTCGGCGCGAACGTCAGGCCGCTCAGCGCCGTGTTGACGGCGGCGATGGTCCCTCGGAACGTCATCGTGGCGTCGGCGGTGCCGTCACCTGATGGGCTGCCGTTGGCGTCGGGGGCGAACGCGAAGTCGAGGCCGGCTGTGCCGCTGAGCGTCAGCGTGCCGTTGGTGGCGGTCAGCGCGACCTGGACCGTGTTCGCCCCCGCGTCAGAGTCCGAGATCGAGATCAGGTTGCTGTTCCCACTGGAGAAGGTCAACGTGCCGTCCTCGGCGACGCTCTGGGTGCCCGGCACGCTGTTCACGGGCGGCTGGTTCTGGGCCACGACCGTGATCGAGACGGAATCCGTGTCGGAGAGCGGACCGCCGGTGCCGGTGTTGCCCAGGTCGTCGGTCACGATCTGGATCGAGGCCGCGCCCGAGTAGCCGGCGGTCGGGGTGAACGTCAGCCCGTTCAGGGCGGTGTTGATGGCGGAGATGGCGCCGGTGAACGTCATCGTGGCGTCAGCGGTGCCGTCGCCGGCCGTGAATGCCAGGCCAGCGGTGCCGCTTAAGGACAGCGTGCCGTTGGTGGCGGTCAGCGTAACCTGGACCGCGCTCGAGCCGGCGTCGAGATCGGCGATGCTGATGGCGTTGGCGTTCCCCGTGGACAGGGTTAGCACGCCGCCCTGGTTCACGTTCTGCGCCCCTGGCACGGTGTTGACCGGCGGGTCGTCCACGGCGATGACGGTGACGCTGGCCGTGGCGGTGGTGGAGTTGACCGCGCCGTCGTTCGCCACGAAGGAGACCGTGCGGCTGCCGGCCGTCGGCGCCTGCGAGCTGTTGCTGTACGTCACCCGCTGGAGGGCGGTCTGGAAGACGGAAGGAGCGGCCGGGCCGGTCAGGGTCAGCGTGGCGGTGCCGCTGCCGCCCTTGGTCAGCCCGACGAGGCCGGTCAGGTCGACATCCAACCCCTCCGAGCTGCTGTCGGGGTTGGTGGTCAGCGTGATGGTGGCCGAGGCCAGGGTGGCGCTGTCGGGGTCGGTCACGGTGATGCCGCCGTCCACCAGCACCGGTGGGTCGCCCTCGGTGAACGTCGGGGCGGTCGCGCCGCTGGGGGTCACAACCGGCGCGTCGTTGGCGTTGCCGACGGTGATGCTTCGGGTGACGGTGGTGCTGTTGGCCGTGCCGTCGTTGACGGTGAACGAGACGGTCCGGGCCAACGTGCTCGGGTTGTTGCTGGTGTTGGCGTAGGTCACCGCCCGCAAGGCCGTCTGGTAGCTGGCCGGGCTGGCCGAGCCGGTGAGACTCAGGGTGCAGGTCGCGGCGGTGTAGACGCCCGTGATCCCGTTCTGCGGGTTCGGCGTCAAGGCCAGCACGTCCTCGCCCGAGGCGCAGTTGCCGGTGAGCTGGACCGTCGCCGAGGCCAGAGTGGGGCTGTCCACGTCGGCGACCACGAGGCTGGCGGTGATCGGCGTCGGCGGGTCGTTCTCGGCGTAGGCCAGCGGCGTCCCTTCGAGGCCGGTCAGGGTCGGCGCGTCGTTGCTGGCGCCGATGCTGACGCTCTTGCTGGCGCTGCCACTCAGCAGGGTGACGTTGGTGACCTGGAAGGAGATCGAGCGGGCGGTCGTGGTCGGGTTGTCCGACGTGTTGGCGTAGGTGACGCCCTGGAGCAGGCCCTGGTACTGGGCCGCCGTCCCGCTGCCGGTGAAGCTGAGGGTGTGGGTCGGGGCGTCGTACGAGGGGGTGATGCCCGGCACCGCTGCCGCCGTCGAGGCCAGGCTCTCCACCGCGCCGTCGAGCGGGTTGGTGATGACGACGCTGGCCGAGACGAGGTTGACGCCGGGGCTGGTCACGGTCACCCCGCCGTCCACCACCACGGCTGCGCCGTTCTCCGTGAACGCGGTCGCGCCAGTCGTGGTCGTGACGACCGGACCGTCGTTGTCGGCGATGGTGAGGGTGAACAGGGAGGGCGCGCCGACCGTGGCGTTGGTCGGCGCGCCGATCTGCAGGGTGACCGTTTCGCTCGGCTCGCCGGCGCTATCGTCGAGGACCGTGACGGTGACCGAGGCGCTGGTCTGGCCGGCCGGGATCACGAGCGGGTTGGGGGTCAACGTGAAGTCCTGGCCGACGCCTTGCGTGGCCGTGCCGCCGACGGTGAACGGGACCGTCACGTCGAGGGCGGCCGGGGCCGAGAGCGTCGCCGTGACGGTGACGGCGCCGACCGCCTCGGAGACGCTCTGGGACGCCGCCGTCCAGCTGACCGTGGGCGAGGCGTCGTCCTCGGAGATGGTGGCCGCGACCTGATTCGGGCTGCCGACCGTGGCGTTAGTCGCGCCGGTGATGGTGACCTGGACGGTCTCCGGTCCCTCGAAGAGGCCGTCGTTGACGCCGGTCAGGGTGATCGAGCCGGTCGTCTGGAGGGCCGGGATCGTGATCTGGGTGGCGGACGGGGTGTAGTCGGTGGTCTGGGTGGCGGACCCGCCGAAGCCGAGATCGACCGTCACCGGCAGGGTGGTCGGGTTGGAGAGGGTGGCGGTGACCGTGGCCTGACCGCCGTTCTCCGAGAACGGGCTGCCTGAGACCCCGAGGGTCACGACCGGCGTGGCGTCGTCGTTGACGATCGAGCCGATGCCCTGGCTCTTGACGATCGTCGCGTTGGTCGGATTGGTCAGGTTGACGAAGAAACGCTCGTTCGGCTCGGTCGTGGTGTCGCCGGTCACCTGGACGCTGACCGGCTGGGTGGTCTGGCCCGCCACAAACGTCAACGTGCCGCTGGTGGCGGTGTAGTCAGCTCCGGCCGTGGCGGTGTCGTTGGCGGTCGCGTACTGGACCGTCACCGTCTGGCCGCTCGGCGGGCTCAGGGTGACGGTGAACTGGAGAGCCTGGCTGCCGCTGTTGCCCTCGGCGAGCGACTTGTCGTCGATCGAGAGGCTCGGCAGGCCGTCGTTGTCGACGATCGTGCCGACGGCGGTGCCCCGCCCGATGCTCGCGTTGGTCGGGTTCGCCAGTGTGACGGCGAACGTCTTGGTCGGCTCGTTCGCCAGGTCGCCGACGATCTGGACGACGATCGTCTTGGTGGTCTCGCCCGGCACGAAGGTCAGCACGCCGCTGGCGGAGACGTAGTCCGAGTTGGACGCCGCCGCCAGGCCCGGCTGCGGCGCGGCGCCAGTCGACCAGCCGACCGTCACCGGCACCGAGGCGACCGAGCTGAGCGAGACGGTGAACGTCATGTTGGAGGTGCCCGAGTCGCCTTCGACCACGGTCGCGTCGGCGATCGAGAGCTGGACCACGGTCGCGCCGCTGCCGCCGCCGACGAACGTCGGCCAGGGGTAGTTCTGGCCGCAGCCGTCGAAGACGGTCAGCGGCAGCGTGACGGTCGAGCCGACGCCGGTGGCGTGGAGGACGAAGGTGGCGTTTGGGGCGTTGGTGGGCGGCTTGTAGTCGAGCGGCGGGGTGATCCCGGTGCCCCGCCCCGGCAGGTCGAGCCGCACGGTCGGGGCGGCCCCAAAGCGGATCAGCTCGACGTTCCCACGCCCGGCTGTGACCGTGACCTGGAAGTCTTTCTCGCCGATCTTGGTGGTGGCAAGCTGGATTGCCGGCCGTGGCGCGCACACCACTTGCGAGACGTTCTCTTCGGCCGGCGGCAGCGAGGTGGCCCGGTCGGCAGCGTCAGCCCAGCGGTCCGCGTGGGCGACGACCGTGATCGGTGGCAACACAAAGGTGAGCAGCATCAATGCTGCCACGACGATGTGCGAGATGCGAGTCCGCCGAGACCTCAAATCTCTGGTGCCTGTTCCCGTCTGTCCTCACCCATCGAGACGGCCCCGCGACCGATGAGCGCGGCGACTGTATCACAGTTTCGTCACGCTGCATAGTCCTACGTATGAAGGAAACGTTACGGATTGCTTGCAGCGCTCGCACGTTCGCCTCTTTGCGGCGTCTCGTGAGGCTTCTGATAGGTGCAAGCGTGGGACCCGGCCAGGAGACGATTGCGATTGTGTAGCAGGGTGTGACGATTCACAGAATCCCGGCTATACTGGGCGCCGCGAGGGAGCGCTGGCTCCCGCGGGCTCCTCGTGCGAGGCGAGCGAGCGGAGGCATCCATGCGGCGATCCCGGTTGCCCGTCGCCCGGTCCGTGCGGCTGTTCATGCTGGCGATCGCCGTGGTGTCTCTGCTCTCGGCCGATCTGTCACGGGCGATGCTGGCGTTCGCCAAGGACATCGACGTCGTCGGAATCGTCGATTGTGGGCTGACGTCCGGCAAGCGCTGCGACATCGGCGACACGTTGGTGCTGGTGACCGATGCCATCACGGGCGAGCAGGCGCCGGTAACCATCGACGTCAGCTGGATCAAGGACAAGCTGCCGGCCCTGGATCAGGATGACGAGATCACCCTGTCAGTGGAGATCTTGCCCTCTGGGAAGATCCAGGCGCTCAGCGTCATCAGCGCCCGGAAGCGATCCGGCACCCTGAACCCGGGCCAGGTCACCGGCACGAGTCAGCAGTCGCGGCGGAACCGCGACCGACAGGAAGACGATGGCGTAGACAACACGTACCGCCCGGCGCCGGGCAACCTCGCGGGCACGGTGCGAAGCCTCATCAGCGGCGCACCAATTCCCGGTGCGACGGTGCGCGTGAACGGCCTGACCGGGACCACGGACGCGAACGGCGCCTTCCTGATCCAGGGGATCGACGTGGGCGCGTACCAGGCGACGGCGTCTGCCCCGGGGTTCACCAGCCAGACGCTGCCCGTCACGATCGGGGCCGGCACGACGGCGCAGGTGGCGTTCCTGCTGGGGACCGCGTTCCCGGACATCACCTTCACGCTGGTCTGGGGGGCACAGCCCGTGGATCTGGACGCCCACCTGTCTGGACCGTCCGGGGGTGGCCGCTTCCACGCCTCGTTCCTGAACCCGAATCCGGTCCCGTACGCCTCCTTGACGGTGCAGGATGACGACGGCTTCGGGCCGGAGCAGATCGTGATTCGCCGCGATCCGGTCACGCAGCTATTCGTCCCCGGCGACTACCATTTCTGGGTCCACAACTTCACTGGCACGCCGGGCTTCAACGTCTCACAGGGTCGGGTGGTGGTGAACAAGGATGCGCAATTGCTGGGCGTCTTCGACGCGAGCGGCGCGTCCGGCGACCCGAATCTGCCCCTCTGGTATGTGGTGAACCTGCAAATCGACGCGGCGGGTAACGTGACTGTGGGGACCGTCCAGCAGTTCACTAACGGCGATCTGTTCACGGTCCTGGTGAAGCCGCCGTACGGCCCGAAGCCGCCGCGACGCTGACAGGTCACCAGCGCTTCCGACTCGGGCCTTCTGCACCTGCCCTGCGAGGAGGGCAGGTGCAGAAGGCCCGAGTGTCAGTTGTCCTGAGCGGCAGTCACTGGATGTTCTGGCCGCCTCCCACGAACGTCCGCCACTCGCCGCACGAGTCGAGGACCACGATGCTGGTCGTGAAGGCGCCCGGTGCCTTGCGGCGTACGGTGAATATGAAGTCCTGGTTGAGGTGGGCCGGCTTCAGGTTCAGCACACCGCTCAACCCGGTCACGCCGCCCGGATAGGCTGCGACCATCCCAGGCGGTAGATCGACCAGCGTATTGGCGTCTGCATCGAGCTTGATCAGGAGCAGGCCGCCGTTCGGGACCGTCTGGCCGGCCTGAGCGGAGATCGTGACCGTCGCGTTGGCCCCGTTCCCGTCCGGATTCGCCGCGCGGTACGTGAACGTGTCGGTCCCGACGAATCCGGCGTTCGGCGTATACGTGAATCCACCATTCGCGCCGAGTTGGAGTACTCCATGCGCCGGCTGGCTGACCGTCGTGGCGGTCAGGGGACGGCTGAGCGGCTCGATATCGTTCGTGAGCACGCCGGGCGCGGGAACGGTCAATGCCGTCTGGAAGGTCGTCGCGTAGGTATCAGCACCGGCTATCGGCGTGACGTTGAAGTAGAAGGTGACCGTGTTGTCCGTGCTGGTGGAGGCCACGCTGCCGTTGCCGGCTGCGTCCGTCGCCGCATTGGCTGGGATCGTGGCGATCACCGTACCGGTGGCCGACATCCCGCTGACGGCGACGTTATCACAGTTTCGTGACGTCATCACAACCTGGATGTCGAGTGTCTGTTCGTCAAGTGCAACAGAGACATCGATGTCATGATCTCGACTTCCAAGATGGGTGTGCCCTCTGACGAGTGACTGGGGAGGTGACGCAGAATCGGCCCGGGCCTGTGGGTGCCAGACGCCGTTGCCTGCGAGGAACGGCACGCCGTGACGTACCGTCTGCGTCCGTGCCCGGGTAGCACGTTCCGCGAGACGAGGGTTGCCCGGTGCGTGCAGTCGGGGGACACCATGAAAGCGCTGCTCAAGAAGGGCGTCGTCGTCCTCGTTCCCGAGCCTGACGACGATCTGGACTCGTTCGCGGCCTGGCGGGAGGCGGCCAGCGAGCACGTCTTCGTGCTGCGGATGCAGGCACGTGGCGGCACGGTCCTCCACGACCTCGGTCCGCGCGAGGACGCCTGCCGTGAGCCGATCAACATCGGGTACCGGCTGGGTGACTGGCGGGGCCGCTTGATCTCGAACTTCGCGCTGGCCCCGTTCGAGCTGGACGGCCGGGCCTACGCCAGCGTCGAGGGCTTCTGGCAGGGCCTGAAGTTCTCGTCAACTGCCGAGCGGCGGCGGATCGCGGCGTTGTACGGCGGGACGGCGAAGCGGGCTGGCGAGGCAGCAGTGCCAGCTGAGGCGTTCGAGTACGACGGCGAGCGCATCCACCCGGGCACCCACACGCACTGGCAGCTGATGGAGCGAGCCTGTCGGGCCAAGTTCGAGCAGAACGAGGATGCGCGATCGGCGCTGCTGGCGACCGGCGCCCGACCGCTGACGCATGTGATGCGCCGCGACAGCACGACGATTCCTGGCGTCATCATGGCGGACATCTGGATGCGGATTCGGGAGCGGCTGCGGAAGGAAGCGACGTCTTTGTCATCCTGAATGTCGTGAAGGATCTCACGGCTATGGTCGCAAGTGG
This sequence comes from Chloroflexota bacterium, assembly GCA_046328125.1. Lineage (GTDB taxonomy): Bacteria > Chloroflexota > UBA6077 > UBA6077 > JACCZL01 > JADZEM01. The sequence goes on from JAXLXF010000012.1 coordinate 84,533, forward strand.
CAGTGAGATCCTTCACAAGGATGAGCACGATCCCGGCGCGGGGAGGGTACGGTGACCTCAGACGGCGAGGGCCGGGCTGGCGCGGCCGGCCAGCAGGTCCAGCAGGCGGCTGCACGAAGGGCGGCTGTCCAGGGCGCGGACCTCGTCCACGATGGCGCGGGCCTGCTCCTCCGAGAGAGCGAGCCGGGCGTTCTCCAGGAATTTCGCTTCGACGTCCTGCTGGGAGAGCGGGATCTCTGGCTCGCCTCTCGCGATCGGCACCTCGGCCTGGAGCAGGCGCCCGTCCACGGTGGTCAGATCGACGGCGGCGGTCCGCTTGACCGGGTAGGCCGCCTCGATGGCCGGGTCGATCTCAACACGGACGCGCGAGGCGAGCGCCCGCAAAGTCTCGTCGGCGACCGTCTCCAGTGTGAAGCAGCTCTGGCCGGCGTGGCCGACGGTCAGCCCGAGGGCGATGGTGAAGGGCAGGCTGAACTTTGCTTCGGAGGGGCCGCTCGGGAGCTCCTTCGCGCCGCACAACTGGTCCGCGACCGAGTACGTGCGCACGACGACCCGCTCGACGTGCTCGGGCCGGAGGGCGTACTCGTCGCGGAGCTGGCGGGCGGCGTCCACAGCGGCGTGGGTGTGGCGGCAGGCGGCGTACAGCTTGAAGTAGACGCCCCGGATCAGCCAGTTCGTGTCTGGGCCGAGGCCGGCCACCAGGCGCTCGGCTGCACGGTCGCCGCACATCGCGGTCAGGAAGCCCTGCTCGCCTTCGAGGATGGAGCGCGGTCCGAGGGCGCCTCGGGCGGCGAGGTCGGCGGCGAGCAGGCCGGCAGCGGCCCCGCGGGCGGTCTGGAACGGCTTCGCCATCGCGCCGTCGTGGAACACCTCCATCAGGCCGGCGCCCTGGACGCCGGCCAGCCCGAGGGCGCGGGTCAGGCGGTCCCGATCCAGGCCGGCCAGCAGCCCGACAGCGGTTGCGGCGGCGAACGGGGCGACGGTGGCGGTGGTGTGAAAGCCGCGTTTCAGGTGGGCGGGGTTGATGGTGGCGCCGATCCGGACGAACGCCTCGTAGCCGCAGACGACGGCCCGCAGCAGATCGCGACCGCTGGACTGATGGACCTCGGCGGCGGCGAGCGCGGCCGGCAACGTCGCGACGCCGGGATGGCCGGCCGCCATGCGGTGACCGTCGTCCATGTCCAGGGCGTGGCCGTAGACGCCGTTGACGAGGGCGGCGTGGATGGCGGGCAGGCGACGCTCGTCCAGGAGCAGGCTGGCTTCCGGCTTGCCGCCGAGCTCCACGAAGTAGCTGGTGGCGATCCGGGCCATCGGCAGGCTGGCCCCGCCGACGGCGACGCCGAGGTAGTCCAGCAGCGCCCGCTTCGCCTGCTCCACGACGTCGTCGGGCAGCCGATCGAACGACGTGCTCAGGAAGTGCTCGCTCCACTGCTCGGCAACACTCGCCATGCTCACGACAGCCTCCTTCGCCCGCGGTGTCAGGACGCCCGAGCGGCAGCAGCGCCACGCGCCCGCGCGAGGGCGTCAAGGTCAGGGAGACGGAAGCGAATCCGCTCGATCTCAGGCAGGAGATCCGTGACTTCGTACGCCACACTCCGCAATCCGGCGATAGTCGTCTTACTGAGACGTCCGTGCTCGTACGCTTCCACGATCTTGGGCAATTGGCCAATGGCATCGTCCCATTCAAGATGCAAGGCCATCCGCTCACGTACAGCTTCGAGGTCGTCGCCGAAGTCGAGATTGCGCATACGTGCGCACCCACTGCTGATGTATCGTAGATCGATCTGCGCTATCTCATCTGACATCATCGTTCTCGCACCCAGAAGCCTCCTTGTCGCTCGACGTATCTGTCACCGTCTGGCGGTTGGAAGCCGGTGATTAGGAAATGTTGCTGGGCATTGAAGGCAACGAACAGGTGATCGGCACCTCTTCGCCCACGCCAGCTACGACGGACACTCCCCACAAAGTAGATCGACCAATCGCTCTCGTCATCGTGGACTGCCAGATAGATGCTGCTGTGCGCATCGAGGACGGTCTCCCGCAGGCTTTCGAGATAGTCCTCCGGAGTCGTGTCGTCAGGCCATTCCTGACGCTCCACGACATGCTGATCATACTTCCTCTGGATATATGCGTCGGGATACTGGCGAAGCACGCGACGACCGAAGAAGTCCCGAAGCCGCGCGACCTCTACTGAGCTCGCGATGCGCGCTCCGCCGGCTTCGCCAAGCTCGTGAACGAGGCGCCTGATCTCGTCCGGTTCGAGGGAATCGTCTTGCACGTCGTTCGTCCGCGCTGCCAGTGTACACGCGAATGATTGCAAGTCGACGATGCCCCGCAAGGCGATCGTAGCGCTCAGTAGCGAGTAGCGAGAGGAAAGCTGCTCGCAATTTCGGCATCGACTGGTGGGGCGCGAGGGCGAGCGTGCGGGTAGAGAAGCCTCGCAACGCCCTTGACGAACGGGTGTCGGGCGCGTATGCTGCCAACGAATAGAACATATGTTCTATTGGAGGTGGGCGATGTCCTCTCCCGCGCTTGATACGTCTCTCGAGTCGCTCGATCCAGCGGCTCAGTCGGCGCGCGTCGCACGGCCACAGCCCGCGGCGTGCACCGACTCGTCCACGTCGTCTGCTGCACGGCCTCGGCGGCTGTCTCGTCCGCCGGCGGCATCCGAGCCTGAGCTCGCGCCGGAGCCGGCCTCGCCGCCGAGCCCACAGCCGACGCCGCGCTCGGAGCGACCGGCGCGCTCGGAGCGACCGGCGCGCCGGCGCGCGTCACGAGCCGGACCGGGGCTCGATCTGGACCTGGAGTCCGTCGCCGATGTTGAGGGGCTGAGGGAAGAGGTCGCCGTCCTGCGCGCCGCGATCCGCAAGCTGGCGGAGCCGGGGGAAGACACCGCCGAGCACGTCAAGGTTCTGGCTGAGCTGCGCCATCAGGTCGCGGCGCTCTGCACGACGCTCAAGACCGAGAAGGCGCTCCTCGGAAGCGGCGGCCACGCACTCGCCTCGGACCTCGAACGGGTCCTGGAGGAGCTCGGCGACCGCCTGGGGGTGGCCCGGTGAGCGCATCCGAGCTGCTCCAGGCTCCCGAGCAGGATGGCGGGCCGGACAACGCCGAGGTGACGGCGCGAGCGAACGCGCTGGCGCTGGCGTACCAGGGCGGCCAGCACGATGCCTTGCCAGAACTCGTCACGCTGCTCAGACCGCTGATCCGTACCGTGCTGTCTCGCTACCGTCGCGGGGCGCACGTGCTGCCGCCCTCGATCGACCTGGAGGATCTGGAGCAGCAGAGCTGGCTGATCCTGGACATGCTGGCCCGGCGCTGGGACCCGGCCGGCGGCGACTTCCCGGCTTACGTGCGGGTGACGTTCCTCTGGGAGCTCTGGCGGTACGTGCGCGCGCTCTCGCCGGGCCGGCGTGCCAGGACGGTGCGCGTGGACAACGTCCAGCACGACACCCTGCTCGAATGCGTGGACGACCGGGCCGAGGTGGACGGGCGGCGCTGGGACGATCGGCTGATCGCGACCGAGATGCTGAGCGTGCTCGACCCGATTGCGCGCTGGGTCTTCTTGCTCCACATCCTCGAAGACCGCCCGTTCCACGACGTCGCGCGGGCGCTCCAGATCACCCTGCCTGGCTCCTACCGGGCGTACCGTCGCGGGCTGGACCAGTTGCGGCTGCGGGCCGGACTGGAGCTCGATCCCGACGACGCGCTGGCCCACGAAGCGGGCGCTCAGCCGGCCGTCGAGCGGCTGGTCAGAGTGCTCCACGAGCGGGTCGGCCCGAGCGGTCGGCTGCCCGGCCGCGCCGTCGTCTGCGAGCTGGCCGGCCTGTCCGAAGTGCGGTTCGCGCGGTTGATGGGGCTGCTGGCGACGCGTGGCTGCATCGTGGACCGGTCGGCCCGCAAGACCGGCCGTCTGGCCCACCGGACCGTCGAGGAGACGCTCGCGCACCTGCGGCGGCCTGCCGAGCGTCCAGACGGGTCGGATGCGCCACCGTCGTCAGATGCATGCGGCCTGGATGCCGCGTCTGACCCGGAGGGCACGGCCGACGCGGGTATCTGACCCTCGTGCCGCCCGTCTTGTGGCAGGCGGGTTCAGGTCCCGTGCTCGCTGCCGGCGAGCGCGGTGTGCAGCTGGCGCACTTCGTGGTGGACAGCGGCGAGGCGGTCGGCGAGGCGGTCGCCATCACTCACGACCACCTCGTCGCCGCCACTGCCGCCGTCGAGGTCCTTCACGCTCGGAGACGCGTCATCAAGCGGCTCCCCATGCTCGGCCGGTGGTCGGTCCGCATGGGCGAGCGCTTCGAGGCGAGCGCACGCATCGGCGAGCCGAATCGCGCCCAGGCTGCTGGCGCTGCCGGCCAGGGTGTGGGCAACGCGTGCCATGCTGGCGCGGTCCTGACGACTCGCCGCGTCGTCCAGCGCCGTCAGCCGCCGGGGCATCTCCGCCAGGAACAGCTCGACGACCTCGCGATACGGCGGGCTCAGCGCGGCGCCGGAGCCCACACCGGCGCCGAGCAGGCCGCCGGGCTCCAGGATCGGCAGCGCCGACTCGACCACGTTCCGAGATGGCGGACTCACGGGCGGACCGATCCACTGTCTGAGCACCGCCGCCAGCTGCTGACTCTCGATCGGCTTGGTCAAGTACTCGTCCATGCCGGCCGCCAGGCAGCGCGCATAGTCGCTGTCCAGCCGCGAGGCGGTCAGCGCGACGATCGGCACCCGGCCCGCCGTCATCCCAGCCTCGGCTGACGCCCCAGCCTCGGCTGACGCGGCCGCCTCGCGACGGCGAATCTCCGCCGTCGCCATGTAGCCGTCCACGTCTGGCATCTGGCAGTCCATCAGCACCAGCCCGTACGACTGCCTGAAGATGGCCTCGACAGCCGCCTGTCCGCCCTCGACCACGTCGACCGGGTAGCCAAGCCGCTGGACGACCTGCGAGGCGACCCGCTGCCCGATCGGGTCGTCCTCCACCACGAGCACGCGGCGTACCTCCCCCTCGGCAGGCACGGTGAGATGCGTGGACACAAGGGGCGCGGGGGGCGCGGGGGGCGCGGGGGGCGCGGGGGGCGCAATAAATTGCGCCCGTACAGGGCCGCCGCCGGTAGGGGCGCAATTCATTGCGCCCCCAGGATCCATTGCGCCCCCAGGATTCATTGCGCCCCCAGGATTCATTGCGCCCCCAGGATTCATTGCGCCCCCGGGATTCGCTGCACCCTCCGGACTCATGGCGCCCGATGACAGAGCAAGGTCAGGCTCCGCTGAGGCTCTACGCTCGGGCGAGGCCATGGGCAGCGGCAGCGTGACCCAGAAGGTGCTGCCTCGGCCGGGCTCGCTCTCCGCGCCGATCTCGCCGCCCATCAGCTCGACCAGCCGCCGGGCGATGGCGAGCCCGAGGCCGGTCCCACCGTACCTCCGCCGCGTGGCTCCATCCGCCTGCGTGAACCGCTCGAACATCTGCGCGAGCTGCTCCGGAGGGATGCCGATGCCGGTGTCCGTCACCGTGAAGGTGACGAGGGACGAGGGACTTTCGGCGATCGGGAAGGGGATCAATCCCTCCTGGCTCCTGACTCCTGACTCCTGACTCCTTGTCACTCGCACCTCGACCCGGCCCTGCTCGGTGAACTTGACGGCGTTCCCCACGAGGTTGAGCAGGATCTGTCGGATGCGGACCTCGTCGCCGACCAGCCAGCGCGGGACGTCAGGGTCGATCTGGCTGACGAGAGCCACCTCGCGCTCGGCGGCGCGCGGGGCCAGCAGGCTGGTGACGGCATCGACGCAAGACGCGAGCTCGAACGGCTGGACCTCAATGGCGAGCTTGCCGGCCTCGATCTTCGAGAAGTCCAGGATGTCGTCGATGACTGTCAGCAAGACCGCCCCACTGGACCGGATCGTCTCGACGTACTCGCGCTGGTCCGGGTCGAGCGACGTCTCCAGCAGCAGGCTGGTCATCCCGATCACGCCGTTCATCGGGGTCCGGATCTCGTGGCTCATCGTCGCCAGGAGCTCGCTTTTCGCCTCGTCGGCGGCCCGCGCCCGCTCGCGTGCTGCCGCTTCGGCCTGGTAGAGCGAGGCGTTCCGGATCGCGACGGCCGCCTTGGCCGCGAACAGTTGGACCGTCTCGCGGTCGTCCGGGCCGAATCGCCGCGCGGGATCGTCGTGGTGGATCAGCACGATCCCGATCAGCTCGTCCTGGAAGAGGATCGGCTCGGCCATGACGGCGGTGATTGAGGCGCGTCGGACCGCCTCCTGGTTGCCGTGCGGCCAGCTGGCGTAGTCGTTCACGATCACGGTCTCACGCCGTTGTGCTGCCAGTCCGCCGGCAGCCTGCCCGAGCTTGAGGCTCCGCGCCACGATGCTCGGGTCGATGCGATAGATCGCCCGGGCCGTCAGCTCCTCAGCTTCGGCGTCCCAGAGCGAGATCGTGCCGGAGGCCGCGCCGACCAGCTGGACCGCCCGCGCGATGATCGTCTCCAGCAGCCTGGTCAGGTCGAGCTCGCGGACGATCTCGCCGGCGACGGCCTGGACCGCGTCGAGCCGTCGCGCCCGGTCCGCCAGGGCGGCCCGCGCCTCGGCGTGCTCGGCGCTCTGGGTCTGCACCTGCCTGGCAAGCCCGTCCACATGCTGCCTGAGCCGCGAGAGCTCGTTCGGCCACCGCTCTGTGGACGGGTCGCTGGGGTAATCTGGCGGGCTGCCCGAGCCGGCATCAGTCGAGCCCGTCTGCCGGGCCGTCTCGGTCAGCCGCTCGATCTGGCGGGTCAGCCACCAGCCGGCGGCCACCAGCAAGACCAGGAGTACCAGGCACGCTCCCAGGCCGGCGCTCAGCGCCAGGGCTGGCGAGGCGACCTGCGAGACCAGCGCCGCGACTGCCAGCGGCCCGACGACGCCGACGGCGCCGGCCCCCAGGAGCAGCGTGCGCAGGGAGAGCCCCAGACCCATGTCGGACAGCTACCTCAGGAGCGGAGATCGCGGCGGGAGCAAGTCGAGCACGTCGGTCAGGCGCTCCACGCGGTGGGCGAAGCTGGTGCTGGTGCCGTAGTCGCCGCTCTGGTGCGCCTGCTCGATCTTGACGGCGACCATGCCGAGCGCGTGGGCGGCGTCCAGCTCCTTGAAGGCGCCGTCCGCCACGAACATGCTCGCCGCTGGCCTGACGCCGAGCGCACGGCAGGCGTGCTCGAAGATGGCCGGATCCGGCTTGGCGATGCCAACCTCGCACGAGAGGACGACGCTGTCGAACTGCTCGGCGAGGCCGATGCGGTGGAGGACGGCGCCGGCCTGCGCCGAGCAGTTGCTGATCAGGCCAAGCCCGAAACCGCGCTCGCGCAGGGCGCTGAGGGTGGGGACCGTCTCGGGATACAGGGTGACGGCATTGGCCCAGCCGGCCGTCTCGGCCTCGGCCAGCTCCGCCACCAGCTCGGGCGCGGGATCGGCGCCGAGCTGCTGGAGCATGGTCCGGATCTCGTCCTCCAATCCCCCGAGCTTTCCAAGCATCCGATCCAGGACGTTGGCGCGCCAGAGGGCGGCCCAGGCGTCCGGATCGACGCCGGCGCGGAAGGCAAGCTGCCGCTTCGTCTCGTCCACGACCGCCACGTTCAGGTAGAGGAGCGTGTCGTACAGGTCGAACAGGACGGCGCGGATCATGACGGCCCGGCCCCGCCCGAATACGCTTCGAGGATGCGCCAGAGCTCGTCGCGGACCACCGGCTCGGCGGGGACGCGGCGGCCGCCGAGCAGCACCACGCGCTCGCGAGCGGTGATCCGTCCGATGGGCGTGGCCGGAACGCGGTGCTCGGCGAGGCCGGCCAGCATCCGCGACAGGTCCGGGCAGGCGATCAGCATGGCGCCGCTGGAGATCAGCTTCAGCGGGTCCGCGCCGAAGACGGCGCAGATCTGGCGCGTCTCCTCCAGGATCGGCACCGCCGAGGCGTCCACCTCGAAGCCGTGGCCGGACGCCTCGGCCAGCTCCCAGAGCGCCCCGAGAACCCCGCCCTCGGTCGGGTCGTGGAGCGCTGTCGCGCCGAGCTCCGCCGCCTGGACACCGTCCCGCACCACGCTCAAACGAGCCGTCAACCCCTGTGCCCGCGCGATCAGGTCAGGCGCCACGCGCCCCTCCAGCTGTGCTGCCAGGTCCGTCGCCAGGATCGCGGTCCCCTCCAGGGCGGCGGCCTTCGTCAGGATGATCGTGTCGCCGGGCCGCCCGCCGCCCGACGTGACCAGCCGATCCTTTCGCGCCCGCCCGACCGCCGTCATCGAGATAATTGGCGAGATCACACCTGGAGCGACCTCGGTGTGGCCGCCGAGCACCTCGATGCCCAGCTCGACGGCGGCACGGTGGACGTCGGCCATCGTGCGTCCGACGTCCGCCTCGTCGGCACTCTCCGGGAAGATCAGGGTCGCCAGCACGCCGACCGGTCGGGCGCCCATCGCGGCGATGTCGTTGCAGGCGACGTGGACGGCGTACCAGCCGGCGTTCGCGCCGGCGCCGGTGATCGGGTCGGAGGAGAGGACGCAGACCTCGTCGCCGAACGCCACGGCGGCAGCGTCCTCGCCGATCCGGGCGTGCACGACCACGTCATCCCGCCGCGTCCCCAGCTGGTCGAGCACCAGCCGCCTGAGCGTGGCCGGATCGAGCTTGCCGGTCTTCAAGGCCACCGCGTCCGCTCCCTGCCCCCGATGTCGCCGCGTACCACCTGGGCCGACCGTACCGTACCATGAGCTCTCCGGTACGACGACCGTTCCCGCGCTCTGTTGGGCGATTGTTCATGGTCGGCGTCCCGTCCGTCCAGCCGACCCGTTCAAGGTCAGCAGCAACGTTGTGACTGCACAACGTCTGACATGAAGGCGCGGACGGTTTCAATGACGCCACAATCTCGACAACGCGTCGATGGGCGCGGCGCGCCTCTGGCATCCTCACGTCAGGGCCGGCTGGCGATGCGCGATTGGCCAGGAACGCGCATCGCGGCCGGCACGTTTGGTGCAACTGTCAACTCGGGCGAAACGTCTCTTTAGATGGTAGACTGGCGCTGGCAGCGCACACCCGTTCCATGACGTACCTACACAGGATGGACACCTGATGATCGGAGCATCAGCACGGCCGGACCTCGGACAGCGGTCGTCGTTCAACTTCCAGCCGCTGGCGTGGCTCGTCGGGATTGGCGCTGTGCTGGTGGTCGCGCTCGGCGTGGTGTACGCTGCCATCGCGACCGTCATTGCCACCACGCCGACCAGCGCCACCCTCGCGCTGCCTGACGGCTCCACGGACCTGTCGCTCGGCAGCGAGGTGCGGGTCAACCTGCGTGGCTGGAACGCCCACCTGGAGAACGTCGCGCTGTTCGAGACGCCGATCGGGGCGGACGGTCGGCCGGGGCCAGAGCGCCCGCTCGCGGTGCAGGCCAGCGCCGTCCGCGAGAGCCGCTGGCCTGACGGCTCCGAGTTCTCGCTGCGTGCCGCCGACGGTCCCCTGAGCGCGGACTCCAGCTATCGGCTGACGCTGGTCGGGTCGGCGATCACGTCGGTCGTGCCCTCGCCGACGCGCACCACCTTCGAGCGCGAGATCCGCTTCACCACGGTCCGCTCGCCGGTGCCGCACGGGCCAAGTACGCCGGTCCGCCTGAAGTGGGAACAGCCGCTCCAGATCCAGTGGGACCAGCCGGTCGAGGACGTGCGCTACGAGATCACGCCGCCGACGCCGTTCCGCGCGACGGTAGACCAGATGAACCGCCAGGTTTCGACGGTCGTCCTCGAAAACCCGGCCGACGGCGAGACGTACAAGATCGCCGTCACCGGTGCGCGCGGCGCGAACGGCGTGCCGCTCGCCCGCCCGGCCGACTACACGGTCATCGCCCCGGCCCGCCCGCGGCTGCTGGAGGCTGACGCCGAGCGGACCGTCGAGGTGGACAAGCCGCTGACGCTCAAGTTCAGCACGCCGCTCGACCGGGTCAAGCTGGCCGTCGAGCCAGAGGTGAAGAGCACCGTCCAGATCGGCCGCGATCCGACGACGGTCCTGGTGACGCTGGACGGGCTGGCGCAGGGCACCAGCTACCAGCTGAAGGTGACGGAGGCCGTCTCGCGGGACGGCGCCCCGCTGACCGAGACGCCGACGCTCGCGTTCAAGACGCCAGAGCGGCTGATGATCGACACCTGGGACCCGGACCCCGAGGCGGGCCGGATCTCGGTCAAGTCGAAGCCCACCCTCACGTTCACCCAGCCGATCCGCGATCAGCGAGCCGCCACCGCCGCGCTCGCAATCGAGCCGGCCGTGCCCGGGCGCTGGCAGTGGACGGACGACCACACGGTCCAGTTCGTCCCGACGACGGCCCTGCCGTACGACGCCGAGCTGACCATCAAGGTCAAGCCCGGCCAGACCGGCGCCCGCTCGACGGCCGGCAGCTACTTCGAGAACGAGGCGAAGCTGATCTACACCACCGAGACGGACAAGCTGATCGACGTGGACGTGACCAAACAGGTGATGACCCTGTACGAGAAGGGCAAGGAGATCCGCACGTTCAAGGTGGCGACCGGCGTGCCGGGCGCTGACACCCCGATCGGCGAGTTCAACGTCGAGTACAAGATGCAGACGACCCGGATGACGGGCACGAACGTGGACGGCTCCCACTACGACATCCCGGACGTCCACTGGGTGCTGGCGTTCTCAGGCGACTACACGATCCACGGCGCGTACTGGCGCTCGGTGTTCGGGCGGCAGGGGAGCAACGGCTGCGTCAGCCTGAGCGACGACGACGCCAAACGCATCTTCGACTGGGCACCCGAGGGCACCAGGGTCAAGATCCACTACTGAGGCTACACCAGCACGCTGCCGTTCAGCTCCACCAGTTGCCAGTTCTGGAAGCGGGCTCCCAGCGTGTGCTCCTCGTCCCAGGCGACTCGGTACGCGATCTCGACGGTCGGGGCGCCGCGCTGCACGTCGAGGAGCACGCGGACGGGCGTGACGTGCGGCCAGACCTGGGTGGGCGCGGTCAGGGTCGGCAGGTGGTCTGAGGGCGGCTCCTCCCCGGCCAGGACGGCCTCGGCGTACGGCTGGTAGTGCTCGAAGAAGGCGCGTTCGAGCGCTGGCAGCAGCGCGGCGTACCGCTCGTGGAGGTCGCGAGCCAGTTGGAGGAGGGCCGGATCGGGCGCCGACCGCCCGCCCGCCAGCACCAGCGGCACGGTCGGGAGCACTGCCTGTTGGCCGGCGGTGCTCGGCGTGCCGCCTCCATCTCGGTCGTCGCCGCCGAGCACGATCTGACCGTGCCAGCGCCCCCATCGGCGCGCGAGCGCTCCCAATGCTGGATCGTGCCAGCGCCGCGTCCGGAATGGGGCCAGGACGTCCACGCGATCTCCCAGCGGTGGCATGAGCTCTGCATAGATGATCGGCGGTGCGCGCGGCTGACACCACCGTGGTGAACGGCTGACGAGCGCCTTGCTCTCATCTTGCCGACGCCATCGCGTCGGGTCAATTGCTGGAGGAGATCGTGGCTCTAAACCCTGGTGGCATTCTCGCCTGGCTGCTCGTGGGTCTGATCGCCGGCTGGCTGGCCGGCCAGTTCATGAAGGGCAGCGGCTACGGACTGATCGGCGACATCATCATGGGCGTCATCGGCGCATTCGTCGGCGGGCTGCTGTTCAGCTTCTTGCTGCCGGGCAGCAGCGTCGGCTTGCTGGGCAGCATCGTCGTCGCGTTCGTCGGCGCGATCGTCCTGATCGCCCTGGTGCGAGCCCTGCCGGGCCGCTCGCCGATCTAAGCCGCGCAGCTCCGTCAGCCGGGTCCGGATCGTCGCCGCATCGACGTCCTGGCCCGGCTGACGTGCGTATGCCGCTCGTTGCGTCTGCTCTCAACACGTCTGTCAGGGAGTGCCCCTGCATCGTGGCACTCAGGAGAAGCATATGATCCGCGCACACGATCTAGACGGCCGCGCCGTCGTCGATCTCGAGACGGCGAAGAAGATTGGCTATGTGGACGAGATCTACCTGGACCCACACGGTGGACGCATCACCGGCTATGGCGTGGCCGAAGGGTCCAAACTGACCGGTGGCGGCCAGAAGATCATGCTGCCGGCCGAGTCGGTCGAGAGCATCGGCCCCGAAGCGATCATGGTGCGGGGCGGCGGCTCGTACGAGACGGACCGGGGCCGGATGGCCGGCGAGCCGCGCGACCACGACGCATTCCCACGCCTGTCGCACGTCAAAGGCCGGAAAGTCGTCAGCGAGGCCGGCAAGCTGCTCGGCACGATCGACGACATCCTGCTGGACGGGGCGGACGGTCGGATCGTGGGCTACGCGCTGAAAGACCCCAGCTGGACGGCTGGCCTGGACCACTTCCTGGGCAACGAGGACGAGCACCCTGACTACGTGCGCGGCGACACCGACCTGCGCCTCGGCGAGGATCTGGTGGTGGTCCCCGAGAGTGCCGTCGTACGAGGGCGATCCGAAGCACACGACAAGCCAATCGGCAGCCACACCGCACGACGGACAGACGAGTATGAGACCGAGCGCACCCTGGATCGGGACACGACGCGCCCCGTCAGCCGCACCGTGATTCGCCCGACTGGCACCGGGACGGTCCACCCCGTCGATCGGGATGCGACCCTCGACCGCGACACCACCCGCCCGCTCGACACAGCCACGACGCGCCCGTCTTCCCACTCCTCCGAGCACTGGGACGACGTGCGCTCCGACTTCCGTTCCCGCTGGGAGAGCAGGACGGCTGGGCGCGGCGGCCTCTGGGAGGAGCACGAGCCGAGCTATCGCTACGGCTGGGAGGCGGCCTCCTCGCCGACCTATCGCGGCAAGACCTGGGACGGCGCGCAGCCGGAGCTGCGGCGTGACTGGGAGACCCGCTACCACGACCGTCCCTGGGACCGCTTCATGGCCGCGATCCGCGAGGGCTGGGACGGCTTCACGGACCGCGACAAGAGCGACGTGGGCGGCTACAGCGACCACGACCGGGACGTGGACCGCGGCCCGGAGCGCGGGGAGTACCCGGCCATCGAGCGGCTCAGCGAGACACCCCCGACACCGCCCAGCTCCCGCCGACCGCTACTGTAGGCGCCCTCACCCCCAGCGGGGGCGCAATTCATTGCGCCCCGCTCCGTTGCGCCTGCTGGGCAGTGGGGCTTCTCTCAGCGGCGGCCGTCCGTCCCGCCGCGCGTCGTCAGGGTGACGCCGGCGTCCACCAGCAGCACCTGGCCGGTGATCCAGCGGGATTCGTCGCTGGCCAGGAAGACCGCCGCCCAGCCAATGTCCCAGGCCGTGCCCTCTTCCTGGATCAGCCCGGCCTTCTCGCGCTCGGCGCGGCGCGCGGCGCTCATGTGGGATGCCGCCATCGGGGTCCAGACCATGCCCGGCGCGATGGCGTTGACCCGGATCCGCTTCTCGCCGAGGTCGCCGGCCAGGTTGATGGTCAGGCCGATCACCCCGGCCTTGCTGGTCTGGTAGGCCGGGATGCCGTAGTAGTGGCGCACGCTGGCCGTCGAGGCGGTGTTGATGATCGCGCCGCCGCCGGCCGCCTCCAGGTGCGGAATCGCCGCCTGCGTCGAGAAGACGATGCTCTTGAGGTTGACTGCCATCACCTGGTCCCACTGATCCTCGGTCACCTCGCGAATCGCCTGCCGGGAGCTGATGCCGACGTTGTTTTGCAGGATGTTGAGCCCGCCGTACCGCTCGATCGCCACGCCGACCATCCGCTCGCAGTCGCCCGGCTTCGTGACGTCGGCGGCCACGGCGACGGCGGTGCCGCCCTCAGCCTCGATCATGCTGACCGTTTCGGCTGCCCGGTCGATCACGTGATCCACACAGACGACCTTCGCACCCTCGCGCGCCATCAGCACCGCCGAGGCTTTCCCGTTGCCAATCCCCTCCGCTCGCGAGCCGGCCCCGGTGACCAACGCCACCTTCCCGGCCAGACGATCCACCATGAGCCGTCCTCCTCGATCTGCCGCGTCAGCGCGGGCGCCCCTGGCTCGGGGCGCCACCCATGATAGACCGGCCGTGACTGCTGGGCTTACCACATGCCCGGCAGCTTCTCCAGCACCTTCGAGGTCATCACCTCGGTCACCACCTTCTCCGCGACGCCGAAGAACCCGCTGGGCAGATCCCAGGTCTTGACGATCGCCGAGATTCGCTCGGCGAGTGCCTCCTCGAACACCTCTTGAACCGAGCGGCCCCTGGCGTCAGCGCGGCTGCTCTTGACAGTGCGGAGGGATGCGTACTGCCGGATGTCCTGCTCGCCAGCATCCCTGTCCGGCTGGTAGTACGCCTCGTCCTGCTCGGCGTAGTCGGCGATCCCGAGGACCTGTTTCGCGGCCCGGCGGGCGTCGGCGGCGCCACGTCGGTAATCGTGCTCGCGGAAGCGCTTGTCCAGGAACGCCGAGAGCGCCTGGAAGTAGACGCAGCGCAGCGGCGGGTCGCCGACGCGCGGGATCACCAGTGCGAATCTGTCCAGCAGCTCGACGGGCGGGCGGTCCACGCCCGGCAGGGCGAAGGACAGGTCGTCGCCGCTCGTGGCCGCCAACGACGGCTCGAGGATCTCGCGGTCGAACTGGATCGTCCTGCTCTCGGTGTGCATGTCTCGCACGACGTTGAGCAGCTGAGTCAGCGCGCCCGGGTACGCCGGGTCGTCGGCTGGCGGGGTCGTGTCGTTGCGCCACGGGTTGACCACCAGGATCTTGCGGTGCTCCAGCGGATCGGCGTCTTCCCGCTCCGCCTTCTGCTTGACGAAGTGCCAGGCCAGGTCGATCGGCAGGTTGTTGTAGGTGCCGCCGTCGTAGTACCAGAACGTCCGCTCACCCTTGAAGCTCGGCGGCAGGACGTACTGGCCCGGGCCGTCCGCCTTGCGGGTCAACTGGACCATCGGGAAGATCAGCGGGAGCGCGGCGGACGCCTGCGCCACCATCGAGATCCGCTCCCAGATCGGATCGCGCGGCCCCACGCCGGCCCCGAGGCGGTACGACTCCTGCTCGGCGTGCCGATCCTGGACGAACGTCTCCGGGGCGTTCGCGCTCGGCTGCCTGACCCGCGAGGCGTACGGCAGCGGCGTCGAGTTGGCGATCGTCATCGCGACGGTCAGGTCGTCCGCGCAAAACGCCGCCCGCGTGGCTGGCTTGTCGGCCGGCCAGTCGATCATGTCGCGGCCCATCTTGCGGATCTGGCCGGCGCTCAAGATCGAGAACGGATCGCCCTTCTTGATGTCCGGCGCCAGCAGCTCGACGATGTCAACTTCCTTGACCCACATGTCGTGGAGCATCGTCTCGCCGTTGCGGTACAGGAGACCTTGCGCGATGGCGGCGGCGTTCGTCGCGCCGGCCGAGGCGCCGACGATGACGTCGATCTCGTACGTGTCGCTGGCGGCGAACGCTCTGAGTATCTCGTCCAGCGCTCCGGCGATGTAGGCGCCCGCCGAGACACCGCCACTCAACACCAAGGCTACCCGTGTCTTCGTCACCGCACTGCCTCCTCTGCTGACTACCCCTCACCCGCAATGCCGTTCCGGTCGCCGTCCGGCTGCTATTGGCGTGTCATCTGCACCGCGAGCGTCAGCGAGCCGGACCCGGGGCTCGAAGGTCCGCTCGCTGACGCTCGCGGTACGGAGGGCCACCCTGTCTGAACGGCATTGTCCCTGTACCTCCCGACAGACCGCGTCATCTATCCTCCGCATTCACGACACTCGCCGAGAAGTCCAGCCTTGCGCTCAACTGGCGAAGGTACGCGATCCGGTTCGGCGTGGCGGCCAGGAACGTCTCGCCGGCCGCTTGCGGGATGAAGTCGAGGGCGCGCTGCTGGATCGTGGCGTAGCGGTCCGGGTCCGGTGGGCTGACCGACAGCACGGCCAGTTGCGCGGCGGACGGGATCAGCCGCCGCGCGACGTTCTTCGGGTTGGGGCGGTTCACCCCGATCCGGAAGAAGTCCGCCAGCTTCGCCGCCAGGTCCGCGCCGGTCCCCGCGTCCGGCACGAGCGCGCGGATCGGCCGGTCCCCGAGCGCCGTCAGTGGCCGGTCGAGCAGCAGCTTCGCCACCGTGGCGCAGCCGCTGGCGTACTCCGCCACGCCGTCCGGCACGACGTACGCGCCCCACTCTCGATCCAGCAGGTCGGCGGCCTCGGCGAACGGCTGACCGCCAACCTGCCGCAGCAGCGCCGCCAGCAGCGCGACCCGCACGAAGTCGTCCGGGTGCTTCAGCGTGGTGCGGACCGCGCTGGCGAGCGGCGCCCGCGCCAGCAGCATGTCCGCCATCGAGCGCGCGTAGCCCGGCCCGCCGAGCAGGACCGCCAGCGCATCGGCGAGCATCTCGACGGTCCACTGCCCCCACACTCTGGCCGAGCCCACCTTCAGGCCGGGCTGCGCTAGCTCTTGCTCGATCTTCGGGCGCAGCTCTGCCGACAGCTTCAAGTCCTGGTCCACGTCGTGGGCGGCCTCGTGCTGGAGCGTGCAGAACAGCCAGATGCAGGCCAGGTGGTCGAACGGCAGGAAGATGACCGGGACCGGCAATTGCATGTCGCGGAACTGCTCGACGGCGGTCGAGAGCGCTTCGATGGTCAGCCCACGGTGGGCGGTAGCCGGCGACTCGACAGCCTCCAGGAACACCAGCGGCGGCTCCCGCAGGGCGTCTGATGCAATCAGCCCCCAGGCCACCGCCTGACTCCGACAGGTCACGTAGCAGTCGCTCGCCACGAAGTCGGCGGCGTCCAGCAGCGGCTTCAGCCGGGCGTCCTGCCGCTGCCCGATGACGACCCGGAACACGTTCCAGAGGGCGTTGACGCCGACGATGTCCGCACGAATCGCCCGGTACCGATCGGCCAGCTCCACGGGCGTGGTGCCTGGCTGGAGAGCGTCCACCAGGGCCGTCTGCCGGTCGGTCAGCACCTCCATCATCTCTTTGAGCGCGCGGAACTGGCTGCGATGAATGCCGAGCCGATCCAGGTTCTGCTCGGCATCCGTCTTCCAGGCATCAACTTCCGCTGGGAGCAGCGCGATGCGGCGCTTCAGCTGCACGATCAGCCGCTCGGCGAGACTCATCCCCCGACTCTCTCCCCTGATGTGACGCCGCTCCCCGCTACGGCGCCGGCACGATCACCGCGTTGTCGATCGGGTAGACCGGCCGGACCTGACTCATCGACAGGAAGTCCGCCCGCACCGTGTTGACGACCGGGAACTCCGGGCCGGCTCTCAGGTTCACCAGCAGCAGCGACTCCGGCAGGATGCCGCCGCCGTCTTCCTGGCTGCGCTGGATGCGGAAGCTCGTCGAGGTGGCGCTGACGCGGCCAGTCAGCAGCTGGAACCCGGCCGCCGTCAGCGCGGGCGTCGGCTCCACCGAGTCGATCTTCAGGGCGTCCGAGCTGGAGACGACCCGCCCGTTCACCCAGTCCACGAACGCGGCTCCGTACAGGCGCACCGTCACGACCGCTGGCTGGTCGTGCTGGACCTCTACGCGCTCCGGCATCAAGACGACGCCGTCTGCCAGGCCGCGCTGCCGGAGCCGCTGCTCGCTCTGCTCCAGGATCTGGGTCGGGAACTGGAGGCTGTCCGCCGTCCGCATGCTGACCGGCTGCTGCACCAGCGCGTCCCAGGCGACGGTCCGGTAGAGGAGGTCACGCTCCTCGGTCGGGCTGGGGAGCCAGCCCGGCACGATCGTGTCCTGGGTCGGACCCGGCCCGGCGAGATTCCCCGAGCCGTCGCCCCCACTCGGGCCGACCGGGGCGACCGGCCCGGTCGAAGCGGCTGCCAGGCCGAACCCGTTCGTGGCGGCTGGCCTCGGCGCGGCCGTCACCGTCGCCCCGGCCGGCGGGCGGGTCATGAAGTCGAAGAACGGCTCCGGCGCCAGCGTCCGGAACACGACCGGCGCCGACCACTGTGGCGGGTGGACGGCCTCCTGGAACAGCGCCTCGCGGCCGGTCCGGACCGCCGCCTCGACGTTCCCAGGGTGGCGCTGGAGCAGCCCCTGGAAGAACCCCTCCAGGAAGGTCATGGCCGCGCTCGCTTCGAGGCGGTAGCGCATCCCCACCACCAGTTGAACGCCGGTGTCCGGGCTGTTCACCAGCGCCTGGGCGATGGCCTGACTGCCCCGCAGGCGCTGGAGCGCGAGCTTCTCCAGATACTGCTCCTTCTCGTTCGGCGTCTCGGCGGCGGTCAGGCAGCCGGTCAGCAGCACGACCGGCACCTTCGCGGGCAGGCTCTTGAAGACGCCGTTCAACTGCGCCGCGTCCATCGGGTCGTGGTCGTCCGCGTTCTCGCCGCCGGCCTTCTCGAACAGGAGGGCGCTCGTCGGCTGGCTGCCCGGGATCAGCTCCTCCAGGCTGCCGTGCCCCAGGTAGACCAGCACGTCGTACGGGACGGCCTGGAGCTGAGCGATGAACGCCTTCTTGGTGACGGCGCTGCCGCGCTGCCCGCCCACCAGCTCGTTGCTCAGCAGATCCACCTTCACGAGGTCCGGCCCGAGCTTCGCGCCGAGCTGCACGATGGCGTCTCGCAGCGGCGCCAGCTTCGGCACGGTCCCGGTCTGGTCGCCCGGGTTCGAGCGCACCAGCAGGATCCGGAGCGGCCAGCGTCGCTCGGTCGAGACCTGCTGGCCGTCCGGCAGGACGTGGACGATCGAGGCGGCCTGGCCGTGCATCACCACGAACGAGGTGTTCGACTTGTAGAGGGCCAGCAGCTCGAACGGGATGTCCATCACCTGTGGCATAGCGGCCGGCTCGGGCGCGATGGCGACCCGCACCGGGCCGTCTTTGATCAGCTCCAGGGCGCTCTCCACGTACGGGCCAAGATCGACGTCCAGCAGCCAGTCCGTGAGCTTGTCACGCACGTTGGACACGACCGCCACGGACGGACGCCCATTCTGGAGCTCTCGGATCTCGTCGGCGGTCAGCACGGCTGCCTTCCGCTTCTTCTTGAGGGCCGGGCCGGGCTGGTCTCGCCAGGGCGGCGTGACCAGCACTTCCAGACTCCTCGCGCCGCTGGACCGGAAGCTGACGACGATGTCTCGCTTCATGCCTCCACGTCCTCCCGGCCGCCCTCCCAGTTCTGGAGCACGTCCTCCAGGTGGCTCTGGCGGCTGCTCTCGCGGGTGAACAGCTCGCTGCCGGAGATGCTGTCGTCGAGGTCGCCGAAGCTGGCGTCGATCAGCTGGAGGCGCTCGGCCAGGCTCCGGTTGACCTGGAGATCGGCGCTGAGCCGGTTGGGCTCGAGCTGCTTCACCTCCTCGGGGGCGGACGCCAGGAACTGCTGGCCGAGCCGGTGGCGCAGGAACAGCGCCATCGGCACCGTCGTCGAGGCCGTGTGGGCCTTCCGCTGCGCCTCCTCGATGCTGAGCGTCTCGGCAAGGGTGCGGTAGAACGTGCGCCAGAAGCGGCTGACCGCGTCGTCGTCGAGGTAGCCGAGCGGCGCGACGATCGACGGGAGCGCCTCGGGAGCGGCGCCCAGGTGGGTGAAGGCGCGGTACGGCGAGAGCACCTCGGCGACGGCGTGCGGGGCGCGCTTGACGGCGGGCCGAGGTGGCGAGGGCGCCTCGCGGGAGAGCTCGGTCAGCCCCAGAACCGTCACGCGGCTGCCGCGCAGCAGGCGGCTGAGATCGCGCGCCATCAGCCGGCTCTCCAGCGTGTCGCGCGGGATCAGGATCCCCTCGAAGGCCGGGGAGACGCTGCCGTCCGCGACCAGATGCACCAGCTCGAACCCGTCAGCCGCCGCCCGGCTGAGCGACTCGCGCGTCGAGCCGTCCATCACCTCCACGCGCAGGTGTCGGATGCGCTGGAGCGCCGTCTGGATCAACTCCGTGGCCGGTCCAGGCGTGCCGATCAATGCCAGCCGCAGGCGATTGCCGTCCAGCGGCACCGGCGGCAGGCTCTCGCCGGGCAGCCCGCGCACGACGTGGAACTGGATCGGCGAGCGCGCCATCGCGGACGCGGCGAACAGCTCCCAGGGCAGCTCGATCAGCTCCGGCACGTCGCTGTGCCACCAGATCCTGACCGGCCGGCTGAAGTCGGCCTCGCCTTCGAGCAGCGCCTGGAGGGCCGGCGAGACCAGATGGATGAATCGCCCACGCAGCGCCGTGCCCAGCTCCGCGAGCTCGTCCACCGTGCGCGGGAGGTCGCGGTAACGGCTCCAGCGGATCGTCATGTGCTCGACCGCGACGAGCGGCAGGCCGCCGACCCGGCCTGGCCGGCCCGCTGGCGGTGTGACGGGCTCGGTCCCCCACGGTCCGGCCACGCCCGTGTAGATCAGCACCGTGTACGGGCGTGCCTGGCCGTCCGCCGAGCCTCCGGTCGCGCCCGTTTCGTCCGGCGTGAAGAGCACGGCCACTTCGTCGTAGCGCGCGTCGCTCGGAGGCTGGCTCATGCGTGTCCTCCTGGGAGGGGTCCGTTCGAGAGGATAGAGCCACCTGAGCGGCTCGTCCGCGCACCAGTGCGCTGGTCGATGCGTGTGCCAGAATGCACGACCACTCTGCTCTGAGATGTGGCGATAAGCCTCCCGGATCGGGCAGGCCGGGCGGTTCTGGCGGTTAGTGTCCCAGCCGGCGCGCTCGGATCGCGGCCTTCGCGCCGAGCGCCCCGCAGACCGCGCCGAGCAGCACGAAGAAGACGACCCCGCTCCAGCCGATCGCGAACTGATCGGAGGCGCCGGCGCGGATCGTGTTGCGGACGCCGTGCTCCATCGCCATCATGACCATGTGGACGCAGACGACTACCCCGAACGCCAGCCCGCCGACGATCCCGGCCCACGAGCCGGTCCCTACCTTGCCGGTCCGCCGGCCGGACAGGTAGCCCGCCGAGTAGAAGTAGAGGATCAGGAAGCCGAACAGCACCTCGGCCGGCAACTGCTCGACGTTCGGGCGGCGGACCTCGAAGGCGACCCAGGCCAGGCTGCCCATCAGGAAGCCGCCCGCGAAGATCCGCCACGACTCGGGCCAGTTCGCCCATTCGCGCGCAGCGGCCTGCTGGACGACCGAACAGGCGAGCGACACGCGCACCAGCGCGCGAGCAGCCACGCGATCGATCATCTCCCCACCCTGAACCCACCTGGTTCCTGCCAGCTCAAAGCATCTTCGCACGCCGCGTGCACGCCTGTCACCTGGGGCGCGATTCATCGCGCCCACAAAGATTTGACGCACACCCGACTGTGCCCGCGTGACGGGCGCGCGTGTGGCTCTTCGCGTCGAGGCGGGCGACGGCGCCTGCACCATCTGGCCGGACGGGGTACCATTGCGGAGGCTCAGAACGGCCTGAGCCGTTTCACACTCCCACCCCACGGGTTGAGTGAGGCTGGGGTTGGGCCACACACATGCGGAGCTGCACGTTGGGGCCACTCGAGGGAATCCGCGTCGTCGAGCTGAGTACGGGCATCGCCGGACCGATCGCCGGGATGCTGCTGGCTGACTACGGTGCCGAGGTCGTCAAGGTCGAGCCGCCGAGCGGCGATCCGGCCCGCGCGCTGCCGGGCTTCGCGGTCTGGAACCGCAACAAGCGCAGCGTCGTGGTGGATGGCTGCACAAGCGAGGGCCAGCAGCGCCTCGCGGGGCTGCTGGCTGCTGCCGACGTCTGCATCTTCGCGGATCGGTCGGCGCTGGGGAGCCTGCTGGATGAGGCGACAGCTTCCAACCCTGGCCTGGTGCAGCTGCACATGCCGCCGTACCTGCCGGACGGTGCGCCGTGGGCCGGCGGGGCCGAGTCACACATGCTGCTGACCGGCTTCGGCGGGGCGTCCTGCCGGCAGGCGTCGTTCGACGGTGGCCCGATCTACCTGGTCTATCCCGTCGTGTTCTACGAGCAGGGCGTCTGGGCGGCGGCCTGCGCGGTGGCGGCGCTGGTCGAGCGGCTGAAGTCGAAGCTCGGGCAAGAGGTGATGGTCTCCGGGCTGCACGGCGTGATGGCGTGCATGCCGGGCTCGTTCTCGCTCGACCCGGCCCAGCCGGCCATGCCGACCAATATCGGGCCGGGCGGTCGGCATCCGTGCTACTCGACGTTCAGGTGCGGCGACGGCGAGTGGCTGTTCATGGCGGCGCTGACGCCGAAGTTCCAGGCGAACGCGTTCAAGGTGCTGGGCGTCGGCGACATCCATGCCGACCCGCGCATCGCCGGGCAGCCGAGCCGGCTGATCCTCCCAGAGAACCGCCCCTGGGTCCGCAAGCTGCTGGCGGACGCGTTCATGACCCGGTCCCGAGACGAGTGGCTGGAGCTGCTGGAGCTTGGGGATTGCCCGGCCGGCCCGATGCTGGACCGTAACGTCTGGCTGGATCATCCGCAGGTGGTGGAGAACGGCCTGCGCGCGGAGCTGGACGACCCGGAGCGCGGGCACGTGCTGATGCCGGGGCTGTGCATCGGGCTGGAGAAGACGCCGGGCGCGGTCCGGACGCCGGCGCCGAGGCTTGGTGAGCATGACGGGGAGGTGCCCTCACCCCCCAGCCCCCTCTCCCTAACCGCGGGAGAGGGGGAGCACGCGGCAGGCGCGACGGCGGCGGGTGCAGAGGCGTCGGGAGCGATGGCGGCAGGGGGCGCGATAAATCGCGCCCGTACCATTGGCGATACGGCCGCCGACCCGGTAGGGGCGCAATTCATTGCACCCTCAGCCATTGCGTCCGATGGCGGGGAAGGGCATGGGCCGCTGGCCGGCTACAAGGTGCTGGACCTCGGCACGATCCTGGCCGGGCCGTACGCCGGCAACCTGCTGGCCGGGCTTGGGGCGGACGTGGTGAAGGTCGAGTCGCCGGCCGGGGACGCCTTCCGCGAGACCGGCTTCGTCTACAACCGGGGCATGCGCGGCCTCGCCATCGACCTGAGCAAGCCGGCCGGCCAGCAGGCGTTCCACAAGCTGGTCGAGACGGCGGACATGGTGCTGGACAACTCGCGGCAGAGCGTCTCGAAGCGGCTCCGCTTCGACTATGAGACCCTCGCGCAGGTGAACCCGGCCATCATCACGCTGTCGATCTCGGGGTTTGGCGAGAAGGGGCCGATCGCGCACAAACCGGCTTTCGACCCGGTCCTCCAGGCGATGAGCGGCATGATGTCGGCCCAGGGCGGCGACAGCGACCCCGGCTTCTTCACCATCCCGATCAACGATGTGATGGCGGCGGTGACCTCGGTGCTGGCGGTCTGCCTGGCGCTGTACCACCGCGAGCGGGGCGGCGGCGGTCAGAAGACGACGACCTCGCTGGTGGCGTCCTCGCTGACGATGCAGTCCGGCGAGCTGGTACGCTACGAGGGACGCCCGTCGGCCATCCTGGGCGGGCGGGACTTCGCCGGGCCGACGCCGGAGGAGCACTTCTACCGCACGGCGGACGGCTGGATCGGGGTGCAGGCCCCGAGCGTGGCGGCGCTGGTCGAGGCGCTCGGCGTCCCCGGCACCTCGAATGGCTCAGTGGCAGGGAATGGTGCCGGCGACGCGACCGCCGCTCTGTCCAAGACGCTGGCCGAGTTGCCGCTGGAAGATGCGCTCGCCCGTCTGTACGAGGCCGGCATCCCGGCGGCGCACGCGCGCGGGCCGCTGGAAGTCTCCTTCGACCCGTCGTCTGCCGCCGTCGATCTGCTGACCGAGCGCCCCTTCCCGGACGGCAAGCCGTACCTGATCCCGCACCGGTATGCGCGGTTCAGCCGCACCGAGCAAGCCTCGATCTGCGATGCGCCGGGCATCGGGGAGCACAGCCGCGCGGTGCTGGCCGAGGCCGGCGTCCCTGCCGCCGAGATCGACGCGCTGGTCGCCGACCGGGTGATCGTGGAAGGGAAGCCGTTCGTGCTACAGGCGCTGGTCAATTACCGCTAGCCTCGCCCGGGATGCCCTCACCCCCCAACCCCCTCTCTCTAACCGCGGGAGAGGGGGAGCCTCACCCTGTCATCCCGAGCGGAGTGTAACGGAGTCGAGGGATCTCACGCTGACCTGCACGGGAGCTGTCGTCAACCGCCGACTTCTCCAACCATCGGTCGCCCAGGGCGATGGCTCGAGCTGCTGAGCTCGCCGTAGGTTGAAACCTACGTCTACATTCAGATGTCACTCTGCGACAAGGTGGCGTACTTCGGCGTCGCAGCGCGACGCCATGATTGTAGGCGGGGCTTTCAAGCCCCGACGTAGCACCGGAGCCTATCGACGTTAAGGTGCCAACACCTGTTCATGTAATCTCCCCGCCGCTCGCTCGGCCATGGCGCTCCCACACCCAGGCTTGCGCTATGATGGCGCCACTATGAGATGCTGGCGCCTCGTCCTCCTGACGTTGCTCATCCTGTCGCCGGTGGCATCCGTGCCGGCCCCGAAACTGGCGCACGCCCAGGACACCTATTGCCCTGAGGCGACAGCCCGCGCGCAGCCGCTCCCCGGTGACCGCGTCAGCTCCATCATGACAGCCCCAGATGGTCTGGCCTCCTGGCGCATCGACGGCGCGGTCGGCAAGATCGACGTGAAGCTGACCGGCCTGACATCAGACCTGGATCTGTTCGTTTGCGGCCCAGACGGGCGGATCGCCGGCAATTCGCTGCAAGAGGGCACCGCAGACGAAGCGGTCAGCCTGGTAGTGGACGGCCCCGCCGACTACGTGGCCGTGGTCTTCGCCGATCCGGGGCGGCCCGGCAGTGGCAGCTATCAGCTGTCAGTTGCGCGCCCTTCTGCTGCCTTGGGGCTCGCCCAATTCTGGCGGGTTGCAACAGGTGAAGGCCATGCGTCATGGGTAGCGAGCGTGGCGTTCTCACCGGATGGGCAGATGCTGGCGACCGGAGCATGGGACAAGACGGCGAAGGTATGGCGGGTGGCCGATGGCGCCCTGCTACGCACCTTCGAGGGCCATACCGACAAGGTTGAGAGTGTCGCGTTCTCGCCAGACGGCTCGCTGCTCGCGACTGCCGGATCGTTTGACGACACAGCGCGGCTTTGGCGAGTAGCCGATGGCGCGCTGGTACGTGTCATTTCCGGGCATGCCAGCAAGGTGTCGAGCGTAGCGTTCTCGCCGGATGGTGCCCTATTGGCAACCGGGTCGTATGACAACTCAGCGCGATTGTGGCATGTAGCAGATGGCGTTCTGCTGCGTAGCTTTGTCGGCCATGCCGATTCGGTATTGAGCGTGGCATTCTCCCCAGATGGTAGCCTGCTGGCGACGGGCTCCAGCGACAATACGGCGCGGCTGTGGCGGGTGGCGGATGGTTCCGTGCTTCGTTCCCTTGAAGGTCACGGTTACTTTGTAGGGAGCGTCGCGTTTTCGCCAGATGGTTCGCTTCTGGCTACTGGTTCCGGTGATGATACGGCTCGACTCTGGCGGGTAGCCGATGGCACGGCTCTGCGCTCTCTCACGGGCCACAAAGCACAGATAGACGGCGTGGCGTTCTCACCGGATGGTAGCCTGCTTGCCACCGGCTCGGAAGACTTGGTGGCCATATGGCGAGTAGCAGATGGTGCCAAAACGCTCACCCTGGATCGCCCTGCCGGTGGTGCATTGAGCTTAGCGATTTCACCGGACGGCAGCCTATTGGCAACTGGCATCTATGGTGGAACGGTGCGACTTTGGCGGATGGCTGATTTCGCCTTGCTGCGCGCCTTCGAGGGGCACGCCGTGGGGGAGACATCTGGCGTGGCATTTTCACCGGACGGCTTGTTGTTGGCAACGGCTTCAAGAGGTGCCATAGCGCTGTGGCGTGTGGCTGATGGTGCGCTACTGCGTTCCTTCGGACGCCCCAACATATGGAGCGTGGCATTCTCACCGGATGGTTCGTTGCTTGCAGGAAGCACAGCTGGAGAGGCTGTGACATGGCGAGTGGATGACGGGATGATGCTACGAACATTGAAGTTTCCCACTATCGGCGGGATAGTGAGCAGTGCAGCGTTCTCTCCGGATGGCAATTTGCTGGCGACCAGTTCTACTGATAATCTGGTGCGTCTCTGGCGAGTAGCCGATGGCGCCCTATTGCGCACCTTCGAAGGCCATGCGTCCCTGGTGCTCAGCGTGGCATTCTCGCCTGATGGCACCTTGCTCGCGACCGGGTCACACGACGGGACGGCACGCCTATGGCGGGTAGCCGACGGTGCACCGTTACGGACCTTTACGGGGCATACCGACGAGGTGATGAGCGTGGCAATCTCGTCGGATGGTCAGATGATGGCGACCGGATCGGGCGATAAGACCGCGAGGCTGTGGCACGTGGCAGATGGCGCTCTGCTGCGGACTCTCACGGGTCATACCAGCAAAGTAACGAGCGTTGCGTTTTCGCCGGACGGCAGCCGACTTGCGACCGGCTCTTGGGATCGAAAGGCGCGGCTGTGGTGGGCACGTGACGGCTCCCCAGTGGGCACGTTTGAGATTCATTCGGATCAGGTGTCAAGCGTTGCGTTTTCACCGAACGGGATTCTTCTCGCGACCCGCTCGACTGACGGGCGGGTTGGGTTGTGGCGGGTGCAGCCCTGAGCGTCGGCGGGCTATCGTGAGGCGCGAGCAGCCAGTAAAGACCGGCAAGCCAGGGGGAGATCGATGGAGATCGGGTGTCATCTGCCGATTCAGGGCGAGTGCGCCAATCGTGAGGCGTTGCTGGAACAGCCCGACCCGCTCGCCATTGCTTGACGCGACTTCCTGCACCACCGTCCGCTGCCTGGGCATTCACCGAGATGGGGAGACCCGGAGTAGACTTGAGCAGCAGGGGCGGCGTGCACGAAAGATCCGCACGACAGCGATAGCGACCTCGTGATTCAGCATGCCGGCTAAAGTGCGTGACCTCATCTCGGAGCTCGAACGGGCGGGCTTCCGAGATCGTGGCGGCAAAGGCAGTCACCGCAACTACACCCATCCGAAGGCGCGACCGATCACCATTTCAGGCAATCCCGGCGATGATGCGAAGGCGTATCAGATCCGGGCAGTACAGCGGGCACTAAGGGAAGCACGCTCATGAAAGACAGCGCGCGCTACGCCAAGATCGTCGAATGGTCTGATGAGGACCAGTGCTACGTTGGCAGTTGTCCGGGGCTCTTGTTAGGCGGCTGCCACGGGAATGACGAGCGCAAGGTCTTCGACGAGCTCTGTGACGTCGTCGACGAGGTTCTGGCGCTCTACCAAACGGATGGGCGACCATTGCCACCCCCCACATCAGGACGCGATCTGGCGAACAAACTGCAAGAGGTGGCATAGAAGACATGCACGTCGTGCGGGCACGGCTGCATGACGTCGAGCGGGAAGTGGTCCGGGGCGAGAGCGTCGGCGGGCTATCGTGACGGGCGAGCAGTCAGTAAAGACCGGCAAGCCAGGGGGAGATCGATGGAGATCGGGTGTCATCTGCCGATTCAGGGCGAGTGCGCCAATCGTGACGCGCTGCTGACCTTCTGCCGCGAGGCCGAAGCCCGTAAGATCGACTCGCTCTGGATCAGCGATCACGTCGTCTTCCCGCGCAGCGAGACCGGCGAGCACCCCGGCGGCCCGTTCCCCTTCCCCTCCGACATGCCGTACCTGGAAGGCGTCACCGTCCTGGCCGCCGTCGCCAGCGTCACCGAGCACGCGAAGCTCGGCGCCTCCGTCTTCATCCTCGGGCACCGCCACCCCGTCGTCATGGCGAAAATGCTCAGCACCATCGACGTCCTCTCCAACGGCCGGCTGATCTGCGGCGTCGGGGTCGGCTGGTGGGAAGAGGAGCTGACGCTGCTCGGCGTGCCGTACCGCCAGCGGGGCGCCCAGGCCGACGAGATGCTGCACGTCTTCAAGGCGCTCTGGACCCAGGATCACCCCCGCTTCGAGGGCCGCTTCTATAAGCTCCCAGACGTCGGGTTCGCGCCGAAGCCGATCCAGAAGCCGCACCCGCCCATCGTCGTCGGCGGCGACAGCCCCGGCGCCTTCAAGCGCACGGTGACCCTCGCCGACGGCTGGCACGCCACCGCCAAGACGCCCGAGGAGGCGAAGTTCGCCCTCGACAAGCTGCGCGCTGCCGCCGATGCCCATGGTCGGGACTTCGACAGCATCGCGCTCTCGATCAGGTTCAACGTCAAGGCCGCGCCCGGGTCAGTCAGGGAGCGCAAGCAGGAGATCGTCGATCGGCTCGGGGCCTACCGCGAACTGGGCTTCACCGAGGTGCTGCTCGACTTCCGCCGCGACACCCTGGACGAGATGCTGGACGACCTCGACGCCGTCGCGACGGAGGTCCGCCCGGCTCTCGCCTGAAATGTCATCCTGAGCCTGCGAAGGATCTTCCACCGGAGCAGCGTAACGCCCTGAGTGCCGGGCGGGGCTGTGAGATCCTTCGCGAGCTCAGGATGACAGGCATGGGGCATGCCACTTCCAGATCCGACGTCGGCACCCATTCGAAGGCACTCGACTCCCCTGTCATCCCGAGCGGCCGTCAACTGACCCCACAGGCTACAACCCGCCGCGAGGGATCTCACGCTGCCCTGCTCCGGAGCGTGAGATCCCTCGGTCGCTGGGGCTCCCTCGGGATGACAGGCGGGGGTGCGGCGCATCGATACCATCGCCTTATCAGCGCCGCGACGAGCCTACTCCCCTCTTCCGCTTGCGGCATAGGAGAGGGGGTGGGGGTGAGGGCCGTCCTCCGGGTTGGGGGATGAAGGCAGTCGCCCGGGGTGAGGGGTTACGCCACCGCCGGCTCCGCGTCCGGCTCAGGCTCGGACCGGGCGGTCCGTTTCGGGACCGGTAGCGTCCACGAGATCGCCAGCAGCTGGCCGCCTCCGAACACCACGAACCCCACCGCCACTGCCAGGAACAGCGCCGTCAGACCGCCGCCAAGCCAGCTCGCCACCAGCCAGCCGCCGCCCGCCGACACCGCCAACCGCGCGAACCCCGCCATCAACGCCCAGACCGTCTTCCCAGTGCCCTGTGAGGCGAAGTACAGCGCCAGCCCCACCCCGAAGAAGCCGTACGTCGGCCCGACGACCTGGGCGTACAGCTGGCCGACCCGCTGAACGTCCGGGTCCGGGCTGAAGAAGCCGATCCAGAGCCACGGCGCCACCGCGCTCAGCAGGCCAACACTGCCGGTCGCGGCCGCCGCCAGACCGGCACCCGTCAGGGCGATCCTCCTGGCTCTCGCAGCCTGCCCGGCCCCCGCGTTCATCCCCACCATCGTCACCAGCGCCGTCCCCATCCCGAACACCAGCGGGATCTGGAGATACTCCAGCCGGGCGCCCGCGCCGTACCCTGCCAGCGCCAGCGTGCCGTACGCCCCCACCACGCTCGTGACGACCATCACGTTTGCGTTGGTCAGGATCGTGTTGACGGAGCCTGGCAGCGCCACTTTCAAGATCTCCCAGAACATGCCCGGCCGGAAGCGCGGACGGCCCAGGTGCAGCCGCACCGCCGCCCGCCCCGACAGGATGAACCAGGCCATCACCGCCGCGCGGATCGCGTACGAGATCACCAGCGAGGTGCCGCCGCCGGCCACGCCCAGGGCCGGGAACGGCCCCAGCCCGAAGATCAGCAGCGGCGCCAGGATCAGGTGCAGGATCTCCCCGCCGACGATGACCTTCGCCGTGAACACCATCTCGCCGCTGCCGCGCAGCACGCTCCCGAGCGTCGCCACCAGCCAGATCAGGATCGCGCCGGCGAACACCACGTTCGAGTAGGTCAGCGCCGCCGCGAGCGCCCCGCCGGTGCCGCCCATCGACTGGTAGATGGCAGGGCCGAACAGCAACGGAATCGTGGTGAAGATAAGGCTGAGCGCCAGCGACATCCACAGCGCGTGCGAGACGATCGCATCGGCGTCGGCGCGGCGGCCTCCGCCCAGCGCCCTCGCGACCGCCGACGAGACCCCACCGCCAAACCCACCGTTCGACATCGTGGACATCAGCATCCAGACCGGCAGCACCAGCGACACGCCCGCCAGCGCGTCCGAGCCGAGCCGCGACACGAACAGCGCGTCCGCCGTGCTCGACAGCGCCGAGACGAGCATCGTGACGATGCTCGGGATCGCCAGCTTGAGGACGGTCGGGAGGATCGGGGCGGTCAGGATCATGCGGGTGCGCGGCGAAACGGCCGGCGCGCCAGTTGCCCGCGCGGCATCAGCCGAGGTCTGCACGGCACGCATCGAAGACATCACCCCCTGTGTCCACCACACTTGCTGATTGCAAGCGTCCACAGTGTAGCAGGGTGAGTTTCATTCTGCAAGCGACTCTGTCGTCGGGGGTGTGCTTCAGATCTTTGTGGGCGCGATGAATCGCGCCCCGATTCATCGCGCCCCACATCGCGCCCCAGGTGTCTGGCTCAGTCCGGGAAGGCCGTGGACTGAAGTCCACGGCTCTGGACTTTGGCGTTTCTGAGCGTCTCGCTCCTGGTACGAGCCGTTGGCACGCCGAATTATTCGCAGGTTGGGTGCGATTCCCGTGCAAACCCTGAAATATTCGCGCAGCGCGCCGCTCCTGGAGCGGTCCGTCTCTTCGAGTCACACCAAGGCGCAAAAGCCACCCGCACACCCCTCCTCGGCCTTGAAAGCGCCAAAGTCCAGGGACCGTGGACTGAAGTCCACGGCTACCATCGCACCGTCGCTACGCGACGGAGAGTGTGGTCTCGGCGTCGCAGCGCGACGCCATGATGGTAGGCGGGGCTTTCAAGCCCCGACGCCGCGGTTGCACGAACTGGAGCTGCTTCGGGATGGGGCTTCACAGGCTCAGGCGTTCAGCACCTCGCGGACCTCGCGGAGGCGCTGGATGTGGGCATCCGCTCCTGAGAGGCCGCCGCCGCCCGTCGCCACGTGGATGTGCGTCGCGCCGAGTCCCTGCCACTCCTCGTACACCTTGCGCCACTCATCGGGTGTGCCGGTGCCGGCGTTGATGCGCGGCTCGATGCCGAAGGTGGACGGGTCGCGGCCGGCCTCGCGGAGCCAGCCATGAACCCGCTCGATCGTCTCGGCAAACGTGCCCTTGCCGTCGATCGGGGCGAGCGGCAGGTAGCCGTCGGCGATGCGGGTGGCCCGCTTGACCGCCGCCTCGGCGGTGGCCCCGACCCAGACCGGGACCGGGCGCTGGATCGGCAGCGGGCAGATCCCGGCCGCTGTCACCGTGTGGTACTGGCCCTGGTACGAGATCGACTCGTCCGACCAGAGCTTGCGCATCAGGTCGATCTGCTCCTCGAAGCGGCGCGCCCGGTTCTTGAAATTCTCGTTGAGCGCCTCGAACTCGACCGGGTTCCAGCCGATCCCCAGCCCGAGCCGCAGCTTGCCACCCGAGAGCAAGTCAGCCTCGGCGGCCTGCTTCGCGACGAGGGTCGCCTGGCGCTGCGGCATGATGACGACGTTGCTGAGCATCCCCAGCTTCGGCGCAACCCCGGCGATGAACCCGAACAGCACGAACGGCTCGTGCACGACGGTGGTGTGCCGCTGCGGGCGAGTCCAGCCCGGATGCCCGTCGGGATTGGCGCCGACCACGTGGTCAGACGTCACGAGGTGCTCGTAGCCGAGGTCTTGCATCGCCTGGGCGACGTCGCGGATGCTCGCGGCATCGGTGGCCATCTCGGTCTGTGGCAGGACGGCTCCTATCTGCATCGACGGCTCCTTCCTTCTGCGCAGATGTTGGGTGATGGGTTGTGGGTGTTGGGGGAGTGGCAGGCGTCGGCGCCTCGCACGCTGTAATCCGATTCCGCCACGATTGATTCCCACCCGGGCGACTACTCGGCGGGGCGGACCTGGCAGAGGTACGCCCGTAGCGGAGCTGAGCCGCTGACCGGATCGATCGGCTCTCTGCCGATCAGCAGGTTGTAGTTCGAGCCGTCGTCGGCGAACGGGTCGTAGGCCGGCGCCCCGATCTCCTCGCACGCCTGCCACCAGCCGTGCTCGCCGCAGACCACGTTCGGGTCCAGATCGCGGTTCAGGCGTGCCCGCGCCCGCATCGCGCCGTCCGGGCTCTCCAGGATCACCCAATCGCCTGCCGTGATGCCGCGCTCGGCAGCTACCGATGGGTGGAGCTCCACCTCCGGCTCCGGCGAGCGCCTTCTCAGGCTCGGGATGGCGCGGTGCTGCGTCTCGCAGAACTGGGTGTTCTTGGCGCAGGTCAGGATCAGCGGGAACCGCTCGGTCAGGTCCGGGCGCGACCTCGGGCTCATCATCGGCTCCTGGTAGGTCGGCAACGGTGGGTAGCCGCGCTCCAGCAGCGTCTCCGAGTACAGCTCCACCAGGCTGCTCGGCGTCGCGAAGCCGCGCGGCACCCCGTTCGACTCCTCGGCGTACTTGCGGTAGCGCGCCTCCAACGGCACCCGGATCCCGCCCGGCTCCGCACGCAACTGTTCCAGGGTCACGCCAGACGGCCCGAGATGCTGCCGATACGCCGCGTCCACGTCGCCGTTCCAGAACTGCTCCCCGAGCCCCAGCCGAGCGGCGAGGTCGAACACGATCTCGGCGTCCGAGCGCGACTCCCCCACCGATGCGACGGCCGCCTGCCGCAGCTGCACGAGCGACTGCGCCTCGGCGCTCACGTCAAACCCGACCTTCAGCCCTTCCCGCTCGAACGGCGTGTTGGCCGGCAGCACCACGTCCGCCAGCTCGGCGGTCGGGCTCATGAACACGTCGGCGTGGACGTAGAAGTCGAGCGCGGCCAAGGCTTCTCGGCCCCGGCGACTGTCGGCGTGCGACATCAGCACGTTCGCCCCGAACCCGATCAGCCCGCGAATCTTGTACGGCTTCCCTTCCAGGATCGCCGCGTACAGCTCCTCCGAGGTGGTGTGCTGTCCCAGGCCCGGGCCGAGCGGACGCTCCGCGAGGCCGAGGGAGGGCGGGCGCGGCCCAGACGCCGGAATCCCTGCCCCCACCACGTCCGCGACCGGCACCGCGGGGAGCTGGACGTTGCCGCCCGGCGCGTCGAAGCAGCCGGTCAGCGCGTAGAGCAGGCTGATCGCCCGTGCGATCTGGGTCGAGCCGGTCTGCTGCTCGACGCCGCTCCAGGCGAAGTAGGAGACCGGCCGGGCCTCCCAGAGCAGCCGTGCGGCCTCCTCGATCTGCTCGGCCTGCACGCCGCACGTCTCCGCCACGACTTCTGGCGTGTAGCGTGCGCACGCCTCGGCGATCGAGTCGAACGCGGTCCGGCAGGTGAGCTCACCGTGCGTCGTCTGCACCGTGTGGACGCCGAGCAGGGCCGACCCGGCTTGCGCGCGCCCGCTATCCTCGTAGCGGCGGGTGGCCGGGTCGTAGGCGAGCGGGCGGTCAGCAACTACGTCCCAGGCGACGTACCGTGTCGGACTGCCGTCAGCCGAAAGGTCGGACTCCCTGAGCAGAGCGCCGGTGTCGGGGCGCACCAGCAGCGGTCCGTTCGACCACCGCCGGATGAAGTCGCGGTCGTACCAGCCGCGCTGGATCATCACGTTGGCGATTCCAAGCGCCAGCGCCGCGTCCGTCCCCGGCCGGACCTGGAGCCAGACGTCAGCCTTCTGGGCCATCCCGATCCGCCGCGGGTCCACCACGATCAGCCGCGCGCCGCGCTTCAGTGCCTTCACGGTGGCGGTGGCGTGGGAGATCCGGGACAGACTCGGGTTGTAGCCCCAGAACAGGATGCAGCCAGCCTGCTCCAGCTCGGGCATCGGGGTGCCGGGCAACCCCATCCCGGTGCCCCAGGCGAAGCGCGCGGCGCTCCGTCCCCAGCCGCACAGCTCCATCGAGCCGCACAGGTTGACGCTGCCGAACGCGCGCATCAATCGCTGAATCCAGCCTTGCGCGTCCGAGATCGCCGACGTAGACGCCGAGACCTGGCTGAACGCGACCGTGTGCGGCCCGCTCTCATCCGCGATCTGGCGCAACCTGCTCGCGGTCAGGTCGAGCGCCTCGTCCCAGGTGATGCGCTGCCAGCCAGGGTCAGGGTCACCCTTCGGCCGGGTCCGCTTCATCGGGTAGAGCAGCCGGTCCGGGCTGTACACGATCTCAGGCGCCGCTCGGCCTTTGGCGCAGAGGGCGCTGCCGGTCGGGTGGGAGGGGTCCGGCTCCTGGGCGATCAGCCGTCCGTCCTCGACCACGGCAATCGAGCCGCAGCGCGAGATGCACAGCGCACAGTAGCTCTTGATGCGCCGGACCCCCACCCCGACCCCCTACTTCGCCGGCCGGAACCTGGGCAGCGCCGTGCCCTCGCCGGTGTGGTGGAACACCAGCTCCACCGCCTGCCCGATTTTCACTGAGCCAGGGTCGCACTCCACGATGTTGGTCATGATCCTCGGACCCTCAGCCAGCTCTACGTACGCCAGGACGTACGGCACCGGCTCGCGGTACTCCGGCAGGTCGCCAGCGCCACGGTAGTTGACCGTGTACGAGTAGACGGTGCCCTTGCCAGACGCCTCGGTGGACCAGTCGATGTTGAGCGAGCCGCAGCTCGGGCAGAACGGGCGCGGCCACCAGATCAGGTTGGCGCAGTCACCGCACTTCGGCAGCAGCAGCTTCTCCTGGGCGGTCGCGTCCCAGAAGATCTTGACCTCCGGCTGCACGAACGGCACCGGAGTCGGCATGCTCGTCTCTTTGGGCTTGTTCTCGTCTGCCTTGCGCTCATCAGTCATGACTATGCGTCCTCATGCCCGAGAATGACGGTGCTGCTGCCCATGCGGGTGCCGAGCGAGCCGCCAGTACCGTGGACCAGCGCGATGTCGCAGTTCTTGACCTGGACGGCCGGGTGGGCGGTCCCCTGCATCTGGCGGACGCCCTCCAGGATCTTCATCATGCCGCCCATGCCGGGGTGGTTGTTGCAGAGGCCGCCGCCGTCGGTGTTGATCGGCAGCTTCCCCTGGCCGGAGATCAGGTTGCCGTCCGAGACGAACCTGCCGCCCTGGCCCTTCTCGCAGAACCCGAGGTCTTCCAGCGTCTCGACCACCGTGATCGTGAACGAGTCGTAGATCGAGGCGTACTTCACGTCCGCCGGGGTGACGCCAGCCTCCTCGAAGGCGCGCGGCCCGCTGAACCGACCGCCCGTGTACGTCAGGTCGATCTTGCCGTTGTTCGAGTGCTTCGGGGCCTCCGCGCAGCCGAGGATCTTGACCCGCGTCTTACCCAGGCTCTTCGCGATCTCCGGGTTGACGATCACGATGGCGCCGCCGCCGTCCGTCACCACGCAGGTGTCCAGCAGGTGGAGCGGCGAGCTCAGTAGCCGCGAGTTGACCACGTCCTCAACCGTCACCACCTTCTGAAGGAAGGCGTGCGGGTTGTACTGGGCGTGTTGCGAGGCGGCCACCTTAACCCAGGCCAGCTGCTCGCTGGTGGTCCCAAACTCGTACATGTGGCGCTGGGCCGCGAGCGCGTACATCGCGATCGTGTTCGTCCCGAACACCTGCTCGAACGAAGCTTCGGGGTTGGGGGCGGCCCGCATCTGGCGCTCGCTGGCGGGGCGCGCGGCGAGCGAGACCAGCGCCACGCTACAACGCCCGGCGGCAATCGCCATCGCGGCGTGCCCGATGTGGAAGACCGGTGACGACCCGCCGGTCATCGTCGTGTCCAGCACCTTCAGGTTGTTGAGGCCGAGGTAGTCCGAGAGGGCGGTGCCGCCCATGCTCAGCTGGCCGGTGTAGAACAGCCCGTCCACGTCGTTCAGGCTGAGGCCGGCGTCCTTGAGCGCCGCGATGCAGACCTCGGCGTGGATCTGCGAGACCGACTTGTCCGGCATGCGTCGGCCGGGGTGCTCGTAGCTGCCGACGATGTACGCCTTACCCCTGATGCTCATCTTCAGATACCCTCACGGTCATTAAGAAAGGTCAGGCCGGGGTGGGGATGCCCGAGACGTCGAGCTCCGTCAGCTCGACCACTTCCTGGGGCGTGAAGCCGTCCGCGACCTCGACCACGCTCCAGCTGGTCCCGGACCGCTTGAGGATCGCCAGGTCCGTCACCACGATGTCCACGCACGCCTTGCCCGTCAGCGGGTAGGTGCACTGCTTCCGCAGCTTCGGGCGGTCCTTGCTGTCGCGG
The DNA here is from genome assembly GCA_046328125.1 of Chloroflexota bacterium. Lineage (GTDB taxonomy): Bacteria > Chloroflexota > UBA6077 > UBA6077 > JACCZL01 > JADZEM01. The sequence goes on from JAXLXF010000012.1 coordinate 120,326, forward strand.
TGCTCCATCATGACGATCAGCGTCTGCTTGCCGGCGATCAGGTCCATCGCGCCGCCGATGCCGCCCTTCTTGACGTCGGTGACGCTGTAGTTGGCGATGCTGCCTTCCTGGTCGACCTCGTACGAGCCCAGGACGACGTAGTTCAGCCTGCCACCACGCGCCATCTCGAACGCCTCGACGCTGTCGAAGTACGAGGCGCCCGGCAAGCTCGAGACGTACTCGCCGGCCGCGTTGAAGATGTTCTTGTCCACGGCGTCGCCCTCGACCTGCTCGCCGTAGCCCAGGATGCCGTTCTCGCCGTGCAGGATGATGTCGCGATCCCCGATGAAGTTGGAGACCAGCGTCGGCATCCCGACCCCGAGGTTCACGTACGTGCCGTCCTCGAACAGGCCGGCGATGCGGCGGGCCATCTCCAGGCGGGTCCAGCCGGGCTTGCCGTTGTACTCGCGGGGGGCGTCCTTCGGGCGGCGGATCGCGGGGCGGACCGAGTCTGGCTGGACGGTCGCCTTCACCACGCGGCTGACGAAGATGCCGGGCAGCCCGACGTTCTCCGGGTCGATCTCGCCCACCTCGACGATCTCGTCCACCTCGGCGATGACGACCTTCGCGGCCTTCGCGAACGCCGGCGTGAAGTTGCGGTTGCTGCCTCGCAGATCGAGGTTGCCGAGCCGGTCCGCGCGGTACGCCCGTACCAGCGCAAAATCGACGTTGATCGCCTTTTCGAGGACGTACTGCTTGCCGTCGAATTCGCGCAGCTCCTTGCCCTCGTGGATCTTCGTGCCGACGCCGACCGGCGAGTAGAAGGCCGGGATGCCAGCCCCGCCCGCTCGCATCCGTTCGACCAGCACGCCCTGCGGCACCAGCTCGACCTCGAGGGTGCCGGCGTCGATCTGGTCGTCGGCCGGCGTGCGCGGGCCGGGCCGCCACGAGAACGCCGCCACGAGCCTGCTCACCTGCCCCGACGCGACCAGCAGCATCGAGCGCAGCTGCCCGACGGCGCCCAGGCCGTTCGTCACAAGCGTCAGGTTCTTGACGTCCTTCTCTTTGGTGGCGACCAGCAGGCTGACGGGGAACCCGTAGCTGGTGCCGAATCCGGTCACGGCGACCGATGCGCCGTCGGCGAGATCGGCGATGGCCTCTTCCGGGCTGCCGACGATCTTATCGCGCATGATGTATCACCCCAGGCGGCCCGGATGTGAGCGAAGATGGGAGCGAGATCGGGAGCGTAGACATGCTGGCGGCCTCCCTGGCATCGTTGCCGGAGGCAGGATAGCCGGGACGGGTGGCGAGTTGCGAATCGCGCACATCCACGAGTGTGCGTCAGTTCTTTGTGGGGCGCGATGAATCGCGCCCCACGTCAACGGACGAACCGGAGTACGTCCGTCTGGTTTCGCCCCGTACCTCCGTCTGCCAAACCCGGTAGGTTCAGCCCTGCATAGCATCGCGGGGCCATCCGTATCCTGAGCGTAGTCTTTTGCAGGACTTCGTCCAGGAGAACCCAGATGCTCGAGATCCTCAAAACTGCTGGCTCGGCGCTCACCGCGCAACGGCTGCGGATGGACGTCATCTCCAGCAACCTGGCGAACTCCGAGTCCACCTCCACCCCCGAGGGCGGCCCGTACAAGCGCGAGCGCGTCGTCTTCGCGCCGATCATGCGCGACACGATGAGCAAGCTCTCCGAGGGGTCCGGCCCGATCGCGCGGGGCGCCACCGCCGGCGGCGTCGAAGTGCGCAAGATCGTGCAGGACGACGACGAGAACGCCCTGCGGATGGTTTACGACCCGACCCACCCGGACGCCAACGCGGACGGGTTCGTGGCGTACCCGAACATCGACATGGTGACCGAGATGACGGACATGCTCTCCGCCACCCGGTCCTACGAAGCGAACATCACCATCGTCAACGTCGCCAAGAGCATGGCCCAGCGCGCCCTCGAGATTGGACGGTAGCGAGTATGGACGTCCCGGCCCTCGCGATGCGGCTCCCCGGGCTCGCCACGCCGGGTATCGGGAGCACCCCTGCCATGCCGGCGACCCCGAGCGTCAGCCCGGCCGGCAACGCCATTGGCGGCTTCGGGCAGGCGCTCACCAACGCCATCTCCGGGCTCAACGCCTCGCAGAACCAGGCCGACGACATGTCGGTGAAGATGGCGGCCGGCGAGCCGATCGATCTCCACGAGGTGATGCTGGCCCGCGAGACGGCCAGCCTCCACTTCCAGCTGGCGGTCCAGGTACGCAACAAGCTCGTCGAGGCGTACCAGGACGTCATGCGGATGCAGGTCTAGTCTAGGTTGGTGAGAGAAGGTACCTGACGATGCTGGCAGCCCTTCCGGCCCCCCGTGACGCGCGCGGCATGTGGCTCAACCTTAGCCGCAACCAGCGGCTGACGCTGGGCGGCATCGTCATCGCCGCCGTGGTCGTCGTCCTCGCGTTCGTGACGATGTCGCGGCCGGCCGAATTTCAGGTCGCGTTCGCCAACCTGAAGGACGAAGATGCTGCCGCTATCGTCACGAAGCTGAAGGACGCCAAGATCTCCTACGAGCTGGCGCCGCAGGGCACCATCAAGGTGCCGGCCGCCCAGGTCCAGGAAGTGAAGCTGATGATCGCCGCGTCGGGTGTCGTCAAGGGCGGCGCCGGGACCGGCTTCGAGATCTTCTCCCAGCCCCACTTCGGCCTGACCGAGTTCGCCGAGAAGATCAACTACCAGCGCGCCCTCGAAGGCGAGCTCGGGCGCAGCATCGGCCGGATCGACGCCGTTGACGAGGCTCGCGTCCACCTGACCCTCCCCGAGCAGAGCCTGTTCGTCAGCCAGAAGAAGGACCCGACCGCCGCCGCCGTGGTGCAGATGAAGTCTGGCCGCAAGCTGGACGAGGCCCAGGTGCAGGGGATCGTCCAGCTGATCGCCGGCAGCGTCGAGGGCCTCAAGGTGGACAACGTCACCGTGATGGACAGCACTGGCAACGTGCTCTCCAGGCGCGACGACAACGACCCGGCCCGCAAGCAGAACACCCGCGTGGACGTCCAGCGCCAGCTGGAGCAGCGCCTCACCGAAGACGTCAAGACGATGCTGATGCCGCTGGTCGGCCCGGACAAGGCCGTCGTGCGGGTCAGCGCGGACCTGGACTGGGACCAGTACGAGTCCAACGCCGAGACGTTCTCGCCCAGCCAGAAGGCGCCCCAGGTCCGCAGCCGCCGCGAGATCTCCGAGTCCGCCGCCCAGGGCACGGCCGGGGCGGCTGGCGGCGTGCCGGGCACGAACACCAACGTCCCCAGCTACCCCGCCTCTGGGACCGGCAGCCAGAACGGCACCGCCCAGAACGAGCGGCGCGACGTGACCACCAACTACGAGCTCTCCCGGACGACCGAGAAGACGGTCCGCTCCCCGGGCGCGATCAAGCGGCTGAACGTGGCCGTTGCGCTCGACAGTGAAGTGATTGCCGATCCAGCCCAGGCCGATGCGATCAGCAAACTCGTTGCAACTGCTGCAGGTCTCGACACGAATCGTGGCGATCTGGTCACGCTGACCAGCCTGCCGTTCAGCCCGGCCGGCACCATCAAGCCCAGCGACGTCGCGGAGCAGGCCCGCCAGCGACAGATGATGCTCGACATTGCCCGAATGGTCGCGATGGTCCTTGGCCCACTGCTGGTGGTGGGGATGATCTGGCTCGTGATCCGACGCAACCGCCCGAAGACGCTCAAGCCGACGATCACGGAGGTGACCGAGCAGGAGGCCGAGGCGCAGGCCGCGCTCAAGGCCGAGCAGGAGCTCGCGGCGCTGCCAGTGCCAGAGATCGACCAGGAGCTGGCCCGCGTCGAGAAGGAGCTGGTCAGGATGGCGAAGAGCGACCCGGCGATGGTCGCCAGCCTGCTCCGCACCTGGATGGCCGAAGACAAAGTCAACGCGGCTGCGCGGTAACGAGAAGAGGGAGCTATGCGAGGGAAAGAGAAGGCCGCCATTCTGCTGATCTCACTCGGGCCAGAAGTCGGGGCGAACGTCCTGAAGCAGATGCGCGAGCAAGAGATCGAAGCGCTCACCATGCAGGTCTTCACCACCGAGGCGGTGAACGAGGAGACCCGCAAGGAAGTGCTCGGCGACTTCTACGGCATGGCGCTCGCGCAGGGCTACCTCTCGAACGGCGGCGCGGCGTACGCCGAGGAGATGCTCTCCAAGGCGCTCGGCAACGAGAAGGCCGCCGAGATCATGGCCCGCCTGATCTCCTCGGTGCGACCACGCCACTTCGACTTCCTCAAAGACACCGACCCGTTCCAACTGGTCACCTTCATCCAGGACGAGCAGCCCCAGGCGATCGCCCTGATCCTCTCGCACCTGCCGGCCGCCACGGCGGCCAAGATCCTGGCGATCCTCCAGCCGGAGCAGCGCGCCGAGGTGGCGTTGCGGATCGCGACGATGGAGCGCACGCCGCCTGAGGTGATCGAGGGCGTCGAGTCGGTCCTCCGACGGCGCGTCTCGACGATCCTCCAGAGCGACTACTCGATGGCCGGCGGCGTCGAGCACCTGGCCCAGCTGCTGGCGAGCGTGGACCGCAGCACCGAGCGGGTGATCCTGGATCACCTGGACAAGAACGCGCCGGAGCTGGCTGCCGAGGTCCGCAAGCTGACCTTCACCTTCGACAACCTGATCCAGCTGGACGACCCATCCCTCCAGCGCGTGCTGCGCGAGGTGGACGCCAAAGACCTGGCGATGGCGCTGCGCGGCGTCGCCGACGAGCTGCGCGACAAGATTTTCAAGAACCTCTCCTCGCGCGCCTCCGAGATGCTGAAAGAAGACATCAGCGCCTCGGGACCGGTCCGGATGCGGCAGGTCGAAGAGGCCCAGCAGCGAATCGTGGGCATCGTTCGCAAGCTGGAAGAGTCTGGCGATCTGGTCGTCCAGCGAGGCAACGACGATGTCCTTATCTAGCCACGACTTCCACCTCGGGCTGGGCGTGCAGACGCCACGCCCGGACGTGGCCGTCACCGTGGTCAGGCCGGCCCCGTTCGCGGTGCCCCAGGTGTCGGACGAGCCGGCCGGCACCTTCCGCCCGATGGTGTTCAAGCCGTTCGACGGCAACGGCCAGATCGTCTCCAGGCCGGATCCGGCGCCCGAGCCGGTGCCCGAGCCCACCCCGACCCTAGCCGACCTGTCGGTCGAGCTGCTGGAGCACGTCGAGGTGGTGGAGGCCGAGGAGCCCCTGCCGCCGCCCCCGCCCCCGAGCTTCGAGGCGCTCAAGGCCGAGGCGTGGGAAGAGGGATACCAGCAGGGCTTCGGCGAGGGCATGCGCGCCGCCGTCCAGGAGCAGCAGGCGATCACCACCCGCCTGGGCGCCCTCCTCCACGACGTGGCCGCCGACAACGAGGGGTTCCTGCGCGGGCTGGAGAGCCAGGTTGTGGATCTGGCCCTGGCTATCGCCGAGAAGGTGGTCTCCCGCGAGGTCACGCTCGACAAGCAGATCGTGCTGGACGTGGTCCGCTCGGCGCTCTCCGAGGTCCACGACGCGACCGATCTCCGCATCCGCTGCCACCCGGACGACGTGGCGATCCTGGAGCCGCGCTGGGCCGGGATGCTGCCGCGCAGCGTCGCCGAGCGCAGCGAGCTGGTGCCGGACGACCTTGTCGAGCGCGGCGGCGTCGTCGTCGAGACGCGGATCGGCTACATCGACAGCCAGTTGAAGACCAGGCTGAATCAAGTCGCCAGCGCGTTCCAGGGCGTCCTGGACGGGGAGCCTCGATGATGGTCATGACCCCGACCCTCAGCTTCGACCGGTACTTCCGGGCGCTCCAGGAGCGGCCGATCTCGCGGTTTCAGGGGCGGGTCGCTCAGGTGATCGGCCTGTCCATCGAGGTCGAGGGGCTGCGGCTGGCTGTCGGCGACGTCTGCACGATCCTGCCGGACGTGGCCGGCCGCAAGACGATCCACGGCTCCGAGGTCCTGCTCTCCGACCGCCGGGCCGGCGGCATCAGCGCCGAGGTGGTCGGGTTCCGCGAGGGTCGCCTGATCGTGATGCCGTTCTCGGACACCCACGGGGTGATGCCGGGCAGCGCGGTCTTCCCCCGTGGCCGGGCGTTCAACGTGCCGGTCGGGCCGTCCCTGCTGGGGCGGGTGATCGACGGCCTGGCCCAGCCGATCGACGGCAAGGGTCCGCTCGGGACCGTCGAGCGGTGGCCGGTCACGAACCAGCCGCCGGACCCGCTCTCGCGCCAGCCGATCCGCGAGGCGCTCAGCACGGGAGTACGCGCCATCGACGCCACCCTCACCTGTGGCAAGGGCCAGAGAATCGGCATCTTCGCCGGCAGCGGCGTCGGCAAGAGCACCGCGCTCGGCATGATCGCCCGCAACGCCCACACCCACGTCAACGTGATCGCCCTGATCGGCGAGCGCGGTCGTGAGGTCCAGGAGTTCATGGAGCGTGACCTCGGGCCGGAAGGGCTGGCGCGCTCGGTGGTGGTGGTCGCGACGTCCGACCAGCCGGCCCTCCAGCGGATCAAGGCGGCCTGGGTCGCCACCGCCATCGCGGAGTACTTCCGCGAGCAGGGTCTGGACGTCACCCTGATGATGGACTCGGTCACGCGATGGGCGATGGCCCAGCGTGAGATCGGGCTGACCGTCGGCGAGCCGCCGGTCGTCAAAGGGTACCCGCCGAGCGTCTTCGCGCTGATGCCGAAGCTGATGGAGAAGTCGGGCACCTCGCACCGAGGCACCGTGACGGCGTTCTACACCGTGCTGGTGGACGGCGACGACGTGAACGAGCCGATCGCCGACACCGCGCGAGGCATCCTGGACGGTCACATCTGGCTCTCGCGCAAGCTGGCGAACCAGAACCATTATCCCGCCATCGACGTGCTCGGCAGCATCAGCCGCCTGATGTCGACGCTGGCATCCCCCGAGCACCAGGCCGCCGCCAGCGAGCTGAGAGACGTCCTGGCGACGTACCGCGCCTCCGAGGATCTCATCAGCATCGGCGCGTACCAGCCGGGCGCCAACCCGAATCTCGACCGGGCCGTCGCGATGATGCCGTACGTCAAGGCGTTCCTCTGCCAGTCCGCTAACGAGGCGACCACCCTCGACGACGCCCTGCAAGGCTTGCTGATGATGTTCGGTCAGCAGCAGGCGACGGCGGCCTGACGGAAATGATCGTCACCGCGAGCCGGATCTCCGGCACGGTACCGACGGCAGGTTGGGCCAACTGATGGCCGGGTTCCACTTCCGCCTCCAGCACGTCCTGGACTACCGCTCCGGGCTGGCCGACCGTGCCCGCCAGGAGCTCGGGGCGCTCCAGGCGCACCTCCACGAGGCGCAGGCGGAGCTGGCCGCGCTCCAGGCCAGCGAGAAGCGGGCGCTCCAGCAGCTCGGCGAGGCCCAGCAGACGGTCCCGCTCGACCTGCACGCCATCGCGCACCTGCTGGAGTGCGGCCAGTTGCTGGCCCGGCGGATCGTCGCCCAGCGCCAGGTCATCGTCGAGCGCCAGCAGGCCGTGGACGCCCAGCAGCAGGTCGTGGTCGGGCTGGCGAAGGAAGCGAAGGCCCTGGAGAAGCTGCGCGAGCGGCAGAGCGAAGAGTACGAGCAGGAAGAGCTCCGACGTGAGCAGGCCGAGACGAGTGAGATCGCCTCGACCCGCCACCAGCGGTCACAGGTGACGGCATCATGAGCGTCCCGACCGGCGCCCCGATGATCCCGCTGCGGACGACCACCACGAGCGCCCCGAGCGCTCGCCCGTCTGGCAGCACGGCCCGCCCCGCGCAGGGCAATGCGTTCGCGCAGGCGCTGGCCCAGGCGCAGACCCAGAACCAGCTGTTCCGCAACCAGTTGATGATGAGTCAGCTCGGGCTGGCGAACGGCGACCCCACGGCAACCGGCATGAGCCTGCCAGAAGCGTCCCCGTCCGGCCTGCCGCCGGAGCTGGAGGGGCTGAGCGGGCTCCAGCGGATGCCAGGCGCGCCGGGCCTCCAGGCGCTGGCTGCGCTGCGAAACCTTGCCAGCCGGACCTCACCGAACGGCGCTCAGCCCGTGGTCCCGATGTCAGGTCAGGCGACCGTCCCGGCTGCTGCCGCCACCGCCACGCCGATCCTGCAGGTGCCGGGCGGCTTCAGCCAGATCGTCTCCCAGGCCGCGCAGAAGTACGGCGTCGAGCCGGCCCTGGTCGCCGCCGTGATCGAGACCGAATCGAAGTTCAACCCTGACGCTGTCTCGCGAGCGGGCGCTCAGGGCCTGATGCAGTTGATGCCCGGCACGGCGCGCGGGCTCGGCGTCACGGACGCCACGGACCCGCTCCAGAACGTGCTGGGCGGCGCCAAGCTGCTCGGCCAGCTGCTCGCGAAGTACGGCGGGAATCTGGAAAAGGCCATCGCGGCGTACAACGCCGGCAGCGGCGCGGTGGACAAGTACGGCGGCATCCCCCCGTACGGCGAGACGCGCAAGTACGTGCCGCTGGTGCTGGCGGCGCTCGACCGGTTCCGAGCTCAGGCCCCCGGCAACGCGGGCACGCCAGCGGGCGGGAGGTAAGCCGTGCAGATCAACGACACCAAGAACGACCGCGTGATCCAGGCCGCCCTCCAGGGGTTGACCGCTCGCCAGCGGGCCATCGCCGACAACGTCGCCAACGTGGACACTCCCCAGTTCAAGGCGACTCACGTCAGCTTCGAGAAATCGCTCCAGCAGGCGCTCGGCGCGGACGACCAGCCGCTACGAATGATGAAGGTCCAGAACGGCGTGGCCGGCCCGGACGACGCATCGGCGGACCTGAAGCCGACCGTCACGCTGGACAGCTCGACCGGGCGGCGCAACGACGGCAACAACGTGGACATCGACGGCGAGATGCTGGAGCTGTCGGACACGAACATCCGCTTCAACTCGCTGATCCAGGTCATGAATTCGAAGATGCAGATCCTGCGCTACGCCATCAACGACGGCAAGCGGTGATTCACCGGTACTTCTGGATGCCAGTATCGGTCCGTTTGACCCATATCGCGATGGCCGTCCCCTGCCGTTGACTGGGTGACGGATCTCCGTCTCGCAACGCAACGCTACCTCTGCTATGTCTCAGCGCCGCGACGGCCACGGGCCGCGCGCGGAGTGATGTGTCGAAAGGACTCCCGATGAGCTCGACGGTGGCGCCGCCGACCCCGACGGTCACGCAGCTCTCCGCCACACCTCCGAAGCCGAGCCCGTCTCGGACGGCATACCGCACCGCGCCCGACACCACCTTCCAGGGCGCGCTACAGGCCGCCGCCGCCGAAGCGATGGTCTTCAACGAGTACTCCAATCCGTCCGCTGCCCGCATCGCCGCCCCGCCCGAGAGCCAGCCGGACGGCCAGGATGGCCCGGCGCCGGTCGCCGAGGCGCCGGCCCCCACCGCGCCAGGTCCCGCCACCGTCGATGCCGGCCTCTGGCGCAGCCTGTCGCTCCCGTTCACCCTCAAGCCTGGCACCGGGGCGCCCATCAACGGCGCCACGCCGATGTCTGGCGCCGGTCGGGTTGACGCCGTCGATCCGGCCGCCGCGCGGGCGCAGGGCCAGGCGTTCCTCAACTCGATCAAGGGGTTCGACCAGACCAGCGCGAGCGAGTACGACAGCGCGGCTCAGGCACGGGCCTGGGGCTACTCCACCTGCTCCGCCGCCTCGCTGACGGCGGTGCTGCGAGCGGCGGGCCAGGACGTCAAGATCGCCGACGTGATGAAGGCGATGCCCGGCGGCATGACGATCAAGCTCGGGCTGGTCTCGCGGCCCGCCCTGGTGAACGCGGCGAAGCAGTTCGGCGCGGACGCCTCTGACGACGTTACCAGCTACGAGGCGCTCAAGCAGGCCACCGACAACGGCCAGCCAGTCCTGATCGACATCCGCAACGGCAAGTTCCCCGAGGGCCATTGGATCGTCGTGACCGGCGTGGACGAGAACGGCATCCGCTGCGCCGACAGCTCTCGCTACAACCTGACCTCGATCTCGCGCGGCGAGCTCCAGCGCTCCTGGAGCAGCCGAGGTATCCGTCTCCAGGGTCTCACGCCGGTGGCCGCGCCGGCGCGCAAGAACGTCCAGGCTGCCTGACGGAAGGACGTGCACAGCATGCAGACGATCCCAACCCCCATCCCCGTCGCCGCACCGACCGCGCGGTCGTCCCAGAACATCGACGTCCGGCCCGCTGCCGACCCGTCGAACGGTCGAGCGTTCCGAGCAGCCCTGAATGCGGCTCGCAATCGCAACGACGATGCCGCCGACGACCGAAGCTCCGGGCGCTCGACCAGCCGCTCGGATGGGTCCGCCCGACCGGACGGCTCGGCCCACGCCGACGGTACTGCCCCTCGCCAGACCACCACGCGACCGGACGGCTCCAGCCGACCGGACGATGCGTCCCGTCCCGACGACGCCCAGTCCGACGCCGACAGCTCGGCAACGGACACCGGAGCGACCCCACACGAGCTGGCCGCGCTGTTGGCCTGGCTCGCGCCGAAGACCACCACCGACGTGCCGGCTACTCCACTGCTCGCGCTGGTCGGCGGCAACGGCCAGCAGGTCACAGCCACCCCTAGCGGCCCCAGCAGCCCGACCACCGACGACCTGCTGGCTGCCGTCACCACGATGCCACAGCTGACCGTCTCGCAGCCGAGCGCGACCGACGAGACTGCCGGGACCATCCCGCTATCAGTTGCGCTCGTCGCGGACGACGGCACCGGCGCGATCCCGCTGCCGACCCTGGCCGGCACGGCCACGCCAACCGCGACAGCCGCCTCAGCGGCAGCAGTGGCAGCAGTGGCAGCAGCGGCAGCCGAGCAGGCGCGCCTCGCGCTGCAAGCCGCCAACGCCGCGCTTGCCGCCGCCACCGGCCGGCCCGTGGACGCCGACCCGACCACCACGCTGCCGACCTCGCCGACCGGGACCGCCCCGGAGACCACGGCCCCGGCCGTCCAGCCGAGCGCGCCCCCTCCGACTGCCACCGCGACCCTGGCCTCGGCCGCCACGCCGACGACCTGGGCCGATCTCGCCGCCACCTTTGGCACGCAGATCACCGCCAACACCACGCCGATGGCCGCCCGCGTGACCTCGGGTCAGACCGGGCCGGCGCCCGCCGCGACAGATGCGCCAGCGCAGCCCACCGGTTCGACGGCACAGGCCGCTGGCGCGACGAGTACAGCCTCGCTCCAGCTCCCCGGCCAGGCCGTTGCCGCCACGGGCAACGCTAGCGCCACCGGAACCGCCACGCTGGCTGAGGCGCTCCAGGGCCGCCCGACCGGCGAGACGGCGCCGCGGCCTGCCCAGGGCGCTACGAGCCCGATCCAGGGATTCAACGCCTTCCTCGGGCTGCAAGGCGGAGCCGGCCTCGGGCAGGCTCAGGCAGCGACCTCCATCTCCAGCACCGCCGTTACCGCGCCACCGCTCGCCACCCAGATCGCCGACGGCGCCGTCGCCGCCTCTCGCAACCTCGGGCAGAGCGTGCAGATGGTGCTCCAGCCGGAGGGCCTCGGGACCGTCTCGCTCAAAGTCACGCTGGAGCACGGCAACCTGGGCGTCCACATCTCGGTGGACAACGCGCAGGCGCGCGAGATGCTCCAGGCCAGCTTCTCCCAGCTCCAGCAGGCGCTCGACCAGCGCGGCCTGAGCGTCCACTCGATGCAGCTCGATCTCTCGGGCGGGCGGGGCAACGGCGAGGCGTTCCAGCAGTTCCAACAGTTCAACGGCCAGCAGTTCAGCGGCCAGCAGTCCCAGGGCCAGCAATCTCGCGGCGGCGGCAGCCGCGCGAGCGGGCGCGAGAGCGCGTCCGTGCTGGCGATCGACGAGAGCACACGCGTGCAGCCCGGCGCCGCCAACAACGGCCGGGTCGACTACCGGATCTGAGCGTCCGATGCAGACGATGATTCACGAGGAGGGTTGGCGATGACGGTCCCTGTCACGGCCAGGACGGCAACGTCGAACGCAGCCACTGCTACGAGCAGCACCAGCGGATCGACAGGCTCGACCGTCGGGGCGGCAGCTGGGATGGGCAAAGACGACTTCATGAAGCTGCTGGTGGCCCAGCTCCAGAATCAGGACCCGATGAAGCCGATGGACGACAAGGAGTTCATCACCCAGCTGGCGCAGTTCAGCTCGCTGGAGGCGATGGACAAGATGACCGCCCAGATGGAGGAGCTGACTGGCTCCCAGATGCTCGTGCAGGCGGCGACCATGATCGGCAAGACCGTCACGGCGAAGCTCGAGAGCGGCGAGACCGTGACCGGCACGATCAGCCAGGTCAAGATGGTGGACGGCAAGCCAGTTGCCGTCGTCAACGGCAGAGACATCGACACGTCGCTCATCACCCAGATCGGCTAAGGAGACCCACTCCCATGATGCGTTCACTCTTCTCGGCCATCTCGGGCCTCAAGGGCCATCAGACGATGATGGACGTGGTCGGCAACAACATCTCCAACGTGAACACGACGGCCTTCAAGAGCTCGCGGATCACGTTCCAGGACATCATCAGCCAGACGCTGCGCGGCGCGCAGGGGCCGAGTGCCTCGCTGGGTGGTCTCAACCCGATGCAGATCGGCCTCGGCATGCAGACCGGCTCGGTGGACGCCATCATGACCCAGGGCAACCTCCAGTCGACCGGCAAGACGACGGACATCGCGGTCCAGGGCGACGGCTTCTTCCAGGTCTCAGACGGCACGAACACGTTCTACACCCGAGACGGCAACTTCGCCGTGGACAACACCGGCAAGCTGGTTCAGGCGGCGACGGGCATGGCGCTGGTGCCGGCCGTGACGATCCCGGCTGGCGCGACCAACCTGAGCATCGCCTCGACGGGGCAGGTCTCCTGGACGGTCGGCTCGACGGTGACGACCGGCCCGGTCATCACGCTGGCCGGCTTCACGAACCCGGCTGGGCTGACCCGCATGGGGAACAACCTGTTCGCGGTCAGCAACAACTCCGGCCCGGCCACGGTCGGGACGCCCGGCTCCAACGGCCTTGGCTCGATCCAGTCCGGCTTCCTGGAGATGTCGAACGTGGACCTGGCGGCCCAGTTCACGAACATGATCATTGCCCAGCGCGGCTTCCAGGCGAACTCGCGCGTCATCACCGCCTCTGACGAGATCCTCCAGGACCTGGTGAACATTAAGCGGTAGCAGACGAGCAGGCAGAGGGGGCGGCCCGGCGAGCACCGGGCCGCCCCCTCTCTCGTTCCGGCGTCTCCAGAAAGACGTCGGTACGGTACGCTCTCCTGCACTGTCGAGCGAGCAGGTACACGGGCGCGGAGCTGGACGATGGCAACCACTTTCGCGCGACAGCTCTGGGCGACGAGCCGATCTCATGTCGGTGCCGTGGGAGCGGCTGGAAACCGAAGAGCGCGGCCAGCTCGACGTGCAGATCGTGAGGAGCCGTGGGACGTTCGCCCGGCGGCGGCTGCTCGTGGTGGAGTTTCCTGTCGAGCTGGAGGCGCGGCTATTGGCGGCGGTCAGGAACCTGGCGACGACATGAAGAGGGCAGACAAAGGCGGCCCTCTCGGTGTTCTTCGTAGTGGTCTACTGGCCGAGTGGCATGGGAAGTTGTCTCGAATCCGACCACTCGGACGACGTTGTTCACGATGTGGTAGGTCACCCAGTAGCCCCTCGGGTCGAAGTAGGTGGTGTACATCGTCCCGAGCTCCTGCATCACGATCTTGACGCGGTTGTCGGGGACTGGGTCGATCTGGATCTTCGCCACGATGCGAATGATCTCCCGCCGCTGCTCGGGCGTGAGAGCCGCGAAACAGGCGGCGTCGTGTCATCGACATATTCGACCGCGTACACAGCACCGCTAGTCCGCGATCTCGAACTGCTCGTGGATCTGCTCCGGCGTGAGGGTGCGCCCCTCTCGCTCGGCTGCCTGAGCCGTCTCGATCATCTGCCGAAAGCCGGGCTGCGCTCGTAGCTGCGCCCGTATGCGTTCGGCCCGCTCGTCCAGCTGCCTCGCCTGCTCCTGAGACTCTGGCGCTGGTGCCATGTCGTCCTCCCTCGGGTACCTTGCCCCATCCCGTCACGTGTGTTGACAGGCTGTCACATGATAGGGCGGTTTGCACGCCGCATACCAAGTGAAACGTGGGGGCGCCCAACAGGCCGGGGCAACTGGCCGGTTGGGAGATTGTCAGACAGGCCAAAGGCGGCGCCACTGCCTCCAGTTCGTCGGGGGTCATTGGCTCACACGTGAGATCGACTGGAGCCATCGTAGCGTCAGCAAGCACTCCCGCGTCACCTCATGCTGCACGGTCGATCTCCTACGGATAGTCCCGGCGCTGGAAACCCGGCCGTATCAGCTTTCGCTCGCGTGAACAGCCGACGGTGATTGCGTAGGGGTGATGACGCGGGAGTCAGGGAGTCGGGGCGGCCCGGCGGCTGCGGGCCCGCCCCCTCTCTCGCGTTTCAGCGCCTCCACAGCGGTGCCGGTACGGTACGCTCTCCTGGCTCCTGGCTCCTGGCTCCTGGCTCCTGGCTCCTGGCTCCTGGCTCCTGGCTCCTGGCTCCTGGCTCCTGGCTCCACCGGTGCTATGATGGGGCGCGCGCTCCGCGAGCGACGAGGCTCGGAATCGGCGACGAACGCGCTGGCGGCACCATGATCGAGCCTCGCACGCACAGCAGCTCCCCAGCACTGACGCCCGAGCGCCCGCCCGCCACCCGCCATCTCTTCTTCGTGCTGGCCGGCCTTGCCGTGCTGATGGGCTCCATCGACACCACCATCGTCGCGGTGGCGGTTCCCCATCTGACCACCGCGCTGGACGCGCCGCTGATCTGGGTCGGCTGGACCCTCACCGCGTACCAGCTGGTGCAGATCGTCATGCTGCCGCTCGCCGGCAAGCTGAGCGACTCGTTCGGGCGGCGCCGGGTCTTCCTGTTCTGCGTCGCGATCTTCACGCTCGGGTCGCTGTTGTGCGGGCTGGCGTCGTCGATCTGGGTGCTGATCGCGTCACGAGCGTTGCAAGCGGTCGGTGGGGGCGGCTTGATGCCGAGCGCGGTCGGGATCATCTCGGACCACTACCGCGAGCGTCGAGCCCAGGCGCGGGGGCTGTTCACCAGCGTCCTGCCCATCGGCGGCATCCTCGGTCCGAACCTGGGCGGCTTCATCCTGGAGCACTGGACCTGGCGGGACATGTTCTTCGTGAACCTGCCGATCGGGGTGGTCGTCTTCGTCGGGGCACTCTTGCTGCTGAAGCCGGACAGCAAGATGCAGTCGCGGCACGTGGACGTGTGGGGGCTGGTGCTCTACGCCGGCGCCATCATGATCCTGCTCGCCACGATGACGGCGGCCGGCCGCGACCCCGCCCTCTGGCACACGCCCTTGCTCTGGGTGGCGCTGGCGGCCAGCATCGGGCTGATGGTCGTCTTCCTGCGCCACATCAAGCGCACGCCCGATCCGGTCATGGACTACGCCCTGGTGGCCCGCCGACCGTTCCTGGCGGCCAACTTGTACAACATGGTGTTTGGCGCCTCGGTGTTCGGCGCATCGTCGTTCGTGCCGACGTTCGCGGTGAGCCACTTCGGGATGAGCGCCCTGCTGAGCGGCTCGGTGAACACGCCGCGCTCCATCGCGATGATCGTGACGTCGTTCGTCGCCAGCATGTGGATCATCAAGACCGGATACCGCGTCCCGATGGTGATCGGCGTCTGCCTGGCCTCGATCTCGCTGTTCCTGCTGGGCCAGGGGCGGACGGAGATTCAGCTGGGAGACGTCACGTTCGGCGGCTTCTGGCTGCTCGCGACGATCCTGGCGATCGGCGGCGTCGGGATGGGGCTGAGCTCGCCGGCCTCGGGGAACGCGTCATTGGACCTGGCGCCGGAGCGGGCCGCCGCGCTGACTGGGGTTCGTGGCATGTTCCGCCTGACCGGAGGCGTGCTGAGCATCGCCGGGATCGTGCTGGCGCTGACGTTCTTCCCGGACCGCGGTGAGGGCCTGGTGACGATCTACGGCTGGCTGTCATTGGCGGTGCTGGTCGCCATCCCGATCGCGCTCTCGATCCCGGACACGGCCCGCGAGCGCTGGCGCAAGGCCCGGTCGGCGCCGGCCGCCGCGACCACGCAGCCCACCCCTGAGCCGCTCGGGGAGCCAGTGCCGGCCGGCCCCGCCCGCTGACCGAGTAGCGTCACTCCGTGCCACATATTCGTTGACGCGGGTGCGCGCCGGCGTGCTGAGACAGCATCGCGACCGCACCGCGAACTGCTGTACTCTACTCTCGGTTGGGTGGCATCGGGACGGAGTCGTGCCGACCGTGACTGCATGGCTCGGGACGAGGATGTCGGGCGAGGCGGGGACGAAGCGATGGCGGCTTCGATCGAAGACCAGGTCGTCGATTATTTTCAGCGGCTATTCAGCCGCCTTTTTGGAGAGCCGTTCAGTGCTCGACTCGCCGATCAACGGCTCAGGCGGAATGCCGTACTCCGGCAGGTTGACGAGTCGGCAGACGCAGCCTCTGAAGCGCTCACCCGCCTGTTCCTGAACCGCGAGATCCCGGCCGACGACGTCGAGAGTCTCCTTCAGACGATCGAAGCGGCCAGCGACCATCTGACCGCCGACGAGCTGACAAATAGCCTGGTCGTCCCAGAGACGATAGTCGAGGATCTGCTGGACCGGGCACTGGCGAGTGATGGCCGAGCTGTGCACGATGATTCCCTCTACCGGGTCGCGCTGCACACCGTCGTCCAGGTGCTGACCCTCGTCGGCCCGGTGATGGCCGAGTGGCAGAAGCTGAGCTTCTCGTCCACGTTCGAGCTGCCGCGCCGCATCGTCAACCGGCTCACCCAGATCGGCGAGCAGCTCGACGTGCTCGCGGGAGCCGGCCGAAGCGCCGCTGACGACCGGTACGAGCTTCTCTATCGTGACTACCTGCTCCAGCGCTTCTTCCGGGTGGATGCCGGCACGGTCCGGATGACCACCAGCCTGTCGGTGGACGTACGCGAGCTGTTCGTGATGCCTCGCCTGTGCGAGCGCCCGCCCCGCGAGACAGCCGCCGAGCTCGGCCTCGCGGAGGACGCGGCGCTGATGAGTCTCGAGGTGGCTCGACAGCTCCTGACCGCCCCCGGCGAGTCCGCCCAGGGTACGACGGAGCAAGACGCCTCGGAGCCGGTCCCGGTGCTCGACCACGTCCGGTCGTCGGGCAACGTCGCGATCGTCGGGGCGCCCGGCGCCGGCAAGTCCACGTTCCTGGAGTGGCTCCAGCTGCGGGTCGCGTCGGCCGAGGAGGAGCTGGTCATGAACGGCCGGCAGGCGATCCCGTTGTTGCTGCGGGTGCGCCAGCTCGACCCGCTCCACCTGCCCGAGGGCGGCGCGCTCGTGGAGCGAGCACTCGCCAGCCGGGACCAGGCGGCGCTGATGCCGGACGGCTGGATCGAACGTCAGCTTCGGGCCGGACGGGTACTGCTGATGCTCGACGGCCTGGACGAGGTCGATCCGCAGTTGCGCGACGACCGCGTTATCCCGTGGCTCGCCGGGCTTGCAGCACGGTATCCAGCCTGCCGGCTCCTGGTCTCCTCACGGCCCGTCGGATATCCGCCGGGGACACTCGCAGCGCTCGGCGTGGCAGAGTGCGACCTCCTGGATTTCGATCCCGATCAGGTGCGCGAGTACGTCCAGCACTGGTGCACGGCGGTGCGCCTCTCCCAGAACGAGCCGGACCAGGAGGCGCGGCGCGAGGGCGAGGCCGAGGGCGACCGCATCGTGGACGGGTTCAAGGATCACCCATACATCGTCAACCTCGCCCGCAACCCGCTGATGCTCTCGGCGATCTGCCTGGTGAACTACTTCGAGGGCGGCGAGCTGCCGCGCGACCGGGCGGTCCTGTACGGCCTGTGCGTCGAGGGGCTGGTCCACAATTGGGACCAGCGGCGTGGCATCCGGTCCGAGTTTGGGCTGGAGGAGAAGCTCCGGGTCTGCCGCGAGGTCGCGCTGGCGATGCAGGCCGACGACCGTGCCGAGTACGAAGAAGCGCAGGTCCGGGCGATATTCCGGGACGTGCTCGGCGATGCGGAGCGGGCCGACCGCCTGCTGGAGCACGTCCGCTACCGGACCGGCCTGCTGCTGGAGCGACGGCCCGGCGTGTTCGCCTTCGCCCACCTGACGTTCCAGGAGTACCTGGCAGCACGGGCGGTCCACGAAGGGAACCGGCTTGGGATCGATCCGCCACGCCTCGTCCGCGAGCACGCCGACGGCCGCTGGAAGGAGGTCATCGCGCTGTACTGTGCATTGGCCCCGGCGCCGGCGGCGCGCGAGATGCTGAAACTGCTCGTTGCCAACGACGATTCCTTTGCGCTCGGCGACGTGCTCGCCGAAGCGTCCCTCTCGGCCGGTCCGGAGCTGCGCACGGACACCGCGCTTCGGCACGACGTTTTGACACGAATCGCAAGGGCACCGGTGAGTCGTACCTCGGTCAGGGCTCTGGACCGGTTTGCCAAAGAAGACGTGGAACCGGTTGCCTGGGGCGCCCTTGGTGAGTGTCCGCTGTCCCACAGCCAGGCGTTCTTCTGGCTGTTGGGGCAGTCAGGCGCGAGCCCCATGCATACGACGTCAGCACACATGCGCGTCCGAGAGATGCTGATGCAGAAACTGCTGGAGAGGTGGCAGTCGCTCTCCGATGCATCGCTCTCAGAGCTCGTGCTGATCACCCATCGGCTCTGTTCAGCCAAGGGGCCGCTCGTGACAGCGTGGAAGCCCGAGCTCTATGCCAGACCCGCGTCCCCGCGCCTGACGATTAGGATGGAAACGCGATCCGATCCAACAAAAATGAGAACGCAGGCGGAGATCGCATTCCTCGCGCTCAATGGTAGAGTGCGCTCGCTCTCCTCGGCGAAGACGTCCAAGGACAAAGCCACGGAGCTGAGCGATGACCTATGTAGAGTCCTCGATGTCGTCCTTCCGCCGATCTTTGACGTGCTTGCGACCTATGACGACGACCTCCCGCAAGCGTGGCCCATCGCGTCGGCGCTCCCTACGGTCGTCGACTTCCGGATGCGTCAGCCTATGCCGAGCCACGAAGCGACCCGCCGCGAGCACCGTCGCGCCGCGGCGGCGCTCGCGGCACGGCTTCGTCAGGCTGCCGACAAGGCTGCGCAGGAGAATCCCAGGGAGGACTACACCTTTTTCCCCGAGCCAAGGGACCGAGCGAATGAGGCGGCCCTGGTGCTGGAGACCTGGGCCAACATGCTGGGGTACCTTGACGGCGACTGGCCGCGAGAAGTGCAGGAGGAGACGACGTGAAGGGTGAGGAGAAGCTGTCGCCGGCGCTGGCCGCGCTGCTCGACGATGGCGACCCGAACGAGCGCCACGAGGCTGTCGTGGTGGTCCGCCCGCCGACGACCAGTCCGCCGCGCGTGCGTGGCCGCCTGCGTGTGCTGGCCGAGCGCCTCCAGGCCGTGGAGGCGCGGGCCGCCGAGCAGCGCGTCACCCAGGAGCAGGTGCTCGGCAAGTACCAGGACGCCGGCAGTCGCCGGCTCCCCGGCCGCGAGTCGCCGGCGGTTTCGACGATCGGCACAGGCTCGCTGCCGGTCGGGACGGCCATCGTCACGCGACGGACACTTCCCACGCTCCTCCGACAGGCTGACGTCGTCGCGGTCCTGCCGAACCAGCGGGTCGAGTTGATCGCGCCGGCGAAGGTGGACACGGCCCAGCTGGGGGCCGAAGAGCAGAAGGATGGCCTCACCTGGGGGCTGAAGGAGCTCGGCATCCCCGATCTCTGGGAGACCACCAGGGGCGAAGAGATCAACGTCGCCGTCATGGACTCCGGCGTCCATGCCGAGCACTTTGCGCTGACCGGCAAGGTTCGCGACTTCGTGATGATCGACCCGCTCGCCCGCCGCATCAAGGTCGATCCGATCTTCGACTCGGAGCAGCACGGAACGCACGTCTGTGGCACGATCGCCGGCGGCGCCACCCCAGAAGGGGTGGCGATCGGCGTGGCGCCGCGTGCGAACCTGTTCGTCGCAAACGTGATCAACCGAGGTGCGGGCACACTCGCCATGCTCCTGGAAGGGATCGCCTGGGCGGTTGAGAAGGGCGTGGACATCGTGTCCATGTCCCTCAGCTTCGAGTACTACGAGCCACAGTTCGCCCTCGTGTTCCAGAACATCATCGACCAGTATGAGATCTTGCCGATTGCCTCGATCGGGAACAAGAACCACGGCAACAGCTCGTCGCCTGGCAACGCCTACAACGCGCTCTCCGTTGGGGCGGCGGAGCGGATGCCGGACGGCACGCTCAGAGTGTCGGCGTTCAGCAGCGGCGCCAGCCTGGTCTTTCCCGGAGCTGAGCCGCATGCCCTGGTGACCAAGCCGGATCTCGTAGCGCCCGGCGCGCAGGTCTACTCCTCGATCCCGCCCGAACAACGTCCGACCGGTCCCCGCGAGTACACCTACATGGACGGAACGTCGATGGCGGTGCCTCACGTTGCCGGGATCGCGGCGCTGTTGATGGCTGCCCGCCCCAGCCACCCGCTGGCCGATATACTTCGGGCGTTGAAGGAAACCGCGAGCCACCCTGACGGCGTGCAAGCTCGGCCGGACAACCGCTGGGGCTTCGGCATCGTGCGGCCCGGCGAGGCGCTGAAGGCGCTGGCATGAGCGCTGCGAAACGTGACGCATGACCCAGCGATCCCGCGGCCAGCAGAAGGTGAGCGACGAGCTCAGCGTGCGTCTGGCGCAGCTCGGGCCGGGCGAGCGAGCGAGCCTCATCGTGGTGCTGGCCACCCCACGGCTCCCCGAGTCTGCGCCAGATCGCTCGGTTCGCCGCTCCGAGCGCGCTGCAACGGTTGAGACGCTCAGGTCCGCCATGCAGCCCGCCCTGGCCGAGGTCGATCGCATCCTCGCCAGCGCCGGCGGCCGACGATTGCCGGGCGATCTGAGCGCGCTCGGAGCCGTCCCCGTCGAGACGACAGCCGAAGGGGCGCATGCGCTCGCCGCCTCCGATCACGTACGTGCCCTCCTCGAAGACCAGCCGATCCACGGCTCGCTCAGCACCGGCACCTGACAGGAGGCGTTATCCGAGCACCAGCAGCATCAGCCCGGCCGCGATGGCTGTCGAGCCGAGCAGGCGCTGGCGTCCGTACCCTTCGCGGAGCACCACCGCGCCCAGCAGTGCCGCCAGCACCACCGAGACCTCGCGGGCGGCCGCCACGTAGCTGACCGGCGCCAGCGTCAACGCCAGCAGCACCAGCCCGTAGCTGGCCGGCGCGAGTAGCCCCACCACCACGATGCTGCCCCGGTGGCGCTGCCACTCCCCGAGCACAGCCGTGCGCTGGCGCAGCATCGCCGGCAGCAGGATCAGCGTCAGCCCACAGAACAACAGGTAGCCGTACAGCAGCGGCGTCACCAGCGAGACGCCGTACTTGTCCAGCGCCGAGTACGTCGCGATCACCAGTCCCGTCAGCAGCGCGTAGCGCGTCCCCAGCTGCCCGATCACCCCGGCGACCGCCCCCAGCGTCGGCATCCCGAGCGCACGGGTGTGGATCGCGACTGTCCCCACCACCACCAGCCCGATCCCGCTCAGCGCCAGCCCTGACAGGTGCTCGCCGAGGAACAGCATCGCCAGCACCGGCACCAGGATCGGGGCGGTCCCCCGCGCGATCGGGTAGACCAGCGAGAGCTCGCCGTACCGGTACGCCTGGGCCAGCGTCCAGTAGTACAGTGCCTCCAGCACGGCGCTCATCCCGACGACGCCCCAGCCGGCCGGCGGGATCGGGTGGGTTGCCAGCAGCCAGATCCCGAGCGGCGCGAAGACCACGCTCGCGACGAGGTTGCCGCACCAGAGGAACGCCAGCTTCTCGTCCGCGCGCCGCGCCAGCAGGTTCCAGGTCGCGTGGGAGACCGCCGCGAGCAGCACGCACGCCAGCGCCAGCGGGCTCACGGATCGGCGCCTGTCATCGTCAACGCTTCATCCTCCTCAGGATGACAGATGGAGCATTGGTGTCGCATCGCCTTCACGGATGACGCACGTCTGCCTCGCAGTGTGGCATTCTCGGCAGCAAGTGGCGTTCGCCCGACGACCCATCACGACAATTGCACCAGTTCAGTCGCGACAACCCGACCCCTCGCGCCATCCTTCGGCGTTCTTACTCTCGAAGAACGCCGGTCGTGCTCGACCGCTGTGAGCGCTCCAAGACACCGTGACGCTGAATAGCGAGTCAGCGCGGAGGCCGGACCGTTCATCAGGTGCGGGGGAGCAGAGGAGGAGCCGTGCGGGTGCTCGTTGCCGAGGATAGCGCACTCACGCGCACCATGCTACAGAACGCGTTGACGACGATGGGCCATGAGTGCCTGGTCGCCGTCGACGGGGAGCAGGCCTGGAAGCAGTTCCAGGAGTCCGGCGCCGATGTCATCATCAGCGACCGCCTGATGCCCGGCATGGACGGCCTGGAGCTCTGCCGCCGCGTCCGCGAGCACCCGGGCGTCCCCTACACCTACTTCGTCTTTCTGACCGCCCTGGTCCACAAGAGCGAAGTGCTCGAAGGGATGCACCAGGGCGCTGACGACTACCTGACCAAGCCGCTCGACCTCGACGAGCTGCGGGCGCGCCTGATCGCGGCCGACCGCGTCACCTCGCTGCACCGCCGACTCGCCGAGCAGGCCAGCGCCCTCGAACGCTCCAACCAGGCCCTGTTCGAGATCGCGCGCACCGATCCGTTGACCGGACTCGGCAACCGCCTCGCGATGACCGAGACGCTCAGCTCGCTCCACTCCGTCGCCGCGCGGTACGACCGCCCGTACGCCCTCGCGCTCTGCGACCTGGATCGCTTCAAGCCGTACAACGACGCGCTCGGCCACCTCGAAGGCGACCACGCCCTCCAGACCGTCTCCGGCATCCTGCGCGAAACGATCCGTGAGAGCGACAGCCTCTTCCGCTATGGCGGCGAAGAGCTGCTGGTGCTGCTGCCGGAGCAGACCCTGGACTCGGCCGAGCTGGCCGGCGAGCGTCTCAGGCGGGCCGTCGCGCTGGCGAGCCTGGCGCACCCGTACAATCCGCCGTTCGGCATCATCACCCTGAGCGTCGGGATCGCCGCGTTCGACGGCCGCGAGCGGTGCGACTTCGACGCCGTCATCGCCGAAGCGGACGCCGCCCTCTACGAAGCGAAGCGGGCCGGCCGCAACCGCGTCGCGGTCGCGCAGACGCCCGTCCCGGCCTAACGGACTCTCGCTATTCCCCACCGCGCCAGCACCACCAGCGCGCCCATCGCCACCACGTCGATCAGCGGCTCGACCGAGACCCGGTAGCGCGGCACCACACCGACCGTCGCGGCGTGGATGCCGATCAGCCCGAGCGCGGCCAGTGAGATCGCCAGCACCACGCGGTACCGTGGCTGCACCAGCGCCAGCGCCGTCCCCACCACGAACAGCGCCAGGAACGGCCCGGCCGTGCGGGCCGGCTGGTAGATGCCGTCCAGGGCAGCGAGGTACGGGTACGCCGCCTCCTGGCTCGGCGTGGGCGGCACCACGAAGCGCCGGTACTGCTCCTTCCAGCCCACCACGTCCCAGCGGGTGTAGCTCCAGTGCCGCTCGAGCGTCTCGTCCACGGTGGACGCGTCTGCCATGAAAATGCCGAAGGCGTTCTCCACCACATGGCGCGCGTAGACCAGCGGCCGGGCCAGGATCGCCCGCATCGCGATCTCCTGCATCGCCTTGTCGGTGTCCTTCTCAGACATCTTCGTCTCTTCGCGGATGTGGTTGAAGATACCCAGGCCGGTCACGTCCTTGTTCGGCCTGGCGATCTTGTCCTCCATCTCCTGCTTGATCTGCTTCCGCGCGAACGCCATCTTCGGATCGGCGTCCACCGCCGTCACGAGCGGCTCGTCGAACGAGAAATCCGGCCGGTGGATGATCGCCACGAACGTCACAAGGTTCTGGCCCGCCGCGCCGGCCGTCGTGAAGGCGCCGTAGACCGCCTGATTGCGGAGCATCCACGGCACGATGACGATGGCGCAGACCGCGAACAGCAGCGCCGTCTTCCAGAGCGCTGCCCGCCACGACCGCTCGATCAGGAGCACCATCGCCGGCACGATGAAGAAGACGATCTGGCCGGCCGAGCGGGTCAGGATCGCCAGCCCCAGCACGAAGCCCCCCGCCGCCCACGGCCACCAGCCCGGCCGCCGCAGACCGAGCACCATCAGGAACACCACCAGCGTGAACAGGAAGGCGAACAGCCCCTCCGTCATCAGGAAGTGCTCCCAGCGAAGGGTCGGGCCGGAGAGCGCGACCAGCAGCGCCGCCAGCCCGCCAGCCCACCTCCCCACCCCCACGCTCCCCCACGCCAGCCGCCCGATCCAGTACGTCAGCACGACGCCGACCGCCCCCAGCAGGTGCTGCAACGCGATCAGCGGCACGAAGCTCGGGCCGAGCGTCACCTGCTCCACGTAGAGCAGCCAGGGGTAGAACGGCGGTCGTTTCAGCGACAGGGTGAACTTCCCCGTCGTCATCAGGTCGTAGACGGGTTGGAAGTACTGCATCGAGTCGCCGCCGATGAAGACTGGCGCCCACAGCACGTACAGGATGCGCGGCGCCAGCGCCACGACGAACAGCCCCACGCTCAACGCCAGGTCCGGGTGCCGGAGCGCCCACCCGAGCACCCGGCCGAACGAGCCCTCAGCCTCTGGAGGCGGTGTAGCCGGAGACGCCACGCGGGCCGAGAGCGTCATCGGCCCTGGCACTGCACCCGGTAGCGCTCCGTCACGATGTCTCGCAGCCTTCCAGCGTTCTCCGCCCGTACGAGGCCGGTGAACTGCGCCTCGATCTCGTCGCCCGGTGGGTCTTTCCCGTTCTGCCCGAACCAGGCCCGCCAGAGACGCGAGCCCCACTGGTACGCCGCGACCTCACGATCGACGCAGCCGGGCGGATCGCCGGTCTTGTGCTGCTGCGCGTGCAGCCCCTCGTGAAGCAGGAGCATCGTGGCGACGTGCGGCGTGAACCCGAGCAGCACGTCCCCGACGATGATGCGACGCCCGGCCAGCTCGTAGGCGGCCATCGTCCCCTCGGGCAGGTCCCCGACGACGAGGTTCACCTGCGTGTCGTCCAGCATCGCCAACGCGCTCTGCCCGAGCGACCGCAGCTCCTTCGCCTGTGCCGAGTCGCCTGGTGCCTCCGCGATCTCCTTCTTGATGAAGGTGATGATACGCTCGAAGCGTGGGTCGATCACCGGCCGAGGCTGGCGCTCTGGCACCCGGGCCGGGTCGGCGCCAGCTACGCCGGTCACCGTCACGTTGCGCAGCGACAGCGTCATCTCGCCGGGGCTGTCTGGCGGCCCGTTCCGCGAGACGAGCATCCTGATCGCGCCGATCGTCTGCCCGCCATCCTCGATCTGCATGAACGGGCTGTCGTTCACCATCAGCCAGACCGTCGGACCGAGCTTGCGCATCGCCAACGAGTTCCAGCCGCCCGGGTTCAGCTTGGCCCGGATCCCCTGCCGCTGACCGAGCGCCGCGCTGCCACCCTCTTTGACCATCCCGATCTCGACCGTGTCTTCCGCGATGCCCACCACCGCCAGCAGGTGAGTCTGCGGCGGGCTCCAGACGTCCAGGCCGAGGACCGCCCGGTCGGCGGCTCCTTCGAGGCGGAACTCGAACCGCGCGTCGCCGTCGCCGACCATCACGTCCGGCTGCTGCACCGTCAGCACCGCCCCGCCCGAGCCGGGATAGCAGCGCCCTGCGATCCGCAGGTGGAGCCCTTCGGCGTCATACGCGCCGCCACTCAGGCCGGTCGTGCAGGTGTCGGCCCAGAAGAGCTCTGGTTTGTGCAGCTCGTCCTTGAACAGCACGTCGGTGGTCGCCGGCGGATCGGAGTAGACCAGTGCACTGGGCGCCCGCTGGCGGACCCCCGGCGACGCGATCTGGGACAGCTCCCCGATGAAGCCGGGCGCCGTGTTGACCGCGAACGAGGCGAGACTCACACCGGGCTCGTGCGCCAGCACCGTGGAAGGACGTGGCGCCGGGCCGACCAGGCTGACGAAGCAGAGCAGGGCAACGACGATCTGCCGCACGGGACGTCCCTCACACGAGGCTGACTCTGCCGGCCTCTTCTAGCATTCTACGCGCTGATTGCCCTGCTGTTGTCAACGAATTTCGCGACAGGTGTGTCGGAAGACGTCGGCGGCGACGGCGGGGGGTCATCGTTCAGACTGCGTGAGGGTACAATGCGAGTGAGGTTCCGCCGGGCATGCATCTCGCTGTATCCTCACTCGCACCATGAGCCCCCTGCGCGAGTCCGCGACGGTACAGCCTGACGCACCGCCGTCGTCCAGTGAAGCTGTCGCATTGACGCAAAATACGGCTCATGACCCGGGGGCAGTGCCCGCCCTGCCGGCCTGGCAGCAGCGGCGCCAGGTGCTCCGGATCGTCGCGCTGGCCAGCCTGCCGCTGGTGGTGCTGGTCGTCATCGGCATCATGCAGGGGAAAGTGCTGGCCGAGGCCCGCGTCGCCGAGGAGCGTGTCGCGCAGGCCCAGGCCGCCGCGCTGACCGCCAATGCGTTCGTGGACGGCAACCTCTCGACCGCCCAGTCGCTCGCGCGGGCGCCGGCCATCCTCGCGGCGACGGGTGGCCCGCGTCTCCAGGCGCTGTTCGACGCGGTGCTCGCCGAGAACCCGGAGTGGGAAGGGTGGGGTCTGGCCGCTCCGGACGGCTGGAACATCGTCAGCACCGGCGCAGCCCCGGGCACGCTGAACGTGGCGGACCGGCCGTACTTTCAAGAAGCGCTCCGGTCCGGCCAGCCGGTCGTGAGCCCACCGGTCCTGAATCGCCGGACCGGCAACCCGACAGTCGTGCTGGCGCTGCCGCTGGATTTCGAGCGCGGCGGACGCGGCGCCATCATCGTCTCGCTCTCGACGGCGCGGCTCGCCTCGGAGCTCCAGCAGCTCCAGCGCGACCCGAGCATTCAGATCTCGCTGGTGGACAAACAGGGCGTCCTCTTCGCCGGCGTGAACGCCAGTGTCCTCTCCGACCTGCCGTCGATGCGTGGGCATCAGTCGGTCGAGGCTGCCCTGCGTGGCGAGACTGGCAGCCTGGTCAGCTCGGGTAGTGGCACCGAGGAGCTCATCGCCTACGCGCCGGTGCCTCGGCTCGGCTGGGGCATCGTCGTCTCGCAGCCGGCCTCCGCCGCGTTCGACGTGGTGCGGCGCCAGACGACTCTCGGGATCGTGATCCTGGCGCTGGCGTTGAGCCTGGCCGGCGTCATCAGCTGGTACCTGGGCGGTCGGCTCGCCGAGCTGTACCGTCGGCAGCGCGAGGCGACGCTGCGCGCCGAAGCCGCCGCACGTGCGCTCGAGCGCGTCAGCGCCGAGAGCGAGCGACGGCGACTCTTCCTGGAAGGCGTGATCGAATCGGCGCCGGTCGCCATCGCGGTGCTGAGCGGTCGAGAGTATCGGCACGAGACCGTCAACGACCGCTACGAGGCGCTCCAGCCTGACACGCCGATGCCCGGCCGCACGCTGGACGAGGTCTTCCCCGAGACGACCGCGCAGGGCATGCGCGAGATTTTCGACAGGGTGTTCGCCAGCGGCGAGCAGGTGGTGCTGGTGGATCAGGCGTGGGACTTCGGGAGCGGGCCGGGCGCCGCGGCGACGCACTACTGCACCCACGTCGTCTCTCGCCTGGACGACGAGGCCGGCGCGCCGGACGCGATTTTGAGCATGGTGCTGGACACGACGGACGTCGTCCTGGCGCGTCGCCGCGCCGAGCGCGAGAAGGACGAGCTGCTCTCGACGGCCAGCCACGAGCTGAAGACGCCGCTCACGTCGCTCGGGCTGGCCGCCGAGATGATCGACCGGATGCTCGTGCGCGGCCCGCTCGACGAGGCCCGGCTTGCCCGTCATGCCGCCACCATCCGGAGCCAGCTGGTCCGTCTTGGGCGGCTGATCGGGAGCCTGCTGGACGTCTCGCGCATCCAGACCGGCCGCCTCGCGCTCAGCTGGGAGCCGGTCAACCTGGCGATGCTGGCGCGGCTCGCCATCGTCCGCGAGCGCGACGCCTTGCCGGAGAGCAGCATGCACGAGATCGTGCTCCACGAGGACGGCTCGCCAGTTGTCGCGGAGGGTGACGAGGCCCGGCTGGAGCAGGTGGTGTCCAACCTGCTCTCGAACGCCGTCAAGTACAGCCCTCGCGGCGGGTTGGTCGAAGTCGTCGTCGCGCAGGAGGACGACCGGGCGATCCTGGAAGTAGTCGACCGGGGGATCGGCGTGCCGGAGGAGGAGCGCGACCGGCTGTTCGCGCCGTTCAGCCGCACCCCGACAGCCGTCGAGGCTGGCGTCGAGGGGACCGGGCTGGGGCTCTACATCAGCCACCGCATCGTGGAGGCGCATGGCGGCTCGATCGAGCTGCGAGACACGCCCGGCGGCGGCTCGACGTTCCGGGTCACCCTGCCGATCAAGCACGCGGAGCCGACGCGGGACGCAGCCTGAGCGGAGGGGCGAGAGGCGAGGGACGAGGAGCGAGTACGATGCCCCTCGCCCCTCGCCCCTCGCCCCTCGCTACTCGTTCACCGCGTTGTCCTGGTCTTCGAGGTCAGCCCAGCCGGCCAGGCCGGCCTGGCGAGGCGACCGTCTCGCGAGGTCTCCGCGCCCGCGGCGCTCCATCGCGAACGCCCAGGCGAACTGACCGGTCAGCACCAGGATCACCGAGCTGGCGTAGATCCACCCCAGCAGCGCCACCACGCCGCCCAGCGGCCCGAATACGTGCAGGTAGTAGCTGTCGGTGCCGACGAGCCAGCCGAACAGGTTGCGGGCGGCCTCCCAGAGCACGGCGCCGAGCAGGGCCGGCACCACGATCTCCACCAGGCTCAGCCGGGCGCGTGGCACGACTGCCAGCAGGATGGTGAAGTGGGTGAGGGCCAGCAGCAGCGGCGCGATCCGCCCGACGACCAGGCCCGGGTTGGGCAGTGGCGTGTCCGCCGCGCTGGCCTCGGCAAACTTCCCGAGCAGCTCGAACAGCCACGAGCCCCAGAGCAGCCCGACGACCGCGAGATAGAGGAGCGGCACGATGGCGACGGTGCGTTGGATCGGCTCGACGCCGGACTCGTTCAACATCACGTTCAGACTGGTGGTGAGGGCGCGTGTGAAGCCGATCAGCGAGACGAGACCGGTCACCAGCGCCAGCCCCGTCGAGGGGGACGAGGCCCGGACCGCCTGCTCGGCCAGCGAGGTCGCGGAGGAGGCGCTGGGCGGCAGCAGGCGTGAGATGGCGACGGCGGTGATGTCGCGGGTGGGCTGCTCGCCGAGCACCAGGGCGCCCAGCGCAATGGTCAACACCAGCATTGGGCCAGCCGCCAGCAGCGTGTAGTAGGACAGGGCTGCCGCCATGCGGGTGCCGGCCTGCTTGAAGAAGCCGACGGCGGTGTTGCGGAGGATGCGTGCCCAGCCGGCCCGCCCGAACAGGTGGCGGTCCGCACGACGCACGCTCTGGCTCAGCACGCTCACGCGGGGCGCAAAAGCAGGACTCGTGCCGGCGGTGTTGCCCCCGGGTGTCCTCCGCTCGGTCTCGGCATCTGCCGTCTTTCATTCCGCATGCGCCGACGAAGGGCGATTCGACAGGGCGGCGACGTTCGACCACAATAGAACGACGACGTGACGTCCGGGGCCGGGCCGGGCGTTGCTCGGTGGCAACGGTACCACGCGCGCGGTACGATCACCTCTGCCCGGATCGGCCCGTATGGGCTGACGACGGGGTGGAGTCTCGATGACGTCGCCGACTTCTCAGGCCAGCAATCAGCGCGACGACGAAGCTGCCCAGCACTTCCTGCTGGCGCTCCGTGACGGCACGCCCGAGAAGAAGGTCGTGGCGCGCGCCGGGCTGGCTTCGATCTTCGCGCGGCGCGGCATGTACGAAGAGGCCGTCGAGCTGTACGAGCTCAACGTGCGGGACGGCGCGCGCTCGCCGGAGCTGTTCGAGCAGCTGGGCGACGCGTACCGCCACCTGGGCGACGAGGCGAGCGCCTCGGCAGCGCTGGCCGAGGCGCGACGCATGCGATCGACCGTGCCGCCTCAGGCGCCCGCCCAATCGCCGACCGTCAGCCCATCCGTGGCGGACGGACACCACCCGTCCGTGCCGGAGGGACACCAGAACGGTGTGGCGCACGGAGACGGGTCATTGGCGCCGCCCGCGTCGTCCACATCGGCCGCGCCAACCGCCGCCACCGCGCGGCTCACGGCGCTGCCGCCTTCGGCCCCGCTCGCGGCCGACCAGACCCCGGCGTCGGACGTGACGGCGCGGCTCCGCCTCGTCAGCCCAGATGCGCTCGCCTCAGCGGGGGATGCGGACGGGCTGACCGATGCTGACGCACCGGTCGGTCGGGCTGGCGGTGCGGTCCCCGGCCCGCTGCTCGCCATCGCGGGCTTCCTGTTTCTGATCGTCCTGCCCGTCGTCATGCTGGCGCTGCTCGTGGTCAACCCGCTGGCGCTCTACCTAGAAGGCCGCTCGGCCGGCCCCACGATTGACGCCCAGGCGGGTGAGCTGCCGACGCTGAAGATCGCGCCGAGCGCAACGTCGGCGTGGTACGTGCAGGCCGGGCGTTCGGTGAGCGGCCTCTGGGCGACGCCCGGCCTGGACCTGACGCTGGATCGAGAGCTGGCCGGCAGCGGGCGGGCGTTTACGGTGACCGCTCCACGCGCGCAGTCGTGGGGTGAGACGATCACCATCGTCGAGCGGCGCGGCCAGGGGCGCGCGAACCAGACGACCGTCGTGGCGGCCGCGTTCGGGGCGCCGGCCAGCCTGCCGGCGGCCGGGACGGTCCTGAACGGGCACATCGCCGGCCAGGTGATCGCCCCGCGCCTCTCCGACACCGGCCAGTTCGACACCGTCTCCGAGAGCATCGACGTGCCGGTCCATCTCCTGGTCGTCTCGCTGCCGGAGCTGTGGCTGGACCGCTTCGTCAACGCGTTCGGGATGTTCTTCGACGAGGACCGCTGGCTGCTGGTGACCATCGGCGCGTTGCTGGCGTGGTGCGTGGTGGCTGGCGGGGCGGCGCTCCTGTTCCGCCCGAGCCGCCCGTGAGCCGCCGACTGCTCCGTCCACTGTCGAGCGCCTGCCGCCGATGACCGAGCCACCCCGGTTCCCGACTGGCTCTCGCGTCTCGATCGTCCATGCCAAGCCGTGGAAGCGCACCATCACGATGCGTGGCGTCGCCACGGCCTGGGACGGCGAGCTCCTGACTGTCCAGCGCCAGTTCTCGGGCGGCGGCCAGTACGACAGCCTGAACGTGCCGAAGCTGAACGGCGACTGGGGCACCGTCGAGATCCCGCGCGGCAGCTGGGTGCTGCGCCGCGCCTACTACCGCCAGGACGGCACACTCGTCGGGGAGCTGTTCAACGTCCAGACGCCGCCCGCCTTCGCGGACGGCACCGTGCGCTACGTCGATCTCGAAGTGGACGTGGTGCGGCTGCCGTCCGGCCACGTCGCCGTGGTGGACGAGGACGAGCTGGACGCGGCCGTCCAGCTCGGCGGCATCCGTCCGCACACCGCCGCCCGCGCACGTGAGATCGCCTATCGCCTGGCAGAGATCCTCCGGTCGGGCGGGGACTGGCGCACCGCCGACGCTCGAGTCTGAAACCGCTTTCAGGCCCCCGTCGTGCACCCATCACCCCGGGTGTGCGTCAGAGTTTTGTGCTGAGCCAAACGCCTGGGGCGCGATGAATCGCGCCCGTACAAGGCGCCACCCCCTGGTACGGGCGCGATTCATCGCGCCCCAAGAAACGGACGCGCACCCAGCGTGTCAGGTCGGCAGGCGTTTTGCTGGTGTCGAGAGCTCCCTGAGTCTGCTCGCGGGCCATGCCGTGCATCCGGCGCGGCATGGCTGGCAACTGTGCACAACGCCACGTCGCCATCTTCGGCGGCCCTGACCGTACCGTCAGCCTCGCCGCCCGGCTACCATCCCGGCACCTCACCTACGATCCACCGTGTGCCGGGGGTGGCCGCCGATGATGCTCAGTCCGCGCGAAGTCGAGAAGCTGTACGTCTACGTCGTGGCGGACCTCGCCCGGAAGCGCCGAGACCGCGGCCTCAAGCTGAACTACAGCGAGGCCATCGCGCTCATCACCGAGGCGATCCTCGAAGGCGCGCGCGACGGTAAGAGCGTGGCCGACCTGATGGACCTGGGTCGGACCATCGTCTCGCGCGACCAGGTCATGCCCGGCGTGCCCGAGATGGTCCCGACCGTCCAGGTCGAGGCGACCTTCGCCGACGGCACCAAGCTGGTCACCTGCCACGACCCCATCGTCTGACAAAGCCCCCATCCCCGGCCCCTACTGTCCCCCGTGCGCGGGAGAGGGGAGGATGCACGGGGGCGGGGCGGAGGGGGCTTTTCCACATGGCTGAGCCAGTCCACTACATCGTGCCGGACGGCGACATCGAGCTGAACGCCGGCCGGCCCACCACCACCGTCACCGTCCGCAACACCGGCGACCGCCCGGTCCAGGTCGGCTCGCACTACCACTTCTTCGAGGCGAACCGCGAGCTCGATTTCGACCGTCGCGCCGCGTACGGCATGCGCCTCGATATTCCGGCCGGCACCGCCGTCCGCTTCGAGCCGGGCGACGAGCGCGAGGTGCCCCTGGTCGCCTTCGGTGGGGCGCGGCGGGCCATCGGGTTCGCGGCGCTGGTGGACGGCGACCTGGACGACGTAGAAGCCGCCCTCGCGAAGGCGCGCGAGCGCGGGTTCCTCGGCGCCGAGCCGCCCCTGGAGAACGCCCCGCTGGAGGACGCCGATGCGGATTTCGCGTGATCGCTACGCCCGCCTGTACGGACCCACCGCCGGCGACCGCTTCAAGCTGGCCGACACCGAGCTGATTTGCGAAGTCGAGCGCGACCTCGGCGTCCCCGGCGAGGAGGCCGTCTTCGGCGGCGGCAAGACGATCCGCGACGGCATGGCTCAGAGCCAGCGCGCCAGCGCCGAGGGCGCGCTGGATCTCGTCATCACGAACGTGGTGGTGATGGACCCGGTCCTCGGGATCGTCAAGGGCGATCTCGGCGTCAAGGACGGCCGGATCGTCGGCGTCGGCAAGGCCGGCAACCCGGACACCCAGGACGGTGTGACACCCACGCTGGTCATCGGCCCGGGCACCGAGGTCATCGCCGGCGAGCACCTGATCGCCACCCCCGGCGGCATCGACAGCCACATCCACATGATCTGTCCGCAGCAGGTGTACGAGGCGCTCTCCAACGGCATCACCACCATCATCGGCGGCGGCACCGGCCCGGCCGACGGCACCAACGCTACCACCTGCACGGCCGGACCGTGGAACATCAGTCGGATGCTCCAGGCCGTCGACAACCTGCCGCTCAACGTCGGGCTGCTCGGCAAGGGGAACGCCAGCCGAACCGCGCCGTTGATCGAGCAGGTGATCGCCGGCGCCTGCGGCCTCAAAGACCACGAGGACTGGGGCACCACTCCCAGCGCCATCGACACCTCGCTGCGGGTGGCCGACGAGTACGACATCCAGGTCGCCATCCACACCGACACCCTGAACGAGTCCGGCTTCGTCGAAGACACCATCGCGGCCATTGCCGGCCGTACGATCCACACCTACCACACCGAGGGAGCTGGCGGCGGCCACGCCCCGGACATCATCAAGATCGCCGGCGAGCTGAACGCGCTGCCCTCGTCCACCAACCCGACCCGCCCGTACACGGTCAACACCCTGGACGAGCACCTGGACATGCTGATGGTCTGCCACCATCTGAATCCGGCCGTGCCGGAGGACGTGGCGTTCGCGGAGAGCCGCATCCGCGCCGAGACCATCGCCGCCGAGGACGTGCTCCACGACCTCGGCGTCCTCTCGATGTATTCGTCGGACTCCCAGGCGATGGGCCGGATCGGCGAGAGCTTCGCCAAGCTGTACCAGACCGCCGATAAGATGAAGCGGATGGCCGAGCCTCCCCCCGGCGCCGTCTCCCAGAACGACAACCTCCGGATCCTGCGCTACCTCGCCAAACTGACCATCAACCCGGCGATCGCCCACGGCATCGCCCACGAGGTCGGGTCACTGGAGCCGGGCAAGCTGGCCGACATCGTGCTCTGGCCGATCCCCTTCTTCGGGGCCAAGCCGAAGATGATCGTCAAGGGCGGCATGATCGCCTGGAGCGTGATGGGCGACCCGAACGCCTCGATCCCGACTACCGAGCCGGTCCTGTACCGGCCGATGTGGGGCGCGTTCGGCTCGGCGCCGGCGGCCACGAGCGTCACGTTCACCTCGCAGGCGGCGGTCGCGGACGGCGTCGGGGACCGGCTGCGGCTCCAGAAGCGGCTGGTCGCCGTCAAGGGGTGCCGCGCGGTCACCAAGAAGCAGATGATCCGCAACGACCTGACCCCGAAGATCGAGGTCGATCCGGAGACGTACGTGGTGCGCGTGGACGGCAAGATCGCGACGGTCGGTCCCGCCGAGCGGCTGTCGCACACGCAGCTGTTCTACCTGATGTGAGTCCTGCCCCCCTCTCCCTCTGGGAGAGGGGCTGGGGGTGAGGGTTGAAAGTCCGACACCTGACCGCCATCCAGAACGTCGCGGCGGATGGCTCGCTGATCGACCCGCTGGCGGTGCGCCACGGCCTGATCGTGGCGGGGCGCATCGAGGCGCTGGCCGGCCCAGTCGATCCCGAGACCCATCTGAACGCCGACTTCGACGAGCATGGCCTGGAGCAATGCGTCGTGGTCGAGCGGCTGGAGGTCGGGGCGCCGGCCTGCTTCGAGGAGGACGGTTTTCGGATGGCGTGGGCCGCCGACGCAGCGTACGAGCCGTTGGGGCGGGTAAACATCTCCGAGCGGCTGCGGGCGTGGCGCGCTGTCCGAACTGCGCGCCCGCGGCGGGCGCAATGAATCGCGCCCATACAGCCGACGTACGGGCGCAATTCATTGCGCCCACCAGCGATGCGCCCACCAGCGATGCGCCCACCAGCGATGCGCCCACCAGCGATGCGCCCACCAGCGATGCGCCCGCCCGCGACGCCGGCTTGCTCGCCGCGCTTCAACTGGGCGACTCGCTCTTCCCGAGCGGTGGGTTCACATTGTCCCACGGCCTGGAGACGCTCGCCGAGCGCCGACTCGTCACCAGCGCGTCGGCGCTTCACGACTGGATCGCCGGGGTCGGGCGCTGGCAGGTGGCGACCTCGGATGGAGCGGCAGCAGCGGCGGTCTGGGACGCCGGCGACGACCTCGCGGTGGTCACAGAGATCGACCGCTACCTGCTGGCCTCCAAGCTGGCCCGTGAGCCGCGCGAAGCCTCGCAGCGGACCGGCCGCCAGATGCTGGCAACGCTCGCGAGCATTGCCGGGGGCGCGTGTGCGCGGTACCGCCGCGAGGTGCTGGCCGCCCGGGCGCCTGGGCTCCAGCCGGTCGTGCTCGGGCTGGCCGGCCGGCAACTGGGCCTCGGGCAGCGCGAGACCGTCTTGCTGCTCCTGCACCTGTTCGCGGCCGGCTGCCTGGGGGCGGCGTTGCGGCTGGTGGACGTGGACGACGTCGAGGTCCAGCACGTCCGCCTCGCGCTGGCCCCGACGCTGGCCGAGGCCGCTGGCGAGGCGCTGGCGACGCCGTGGCAGGAGCTCCACGCCAGCGCCGTCCAGACGGAGCTGGCCTGCATGCTCCACGAGCGTTCGACCATGCGCCTCTTCGCGAGTTGACGGCAACCATGACGCTGTTGACCCTGAGCGGCCCCACCCCCCAGCCTCCTCCGCTCGCAACCCTCCCGCCCGGCGCGGCCGGCAAGGTCGGGGAGCTCAACGTCACGCTCGGGGCGCGGGCTAGCCGGACTCGGTTGCTGGCGTCTCGTGTCCGCGTGCCCTTCCACGTGGGGCGTGTGCTCTACCCACAGGCGGACTGGCCGGAGCTGGCCCACCTGCTGGTCACGATGCCGACCGGTGGCTTCGTGCAGGGCGACCAGGCGACGATGTCGGTGGTGGTCGAGGACGGCGCGTGCGTCCATCTGACCTCGCAGTCCGCGACGCGTGCCTACCGCTGTGAGGCGGCGCCGATTCGACAGAAGATCGAGCTGATCGTGCGTGGCGACAGCCTCCTCGAATGGTGGCCCGATCCGCTCATCCCGTACGCCGGGACCGCGCTCACTCAGGAGCTCCAGATCGTCGCGGACGAGCGGGCGACCGTCCTGGTGGCGGACTCCTGGCTGGCTGGCCGCGTGGCGCGAGGAGAGGTACACCAGTACGCCCGACTGGCGCTGACGGCGAGCGCCAGGCGGCCGGACGGCACGCTGCTGTTTCGCGATGCCCTGCGGCTGGAGCCCGAGCGCCAGCGGCCGTCCTCGCTCGGGCTGCTGGGGGATGCGCGAGCGGTCGGCAGCTACTTCCTGATTGGTCCCCGACTCGTCGAGCGGCTGGAAATCCCGCTGGCGACCGCGCTCGGGGATCTGCTGCCAGGGCGTGCGGCGGCGTCCCGGCTGCCAGGAGACGTCGGGCTGTTCGTGCGTGTGCTCGCGGCCAGCTCCCAGCAGTTGCGCGCCGTCCAGGCGGCGATTCTGGCCCTCTGCCGAGAGCACCTGTTTGGGCGGGGCGCGGGCCACGTCTACAAGCCCTGAGGCGTGCGTGGCTCGCCGAGCATCCGCGAGACGGTGACCGTGGGTTTCGGTCTACGGCTCCGAGTACAACTACTGTGCTGCTCTTCGCGCGTATCGCCGACTCTGGATACCGTTCGTGTCAATCGCTTCATCTGGCGTCAAGACCGACGCCGCCCCTCACACCGAGCCTGTCTCGGGTACCTCGCGCTTCACCATCCTGGGCCTGCCGGGCTCGGATTTCGCGACGCTCCTGGTCACCATGCTGATCTGGTCGTCGTTGCACCCGATCGGCAAGCGGACGCTCGAAGAGATCACCGGCCCCCAGCTGCCGTTCACACGGGTGGCCCTCGCCGCGATCTTCCTGATCGCCGTCTGCGCCGTCACCGGGCGCCTGGGGCGCTTCCTGGCGCTGTTTCGGCCGCGCGAGGTCTGGAAGGTTGTGATTCTCGGGACGACCGGCTTCTCGCTCAGCTCGGGCCTGTCGATGATGGCGCTCGGCTACCTGCCGGCCGGCCTGAACAGCGTGCTCGCCAACGCCAGCCCGCTGATGGTGGCGCTCGGCATGATGGTCGTGTTGCGCGAGCGGCTCCCCCATCGGACGGTGATCGGGCTGCTGGTCGGGTTCTGTGGCGTGGCCGTCATCGCCTTGCGCGGCGGCATCGACGCCGGCAGCTTGAACCCGCTCGGCGTGACGATGTCGCTGGTCAGCTCCGCAACCTGGGCGCTCTACACCGTCATCGCACGCCGCCTGACCGCCGGTCACGACGCGATTGCGATGAGCGCGGCGACCAGCGCGATCGGCGCGCTGCCACTCGCGGTGGTAGTGGCGGTCGAGGGCGAAATCGGGCGGCTGGTCGGAGCCTCCACGACCACGCTGCTGCTGTTGCTCTGGTGCGGCGTGGTCGCGACAGGCGCCACGTTCACCATGTGGGTGGTGATGCTTCGACGCGTCCACGCGGCGCGCGTCGCCAGCTTCCAGTATTTGATCCCGCTCTCGGCGCTCGCGCTGGCCTACCCGATCGCCGGCGAGGTGCCGACGGTCACGGCGCTGCTTGGCGCGGCGATGATCGTGTCTGGCGTGGCCGTCGCCAACTCGGCGGTGGCGGGCCGGGGCGCCCGGCGAGGGTGACTGGAGCCACCCTGCGAGCCGCGCGGGGCGTCAGACCGCCGAAGCGGCCAGCGGCACCCTCGGCCCGACGACCTGGCGAACCGGCTCGCTCCAGCGCAGCCCTGCGACGATCGGGTGGTGGTCGCTCTTGCCAGCGTCGCCGCGCGCGGCCCAGGACGCGATGAAATGGTCGGAGTGCCAGACGTAGTCGAGGCGCAGGACCGGCCACGGGACTGGGAAGAGGCGCGGCATCATGCCGACCCGTGGGAAGGTGTGGCCGAAGCCGGCGCCCACCTCGCGGTAGGCGTCGCGGAGCACCGCCGAGAGCGCGCGATGATCCTGGCAGTGCTCGGTCATGTTGAAGTCGCCGGTCACGATCGCCGGGCCTTCGATCTGACGGACCATCTCGATCAGCTTCTCGACCTCGCCGCGCCGGCGGTCCGAACGGTACTCCAGTGGCGCCGCGAGTCCGCCAAGCTTGCGGTGCGACTTCCGCACGTACGGAATCCGGGTGTGCAGGTTGACGTACGCGATCGGCCCAGCTGGCGATTCGACCGTCATCCGCTGCCACCAGTGACCGGCCGGCGAGGCTCGGAACGCGACTGGATCGCGCAGCGGGTAGCGGCTCAACACGGCGGCGCCCGAAGAGCTCGACGCGTTGGTAATGAAGTGGTACGGGTAGCGGTCGGCCAGGGTCTGGGCCAGGTACTCGGCGCCGTTCGTCCCCAGCTCCTGCAATCCGACGAGATCCGGGTTCGCCTTGACGATCGACGCCGCAAGGTCGTGGCCTTCGCGCTGCCAGGCCAGCGTGTTGTACGTCATCACGACGAGGTCCGTGGCAGCGCGGGCTTCTGGCCGTGGCGTGGGGCGGCGGAAGAACCGATGGCCCCAGCGCAGGCCGAAGATCGCGGCCAGCCCGGCGCCCGCCGTAGACAGGCTAGCCGATCCGAGGAGTGCACCGCCGAGCCAGATCGCGGGAGCTGGCACGTACGCCCATGGCTCCAGGTCGTCGGCCAGCTCGAGCCAGCCCTCGCGATGACGGATCAGGGGGCGGACCAGCGCGTAGCCGGCGACGGCGCCCGCGTAGGTGGCCGCTGCGCCGATGGCGCCCGCGCGGAGCCGGCGCAGCACGGAAGGAAGCAAGCCGCGGGAGGATCGAGTGTCGCGCTGCATGACAGTCACAGGATGTCCAGACAAGGTTGCAAGTCCCGAGCCAGAGCCGTCACCTGATTCAACGACCGCGAGGCGCCAGGAGGGCCTGATTTACCTGGACGACGTCGCGAGTCGGAGCTCCAGGCGGTGCTTACCGGCAGGGGCCGGCATCGGGAGCACGGCGATGGCGTCGTCGCCGAGCAGCTCGGTCTTCATCCGCACGGCTTTCTGATCGAGCTGTGCTGACTCCACGCGCACATTGTCGGGCAAGAGGATGCGCAGATCGCCAGAATTTGGGTGTGTCGTCTCCCACTCCAGGGCGATCCGGTCGCCGGCGTACGTCTGCCAGTAGTCCAGGACGCACCCCGTGGGCGGGTGGAAGACGTGAATCCCGCCGCTCTGGGCGCCGAGCCGTGCCGTGACCGCCCACCGGTCCGGCGTCAGCTCGACGCCGTACAGTCCGGCGACGATCGCCTCGGCCATCGTGGAGGCCGCGCCAGCGTAGGCCGGCGAGCCGGAGTTCACGTGAGTGGCGGTCGCCTGCCACTCGTACACCTCGCCAGGATCGCGCGCCCAGTCCCGCGCAACCATGTCCAGGTGAGTCCGCCCGAGCGCCGAGTAGCCGTTCCAGAGCTCGGCGCTGATCTGCATCCCGCCCCACCAGTCCCAGACCGCGCCGTTCTGGTAGCGGCCGGGCACCATCTGCGGGTAGTCGAAAAAGCCCGACGGATAGGGCGGCCAGAGCGACAGGCCCGGCTTGGGCGCCCCCGCCGCCAGCCGAGCGCCTTCGAGCGCCTGGAAGATCGGCTTGCGCTCGGCAGGCTCCGTGATGCCCGCGTACACCGCGACCCCGTTGGCAATGCTGATGATGCCGTCCTCGTCGATCTCGCGTGGCAGGGGTGGGAGCGGGATACGGGTGCGGAAGTAGCCGCGATCCGCCTGCCAGAACCGCTCGACGACTGTCTGGCGCAGCAGATTGGCGCGGGCGAT
The DNA here is from genome assembly GCA_046328125.1 of Chloroflexota bacterium. Classification (GTDB taxonomy): domain Bacteria; phylum Chloroflexota; class UBA6077; order UBA6077; family JACCZL01; genus JADZEM01. The sequence continues at coordinate 160,020 of JAXLXF010000012.1, forward strand.
CTGGTGCTCCGCCTGCTCGGCCTGGCCGACCATCAGGTTCATCTCGGCCAGCTGCCGCAGCGCACGATAGGTCCACGCCTGGTCGTAGATCGAGACGGTCCAGTCGGAGGGCTCCTTGACGTACGAGCCGGACGTCTGGCCCTGGCCGACCGCCACGTCGCCCCAGTCGGTGGTATTGCCGCGCTTGATCGAACGGGCATCCTGGTCGAAGCGGTGCGCGAACAGCCAGTCCATTGCCGCGTTCAGCCGCTCGATGCGCGGCCGTCCGGCCTGCTCCTGGCGCAGCCAGTTGGCGCCGGCGCCGGCCTTGACGGCGACGTACGCCATCGAGATGACGCTCGACTCCTCGTCTGAGACGACCAGCATCTTGGCCCCGGCGATCTCGCCGCCACCGATAGTCCCGCTGACCGCGCCGGGCTGGCCCGGCGTCTTCCAGCGTGCGTCTTCGGGGTCTCCGGGTATGCCGTCATACTGGAGCGCCAGCAGCTCCTCGACCGGTCGCGTCAGGTACGAGAGGTCGTAGAAGAACTGGGCGGCCGGCGCGATGGTGGCGCTGTCACGCGCATAGATGTGGGCGTAGAGCGCTCCCGGCCTGAACCCGACCAGTTGGCCGGTCACGCCTTCGTCGCGGGTCTGCACCGTCTTCAGGGTCGCCGTGACCGACGAGCGCATGTCGTTGACGGCGTCGTTCCCTTCGAGCTGCCAGGAGGTCGGCTCGACGGCGCCGGGCAGCTGGCAGATCGCCGCCGAGACTCGGCGCGGCGCGCCACGGGTGCCGTCGGTGGGCGCGGGCGTACCCTGGGGTGTTGGACTGCCGTTGGTGGTGTTGCCCGCGTCGATGTTGTCGTTGTCGTCGGACGTGCCGCTCGACTGTGGCGAGGCCGTCGCGGATGGCGATGGCTGCGCCGTCGACGTAGCCGAAGGCGTCGTCCTGGGCGAGGGCGTGAAGGCCGGCGCCCGGGTCGGTGTGGCCGTAGCCGGCACCTCCGGCGAGTCGATCTCGTCGGCAGCCCGCCCGACGCGAGCCGAGCTCGGCAGAACCATCGTGCACACGAGGATGACGGCGACGACACGTCGAAGACGCTGCCTTGACAAAACCTGCACTCCCACGCGCTCGGGGGCGGAGTGTTACAGATGCGGACCGCCTCTAGCAAGTCAGAAGACCGGAAACAGCTGGACAGGACAAAGCGAGTGGCTGGCCGGATCTGGAGCCGATCTGTGACTCGCTCGTTACACCCAGTGGGACACTGAGAGGGAGACAGGCAGAGCCTTGGCAGTTGCACAGCAGCCCGCCACCCAGGGATCTCCGTTCGAGCAGCACGTCGTACACCCGGCAGGACGCCACGCAGCAGCCTCGGGCGGCTCCCACCTGGCCGTCTGGCTGGTCGGCGTGTGCGTCGTGGCGGTGGTCGCCATCATCAGCCCGCTGGTGGCGCTCGGGATGTACCAGTACGAGCACCGTGGCAAGGTGTACCAGGGCGTGAGCGTGCTGGGAATCGACCTGAGCGGCCGGACCCGCGACGAGGCACAGCAGCTGGTGTCGGCGCGCTCCGCCGAGCTGACCGCGCGGGCGGTGCTGGTCCGGGCCGGAGACACCCAGTGGCGCACGGACTGGGGTAAGCTCGGGCTCTCGCTGCCGGTCCAGACGGTCGTGGACCGGGCGATGGCGGTCGGGCGGCAGGGCACGATCCTCGACCAGCTCTATGCCCAGGCGCGGGCGCTGCGCGGCGGGCGCACGGTCCTGGCCGAGGAGACGCTCGACGTAGCCCCCATCAAGGCGTTCGCGGATGGCGCCGCCGCGCAGGTCGACCGGCCGGTCCGCAACGCACGGCTGGAGATGCTGCCGGACCTGACGTTCGAGATGACGACGGCCCGCGCCGGTCGGCGCCTGGATCCCGACGAGGCCGTGCGGCTGCTGGTGGCAGCGGCCCAGCGAGGCGACGCGGCAGTCGATTTACCGGTCACAACCCTCAACCCGCTGACCACCGATGAGATGCGCCTGCCCGCCAAGACGAAGGCCGAGCAGATCCTGGACGGCCCGGTGACGGTGAAGTACGCCGAGCGCGCGTGGACGATCGACCGCCAGGCGCTGGCGGACCTGCTCCTGTTCAGCGGCGGCGCCGGCGTCCCGATCGAAGTGCGGCTGGACGGCGACAAGCTGCGTCCGCGCATCCAGCAGATCGCCGCCGAGCTGTACCAGGAGCCGAAAGACGCCGAGCTGACCTGGGCGAACGGCGCGCTCCAGGCAACCCGACCGAGCCAGGAAGGGCGCTCGCTGGACGTGGACGTGGCGCTGAAGCAGGCGCTCGCGGGCATCGAGGCCGGCCAGCGCGAGATCGTGCTGACGCCGACCGTCACGAAGCCGAAGCTCGACAGCACGAACCTTCAGGCGCTGGGGATCAAGGAGCTGGTCAATTCGGCGACGACCTCGTTCGTCGGGGCGCTGCCGCAGAAGCAGCACAACGTCCGGCTGGCGGCGTCCCGCCTGAACGACAAGCTGATCGCACCGGGCGAGACGTTCTCGTTCAACAAGGTGCTCGGCCCGACCACGCTCGACAACGGTTATCAGATCGCGTTCGGGATCATGGGGACCGGTGGGTCCGAGCACAAGACGGTCCCGTCCGTCGCGGGCGGGATCTGCCAGGTGGCGACCACGCTGTTCCAGCCCGTCTTCTGGTCCGGCTATCAGATCGAGGAGCGCCACTGGCACTTGTACTGGATTCCGAACTACTCGTCCAAGGGGGTCGTGGGGCTGGACGCGACGGTGGACGAGGAGACCGGGCTCGATCTCCAGTTCGTGAACAACTCCAGCACGTACCTGCTGCTCGAGAGCCGCACCGACGACTCCTCGGTGACGTTCGAGCTGTACGGCACGAAGCCGAGCTGGGACGTGAAGGTGGATGGCCCCAAAATGACCGACCCCACCAAAGCCGACCCGACCCCGGTGGTCGAGCGCGAGCCGTCGCTGCCGGCCGGCCAGCAGTATCAGGTCGAGGCCGCCCGCGACGGCTTCACCGCGACGTTCGTGCGGACCGTGACCTCGGCCGACAGCCCGGCCCGGACCCTGCGTCTGGAGAGCAAGTACGTGCCCTCCCGCAACGTCACGCTGGTGGGGACCGGCGGCCAGCCGGTGGCCCCGCCAGCAGCCGCGCCGACGGTCGGTCACGGAGCCTGACGCGCCGCGCCTCGGCTCGGCGTAACGCCGGCATCGTCCGCCGAGACGATGTTGTAGCGGCGCCGACGAATTCACGTTGACGCTGAGATCCGCCCACCAGCATCGAAGTGGGCGGATCTCGACGTAACGCTTTCCTGGTGGCCTGTCCTGGCGTCGTTCTTGCCATGCGAGATCGGCCACGGAACACCCGGGCGCGCTCGAACGTTTCTGGTTATGCAAACCGTGCAGGATCGTGAGCTTGTGGCTGCTGACCGAAGGCGATCCCCCCGAGTGAACGGAAGGCGTTGTACCTCATGTCAGGCTGTAGCGGCGCACACGCAGCGTCGTGGCGCTGGCCTGGAGGCTGAGGAATGACCCCGTTCGCGCGACGTTGCCTGGCACTGGGTCTGCTGCTGGTGGTCGCGGCGTTCGTGCCGCTGGCGCCGGTCGGCGAGGCCGCGCCGCTGTCAGCGCCTGATGCCGTGTTCGGCGCCGCGACCGGGACGACCGAAGACGAGGGCGAGATGACGCCGACCGGCAACGGCCGGTTTACCGTGGACGATCGCATCTACGTCGGCAAAGTCCTCGGTCGCTCGGTGGCTCCGCTGGCTGCTGCCTGCTTCACCGGCGACATCCGCTCGGTGGAGGAGTGGTCGCTCGACTCGGCGCGGATGGCCGGCACCCATGAGAGCGCGGTGACGATCCGCTCGGACCGCGGCGTCCTGTCGCTGCGGCTGCGCGGCCAGATGGAGCAGTTCCAGGCGTCCGGCACCTGGGAGATCACGCGCTCGACGGGCGGCTGTAGCCCGCTGGACGGCAGCGGCAAGTACACCGCCACCTACAGCCCCGCGAAGGGTGGCCCGAACCTGCGCCTCACCTTCGACGGCGAGGCCGAGAGCTAAGCGTCGGCTGTCTTCGCCCCCGGCTGGCGTACACTCCTTGGCGAACCGAGGAGGGGCGATGCGATTCGAGGGGCGGAGCGTCCTGATCACCGGCGGCGGTGGTCGGATCGGTGCGGCGACCGCGCGGCGGATCGCTGGCGAGGGCGGCTACGTGGCGCTCTTCGACCGGGCCGGCTCGGCGGCCGAACAGATCGCGGCGGAGATCGTCTCCGGCGGTGGCAAGGCGCTGGCGCTGGCCGGCGACGTCACCAGCGAAGACGAGGTCGAGCGGGCCGTCGCCGAGGTGGTGGCGCAGACCGGCCGCCTCGACGTGATGGTCGTCAACGCCGGTGTCCAGCTGCATCGCCTGGACCTGCCGGTCCACGAGCAGACCCTCGAAGCCTGGGACGCGACCCAAGACGTGAACTTTCGCGGGGCGTTCATCTGCTGCCGAGCTGCCGCGCGCCAGATGCTGGCGCAGGGTGGCGGCGGGGCCATCGTGATCGTCAGCTCGGTCACGGCGCTGGTCGGAGCAGCCGCCCAGAACCCGGCGTATACCGCGAGCAAGGGCGGCGTGCTGGCGCTCGGGCGGGCGATGGCGGTCCAGTACGCGCCGAACGGTATCCGAGTAAATATGGTCTGCCCCGGGCCGCTGGAGCAGCCGCCGATGGCCGACCAGATCGACCTGCCGGCCCGCGAGCGACGGCTGGGCGATCAGGTGCCGCTGGGCCGGCTCGGGCGGGCGGACGAGATCGCGCCGATGATCGCGTTCCTCGCTTCGGAGGACGCCAGCTTCGCGACCGGCGGCGCGTTCGTGGTGGACGGCGGCTACACTGCCCGGTAAGCGGCATTTTGTGACATCTCATGACCCATCTGGGTGACTGCTGATTCGCCCGATCCGGCCGATAATGGGTGCATGAGAAGCGTACGCAGCGCCCTGATCGGCGGCCTGGTGGCCGCGCTCCTGTTGGCGGCGCCGGTGGCCGCCGAGCCTGCCGACCAATCCGTCGACATCAGCGTCACGCCAGCCCGCGTTCAGGTGTACCCGCTCGGGACCGCGCGGGTGCAGATGGTCTTGACCAACCCGACCGCCGCCGAGCAGGTGTTCGCGCTGGAGATCCTGCTGGTGCGTGCCGACGGGTCGATCGCGACGGCGTACCTGACGGATGCGCTCTCACTCGCGCCCGGCGTGACCGCCACCGCGATCTACTCGATCCGCCACGCCGACGGCGCCGTCGAGGCACTGGTGACTCCGCGCCGCTGGCCGGAGCTGACGCCCTGATCCCAATGGATTGGTCGTCGGATGGCGTAGCCTGGCCGACACGGCCTACTGGATTAGCTCGGTCGCCTGCCGAAGCACGGGATCTGGGACAGTCAGTCCCAGCGCCTGGGCCGTCTTGAGGTTGATCGCGCAGTCGAATGTCGTGGCACGCTCGACCGGCAGCTCGGCCGGATTGGCGCCCCGCAGGATCTTGTCGACCAGGACGGCAGATCGTCGCTTCAGGTCATCTTCGTTGGCGGCATAGCTCATAAGTACCCCGGCTCGGGCGAACAGGGCGTTGGGCGCGATGGACGGGAGATGGTTTCTGGCGGCTAGCTCGGCGATCTGTGGCTGAAAATCGTAGAGCCGCGGGCTAGACGCAACGTACAGCGCATCGGCGTGGTGGGCCACAGCGTCGGACACGGCCGCCGCGAGCTGGCTGCCGTCCGTCAGGTCGGCATGGAGGATCTCGATCCCGAGGCCGCTCGCCGAGCGTTGAAGCACCTCTGTATGCCCCACGAACATCGGCGTTCCGCGCCCCTGGATATCCCGGAGCACGGCCATCCGTGCGAGGCCAGGGACGCACTCTTTGAGGAGCTCGATCCGCTTCGCATTGAGCTCGATGTCGAAGTTCGAGTACGCGGTAACGTTCCGTCCGGGCCGCGCGAGACTCTCCACCAATCCCGCCTTGACCGGATCGGCGGACCCCGCGACAATGGGGATGGACGTGGTCGCTTGCCTGGCAGCGTCGGCCTCGGGGGTGGACGAGGTGTAGATGACGTCTACCCCGGCCTGGACGAGCTCGGCAGCAAGCTCGGGGAGCCGTGCGATCACTCCGCCTGCATGGCGAAACTCGACCAGCAGGTTCTGCCCCTCGATCCAGCCGAGCTCGGCCATCTGCTGCCGCCAGACCACGAGGCCCGGCCAGTCTGAGGGTGTTGGCGGCGCGGAGTTCTGGTTCAGGATGCCAACTCGGCGGACGCGCGCGGGCTTGCCAGCCAGGGACGCGACGATCCCACAACCACTGAAGAGGCCGAGCCCAGCCACGGCGACACTGCCCTGCAAGAAGCGGCGACGGTTCACGGTGACGACGCCCATGGCAGCCTCCGTCCGGCTTGACACTGGCACGACGGCCCCAGTCTAGCAGGCGCTACAGCGATGGGCTGTGATTCAGGTCACAGCGGATAACCCTCAGCTCAGCTTGCCACCCGGGTCCGTGGGTTGAAACCCACGTCTACAATCTGTCGTCGCTCTGCGACGAACGAGCACGCTCCGGCGTGGCGTAGCCACGCACCGATGGTAGACGTGGACTTCAGTCCACGGCTCGGGTCGGGGTGCTACCCAGGTCGCGTCACGGCATTAGTACGGATCGCAGACGCTGAAGGCGTAGTGCGTGTAGCCGCGCATGAACCACTCCTTGCGCTCGGCTGGCAGGCCGTGGTGCCCGGCGCTCTCGATGTGGTCGTCGCCAGCCCGGATCATCCCCTCGACCGCTTCGTTCAGGTCGCCCGGGTTCAGCCAGTTGTGGTCACGGGCGTACCGCGTGAACAACCCGGCGTAGCAGTCCGCCTGAAGCTCCATCTGCCGGCTGATGATCGGCGCGTTGTCCGGCTGGTTGTCCGTGTAGATGACCGAGTAGGCGTGCATGCCAGTGAGGGTCTGGATGTGGTGGCCCCACTCGTGGGCGACGGCCGCCGCGATCACGAAGTCGCGGGAGTGCCACTCCGAGCCGGCCAGCATGTCCCCAAGCAGGAACGGCTCGTACGCGTAAATCGTGCCGTCCGTCACGCAGTAGAAGAGGTTGTTGGCGGCGATCATCTGGGTCGGGCTGATCGGGCAGCCGGCCTCTTGCCAGTGCCCCGCTGGCACCACGACCATGCTCGGCGATTCGTACTTGACGTCCGTCATGAACACGGCGTGACGCCAGAAGTTGTCGAGGATCGGGGCCAGCCCGATGGTGAAGCGGGCGAGATCGGTGGCCGTGTCCGGCAGCTGGACCCGGTTCGGTTGAGGGCCGACTGTCGGCATCTGCGCGTCGATGGCCGGGTCGCCCGGCGGCAGGTCGCCTCGCACCTGGACGACGTCCATCTCCGGCGGTCCGGGCAGATTCCTCACCGGCTGCGGCCAGCGTGCCGCGTCCTGCTGGTTGGGGATGTTCAGATGGCCCCGGCCCGGCTGCGTCCGCGAGGGAAGCGAGCCACTCTGGGCGCGGGCGAGCGAATTGCCGCTCGGATCTGAAGCCAGGGCCGGCGCTGACTGGGCGACGACCGGCACCCGCGCGACGGCGATCCGCGTCAGGCTCGCCGCGTCGTCTGGCGAGACCGCGCCGGCCGTGCCGGTGACCGTGGTCAGGATCAGCGTCTCGCCCCGAGCCTGCCCCATGACCGCGCTCGTCTCCTCACCCTGGGTGCGGGTCAGCCGAAACTCAGTGTCGCTGGCGGCGACCTGGGTATACCCCTGACGGCGCACCATCAGGTCGCGGAAGCGGGGCAGGTATTCGTCGGCGCTCCGGTCGTCGAAGACGAGCACGACCTGGCGCACGGCGCTGACGCCCGGCTCGGACAGCGCTTCGCGGCGGAAGCTGGCGGCGGCCTGGCGGGCGATGCCGTCCGGCAGGAGCGGCGCCACGGCACCCTCCTCGACCGGCGCGAAGCCCGGCGGCAGCTCGGCGAGCGTGACCAGGGTCGCCTCCGGAGAGGTCGTCGCGGCGACGGCTGGCGCGGGCGGCCCGGCCAGGGTGACGAGCAGGCTGAGCAGAAGCGCGGCGGCGAGGCTCACGCGCGCGGCATGATGTTTCACGTCTGGCCCCTCCGAGCGGTCGCGCCCGCTGACGGCGGCGATTCGCCGGTACGGGACGTTCGCCGCTGTGTCGTCCTGTCAAGTAGTGCCGCCGCGACGACGAAAGCGTGCGACGGCCCTGCTGCCTACAACGACGCGCGGACCTTTCGGGGGACCAGACCGGGTGGCGAGCTCTGCCCGAAGGCGCGCTATCGCCCCTGGTAATTCGGGTTTGGACGGATCATCTCGAACTGGTCGCGGGTCCTGGTGTAGCCGTCGCCGGCCATGCGCCCGAGCGCCTTCAGCTCGTCCAGCCTGATCCGCATCCGCTCGGCGTCGAACAGGTCGTCGCGGACGTGCCAGGCCAGCACCTCGCCGATGATGAGCGTCGAGCCGGTCTTCGGGTCGCCGACCGGCACCAGTTGAACCACCCTGCACTCCATGTGGATCGGCGCTTCCGCCACTCGGACCGGACGCACCCGGCTGCTCGGAGCCGGCGTCAGGCCGGCCGTCACCAGCTCGTCCACGTCGGCGGGAAACTCCTCAGACGTGGCGTTCATCGCCTCGCCCAGCTCCTCGTCGACGACGTTCAGCACGAACTCTGGCACCTCCATCACGTTGCGGAGGGTGTCCTTCGGCTGGCCGTCGCGCATGCTGGTGGAGAGGACGACAGTCGGCGGATTGCCGGTGGCGGCCATGTAGAACGAGAACGGCGCCAGGTTGTTGACGTCGTCCGCCGAGACGGTCGAGATCCAGCCGATTGGGCGCGGCACGACCGAGCCGATCAACAGCTTGTAGGCGTCGCGGGACGAGAGCTCGCGAGTGTCCAGGTACACGCGTCCTCCACGGCCGGGAGCAGGGCCTCGCCGGGCGCTGCGCCAGATGTGGAGGGATGGTAGCGTGTGCGCGGCGCGCGCTCCACACGGTGGCAGGCGACGAGCCGCCCTGCTGGGTGGCGGTACGTCACGGGCCGGGTCCATGCGGAGCCCGGCCCGTGGTCATATCGCCCCGTCGATCCGGCCACGCGAGCTCTCTTGCCCCACCTATTGGCCCCGTCGCCAATGGCTCAGCCGGCTCTCGCTGGAGCGGGCCCGTCGTAGCCGTCCCGATCGCGGTATGTAACACCGTACCAGGAGTTTCCGGTGGTGGCAACGACTGTTTCGGTACAAACGAGCGGAGGTTGTCTTACAACCGCGTCACTGCACGCCGACACCCTGGTCCGGCGCAGACGACAGCTCTGCCTGAACGGCATCGGGGTGGCAACCCACGGTCTCGCTGGCGATTCGGACGGTTCGATGGACGGCGGCGCGTACAATAGTGGAAGAACAGGCTGCCTTTTGAACCGCTCGGCGGCGGCGCTCCGCCGACAAGGCCGACCGTGACACCCAGGACTGTACGCTCGCTCCGAATCGGACTGTTCGCGGTCCTGCTTGGCCTCGGGCTGTTGGGGCTGGTCGGGGGGCTGGCAGCGGCGCCGGTCTCCGCCCAGAGCGCGCCCGGGGCCGTGCTGGTGGTCCGAACGCGCGGCGTGATCAACCCGCCGCTCGCCCACTACCTGACCCGCACCATCGACCAGGCCGAGCGTGACGGCGCGAGGCTGGTGGTGCTCCAGCTGGACACGCCGGGCGGCCTCGACACTTCGATGCGCCAGATCATTCAGCGCATCCTCGCCTCCAACGTGCCGGTCGCGGTGTACGTAGCGCCGCCCGGCAGCCGGTCCGGATCGGCCGGGGTGTACATCACCTACGCGGCCCACGTCGCGGCGATGGCCCCCAACACGAACATCGGCTCAGCGACGCCGGTCTCGATGGGCGAGAACGGCGAGCAGCAGATGTCGGCGGAGATGCGCGCGAAGGTGACCAACGACGCCGTCGCGTACATCCGCGCGCTGGCCGAGGAGCGCGGGCGCAACGCTGACTGGGCCGAGAAAGCGGTCCGCGAAGGGGCCAACGTCACCGCCCAGGAGGCGCTGCGGACCCAGGTGGTGGACGTGGTGGCGGCGGACGAATCTGACCTGCTGCGCCAGATCGACGGGCGGACAGTCGCCACGCCGAACGGCCCGGTCACGCTCCATGTCGCGGACGCGCCGATCCAGTACGTCGAGATGGGCCTGGCCGACGCGCTCCTGCACGTCATCGGCGACCCGACCATCGCCTACATCCTGATCAGCCTGGGCACGATGGGGATGTTCTTCGAGTTGTCCAACCCGGGCAGCGTCCTGCCGGGCGTGGTCGGCGGGATCTGCCTGCTGCTCGGGTTCTACGCGTTGGGATCGCTGCCGGTGAGCTACGCCGGCCTGCTGTTGCTGGCGTTCGCCTTCCTGCTGTTCGTGGTGGACACGTTCACGCCGACGCATGGCGTCCTGACGGTCGGCGGGCTGATCGCGTTCGTGCTCGGCTCGCTGCTGCTGTTCGACGTGCCGGAGGCCGCGCCCTGGCTCAGCCTCTCGCTCTGGACGGTCGGAGCGGTGACGGCGGTGATGGCCGGCTTCTTCCTGGCCGTGGCGCGGCTGGTGGCGAAATCCCACCATCTGAAGCCTGTCACCGGCCGCGAGGCGCTGATCGGCCAGTCTGGGCGCGCCAGGACGGCGCTGGAGCCGGACGGCATGGTGTTCGTCGAGAGCGCGCTCTGGGAGGCGACGACCGTGGACGGGCCGATCGCCACCGGCGAGTCCGTGGAAGTGGTGGCGCTGGACGGTCTGCGCCTTCTCGTCCGGCCGACCGGGGTGAGGGCTGCCCCGTCTGGCGACCGTTCGTCGGGCGCGTCGGCGGTGGGCGGCGCTCGACCGGTTGGCGCATCCAGGTGAAGCGCGGGAGCACACTGAACGGCCGGATTCGGCGCTCGAATAGGCCCGGACTCCGAGGGACTGGGTCGGCGCTGTGCTATCCTCCTGGTCGAAACATGCAAGTTGACGTGAGTTGACGCGAGGAGTGCGCGGTGAGCATCATCACGCAGATTCGTGGTCGGCAGATCCTCGATTCGCGAGGTAACCCGACGGTTGAGGTAGAAGTCACACTCGACACCGGCGTGGTCGGTCGCGCGGCGGTGCCGTCTGGCGCGTCGACTGGCGCGCACGAGGCAGTCGAGCTCCGCGACGACGACGCGGCGGTGTACGGCGGCAAGGGCGTCCTGCGCGCCATCGACAACGTGGACGGTCCGATCGCGGAAGAGTTGGTCGGGATGGACGTGCTGAGCCAGGCCGCCATCGACCAGACTCTCGTCAAGCTGGACGGCACCCCGAACAAGGCCGCGCTCGGCGCGAACGCGATCCTCGGCGTCTCGCTGGCCTGCCTGCGGGCCGGGGCCGAAGAGGTCGGCATTCCGATCTACCGCTACCTCGGCGGGATCTCGGGACGGACGCTGCCGGTCCCGATGATGAACATCCTCAACGGCGGCAAGCACGCCGACAACAGCACCGACTTCCAGGAGTTCATGGTGCTGCCGGTTGGGGCGACCTCGTTCCGCGCCGGCTTGCAGATGGGCGCCGAGGTGTACCACGCGCTGAATCGCGTCCTGCACAAGCGTGGCCTGGGCACCAACGTCGGCGACGAGGGCGGCTTCGCGCCGAGCCTGCCAGACAACAAGGCGCCGCTCGAGCTGATCCTGGAGGCGATCGAGACGGCCGGCTACAAGCCGGGCGACGACGTCGTGCTGGGGCTGGACGTGGCGGCCACCGAGCTCTTCGAGAACGGCGAGTACATCCTGACCCGTGAGGGCTCGCGCAAGAGCGCCGCCGAAATGGTCGCCCTCTACGAGTCCCTGGTCAGCTCCTACCCCATCCTCTCGATCGAGGACGGCCTCTCCGAGGATGACTGGGAGGGCTGGAAGCTGTTGACCGAGCGGCTGGGTGAGCGGGTCCAGCTGGTGGGCGACGACCTGTTCGTGACCAACGTCAGCCGGCTGCGGCGTGGCATCGACGAGGACATCGCGAACAGCATCCTGGTCAAGGTGAACCAGATCGGGACTGTCTCCGAGACGCTGGACGCGGTCGGGATGGCGCTCTCGGCCGGGTTCACGGCGGTGATGTCGCACCGCTCGGGCGAGACCGAGGACACGACCATCGCGGACCTGGCGGTCGGCACCAACGTCGGGCAGATCAAGACCGGCGCGCCGGCCCGCTCCGAGCGCGTCGCAAAATACAACCAGCTGCTGCGGATCGAAGAGGAGCTCGGGGTGGCGGCGGTGTACGCCGGCCGGGCGCCGTTCGCGGACTTCGGCTGAGTGGGTGTGCGCATGTCGTGTGACAGGGTGAACTGGAGGCTTTTGCCATCTCGTTCGTCCTGTCAATTCCCGTACGGTGTTGGATGGATTGGCTGAATGGCCTGGGCAGACAGTGCGTCCGGGTCGTCGCGCCAGAGCTGATAGAGGAGGAGCCTGATGGCGAAGGTCAAGGTCGGGATTAACGGATTCGGTCGCATCGGGCGTCAGGCGCTCAAGAACATCCTGCGCAAGCACGGCGACGCGGTCGAGGTCGTGGCGATCAACGACCTGCTGGACACCAAGACGAACGCCCACCTGTTCAAGTACGACAGCAGCTACGGCGTCCACCCCGGCACGGTCGAGGCCCGCGACTCCAGCATCGTGATCGACGGCAATGACATCGCGATCACCGCCGAACGCGACCCGGCCAACATCCCGTGGAAGAAGTACGGCGTGGACGTGGTCGTCGAGTCGACCGGCTTCTTCACCGACGCCAAGAAGGCGGCGGCGCACATCACCGCCGGCGCGAAGAAGGTCATCATCTCGGCGCCGGCCCGCAACGAGGACATCACCGTCGTCCTGGGCGTCAACGAGGGCAAGTACGACCCGAAGAACCACCACGTCATCTCGAACGCATCCTGCACGACGAACGGCCTGGCGCCGGTCGCGAAGGTGCTGTTCGACAACTACGGCATCTCGAAGGGCCTGCTGACGACGGTGCACGCCTACACGAACTCGCAGCGCCTGCTGGACGTGGCGACCTCCGACCTGCGCGACGCGCGGGCAGCTGCGCTCAACATCGTGCCGTCCGCTACTGGCGCGGCGCGGGCCGTGGGCCTGGTGATCCCGGAGCTCCAGGGCAAGTTCGGCGGTATGGCGTTCCGCGTCCCGACCCCGACCGTCTCGGTGATCGACTTCACGGCGATCCTCGAGCAGAAGACCGACAAGGACGCCATCAACGCGGCGATGCAAGAGGCGGCGGACGGCCCCCTCAAGGGCATCATGGAGTACACCGAGGAGCCGCTCGTCTCGTCCGACCTGAAGGGGAACACCCACTCCACCATCTTCAGCGCGATGGACACGCTGATGATCGGCGACGACTTCTGCAAGGTCGTCTCCTGGTACGACAATGAGTGGGGCTACGCGAACCGCCTCGCCGACATCACCGCGTACGTGGCGGAGCGCCTGGGGTAAGCCGCATGAAACGCTCGATCCGCGATCTGGACGTCGACAACAAGACCGTCCTGGTCCGGGTCGATTACAACGTGCCCCTCGATTCCGAGGGGCACGTTGCTGATGCGACCCGGATCGAGGCGACCCTGCCCACCCTTAGGTACCTCCGCGAGCACCGCTCGAAAGTCGTGCTGATGGCCCATTTCGGGCGGCCGAAGGGCCAGGTCGATCCGAAGTACAGCCTGAAGCCGGTCGCCGAGGAGCTCTCGCGTGAGCTCGGGGTGCCTGTGCCGCTGGCGCCCGACTGCGTCGGACCAGCCGTCGAGAAGATGGTGGAGGCGTTGAAGCCGGGCGACGTGCTCCTGCTCGAGAACGTCCGCTTCCATGCCGAGGAAGAGAAGAACGACGCGGCGTTCAGCAAGCAGCTGGCTTCGCTCGGAGACGTCTACGTCAACGACGCCTTCGGGGCCGCCCACCGCGCGCACGCCTCGACGGCCGGCATCGCCCAATACCTGCCGTCGGCGGCCGGCTTCTTGATGCACAAGGAGCTGGAGGTGCTCGGCGGCATCCTGGAGAGCCCAAAGCGCCCGTTCGTCGCCATCGTCGGCGGAGCGAAGGTCTCCTCGAAGCTCGGCGTGCTGGAGAGCATGCTGCAGCGGGTGGACAAGCTGCTGATCGGCGGCGGCATGGCGAACACGTTCCTCAAGGCGCGCGGCGACGAGGTCGGGAAGTCGCTGCTGGAGGCGGACCTCGTCGGGACGGCTGCCGACCTGGACAAGCGCGCCAAAGAGAAGGGCGTCGAGCTGCTGCTGCCAGAAGACGTGGTCGTGACCGACAAAGTCGCCCCGGATGGCTCGACGGAGACGGTGGATGCGTCCGCAGTGCCGGCCGACCGGGCCATCGTGGACATCGGGCCGAAGGCGGTCGCCGCGTACACCAAGGCGCTCGACGGCGCTGGCACGGTGCTCTGGAACGGCCCGATGGGCGTCTTCGAGATCCCAGCCTTCGCTTCTGGCACGCGGGCCATCGCCCAGGCGCTCGCCGGTTCGTCGGCGACGACGGTGATCGGCGGCGGCGAATCCGTGGCGGCGGTCGAGCAGCTGGGTCTGGCCGACAAGATGACCCACATCTCGACCGGCGGCGGCGCATCATTGGAGCTGCTGGAAGGTCGGGAGCTGCCGGGGGTTGCCGCGCTGGACGACGCCTGACCGCGTCAAGGAACGGTCCCGGCGACGCCGATGCCGGGACCCACACCGCGTATGACCAGAATCGAGTCTGTGGATGCCTGAGAGCGCTCAGAAGCGCCGTCCGATCGTGGCCGGCAACTGGAAGATGAACACGACGATCGACGTGGGGCTGGCGCTCGTCGATGCCCTGCGCGAACTGGTCGAGCACGAGAACGACGTTGACCGGGTGGTCTGCCCGCCCTTCGTCTCGTTGCATGCCGTCTCGGGCCGCCTCCGCGACTCCAAGATCGCGGTCGGCGCGCAGAATCTGCACTATGAGGCGAAGGGCGCGTTCACCGGTGAGGTGAGCGCGTCGATGCTGGCCGGGCTGGTCCGCTACGTCATCATCGGGCACTCCGAGCGGCGGCAGCTGTTCGGCGAGACTGACGAAACGGTGGCGAAAAAGGTTCAGGCGGCGCAGGCCGCCGGACTGCTGCCGATCCTCTGCGTGGGCGAGACGCTGGCCGAGCGGCACTGGGGCGCGACGGAGTCGGTGCTGCGGCGGCAGGCGCACACGGCGCTCTCGGGTCTGACCGACATCTCCGGGCTGGTCGTAGCGTACGAGCCGGTCTGGGCGATTGGGACTGGACGCGCTGCCACCGCCGACGATGCGAACGAAGGCTGCCACTTCATCCGCGTGGAGCTGGAGGCGCTGTTCGGCGAAGAGGTCGCCCAGGCGACGCGCATCCAGTACGGCGGCAGTGTGACGCCGGACAACGCGGCGGTGCTGCTGGGCCAGCCGGACATCGACGGGGCGCTGGTCGGCGGCGCCAGCCTGGTGCCGGAGTCGTTCGCGGGCATCGTGCGGGCAGCTGCCGCCCTGTGATCTGGGCGTGACCGGGTGCCCGTCAGACCCCTGCATCGCGACCTGGCCGTGGGTTGAAACCCACGCCTACATTCAGTCGTCGCTCTGCGACGAACGGACTCGTTCCGGCGTGGCGTAGCCACGCACCAACGGTAGCCGTGGACTTCAGTCCACGGCTCGTGCTACGAGGTCTTCGCGACGAAGTCCAACTGAAGCCCGACGTTCTCGTCGACGCCAGCGACGGCCGGCACCTTCGGGACGCTGACGCCCCAGTCGGCGTACTTGATGGTTGTCGTCGCCTGCCCCTGGAGCTGGTCGGCGGCGGTGGGGGTCACCGTCACGTCGAACGTGGTCTCACGGCTCGTGCCGCGAATCGAAAGGTCGCCGACGAGCTGGAAGGTAAAGGGCTGGCCGACGGTGGCGGTGTCCGGCAGACCGACGGCGCGGGTGGGCGTGAACGTGATGTACTCATGCTGCTCGGTCTGGAGGATCTGATTTTGGAGCATCCGGTTGCGGCTGCCTTCGTCGGTTGCCAGCGTGCGGGCGTTGATCTTGATGGTGCCCACCTGGGCGGCGTCGAGGTCGTTCAGGTTGAGGGCGATCTGGCCGGCCACCTGATTGGTGGCTCCGACCACTGTCTTCGGCGAGCCGCGCAGCACCTCGTCCACCACGAACTTCGCGGACGACGCGTTGGGGTCGATCTCGAAGACGGTCGTCGGCACGGAAGACGCGGCACTGGTCTGGGCGATCGGGGCGGCGGCGATCGGCGCGCTGGCCTCGGGCGGGGTTCGGAAGACGCTGTAGCCGACGACGGCGGCGATGGCCACCACGACCATCAGCACAGCGGTCAGGAGAAACTTCACGGGTGTGTGCTCCATCCACATGGTGTGGGTGTTGGTCGGGACGCACGACGTGAGTCGCGCACCCGGTGCCTGGCCTGAGTATCTCAGGCACTACTTAACCTACGGGCGGAGCAGGCTGAGAGATTGCTGAAGCGGCCGGCCTGGCGGTCAGTGGAGCGTCAGGCCGCCGTCCACGAAGAAGTGTGCGCCGGTCGCGAACGCGGCTTCATCCGATGCCAGGAAGATCGCGATGCCGACCAGATCCTCAGGTCGGCCAAGCCGTCCGAGCGCGGTCTGCGCCGTCAGCGCCTGACGGACGCTCTGGTCCGCGAAGATCTCGTCGGTGAGCGGCGTCTCGGTGGCGCCCGGCACGATGGCGTTGCAGCGGATGCCGTACTGGGCGTAGTCCTTGGCGATGGCTCGCGTGAGCGTCACGACGCCGCCCTTGCTGGTGGAGTAGGCGGTGTAGCCCGCGCCCAGGCCGGCGAACGCCGTCGGCGAAGCGATGTTGACGATGACGCCGCCGCCGTTTGCCATCAGGGCGGGCAGGGCATGCTTGGAGCCGAGGAACGGGCCGCGCAGGTTGACGGCGTGGGTACGCTCCCAGACGTCGAGCGGGACGGTGTGACAGGGACCGTCCTGGCCGTGTAGCTGGATCGCGGCGTTGTTGACCATCACGCTGAGGCGGCCGAAGCGGGCCACGGCCTGCGCGATCGTCTCCTGGACGGACGCTTCGTCGGTCACGTCGGCGTGGCAGGCAACGATCCGCCCGGTATCCGAGCCGCTGGCGGTCTGCTCGGCGCCGGCCAGGTTCACGTCGGCGGCCAACACCTGGGCACCCTCCCGTGCATACCCGAGCGCGATCTGCCGCCCGATCCCCGAGCCCGCGCCGGTGATGATGGCTACCTTGCCGTCCAGCCGCCCCATCTCTCCCCCTCCCATCCGGTCCGCTCCGGTGCTGATGGGCTACGGTAGCACAGCGGTCAGATCGGCGGTCCGGAGCCTCGGCTCGTATGCCAGAACGCAAGCACCTCAATGAGATCATCAGTGACGCGATAGTAGACCCAATACGTAGTGCGTGGAATGAGTTACCGCCGCACGACACATCCATGTCTGCCCAGTACACGCTCACCGATGCGAGGATGACCGATGAGCGTGACGGAAGCCTGAGCCAGTGCATGTGAGATGTAGTCTGGCGCATCAGGACGGTGCTGCGTCCACCAATGGCTCGCTTCGTTTAGCTGAGCGCGTGCGTCAGGCAGGATCTCGATTCTTATGACGGGCCTCGCTCGATCGCGCGGAGCTCTGCGAGCACTTGCTCCAGCGGAACGCCTTCGCCGCGATCCGCCTGCGCGATGGCCTCATCGAGCTCTGCCTCCATCTCCGGCGTCAGCTCGGGGCCGCCGTCGTGCTCGACGTCGATGGTGACTTTGACGAGCGAGCCTTCAATCAGGTCAATGTCATCAAGCCGGTCGTCATCGACGACGATCTTGCCGTCGACGACTCGTCCGGTAGTCTCGATCTGCATGCGGGATACCCCTTGGCCGGGCTGCTGCTCTTACGGTACCACGGTCAGCGGGACGGTCGGGGCGCCGACGCCGCGCAATGACAGCTTCTCGGCGCGGTGGCAGCTCAACTCTCGGGCGTGTCGGCGTCCGAATGGCACGGAGCCTCCGCCAAATCGTCATCAATAGATGCGCGAGCCGCATCGGGTGCGAGCTTCACGAGGTTTGTCCCGTTGCGGTAGCGCTGGGCGTACTTGCCACGCACGCCCCGTTTCAGCAGCTCCGAGAGGTCGTACTCTGGACGCAGGTCGTCGTCGAATTGGCGCACTAGATTGGTGGCCCTGTACCTCGGCTCGTATGCCAGAAGGGCATGACTTCAACGATCCCGTCCGTGACTCGGTAGTAGAGCCAATACCGAGTCCTCCGCAGAAGGTGGCGGCGGACTGTGCTACGTGTGCCGCTCACCGGTCCACCGAGATGTGGCTGATCCTGGATACGCGCGAATGCGTCATCGAGCTCATCCTGAAGCATGGCATGAGCATCAGACCGGTTCGCAGCCCACCACATGAGCGCTTCTTCGATCTGTACCAGAGCCGGCCCGTCGAACCTTATCGTCGCGCAATCTCCCGCTGGAGCCGCCGCAGTCGCGCGCGAGCCTCTTCCCAGGTCACGTATTCGCCACGGTCGAGCCTGGCCGCGGCCTCTTCAAGCTCAGCTTCCATCTCGGGCGTCAAGTGGAACGGCGTTTCGTCATCCAGCACGCGGATCGCCAGTTCGGCGCCTTCGGGCAGCGGGTCACCATCGACAATCACTTTCCCACCCACGACCCGGCCGGTGTGCATGGACACGTTGGACCACCTCACGACATCTTCACGCTGTGGTTAGGGTACCACGGTCAGCGGGACCGTCGGGGCGCCGACGCCGCGCAAGGTCAGCTCCTCGGCGCGGTGGCAGGCCACGAAGTGCTGACCGCCACCCGGCGCGCCCAGGTCGCGGAACTGTGGCTGCTCCGTCTTGCAGCGGTCCACCGCGTACGGGCAGCGCGGATGGAAGTAGCAGCCTGACGGCGGGTTCGCCGGGTCCGCGACCTCACCCTCCAGGACGATCCGGACCTTGTTGATGCGCGGGTCCGGCTTCGGGACCGCCGACATCAGCGCCTCGGTGTACGGGTGGAGCGGCCGGCTGAACAGCTCTTTCGTGTCCGCCAGCTCCACCAGCTGCCCCACGTACATCACGCCGACCCGGTGCGCGATGTACTCCACCACGCTCAGGTTGTGGCTGATGAACAGGTAGGCCAGCCCGAGCTGCGACTGCAGCTGCTTGAGCAGGTTCAGCACCTGGGCCTGGATCGAGACGTCGAGCGCCGAGACCGGCTCGTCCGCCACGATCAGCTTCGGTTGGAGCGCCAGCGCCCGCGCGATCCCAATCCGCTGGCGCTGGCCGCCGCTGAACGCGTGCGGGTAGCGCCGCATGTACTGGGGCCGCAGACCGACCAGCGAGAGCAGGTGCGCGACCCGCTCCTCCAGCTCGCGGCCCCTGATGCCGAACGCTGCCAGTGGCTCGCCCACGATCTGTAACAGCGTCATGCGCGGGTCCAGCGACGAGTACGGGTCTTGAAAGATCATCTGGATCTCGCGGCGCAGCTGCCGGAGCTCGTCGCCCTTCTGCGCCAGCAGGTCCACCCACTGGCCGCCCTTCGCCTTGAAACGGACCGCGCCGCTGCTCGGCTCGATGGCCCGCACCACGCAGCGCCCGGTCGTCGTCTTGCCGCAGCCGGACTCCCCGACCAGCGCCAGCGTCTCCCGTTCCCTGATGGTGAAGCTCACGCCGTCCACCGCCCGCACCTGGCCGATGGCAGTCCGGAAGATGCCGCGCGTGATCGGGAAGTATTTGCGGAGGTCGTTGACTTCGAGGAGCGCCTCCTCGCCCGTCTGGGTCGTGGCGACGGCGACGCTGCCGTTCGGCGCGTCCGCCGGGCCGTTCACTGCGCCGTTCGTGCCAGGGTGACTCAGATCGCTGATATCGTCACTCATACAGATGGCACCGTACGAAATGGTTCGGCGCGAGCATCGTCCATTCTGGCTCGACGACGTCGCAGCGGCCGGGCATGAAGCTCGGGCAGCGCGGGTAGAAGGCGCAGCCCTTCGGGATGTTGTACGGGTCCGGCACGGCGCCCTCGATCGGCTGGAGCATCCCCGAGGTCATCCCCAGGCGCGGCACCGAGGCG
Source organism: Chloroflexota bacterium (assembly GCA_046328125.1). GTDB lineage: Bacteria > Chloroflexota > UBA6077 > UBA6077 > JACCZL01 > JADZEM01. The sequence continues at coordinate 180,072 of JAXLXF010000012.1, forward strand.
ATCAGCGCCTTCGTGTACGGGTGGTGCGGGTCGTGGAACAGCGTGTCCACGTCCGCCGACTCGACCACCTTGCCGAGGTACATCACCACCACCCGCTTCGTCATCT
>JAXLXF010000013.1:0-169120 GCA_046328125.1 Chloroflexota bacterium
CCCGCACCCGCCGCACTGCCGCCCGCCGCGGCCATGCGCGCGTTCTCGTGGGCAGCGTCCAGCATCTCGCAGCTCGTAAAGACGATCGGAGGCACACCGCCACCGTCGCTCACGTTCGGTTGCATACCGTGCATCGTCCTCTCCTCCTCAACGTGTTCGCCGCGATTGCGAGCATACACGGGCCGACGCCTACAGAGCCGATGTGCGGGATGTACGCGATTACCGCGCCCCACGGTCGGGCTCGCTGACGAGCGACGCGAAGTAGGAGAGTGCCAGGCCCGTCAACTTCCACGACGATGGAACGGCCCCCGCTCTCAGGTACGAGAGCGGGGGCACGCTTGTGGTGCGTACGGGAGCAATCGCACGCAGGCGCACGCGACACGCTCATCGCGCGGGCTCGTCAGGCGAACTGGCCCGGCTGGTAGCTGCCGGCCGGCTGCTTGACCATCACGTTCAGGCGGTTGAAGGCGTTGATGATGGCGACGAGCGACACCAGGGCGCCGAGCTGGCTTTCGTCGTAGTGCCTGGCGGCGTTCGCCCAGACCTCGTCCGACACGCCGCCGGTCGCGTCGGCGATGCGGGTGCCCTGCTCGGCCAGCTCCAGGGCCGCGCGCTCGGCATCGGTGAACACCGTCGCCTCGCGCCACGCCGCGACGAGGTTGAGCCGCACCAAGGTCTCCCCGTCCGCGACGGCGTCCTTGTAGTGCATGTCCGTGCAGAAGCCGCAGCCGTTGATCTGGCTGGCGCGCAGCAGCACCAGCTGCCGCGTCGTGGCTGGCAGCGACGAGTCCGCGAGCACCTTGCCGGCCGAGACGACGTACTTCAGGAACCTGGACGCGACCGGGTTGTCGAAGAGGTTCAAGCGCGCATCCATGTTGTGTACTCCTTTGCCATTCCTGGCGGTTACACATCTCTGACGGGATAGCTCGTCGATCTGTGACAGGCATGCAAGGCCGCTGTCATCACCCTATCCTGGCTCGCGGACGACGCCTCGACCATCCCCTGGGCCGCCTGAGCTGGCAGTGCCCGCGAGCGGGCAGATCCAGGCAGCACACCGAAAACTGTCCAATCCCCTCGGTGCTGAGAGGAGCCACCCGATGAAGCGGAGCACGGATCGCATCCTCACCACCCACGTCGGCAGCATCCCCGCCCCGAACAGCTACGCGAGACCCTGATCCGCCGGCGGGATGGACACCCCGTGGACCACGCGGAGCTCTCAGCCCAGGTGCACCGCGCGATTCTCGACGTGGTGCGCAAGCAGGCCGACAGCGGCATCGACGTCGTCTCGGACGGCGAGATGGGGAAGACGCAGTTCTACGGCTACGTCGAGGAGCGGCTGTCGGGATTCACGGAAGTGCCTCCAGGAGGCCCCCAACTTCAGTCGGGGAAGGAATGGGGACAGCGCCGCAGCGCGCCGACTCCCCCCATTGAGCGAAACCGTGGATGCTTTGAGGGTGAAGCAGACGCTCGCGGTCAAGCTCGCACCGACTCCGGACCAGCAGGCTGCGCTCCTGGCGACCATGGAGCGGTTCAACGCCTGCTGCGACTGGCTCGGCGGCGTCGCCCATCGCGAGCGGATCGCCAACAAGGTCGTGCTTCAGAAGCTCGTGTACTACGAGGCCCGCGAAGGGCACCCGATCCGCCAGGCGCAAGCTCCAACGGCTGCGCCGGAAGCAGGCGCGCTACCAGTCCAACACCAACCACGTCATCTCGAAGCGTGTCGTGGCCGTCGCCAAAGACACCCGCAGGGGGATCGCCGTCGAAGACCTCGGCGGCATCCGTGACCGGGTCTCGGTTCGACGGCGCCAGCGGGCCAGACACGCGAACTGGGCGTTCTTCTAGCTTTGGTCGTTTATCGAGTACAAGGCGCGACAGGCTGGCGTGCCGCTCGTCGCGGTGGACCCGAAGAACACCAGCCGGACCTGTCCCACCTGTGGGCACGTCGCCCGGGAGAACCGCCCGCGTCAAGATCGTTTCCTCTGCGTTCAGTGCGGGCTCGCTGGCCTGCCCGACGCCTTCGCGGCGCGAGTCATCGCGGCTCGTGCCAGGGCTGCCGTCATGCAGCCGATGGTGGCGCTGTGGGATCAAGGAGCCGCGGCAGCAGCCACAAGCCCCCTGCTTTAGCGGGGGGTTCATGACCTACGAGCGCCAGCACCCGACCATCATGTGGGCCAAGTTCGAGGCGCTCGCCGCCGGGGCGAAGCTGGCCTCAGAACGCCTGTGGCGCGTGTAAGCCAACCCCGTTCAGACGGGCTATCCAGCTTCCGCTGCCGCCGTCACGCGCCGAGGCGCGGGGGAGTCAGGAGCCGCGGCGGTCGCTGACGGTGAAGCCTCGAGAGGCTTTGCCTCGGTCGTCGCCCTTCTTCGTCTCCAGCTTGATCTTGACGATCGCGTCGCCAACCACGGACTTGCGGTCTGGCACGTCGAACTCGCCTTCGCAGACGCCTTTCCGGTTCGACTCGATCTCGTCCAGGTTATCCACGCTGCCGTCGGCGTACTTGATCTTGATCTTGCAGATCAGGCCGGACCTGCCAACGTCGGCACGGACCTGGACGTGCTCCTTGCCGCGCTTCACCTTGTCGATCTCGTCGATCTCGAAGTCGTCCGAGCCGGCCCAGACCGTCGGCGACATCACGATCGCGGCCGGCAGCATCAAGGTAATCACCATCAGCAGGGTCGTGAGGCGGGAAAGCATCGAGCGCATGGTGCACCTCCGGACAGCATGCTCGGCGGGCGAGGACCGGGCGTGGTCCGCAAACCCCTCCACCTCACATCTTCGGTCAAGAGAGGGGCATTCTGTCGATTCCTCGCGTCACAAGGCAGTCTCAGCCACGTCACAGACGCGGTGACTGGCCTCGGGCAGGGTGGCTGGCGGGCTGGCGTGAGCGATGCGGCGTCAGCGTGCCGCCCGAAGCTGGCTCGGGGAGCTCACCACGATCTGCGGACGCTGCTGGAACAGCTCCACGGGGCCACTGACGCAAAGGGCCTTGCCCTGCCAGCTCTCCGGGCTCGGCTGGAACTGGGGGCGGTCGTTACCCCAGATCACCGCCGTGAAGGTGTGGTTGGGGAACGGGGCGTCGTTGAGGAAGGTCGGCTGACCCCGCGAGCTCGGTTGATACGCGGCTACCACCCGTTGGATCGCCACCGTGACCGAGCGGCCGGTCGCCTGACTGGCGCGGGTCGAGAGGATCGCGCCGGGGCCGCAGAGGGCGGTCGCCTCGGCATCGAGCGAGGTCGCGGTGGCGGCCGAGCCGGCCGATGCCGCCACACCCAGCGGATCGGACGGCTGCGCACTGCGCGACGCGGCGTTCGTCGTCGGAGAGGAGCTCACGGCCGGCAGCCCGGCCACCGAGGTCGCCACGACGGCCGGCGAGCTGACGGCGGCACTCGTCGTGGCGGGCGGGGCGTTCGGGGCGGGGGAAGGCTGGCCGGCCGGCTTCGCGGCGGCGTTGACGGCCGGTGTGGAAGCAGTCTGGGCGACGCTGCTCCCTGTCGGCTTCGCGGCAGCGGGGGCCGGGGAGGATGAGGTGGCCGGTTTGGCCGTGCTCGGGCTGGTCGGCGTGGCAGCCGGTGGGGCGGTCGCGGGCGCTGAGGAGGCGGTCGGGACCATCACCGCGACTGGCGGCGGCTGGGACGGCCCACCCAGTGAACAGCCAGCTAGCAGCAACAGGCCAGGCACGAACGCGAGTGTGGCGAGCAGACGTGACGTTGGCATCGGTACGCTCGGATGGTACCCTGCCCGCGCAGCCCGGGCACGATGCCCGCGCGGGGAGAGCCGTCACGATGCCGTACCAGCAGCCGATCCGGGTCCGCGAGATCGAGGTCAGCAGCCGCCCGGTCAACCATCGCGGGGACTGGGTGTTCGTGGCGCTGACCGACGACGCGGGGCACGTCGGGTACGGCGAGGCGTCCCACAGCACCGACGACGCGGCCACGATGGCGCTGCTGCGGGGCGCACTGACGGCTCCGATCGCCGAGACGGCCTGGGAGGATCCGGCCGTCGCCTGGGGCATGCTGGACGCCGCCGCTCCCCCCGGCACGCCCCGCCGGGTGGCAGCGACGGCCGCCAGCGCCGTCGAGCAAGCGCTCTGGGACTTGCGGGCGCAGCGGGAGGGCGTCGGGCTGGCGACACTACTGGGCGCGGGATCAGATGTGACGGCCGTGCCGCTCTACGCCAACATCAACCGGGCCACGGTGGACCGCTCGCCGGGCGGCTTCGCGGCGAACGCGGCCCGGGCGATTGCAGAGGGATTCCGGATCGTGAAGCTGGCGCCGTTCGACGAGGTCGGGTACGGGACGCCGCCCGAGGAGCGTCGGCGGCTGGCCGAGACCGGGCTGGCCCGCGTCGCGGCGGTGCGGGCGGCGGTCGGGCCAGATGCGCGGGTGCTGGTGGATTGCCACTGGCGCTTCGATGCGGCGAGCGCGCTGGAGGTGGCGACCGTGCTGGCGGAGCTGGGCGCGGGCTGGATGGAAGACCCGGTCCCCTACGAGGACGGCCCGGCCGGCGTGCTGGCGGTTCGTCGAGCGGCGCCGCTGCCGATCGCGACCGGCGAGCGGCTGATCGGGGCGGACGCGTTCGTGCCGTTCCTGGAGGCCGGCGCAGCCGACTTCTACCTGCCGGACGTGAAGCACATTGGCGGGATCGGGCAACTGCTGAAGCTGGCGGAGCTGAGCCGAGGCCGGGATGTCCAGATCACCCCGCACAACCCGAGCGGCCCGGTCAGTACGCTGGCGAGCGCGTCGGCGCTGGCGAGCGTGCCGCACGCGGCTCCCCTGGAGTTTGCCTGGGGAGAGGTCGCCTGGCGCCCGAGCGTGCTCGATCCGGCCGAGCGCGTCGAGGGCGGCGCACTGGCGCTGCCCCGGAATAGGCCGGGGCTCGGCGCCCGCCTCGCCATCCCGTGATGACGCCAGCACGGAGGTTAGCGCGGGTTACGGCCGATCGAGAAACTGTGTGTAGTTCGTCCAGTCCTGATGATGCTGGCGAGACCATAGTCGTTCGATGGCCGTCACCAGCCCGCCAAAGTCGTTCGAGCGAATCGTGCGCTCGTCGATGAAGATGACGCCAGCGTGGGTGGTGCCGACGATGCCCCACTCTGCGACCAATGGCCGGATGGTCGACACGTCGTACGTCACGAGTGTCAGACCGTCCTCAGCTGCTGCCTGGAGGATGAGATGGTCGCGCTGCATGACCAGCGCACCACCGCGCCAGTGAAAGATGCTCTGGATGGGGATGTCTGGTCGTCTGAGGCTGACCTGCTCGGCGATAACAGGGGAGATGTTCTCGTCCAAGATGAGCGAGAGCATCAGCTGATGACCAGCTCATCGTCGTTTGGATCGAGATGAACGGTAAAGCGCCCAAGTTGGGGCAACACCTGCTTGAGCTTCTCGTACGTCCACGATCTGTTGTCGGCGATGATCCGGTCGGCCTCTTCGGGGTACGCCCGGTAGTAGGCGAATGCCGCCTCGATGCGATGGACCGGGAACTGAAAATGCGCTGCCGTCTTCTCGACGTCGAAGTCGTAGTCCTGAGCGGTGAAGATGATCTTCCAGATGCGAATCGAGCCCTTCAGGCAGGCGAGTCGCTGGCCCTGGAAGTCGCGGAACTCGATCTCCGGAAACTCGTTCTGGCGCAGCCACTCCTCGATCGAGCGGGCGCCCGTCTCGCTGACCGAGCGGCCGGCCCGCCTGGCTACGGCCTCAAGGCGCCGGGCGGTCTCCTCTGGCAGACGGAGCGTCACCGGCTTCGACATCGTGCCCTCCCCGGGGGTGTACACAGGTGATGCGGATGTGTATACCCGCATCACCTGATGATACCTCGTCCACCGCGCGATCCGGACGCCCTCTGGGAGCGCGGCCATCTTGGCCGCTTCGGAGCCTCGGCGCCGCTGACATCCCAGTGTTGACGGGCAGGACGCACACCGGAGCGGCCAGGATGGCCGCGCTCCCAGGGGGTGTCCGGATCGCGCGGCGGACGGTATGCGAGGTATGCTGCCGTGCACGCGCATGAGATGGACCGGCGACGACGCCGGCCGCCGCTGACGGAGGAGTGACCGATGGAGCTCGGCCCGATGGAGTTTGGCGTTTTCCACGAGTTCCCCCGCAGCGAGGGGATGACCGACACCACCGGCTTCGACAACGGCTTTGAGCTGGTCGATGCGGCAGAGCGTTGGGGCCTCGACGCGATCTGGCTGGCCGAGCTGCACATCTCGCCGCGCTCGGTGCTGGCCTCCCCCATCGCCATCGCGGCGGCCATCGCCGCCCGCACCGAGCGGATGAAGATCGGCACGGCGGTCCAGGTGCTGCCGCTGGCCCATCCGCTCCGGCAGGCTGAGGAGTGGGCGACCATCGACCAGATCAGCAAGGGGCGGCTGATCTTCGGGGTCGGGCGCTCCGGGTTTGCGCGGACCTACAACGCCTACGGCATCCCGTACGCCGAGAGCCGCGAGCGCTTCGCCGAGGCGCTGACGATCATCACGAAGGCGTGGACGGAGCCGAGCATCTCGTACCACGGCAAGTACAACACCATCGACAACGTGACGCTGACCCCCAGGCCGTACCAGCAGCCGCACCCGCCGATCCGCATCGCGGCGACGACGCCGGACACGTTCGTGACGCTGGGGACACAGGGGTACGACATGTTCGCGGCGGTCCGGCTCGGGACGATCTCCGATCTGGTGCCGGACCTGAACAACTACCAGGCGGCGTGGAAAGCGGCCGGTCACGACGGGCATGGCAAGGTCTTCCTGCGGATTCCGGTCTACGTCGCGGACACGAAGCAGCAGGCCATCGACGAGCCCGAGCAGAGCCTGATGACGTTCTACCGGAACATGGCGAACCAGCTGGCCCAGTCTGCCACCGAGGCCGGCGCGAACCCGAACGAGAAGCGCGAGGAGCGCAGCCAGGGCCTGGCCGAGCTGACGTACGAGTCGGCGCGGCGTGAGAAGGTGGTGGTCGGGACACCGGAGATGGTCACCGAGCGGCTGATGGAGCTGCGCGAGGAGCTGGGCTTGAGCGGCATTCTGGCCGAGCTCAACTGCGGCGGCCAGATCCCGCACCACCAGGTGATGCACTCGCTGGACCTGCTCTGTAACAAGGTGATGCCGGCCTTCAAGTGAGCGTGGAGAGCCGAGAGTGAGAGTAGGGCGGAGATCGCCACTCTCACTCTCGGCTCTCCACGCTCACTCGAAGCGCGGTACCATTCAGCCATCATGCAGGCGCCGCGCGTCGCGTTCTCGATTCCGGGCTTCGGGTGGCTGCGTGCTGCCCGCCGGCCAGCCTCTAGCGACCCTGCATCCGCCGGCGGGGCAGCGGGGCGGCGCGGCCGGTGGCGGGGCGGTCGTGGCCGGTTCGCGGGGCGGCGCTGGTGGCCGGCGCTCGGGGCGCGCGCCCTGGCCGGGCTGGTCGCCTGTCTGCTGGTGCTGGCGCCCGGCATCATCGCGGCCGAGCTGCTGGTCTGGGGGTATGAGGCCCGCCTGACCGAGGATGCCCACGTCCGTGCGCTGGCCGGGCTGGACGCCGTGGCCGGCCTGGTGGACGCCGAGCGCACGCGCGCGCTCAACAACGCCGATGTTGCTGGCAGCCGCGTCGGATTGGCAGCCTCGCAGGGGGCGTCGTCTGACGAGCTGGTGAAGCGGAGCGGCGATCTCCGGACGGGGTTGCGGACCTCGCTAGTAGCCGTGCTGGACGGGAGTGGTCGGGCGCTGGCGAGCGATCCGGCCAGCAACCTGCCGTTCGGCGCGACGTACGAGGCGAAGCAAGCATTCCAGGGGAAGCCGGCGGTGGTGATCCAGGAGCGGACGCCGGGCTTCGCGGTCCAGGCCGCCGCGCCGCTCCGCGTGAACGGCGAGATCGCGCCGGGCGCGGCCATCGTCGCCCAGAACCTGGACGATCCGTTTCTGAACGCGGCGTCCAGGATGAACGGACTGGAGGTGGCGCTGATCCAGAACGGCCGGCTGGTGGCGGCCTCACGAGGGATTCGCCGCTCGTTCGCGTTCGCCACGGATCAGACGCTGGACGCCGACCTGATCGCTTCGGGACCGGATCGGTTCAAGCGGGTCCGGCTCGGGAGTGAGGCGTTCTTCCTGGCCGGGCGGGTGCTGACCAACGGGCCGCGAGAGATCGGGACGGTGCTGGTGGGGCCGTCCGCGGATCAGGCGGCGGAGGCGGTCCGCTGGGCGCGGACGCTGGCGTACGGGGCGGTGCTGGTCGGGGCGCTGCTGGCGGCGCTGCTCGGCGCACGAGCGGGCGGCTGGCACGAGCGGCGGATTCGGCGACTGGCGGCACAGGTCCGGGCGATCTCGCCGCTCACGACCGCCGCGTCCGCTGCTGAGTCAACCCGCCTCTGGGCGCCTCTCGACGCGGCGATAGCTGACGCGACGTCCGCCGTTCGCCGGGGCGGCGCCGAGCAGCAGCTTCGCGCGGCTCGCCTCGAGGCGGTGCTCGGGAGCCTGGCCGAGGGCATCATCGTGGCGGACGAGCAGCGCCACGTCATCTTCACCAATCGGGTCGCGCGCCAACTGCTGCAACTGCCGGCCGGCGGCTCGGACCGGACGGGCGGCGGCCTGGAGCGTGCTGGCGTCGATGCGAGTACGGGGGCTGGTGAGAGAGCCGAGGACGGCGCGTCGCGCACGCGCGATGGCGGCCAGCGGGTGATCCGCAGCTACTCGGCGGCGGTGCAGGGCGAGGGCGGACAGGCGCTCGGGTTCGTGACGGTCCTGCGCGACGCGACGCAGGAGCAGGAGGTGGAGCGGGCGCGCTCGGAGCTGCTGGGGGTGGTCTCCCACGAGCTCCAGACGCCGCTGACGGCGATCAAGGGCGCGTTGGAGCTGGTACAGGAGGAGGACGAGGGGCGGCTGAGCCGGGTCCAGCGGCGCTTCCTGGACACCATCGACCGTAACTGCGCGCGGATGATCGGGCTGGTGGGCGACCTGCTCGACTTGAGCCGGCTGGACGCCGGCCGGCTGGAGCTGGACTCGCGGCCCCTGGACACCCCGAGCGTGGTGGCTGGCAGCGTCGCGGCGCTGGCGAACCTGTTCGAGCGGCGACGCCAGAGCGTCCACCTGGACGTGCCGCCGCCGACGCCGCCGATCCTGGGAGACCGCCGCCGGGTGGAGCAGATCCTGACGAACCTGCTCTCGAACGCGGCGAAGTACACGCCGGAGGGCGGGCGGATCGAGGTGAGCGCCCGGGCCGAGAACGGGCACGTCGAAATCGTGGTGGCGGACAGCGGCCCGGGCATCCCGGAGTCCGAGCGAGAGCTGGTGTTCGGGCGGTTCTACCGTGGCACGGACGCCAGCCGGCGGGGCGAGGCCGGCAGCGGCCTGGGGCTGGCGATCGTCCGGTCGCTGACGGAGCTGCACGGGGGGCGGGTACGGGTGGCCGACCCGGTTGTCTCGTCATCGGGCTCGGCGGTGCGTGGGGCGCGGTTCGTGGTGGAGCTGCCGGCAGCGCCAGAAGACGCCGAGTAGGCAGTCGGCGGGAGATCGTCGCAAGAATACGGGCGTCACTACGGGTTTCTCCGCATCCTCGTGACACTCCCCGCGCCGTACGGTGGACAGAGCCTGTCTGTCCGAGGCACTGGGGAGGGGATGACGATGTTGACGACCGAGAGCACCACGTTTACTCGCGATGTCATCGGACGGTACGTCTGCAACACCTTTAGCGAGGCCGAGGACAGCGCAAACAGTGCCATCCGAGCCGATGCCCGCCCGTTCGACGTCGTCATCATCGGCGGCGGTAGCTTTGGCTCGGTCATCGCCCAGCACATCTTCTTCGCCGACAAGACGCACAGCCATCGGATTCTCGTGCTCGAAGCCGGGTCATTTCTCCTGACCGAGCATGTTCAGAATCTGCCGATGATCGGGCTCAGCGTGCCCGGCCCCACCACGGTCGATCCCGGCAAGGAGCGCGCCGAGGTGTGGGGGCTGCCCTGGCGGTCGGACGACCCCTTCGGCTTTCCCGGCCTCGCCTACTGCATCGGCGGCCGCTCCCTCTACTTTGGTGGATGGTCGCCTCAGCTCCTGGACACGCCGACCGACACAGAGATGCCGACGAGCGCGTGGCCAGCAGGCGTGGTCGGCGACCTCAACACGCGGTATTTCGGGGAGGCGGCGCGGCAGATCGGCACCGACACCGTCAACGACTTCATCGACGGGCCGATGCACCGCGCCCTGCGGAAGCAGCTGTTCGACGGGATCACCGCCAACAAGGTGACGGACGCGATCCCCCTGGCCGAGCTCCCACTCCACCTCAACGTCCCGCCCGGGACTCCCCCCGCGACGCTGCCCCAGCTCAAGCTGGAGGCCCCGCTGGCCGTTCAGAGCCGCACCGAGCCGGGTCTCTTCCCGATCAACAAGTTCAGCTCGGTGCCGTTGCTCATCCAGGCTACGCGGACGGCGTCGAACGACTCGACCGCCGGTGTCGGCTTTCCTGACGACGTCAAGAAGCGGCTGATGGTCGTGCCGCGGTTCCACGTCAGCCGCCTCACGACCGTCGTGACCGGCGGCATGGGCCACGTCACCGAGGTGCAGGGGCTGGTCTACACGGGCTTCGGCACGCCGGGCGGCGTGCATCCCGTGCCGAAGACGTACGCCCTGGCCAATGACGCAAATGTGATCGTCGCGCTGGGGACCATCGAGAGCGCCCGGCTGGCACTGCTCTCGTTCGAGGGGATCACCAACTACGACCAGATCGGCAAAGGTCTGCGAGGCCACCTCCGCTCGAACCTGACGATCCGAGTGCCGCGCACCGCCATCACCGCGCTCAGCCCGACCGTCAAGGCGTTGCAGGCATCGGCCCTCTTCGTCAAGGGGAGGCACACCACGGCCAGCGGGACGGGGCACTTCCATCTCCAGATCACGGCCGCCGGCCTCGACCGCCCAGGCGGGGACTCAGAAGCGGAGCTGTTCAAGAAGATCCCGGACCTCGATCACCTGGACGCGATGCTGCGGGCGACCGACAACACCATCGTGATCACCATTCGAGCGATTGGCGAGATGCGCAATCCGGCGAACCACGTCGCCCTCGCGTTCGACAAGCCGGTCGACGAGGCATCGGTCCACCGCGCCCAGGTGACGCTCGAAGCGAACGCCGAGGACAACCTGCTCTGGGGCGCCATGGACCAGGCGTCCGATCAGGTCGCGAAGGTCTTCGCCGGCACCTCAAACTTCGAGGTGCTCACGGCCACCGGCTTTGTCGCCGCCACGCCAGCCACCGATCTCGCGGCCGTCATGCCGTACACGTACATGGCCAACGGCGGTCGGCGCGATGGCCTCGGCACGACGCATCACGAGGCGGGGTCACTCAGGATGGGGACCTCCCCCGCCAGCTCGGTGACCGATGCCAACGGTCGCTTCCACTTCGTGAACAACGCGTACGTCGCCGGCCCGGCCCTCTTCCCGACCGTCGGCTCGCCCAATCCGATGCTGACCGGTGTGGCCCTCGCTCGGCGTCTGGCCGACCGGCTGGCGGCCACTCCACCTGTCACAGCCGATCCCGGATTCACCCTGCTCTTCGACGGCAGCAACACCGACAAGTGGCGGATGTCGACGATCAAGAATCAGCCGGGCCATGACAATCCCGGCACCTTCATCGTGGCGGGGGCGGCGCTGGAGTCGATCCCCGGCAACGACCTCGGCCTCTACTGGCACACCGACCCGACGCCTGCCGACTTCATCCTGAAGCTCGAATGGCTGCGCTGGCGTGAGGACGACAACTCGGGCGTCTTCATCCGGTTCCCGAACCCGAACAGCAAGGGCTACAACAACACGGCCTACGTGGCGATCGACTTCGGCTTCGAGGTCCAGATCGACCAGCTGGCCAGGGACGACGGCGCCCCAGTCCACAAGACGGGTGCGATCTACGGGTTTCAGGGTCCACAGAACCCTGACAGCCTGCCAGTCAACGCCCCCGGACAGTGGAACGAGTTTGAGATCCAGGCCCAGGGCCAGACCTACACCGTCTTCCTCAACGGGACACAGATCACCCAGTACGTGAATCCCGACGCCGGCCGTGGCCTGCCGAGCGCGGGCGGCGCCCCGAGCTTCATCGGATTGCAGACGCACACGGGGCGCGTCGCCTTCCGCAAGATCCAGATCAAGGCCATCTGACCTCAGGATGCCGGGGGCCGCCGCCAGAGTGGGGCGGCCCCGGACATGGAACCGGGCCGAGCGGTCGGTGGCCCGGCCACCTGACGAGCCGTCGCCGGCGGGGCGCCGCCTGCGCAAGACCATCGTGCCCGTCTGCTGGGCTGGTGTGAGGCATCCCATGCGGGTTCTGCACGTCACCCCTGAATTCCCACCCGTCATCTGGGGAGGGCTCGGCACGGCGGTCGGCGGGCTGGTAACCGCTTCGGCACACGCCCGGATGACCGTCGGGGTCTTGCTGGTCGGCGGCGTCCTGAGCACGGGCCAGGGCTACGGCGGCTGGCAGCCGGTCACGTTGGAGCACGTCACGAGCGAGCGGCTGCGAGCCATCGCCGACCCGAACGGCATCGACTTCTTCCAGGTCTCACCCGACGACGCCGCCGAAGAGGCGATCCGCCTCGTCAAAGAGTGGCGGCCGGACGTGGTGCACCTGCACACGGCCTGGCTGTGGCACGTCGCGCGGGCGATACAAGGGCTGGGAATCCCGCTCGTGTTCACGGTCCACTCGCTCGACCGTGCCGAGTACGAGATCGGGCATCTCCCGACCGGCTGGGAGGATCAGGAAGCGGTCATCGGGAGGGCGGATCGGGTCATCGCGCTCTCCGGCAGCGAACGGGAGCTCGTCCTTCGGTACTGCCCGGCGGTGGGGGATCGGCTGAGGATCGTCGGGAATGGCATCGACGACCCGGAGGATGCCCACGTAACGGCAAGGGAGCATTGTCGGGATGGCTCACCGCTCGTGCTCTACACCGGACGCTTCGTCGATCGGAAAGGTGTCCGCGAGCTGCTGATGGCGATCCCTCGCGTGTTGGAGCGGGTGCCCGGGACGCGCTTCGCCTTCGTCGGCGGCTACGGCAGCGGAGCCGAGATCGAGCGCGAGTGGCTCCCATGCGAGCTGTGGCCCTATCGAGAGCAGATCCACTTCACCGGCTGGCTCGCGCCCAGGGAGACTGCTGCCTGGTATCGCGCCGCCGACATCCTGGTCGTCCCAAGCTGGTACGAGCCGTTTGGCATGGTGATCCTGGAAGGGATGCTCTACGGCTTGCCGATCGCGGCTACCGCCGTCGGCGGGCCGGCCGAGATCCTGGAGGACGGTCGCACGGGCATCCTGTTCCCGCCGAAGGACCCCGAGGCGCTCGGCGAGGCTGTCCTCCGCCTCGTGGAGCATCCTGACCTGCGCCGCCAACTGGGCGCCGCGGCGGCCGCCGAGGTGCGACTCCACTGGTTGTGGCCGCGAATCGTCGGCAAGATGCGGCGCGTCTACCAGGAGATCGTGCGGGAGCCGGTCCAGACCGCGTCTCGCCGCGATACGCACGAGCTGCCCGTCGCCCCACACCCGGGCGACCTGGCGACGGCAAGTCGGTGAGCATCACGAGCGCACCGGCTGACGCTGGGGCGGCCGGTTTGCCGGCGCTGCTCCCGCTTACTGCCCGCCGTCTATCGCGTCGAGGATCGCCTGGCGGCGGGGCACTTTGCCTTCGGTGCGGTAGACCTGCGCACCGTCGCGGCCCAGCACGATGATGGCCGGGACCTTGGCCGTGCCGAAACGTCGCTGCGCCTCGGCGCCGACTGGCTCGGCAACGTTCAGCCGCACCACGCGCGCGCGGCCTTCGAGGTCCCGTTCGAGCCCATCGACCATGGGCTGCGCCGTCAGCGAGGCGCCTCACGTGTCCGAGTAGATGAACAGGAGCAGCGGCTGGCTGCGAACCGCTCCCGGCTCGATCTCTGCCAGCGTGGCGACGTCGCTCCCGCCTCGGCGGAGCTTGCGCTGGACGAGCGCGAGGCTCAGACCGGTCCCGAGCACCGCCACGGACGGCCACACGCCGCCGAACCGCCCGCCGACCACCCAGGCTACCCCCATGGCGAGGGCCGTGGTCAGGAGATAGGAGTAGCGGTTGAGCCAGGGAATCATGTCGTGCGTCCGATCGTCAACGGGCAGGGGGACGGCGGTCCCACTCGTCGGTCCGGTGGTCCCACGCCTCGGGATGCTGGGCGTTCTGCATCAGCAGCCAGGGCGACAGGCGGAGACGGATGAAGTCCCGCCAGCTGAGGGCGCGCTCGAAGGCTGGGCGCCGCGCCGACCGCTCCTGAGCGGCCGTGGGCCAGGCCGGCCAGACCACGACCGCCGCGCCCAGCAGTGAGGCGACGGCGAAGCGGCGCAGGCGCGCACGGAGCCCGCTGCCCTCTGACAGACCCGAGGGCGCAGCAGTACTCGAAGGCGACGTCGTGCGCGGCGCGGCAGTCGGCGAGATCATCGTGCTCCGCGAAAATCGTACACCGTCCGTGCGCCTTTCCGCATCGCGCACGGTCGTGTCGGAGCCGCGCCGAGCCGCTTGGGGCGCCGCGCGATCCGGTCGTTCTGCGCTGCGCCCGCCAGGCCCTGAATGTTTTGTCACGCCGCCGATACGGGGTGATCTCGATCCCGTAGCGGAGGTGACGGCAGCATCGCTCCCGCGCGAATACGTCGATATGATCGGCGCCGTGAACCGACAACTACGGCACCGCAGGGCGCCTAGCGCCGTCCCCCATAGATCGACTTCGCTCGGACACCTGCACGTGAGCATTCTGACGCGCCTCTTCACGCTGCTGGTGGTCGTTGGCCTGGTGCTGAGCGCACTGCCAGGCGAGGATGCCGCGGCGCTGCCTGCCGCCGCGAACCCGACGGCGACGCCACGCCCTGCGTCATCTCAAAGTGCCGGTGTGCGGCCCGCGGCCGCCGCGGCCCCGTACATCGCGGGGACGGTCTGGGACGACACCCGGATCCGCAACGGCACGCTCGACGACAACGAGCTGGGCCTCGCGAGCGTCACGGTGACGTTCGAGAGCCTCGACACGCCCGGACTGGTCTTCGCGTGCGCCGGCTCGACCACGCCGACTGCCGTGACGGATGCCAACGGCCGCTACCGGTGCGACGGGCTGGTCGCCGGGTTGTACCGTGTGTCGATCACCATCCCGACGGAGTACGAGGCGACCACTCCTCGACAGCGCGAAGTGTCCGCCACCATCGACGGCGGCATCGCGAACTTCGGGGTCGGCCACCTCGATCCCCGCATCCGCGTGATCGGCGGCATCGTGTTCCTGGACTGCAACGAGAACGGCATCCAGGACCTGCCGGTCGAGTTCGACGACCGTCCCCCGAACGGATCGTTCAACATCCGCCTGGAGCGGATCGACGGCACCAACTCGCGCAGCCCGACCAGCACCCGCAACAACCGGTACAGCTTTGACGACCTGGACTCTGGCACCTACGTCGTGACCCTGACGATCAGCGACAACAACCTGAAGGCGACGACGGGGACGCGGCGGGAAGTCACGATCGGCACGACGTTCGGCGCCGTCGTCGACTTCGGTGTCCTCGACTTCGGCCAGAACTCGCGCTGCGCCCGGTCCGCCGCGGCGACCGCCACGCGGGTCGAGGCGACGGCGGTCACCGCTGCCAACGCGACGGCGACGGCGATCGTGGCGTCCGGCGGGAACAACGTCGGGCCGGGGCAGAGCATTCCGCCAGCCGCCGCGACGGCGATCTCCCAGCGGGCGACGGCGACGGCGGCTCGGTTCACGCCGACCCCGATCCCGACCCCGAGCCCCACCGCGACGCCGCTGGCGACAACTCGTCTGACGCTGGCCTACCCTCGCTCTGCCCGCTTCTTGATGCAGGCGGTGGCGAAGCTCCCGAACGGTCAACGGATCGACATGCTCGCCGAGGGCGCCTTGATCGGCCTGGAGACGATCGTGTTCCAGGACGCGGGCCAGCGCGTGGGCTCCGAGCAGATCTCGATGCGGATCAAACGAAACGAGCGCGTGGACGACGTGGTGGTGACCGCCCAGGACGCGTATCGTCAGGGCAGTGGCGACGCGGCCTGGCGGAAGGTCGCCTACGACGAGGTCCGCAACGACCTGGGCCTGCTGGCGCCGCTGGATGCCATCGTCGCGCTGCGCTGCATCAGTCGCGGCCAGGACGGCGGGCAGGCCATCGTGAACGGCGCCGTGACACGGTACGTCCTGGGCGAGGTGGATGCGCTGCGCTTCTGGGAGACGAGCGTTCGTCCGCACTTCGCCGGTGACACGGGCGGTGGCAGCAGCTCTGGCGGCGGCGCGCCGACGGTGGCTGGCAGCGCCTACCGGAGCGCGACGGGCCGGATCATCCCGGGCTGTACGCCGCCGGCCCAGGGACCGAGCGACATGCAGACGTACGGCGCGCAGCCGGTCTACCAGTCCATGCAGGTCGAGGCGTGGGTGGGCATCGACGACGGCCTGATCCGCTCGGAGCGGATGACGGCGAAGGTGCTGCCGGCGATCAGCGACCCGAAGCAGATGCCGGACCCGATCGACCTGGACGTGGTGCTGACCTACTCGGACGTGAACAAGCCGATCACGATCATCGCGCCGCAGCTGCCGCCGCCACCGCCGACCGCCGCGCCGGCGACCGGTGCGCAGGGTGCGCCTGGTCCGGGCGGTCAGCCGTCTGGTCTGACGGGCGGCCCCGGCGCGACGGTGCAACCGGCCCCGCCCAACGGGCTAAGCGGAACGCCGGCCCCGACGCCTGGCCTGCCAGGGCTCGCCACGCCGGGCGTGGGGACGCCTGAGGTGCCACCCGAGGGTGCTCCAGAGCAGCCAGCGGGTCCGCCTCCGAGCCAGCGCGAGCAGGCTCTGGCAGCGGAGCGCGCCCTGGTGGCGATCGCGACGGGCGGGCAGCCTCGGACGGGCAGCTATGCGCGCGGCTCGAGCATCCTCCTGGATCTGCCGTTCCGCTCACAGCAGGACAACACGGCGTACCAGTCCACCAACTCTGGCGCGGCGAGCATGGCGATGGTGCTGGCGGGGTACGGCACGGAGGTCTCGGTGCCCGACCTGCGCGCCCTCCTGAACGGGCTGGACGGCAACTACAGCCCGGGCGCCAGCCCACGCGTGGAGACGATGGCTCGGGTGGCCGAGCGCGGCGGCATGAACGTGCTGGACCTGTACCGAGGCGCCCGCTTCAACGAGTGGACGGTGGAGCAGGTGCGGGAGATGATCCGTCGGGGCTACCCGGTGGTGACACTGATCCAGGGCGCGGTCCTGCCGGGCGGGACGCCGCCGGGCGTGGCGCGCGAGCGGTACATCACGATCATCGGGATCGACGGCGACGACATCATCTACCACGACCCTGGCTACCCGGACGAGGGGCAGGGCGCGGCACGGCGGATTCCGGCTCGCATCCTGGAGCAGGGCTGGCTGGCAGCGTCCACGCCGCGGCTGGCGGCCGGGTTCTCGCTCGGGCCAGAGGCGCGCGGGATGCTGGACAGCGCACGGGGTGAGGTGCCAGGGACGGCGGTGGCGCAGGGCAGCCCGACGCCGAACCTGCAGGCGACCGTCCCGGTGATCGCGACGCTGGAGCCGACGCCGACGGTGGCGCCGCCGGAGTACCCGTTCGGCCTACCGGTCCACCCGCTGCTGGTGCTGTTCTGGCTGGTGCTGGTGGTGCTGCTGCTGGTGATTCTGGTCAGAAGCCTGCGGTAGCCGGGGCAGAGGCCCCACCCCTGTGGGCGCGATGAATCGCGCCCTGATTCATCGCGCCCACAAGGGCTGGGGATGCTACGCGGGCGGGGGGGCCGTCGAGGCGCGGACCACCAGCTCGCTGGCGAGCATCTCGCGGACCGGCTCGGGGCGAGTCGGGGCGCCGATGGAGGCCAGGATCAGCTCGGCGGCGCGCCGGCCGGCGGCGGTGACGGGGAGTCTGACCGTCGTCAGCTGCGGCTCGACGTGGACCGCGAACTGGTCGTCGTTGGCCCCGACGACGCTGACGTCGTCCGGGACGCGCAGGTTCCGCCGATGGAGGGCGTTGACGATCGCCACGGCCATCGAGTCGCTGGCGGCGAAGACGGCGGTCGGCGGGCGTGGGCGGTCGAACAGCTGGCCGCAGGCTGCGAGCGCGACGTGGTAGTCATACGCGCCGTCCACGATCGACGACGGGTCAATCGGGAGGCCGGCAGCGGTCAGGGCTTCCTTGTAGCCGGTGAGCCGGTCGATGGCCGAGCGGCGGGATGCCGTCTGCTGCGTCCCGGCGAGGTGGGCGATCCGACGGTGCCCGAGGCCGATCAGATGCTCGGTGGCTCGCCGCCCGATCTCGACGTCGTCCCAGGCGATCTGGCTCAGCTCCGGGGTGTCCAACGGGCGGTTGATGATGACCAGCGGCACGCCCATGCGGGTCACTTGCAGGATGTGCTCGGTCGTGGTTTCGGCGGTGGTGGACATGCAGATGATGCCGTCCACGCGCTTGTCCAGGAACGTCTCGATGGCCGTCTGTTCCAACTGGACGCCGTCCGCGCAAGCCAGCAGCACGGAGTACCCCTGCCTGGAGGCGACCTGCTCGACGCTCCCGACGACCTGGGTGAAGAACGCGCGGGTGATGTCCGTGATGACGACGCCGAGGGTACCCGTGCGCGAGGTGACGAGCCCGCGCGCGAGGGCGTTGGGGCGGTAGCCCAGCTCGCGCGCGACCTCGAGGACGCGGTCACGAGTGGCCGCGCTGGCGTAGCCCGGGCGACCGTTCAGCACCTGAGAGACGGTGCTGAGCGAGACGCCGGCCCGGCGCGCGACGTCGCGGATGGTGATGGCTCGAACGACACTCATCGATACAGGAGCAGCCTCTCTCTTCGCATGGCTCACATGCGCTTGTCGGACAGGACGGGATGTGCGCGGTGAGCGCTTTCGCAAGTATGGCGGATGGATCGATGGGCGCGGAGCTCGGACGCTGGTGGGCAGCCTGGCCGGGCGGCCCTGACGGACATCGTACGGTATTAGAGTGGACGATAGCAGATGATAGTTTCCAAGATGGTAATTCCGTCACCTACCAGGATGCCGGGGGCTGACGCGGTCTCCTCGCGGCCAAGCCAGATGCTGGACGACGGCTCGGCTGGGTCGTAGCGCACGAAGACCGCGTCGCCGACTCGGAAGCTCTGGGCCTCGGCGCGCTCCAGGTAGCCGCTGACGCCCTGGTACGACCGGCCGGAGGGGTCGCGGTAGCTGTACCGAACCTGCCAGAGGTAGTTGCCGTTCAGCCGGGTGCTCGTGCGCTCGACCTCCACGACGGAGCCGCGCGTGGTGACACCCGAGGCGCGCAGGCGCTGCTCCAGCTGGATCGCGTTCAGGCCGTTGACGGCGAAGATCCCGCCGAGCAGCGCGAAGACGAGACCGAGGCCGAGCGGCAGGAAGACGAGGATCCAGGTGCCTCGTTTCCTGGGCGGCTTGCGCGCGAAGTAGACGCAGACGACGGCCCCGGCCAGCAGCGCGACGAGGCCGATGCTGAAGAAGATCCCGCCGAACCAGATGTCGAACTGCTTGACGAAGTCCACGCTCACCGTCGATGCTCGTCCAAAACTCACGCGGTGCTCAGGTGGCCGCCCGGGCGTTGCCCTCGGCCGGGGCGAAGAAGACCAGCAGCTCGAGGTCTTCCTCGATCGTGTGGAACGTGTGGGGCACCCCGGCTCCGACGTAGATGACGCTGCCGGGCATGACCGGGCGGTCCTCGTCGGCGACCCGGATCGTGGCGCGGCCCCGCACGACGTAGTACGCCTCGTCCTCGGCGTGCGGCTGCTGGGGGTCGTCCTGGCCGGCGCCCAACACGTACAGCCCGAGGCTCATCGAAGGGTGGCGCAGAAACTCCAGGTAGCGCTTACCGCTCGCGGCCCGCTCGGCGGCCACCTGGGTCAGCTCGAACGCGTCCATGCCTCCCCCACCATCTCCGAGCTGTCTCCGATCCCGCTCGGCTCGTCATCTGAGCTGCTTCCTGGCGTGATGATACCGTCATCGTCGCGCGCTGGTGCCGGCGCGATGATCGGCTGCGACGGCGCCGAGACTCGCCTGACGCGGAGCTGGCGGGGGCTACGTGAGGCGGCAGACAAGGGCGCAGCGCGGCCCGGGGTAGAATGCCGCCGCCCGGACTGGCAGCGTCCGGCGGAGGTGGCGGTGGCTGACGCGTTGGGCGTGGGGATCATTGGGGCAGGGTTCTTCGGGGGGCAGCACGCCAGGGCACTGGCCGAGGTCGAGGGTGTGCGGCTGGTCGCAGCTTCCGCGCGGACGCCGGAGCGCCTCGCGGCGTTCACAGCGGAGCATGGCGGTACGGGGTACCGTGACTACCACGACCTGCTGGCCGATCCGGCGGTGGACGCCGTCTGCGTCGTGCTGCCAAACACGCTGCATGCCGAGGCCGCCCTCGCCGCCGCCCGAGCTGGCAAAGCCATCATGATCGAGAAGCCGATGGCCGCCACGCGCGATGAGTGCGACGCCATCGTGGCGGCCGTCGCCGAGACGCGCGTGCCCTGCATGGTGGCGCACCCGTACCGCTTCATGCTGGCGTACCAGGAGGCTCTGCGGCTGATCCGCGAGGGCGCCATCGGCCGGCCGGTGGCGGGCACGGCGGCGATGGTCAAAGACTGGACGTTCAAACAGCGCGAGCCGTGGCACCTGGCGGCTGGCGGGGGCATGTGGCTGACGAACGGCTGCCACCTCGTGGACCGGCTCTGCCTGCTGCTGGACGCCACTCCAACGGACGTGCGAGCCGTCGTCGGGACGCGCTTCCACCCGCAAGAAGCCGACGACTTCGGAGTCGGGCTGATCGGCTTCGAGGGCGGGGCGGTCGGCGTTGCGCGGGCTATCGGCTATAGCGCCGGCGCCCGCGATGACTGGACGGAGGTCCAGGGCACGGAGGGGGCACTGCGGGTGAACCACACGGACGGGCTGTTCGTCGGCCGCAGAGACAACTGGGAGCCGGTGCTGCCAGAGCCGAGCCCGCTCCACGACGCGCTGGTGGCCGAGTGGGAGGCGTTCCTGCCGCACGCGCGTGGCGAGGCGCCCTCGCCGGTCTCCGCCGAGTACGGTCGGATGATCGTCGCGACGGTGCTGGCCGGGATGGAGTCCAGCGCGACCGGCCAGGTCGTCCCCGTTACCTGAGATCTCAGGCGATACGGACGAGAGACTGGGTGGCCTATGCCGTCCGCTGAACGCGCTTGTATGATGGACCGAAGACCAACGATGCCAACGCGTCGCCGTGCAGGGATCGGATCTCGTTCCCGGCCTCGTCGTAGATCACGAGGGCTACGTCAACGGACACGCCATCATCGTCTGGCGTCAGGTATGCGCGGACCACGTCATACGCTTCGGCCTCGTCGCCGAAGTCGTCCATCAGGTTTGCCGATCCGACGTGCCACAACTCGTACCGCATGTTCCAAGTGTACGATGGGTGTGAAACATCAGGCGGTGCGGGCGAGGGGCTCGGCGGCGCCGTCTTTCATGGTGTTCGCCAACAGGGTGTAGACGGCGATCCAGGCCGCGCGTGCTTCAGGGGTGAACGATTCCCCGAGCCCGGCTTTCAGTGTCCAGAGCAGCGCGGTGGCGACGGTCTCGTAGTGCTCGTCTTTGACGCCGTACCCGGCGTGGCGGCTCCCGAGATTCTGGATCGCCGGCGCCAGCCGCTCGAAGTCGTCGAGGTGGCGGACGGCCAGCCCGATCATCTCCATCAGCTTGCGGCCCTGGTCGCGGAGGTCGCCCCTGAACAGCGGACGCAGCGACGGATCGAGCTCGAACAGTTTGGCGTAGAAGAGGGCAGCTGCCGTCTCAGATATCGTCGCGACCTGGGCGAAGGTCGTCTGCACGAGCGTCTTCTGGTCCGGTGTCATGGCGTCGCCTCCCCGAGCAGCGCGCGAGTCGATCTGTCCCCAGTCTGCTCCACACGACCGCGATGCGCTGTGCCGCGCGGAACATCTGAAACGCCAACTCGGTCGCTCGCCTGTTCAGGGTGGTGGCGGGGCTGTGACGGGATCGGAAGTTGCGGGGGAGTACCTCGAACATGCGTGCGGCGTACAATTTCTGCGTAGCGTACGGCGCCTGAGGGGGAGTCGAGGACGTGATGGTCGAGGACGTGACGACGCTCCAGCAGCGCGTCGAAGCACTGCGCAGCCAGGTCAACTACCACAACTACCGGTACCACGTCGCCGACGATCCGGAGATCACGGACGGCGAGTACGACGCCTTGATGCGCGAGCTCCGCAAGCTCGAAGAGGAGCACCCGGAGCTCCAGTCGCCCGACTCGCCGACCCAGCGCGTCGGCGGCGCCCCCTCCGAGAAGTTCGCCGTCGTCGAGCACGCCATCCCGATGCTCAGCCTCGCCAACGCCTTCTCCGAGGAGGAGCTGCGCAACTGGTACGCACGAGCCACCCGCCTGCTCGGCCGCGAGATCGAGGGGTTCGTGCTGGAGCCAAAGATCGACGGGCTGGCCGTGGCGCTCATCTACCAGCAGGGCCGGCTGACCGTCGGAGCGACGCGCGGGGACGGCCTGCGCGGCGACGACATCACGCCCAACATCCGGACCATCCGGAGCGTGCCGCTGACCCTGGCTGACAGCCCACCCGAGACGATCGAGGTCCGTGGCGAGGTCTACCTGACCCGCGCCGCCTTCGAGCGGATCAACGAGGAGCGCGCCGCCGCCGGCCAGCCGCTCTTCATGAACCCCCGCAACTGCGCGGCCGGATCTCTGAGGCAGCTCGATCCCAGGATCACCGCCACTCGCCCGCTCGACGTCTTCCTGTACGCGCTCGGCCAGATCTCCGAGAACGAGCCGCGCTACCACTGGGACGCCATCGAGCGGTTCAAGCAGCTGGGCCTGCGCACCAACCCGTACAACACCCGCGTCAAGACCATCGACGAGGTGGTCGAGCAAGTCGCCACCTGGGAGCACCGTCGCGAGACCCTGCCGTACGAGATCGACGGCGTGGTGGTGAAGATCGACGACCGCGAGATCCAGGCCGAGCTCGGGTCCATCGGGCGCGAGCCGCGCTGGGCCATCGCCTTCAAGTTCCCGCCCACTCAGGCGACCACCGTCCTCGAAGGCATCGACGTCAACATCGGGCGGACCGGTGCCGTCAACCCGTACGCGCTGCTGGAGCCGGTCCAGATCGCCGGGGTGACCGTCAAGCGCGCCACCCTCCACAACGAGGACGACATCCGCCGCAAGGACATCCGGATCGGCGACACCGTCATCGTGCACCGGGCCGGCGAGGTGATTCCTCAAGTTATTGGCCCGGTCCTCTCGAAGCGCCCGCCGGATGCCCAGCCGTACTCGATCCCCGCCACCTGCCCCACCTGTGGATCGCCGGTTGTGCGGCCTGAGGGCGAGGCGATGTCGTACTGCAGCGGCGGTATCATCGTCTGCCCGGACCAGCGCTGGCAGTGGCTCCAGCTGTACGTCGGGCGCGGCGCGATGGACGTGGATCGCGTCGGCGAGAAGCTGCTGCTGACCCTGATGCGCGAGGGCCTCGTCAACGACCCCGCCGATCTCTACGCGCTCACCAAAGAGCAGCTGCTCCCACTGGAGCGGATGGCCGAGAAGAGCGCCCAGAACGTCCTGGATTCGATCGAGGCGAGCAAGCAGCGCCCGCTCTACCGCCTGATCTGGGGACTCAACATCCGTCACGTCGGCGAGAAGGCGGCCCAGTTGCTCGCCGCCCAGTTTGGCTCGATCGACGGCGTCATGGCGGCAACCGAGGATGACGTCAACGCCATCGAAGGCATCGGCCCGACCATCGCGAAGAGCATCGTCAGCTACTTCGCCAACCCCCAGTACCGCGAGGTCATCGAGAAGCTGCGGGCGGCCGGCGTGCGCCTTGCCGACGAGCCGGGCTCCGGCAGCGAGGTCGTGGACGGCCTGCTCTCCGGCAGCAGCTTCGTGGTGACCGGCCGTCTCGCTCGGCAGACGCGCTCCCAGATCGAGGCCCAGATCAAGGCGCTTGGCGGCACGGTCATGGACAGCGTCACGAAGAAGACGACCTACCTGATTGTCGGCGAGGAGGCCGGCTCGAAGCTGGCGAAGGCCCAGAAGCTCGGGACGCGCATCCTGGACGAAGACCTGTTCGACCGCCTGGCGGCCGGCGAGACCCTCCCGGAGCCGGAGCCGGCCCCAGAGGCTGAGAAGCCGGCGAAGGCAAAGAAGCCCCGCGCGAAGAAGGCGAAGGCCACCGAGCCGGAAACGCCAGAGCAGGCAACATTGCCAATCGAAGCGTAGAGCCGCACCAGGACCGAGCCTCGGGAAAGAGCACCGAACACGATCGTGGAGCGCGGCCATCCTGTTTCTGTTGATTTTGTCAAGCCTGATGGGGTTTGATATGGCTGGTAAAGCGGAGGCAGAGCGGCGGGGGTGGGGGATGGTGCTGCGCGAACGGGACCCGAACGAGATGCCCGAGGACATCGCGGCGGTCGGGGCGGCGGTGTTGAAGGAGCGGGACCCGTATCGGGTGATCGGGGAGCGGTTGGCGGAGCTGGTCCGGGACGGGCAGTTCGCCGAGTTGTACGAGCCGCGTGGGCGTGCGGCGGTGTCGCCATCGGTGCTGATGCTGGTGACGATCTTCCAGTTCATGGAGAACCTGCCAGATCGGGAAGCGGCCCGGGCGGTGCGGGTGCGGCTGGACTGGAAGTACGCGCTGCACCTGGCGGTGGACGATCCGGGGTTCGACTTCTCGTGCCTGAGCTACTTTCGGCGACGGCTGCTCAAGCACGAGCAGAGTCGGCTGCTGTTCGACCTCGTGCTGGAGCAGGTGCGGGGGCTGGGGTTCTTGCAGAAGGTGGGGAAGCAGCGGACCGACGCGCTGGGGGTGCTCGGGGCGGTGCGGGAGCTGAGCCAGTTGGAGCTGGTCTGGGAGGCGCTGCGGCTGGCGCTGCGGGCGCTGGGGGAGGTCGACGCGGCCTGGGTCGCGCAGGCGGTGCCGACCGCGTATCGGACGCAGTACCTGGAGCGGCGGTCGGACTCTCGGCTGACGGCGGAGGAGCGGCAGGCCGAGCTAGTGCGGGTGGGGCAGGACGGCGCCTGGCTGCTCGACCGACTCGCCGCCACGGACGCGGGCGTGCTGCGCACCCTGCCCGAGGTCGAGACGCTGACGACGATCTGGCAGCAGCGGTACGAGCGCGCTGACGACGGCGTGCGGTGGCGGAGCAAGACGCTCGACAGCACCGAGCTGATCGTGACGCCACACGATCCGGGGGTCCGAATCGGGCAGAAACGGGGGCACGTCTGGTGGGGCGACAAGGTCCACGTCACCGAGACCATCGCCGAGCCGCCCGCCGCTGACGACGCGGGGCCGGTCGATCCTGCCGACCAGGTCCGCTTCATCACCGACGTCACGACCAGCCCGGCGCCCAGTGGCGACGGCCAGGCGCTGGCCGAGATCCGCGCGCACCTGACCGAGCAGGATCTGCTGCCCACCGAGCAGGTGGTCGACAGCGGCTACGTCTCGGGCAAGCACCTCGCCGAGAGCGCCGCGGCCGAGATCGACCTGGTCGGCCCACCCCTGGCCGACACCTCGCCCAACGGCTTCAAGATCGCCGACTTCACCCTCGACCACGCCGCGCGCCAGGCGATCTGCCCGGCCGGTCAGACGTCCACCAAATGGGCGGTCCGCCGCGAGCGCGACGGCAGTCACGCGCTCCAGATCCGCTTCCCGGCCGCCGTCTGCGCCGCTTGCCCGCTCCGGCCCCAGTGCACCGACAGCAAGGGCGGCCGCAACCTCAGCATCTCCGAGCACTACGCCCGCCTCGCCGCTCGCCGTGCCGAGGCCCAGACCCCGGCCTTCCGGGAGAAGCTGAAAACCCGCGCCGGCATCGAAGCGACCCTCTCCGAACTGGTCCGCGCCCATGGCCTGCGCCGCCATCGCTACCGCGGCGACGCCAAGCGCCACTTCGAGCACCTCCTCAAGGCCGCCGCCTGCAACGTCAAGCGTCTCGCCCGTGCCCTCGCTACCCTCCAACACGGCCCCTTCCTCCCACCGCCCCTCACCAGACCGGCCGGCGCACTCCCCTGAGCCGCTCCCGCATCCCCGGCCCACCCTGCTCCCCCGCTCCCCGCCTCCAACGGCGCCTGCTCCCCCGACCCGCGCCAGACATAAATCAACAGAGACATCCTGGCCGCTTTGTGATGACGCCATCGACCACATCGAGCATGCACCGGGCCTGACAACCGGGGGCGGCCAGGATGGCCGCGCTCCACGGGCACGTTCGCCGCGTTCCGGAGCCACCGAGGTGGGGGTGTAGGCAGGGGCTACTCTGTCAGGCGAACTGCCAGCGCGCCGCCCCGAACGATTCGTCCGTGCCCAGCCCGAACACGCGCGACGGTTTGACCACGTACACCTCGTATGGGGGCGGGCCGGCTGTCGGGGCGCCATCCGCGTAGAAGGCGCCGCCGTGGACCGTCGCCACCCAGCCGTACTTCGTCTCGTAGACATCCGCCAGCTGCTGGAGCCGGGCCTCGTCCTCCACCCGCGCCGCCTGCCCCTCCACAATCAGGTGGAGGTCGTCGCCGTCCACCGTGACCACACAGTATGGGCTCTGCGCGAGGTTGCGCCCCTTGCGGGATTCTGGACTGGCGCAGAAGTGGAGGGCGCCGTCCAGCCAGACGGCCAGCACCGGCATCACGTGGGGCCGACCGTCCGGCCGGACCGTCGCCAGCCAGTAGAACTGCGCCTCGTCCAGCCGCGCCTCCACGTCCTTCCACAACGGGAGCATCGCGCCGTCGGTGCTCAGCGGCTGGGCGGATACCGGGGATCTCTCGCGCATCTCTGCTCTCCGTCGCGGTAGATCGTGGGCGTGCAGGGGTGCTGCCGTCATGCCTGCTCCCGGAGCTCTTCGGTTGGCTGCACGAGGGTGAGGTAGCTGATGCCTTCCACGAGGGAGTCTCGGCCGGCCGGACCGACCTGGCTCGGTTGAGCTGTCTCGTCTGCCTGGACGGCCTTGCCAGGATGGCCTGTACGGTCGTCCGGATGGGACCGATCCGCGTGACCTGCCCGCCTCGCCTCGCCCGCCCTGGAGTCCACCAGATCCGAGATCGCCCGCAGCATCGCCATCCATCCCACGAAGTGAATGGGCGCCCCGCACTCGTCCGCCGCCGAGCCGGTCAGGGGCTCGGTCCGCTCGATCGACAGTTGAATCACCATGTCGGCCTCCCGTCGAGGACCGCGCACGGCGACGCTCGACATTGTAGAACATCCGTTCTTAACGTGACAGTGACAAAGACATAACGCTCGGTCTGGCGCGGTCTGGCGTGCACCGTCGGTCCCCCTACTGTCGCCCCGGCTTGCCTTCGCAGGTCTGGGGCGTTCAGTCAGAGTGCACGGACGTTCAGACCGTCCCGCTGCCTTCGCGTGCGTGATTGACCGGGAGCATCGCCTGCCGGTACCCTCCCTCGCGCTATGACCGTTCAGCTCCCAGCAGCGCCAGCCTTGCGAGCCGTCGCTTTCGACCTCGACGGCACCCTCACCGACTCCGCGCCCGGCATCTGCTCGACCGTCGAGGCCGTGCTGGTCGAGGCCGGCCACGCCGCGCCGCCCCACGCCGATGTCCGCGCGATGATCGGGCTGCCCCTGGTGGACATCCTTCGGCTGTACGCGCCGGGCGCCACGGCCA
Organism: Chloroflexota bacterium; assembly: GCA_046328125.1. Lineage (GTDB taxonomy): Bacteria > Chloroflexota > UBA6077 > UBA6077 > JACCZL01 > JADZEM01. Next base: position 27,567 of record JAXLXF010000013.1, read on the forward strand.
ACGACATCGACGGCCTGCGCGCCCAGTACAACCTGCTCTACGCCGCGAACGTCATCCCCGCCACGCTGCTGTTTCCCCGGACCTGGTCGCTCCTCCGGGCCTGCCGCGCAAGCGGCCTGGAGCTAGCGCTGGTGACCGCCAAGCCGACCGCCGTCGCCAACCAGGTGCTGGCTCGGTGTCGGGTGCGCGGCCTGTTCAAGAGCATCGTCGGTGGGGACCGTGCCAGCCGACCGAAGCCGTACCCCGACCTGATGCAACTGGCCCTCTCGGAGCTCGACGTGCCGCCCGAGCAGACCCTGCTGGTGGGGGACGGCGCCCACGACGTCGAGATGGGGCGCGGGGCCGGCGCTCGGACATGCGGCGTCGCCTGGGGCGTCCACGAGGCCGAGCGGCTGCACGCGGCGGGCGCGGACCACGTCGTCCACTCCATCGCGGAGCTGCGCGCCCTGCTCCTCGGCTCGACCGCTGCACGGTCCGCGCGGCCACCCCAGGCACCTCAGCCGCCTCTGGTGTGGGGTTAGAGCTCGACGATACCCATATCAGTCGCGAGGCCGACCGAGCCGCCAAACGCCGCGCTCGCCTCGGCCAGCAACGCATCGGTGAGGGTGTCGTCTGGCAGGTGCGTCAGATACAGCCGCCCGACGCCTGCCACCCGAGCTGCTCGCCCGGCGTCGCCGGCCGTCGAGTGGGCCATCCGATGCACGGCGTCGGCGTTCTCGTCCAGTCCGCCGGCCTCGTGGAACAAGACATCGGCGCCCCTGACGGCTTCGACGAGCCGCCCACACGGGCGGGTGTCCCCACTGTAGGCGATCCTCACCCCGTCCACGTCGACCACGCAGCCGAGCGCGCCACCGTCCACCGGCGCATGATCCACGAGAAACGGCGTCAGCGTGCCACCGCTCGGCAAATCCACCGCCTGCCCGTCCTCCAGCAGCCGCCACGCCAGCGCGCCGCCGAACGCCTCGATCGTGGTGGAGGCCGTCGCGTCGAAGACCCGACCCATCGCTTCCACCACCCGCGCGTCGGCGTAGACCCGCGTGGCGGCATCCTCGATCGGGCGACCGGACCTGACCATCTGCACTCGACGCCACAGCAACAGCGGATCGAGGCCGCCGGCGTGGTCGGCGTGGCGGTGGCTGACGAACACATCTTGCACGCAGACCGGGTCCACGCCCGCGGCAAGCATCGCGCGCACCACATCCAGACCGTTGCCGGTGTCCAGCAGGATCGGGGAGACTGACGGATCGGCGCGCTGGATGAGCAAGCACGCCTGGTACCGGCACTCGTTGGCGGCGCCGCCAGTCCCCAGGAGCAGCACGCGCGGTCGAGCCATCAGTCCCGCACGCCTCAGCAACCGGGCAACATGGACAGGAGCTCCTGCCAGGACGATACGCGCAGCACGCCGACGGCGAGCCGATGGAGCGCAGCCAGATCGCCGATGGTCTCCAAAGCGGCGCTGGCCGCCAGGTCCGGTGCTCCGAATTTCGCGGTTCCGAGCTCCACGACCATCCGCCGGGCATCCAGCAACTGGCCCTCTTCACGGCCCTCTTCGAGGATCGCCTGATACGTTGTGGATTCACGCATACCGCGCACTCCCCGGAGTAAGTGTCGAGCCAGGTCTCTATCATAGCGTAGGCCCATCAGGCTCCCGAGCACCTCGTCGGGGCTTGAAAGCCCCGCCTACAGTCATGGCGTCGCGCTGCGACGCCGAAGCACGTCACCCTGTCGCAGAGCGACAACTGATTGTAGACGTGGGCTTTAGCCCACGGCCTTTCCGCCGTCATGCAACCGCCCTGAGTCAGAGGAGGGAGGGTCCATCGGTCAGGCGCGGAACACCAGCTCCGACGTGCCGACCTTCAGATGGTCGCCATCCCGCAAGATGTACGGGTTCGGCAAGGTCCGCCCATCTCGTCTCGTCGGGTTGAGCGGACCCAGGTCGCGGTAGACGAAGTGGCCGTTCTCCCAGGAGATCCGCGCGTGCCGCCGCGAGACTTGCTTGTCCACCACCACGATGATGCCCGGCCCCTCAGACCGTCCGATGATCTGGTCCACCCCCAGCGGCCACTGCTGCGGCGACTCGCCCGACACGGCCACCGTCAACATCGACTGGCCCGGCATCCCGCCCACCGCGGCCCCCGCGAAGCCCGGCGGCACCGTCGCGGCCCGCGTCTCGGCCTCCCGGAAGTCCGTGGTTTCTGCCTCGCGGAAGTCGTCCTCCGGCGGGCCGCCAAACCCCGGGAAGGTCGGGTTCACCCGAGGTGCGTTCCCCATCTGACTCGTCACCATGCGCCCGCTCGGCAGCTCCCCGCCCACCACCATCGTCTCGCGCTCGTCATTCCCGCGCGACGACATGTAGACGATCCCGCCGATGATGGCGACCACCGCAATGCCTCCCACGATCAGCAGCGTCGAGCTGCTGCCGAGGCCGCTCGACTTCGTGGAGCTGGTGGCCGTCGCGGTCGGCGTCCGCGAGGTGGACGCCGACGAGACGGTCGGCGTGCTGCCCGTGCCCGGCTTCGGCGTCGCGTTCCCGCCAGCCGAGCCCGGTCCCGGCGTCACTCCGGCCGGCCGGCCGCCCGGCCCGACCGGCAGCACCCGCACCGGCTGGCTCGCGCGGCCGACGCCGCCACGGTCGTCCCTCGCTTCGGCCGTCACGACGTGCTCGCCCGGCGGCAGCGACGTGCTGTCCCACTCGATCTCGAACGGCGCCTGCGCGGACGTCCCGATTGGCTGCCCGTCCACGGCCCAGCCGACCCCGGCCACCGGCGCCAGCGAATCGACCTCGGCCACCAGTTTCACCGGCCCGGATACGTCCTGGCCGGACGGCAGCTTGATCGCCAGTTGAATCGGCGGCACTACCGTCACCGAGACGCTCTGCTGCGTCTCCTGATCTCCCACGCGCGCCTTGACGGTCACCGTGTGATCGCCGGGCGCCACCGTGCTGGTGTCCCAGGTGAACGCGTACGGCGCCGTCGTGACCGTCTGGAGCGGGGCGCCGTCCAGCAAGTACTCCACCCGGTCCACGCGCTGGCCGGCCGGCAAGGTCGGCTTGAGCTCCGTTGGGCCTCTGACCTTGCTGCCGGAGACAAGCTCGCCGAGGCTCACCGCGAACGGCGGCATGGGCGGCGACACGAATCGCTGCGCCGACCGAATCTGGACCCCGTTCTGGTTGAGCACCAGCTCCACCTCGTTGTCTGGGGTCCGGCTGTCCGGCGCCTGGTAGCGCAGGACGTACTGCTTGCGCAGCAGATCGGACATCTCGGCGGTCCGCTGCTGGAGGTGCTCGTCAGACGGGGCCACGCTCATCGAGCCGCCGGTCAGGCGGACCAGCCGCTCCATCGGCTCCATCTTGACCTGGCCCAGCGCGATCACCGAGACCGGCGTGTTCGTCTTTCGCGCGATGTCGATGACGTCTTCCAGCTTCAGGCTGCTGTGGGTGTCCTCGCCGTCCGTGATCACTACCACCGCGCGCCGCCCAAGCGCCTGCTTCGAGACCGTCTGGATCGCCTGGTAGATGCCGTCGTAGAGGGTCGTGTTGCCGACCGCTGCCAGGCTGTCGAGCGCACCGTTCAGGGCATTGCGGTCGTTCGTCAGGTCTTGCACGACCGTGACCTTCTCCCCGAACGAGATCACCGCGCCCTTGTCGCGCGGCCCCATCCGCTCCATGAACGTCCGGACCGCCCCCCGCGCACTGTCGAGCGGCTTCCCCTTCATGCTGCCGCTGACGTCGATGGCGACCGCAACCGCCAGCCCGTCCTGCTCGGCCTCGGCCAGTTGTAATGAGACGTCCGGCACCGACTTGCCGTTGTGGAGAACCTGGATACGGTCCTTGCTGATGTCTGTGATCGGCAGGCCGCTGCTGTCAACCGCCGTGAAGTAGACGGTGACCTCTGGGAACCGATCCAACGAAACCTGATTGATGACGAGGAGCAAGTCCGCCGCGCTGGCCGGACGGCCCGCGGCACACACGAGCACGACTGCCAGCAGCAGCGCCGACAAGAAAGAGGTCCGACCCGGTCGCAAAGCGTTCATGCCAATCTGTCACCGGCCAGCCTCTTGCTGACCGTCCTCTCGCCAACGCCGTTCTCCGCGCGAGGTGTGTCCCCAAACTCCATCATAAGACGGAAAACCTGCCTGTGGAGATCCATCGAGGTTTTCCACAGGGACGTGCACCCAGACGCACCGTTTCTCGCAGCCTTCCGGCGCTTCACCTTAGCACGCACGGCGAGCGCTGCAAAGAGATAGCAGCCGTTCGCCTGATAACAGTCACGTGCGGGTGGCCTCCCCTGGGAGCGCGGCTATCCTGGCCGCTCCGGGTGGCGAGACGAAGCGGCCAGGATAGCTGCGCTCCCAGGAGGGTTGCACGGCTTTGAAACGGCCCCGACAACGTTTACCGGGCGGTCACCTGGCGCAACGTGCGAAGCCATCTCCGCGTGAGAAGCTCAGGCGTCTAGACCGACTATGGACCACTGGGAGCTCCCTGCTTTGCCCGCGAGGAGGCCACGATGCAGTGCGCACAGTGCCACGCCAGGCCAGCGGGTGACCCCTTCGTCTGTGTGTCGTGCGGCACACGCCTGTACGCGTTCCTCGGGCGGCCGTTCGATCGTGGCGGTACCGTCGGACGGATTCGTGCCGGCGCTGGCACGCCCGGCGGCTGGCAATCTGGTCGCTCGGCTGCCGACGGACTGACCGAGTCTGCCCGGGAGGCGACCACGCGGTGCCCCTGCTGCCAGTACGCCAGCGCTGAGGCGATCCGCTGCCCGCGCTGCCGAAGCACCTTCGACCGCGAGACGTTCGAGGAGTTGGAGCACCTGGCGTACGTCCGCGCCGAGCTGCCCTCCTGGGTCGCTGTTGGACTGGTGACGCCCGAGGTCGCCGACCGCATCATGGGCGACACCGTCCTGAGCATCCAGGCATTGCGCCAGCGGCTCGGCGTGCCGGCGGAGGACGAGGTGATTCTCAAGCTGCCGGCTGAGGACGAGGTGACCCTCGGGCTGCCGGCTGAGAATGGGGTGACCGACAGCGCTCCAGTTCTGGAAACGGTTCGTGCGAGCGCCGCCGTGCCGGACTCAACACCACTGGTGTCACCAGGCGATCTCCCTGCCACTGAGCCAGAGGCGCCCGATGCAGTGTCAGCTGAGGAGCTTGCCGGTGTGCTGCCCGATGCGCCTGTCGGTGTGCTGGCTGCGGCGTCGACCGTGCCGGCCCGGGAGCCGGAGCCACCCGTTTCACGTGGCCTCGCGGCCAGGCTCCTCTCCGAGCGGACACTCCACACCCTGCTGGGGCTGGGCGCGTTCCTGGTGCTCGCCTCCGGCGTGGTTATCTCTACTCTCAATCCGACCGGCCTCCGGCCGCTCCTGCACGCGCTCGTGGTCGTGCTGACGACCACGCTCTTCTACGCGGCCGGCCTGCTGGTGCGAGATCGGCTGCGCCTGTCCCTGGCCGGCGCGGCACTGTTCGCCATCGGCGGCGTGTTCGCACCGCTGGCCGTGTGGACGCTCGGCCGCCAGTTGTTGGGCTGGTCGCCAGCGTCCACCTGGCTGCTGACCTCGCTGGTCTGTCTCCCGCTGTACCTGCTGACGCACCTGCGCCTGCGTGACCGCGCCGCCGCTGCCTACCTCGCCGTCGCCGGCGGCAGCGTCGTCCTGGCGCTGTTCCGATGGCTGGACGTCTCGGCATACTGGGCGCTTGACGGGCTCGTGGCCCTGATGGTCGTCTACTTCGGCTTCGCCGCACGGCTGGGCATCCGTGCACCTGATCTGCGTCGTGCCCTGACGTGGTCGGCCAACCTCGTCGTTCCAGCATCGTTATTCCTGGTCATACTGGGTCCTGTCGCGCCCTATCTCGAGGACGGCGGCGTGTTCGCCGGCTGGCCGTCCTCGCCGTGGGGTGAGGACGCCGGCTGGTGGCTGACGGTGCTGTTCTACGGTCTGGCCGCCCAGTTGACGGGGCGGACGGTCTACCGGGCTGTCGCTGCCTGGCTGACGCCGCTCGCGTACTTCGTGACGCTGGGCGCTCTGTACTTCCTGACGCGGGGTGCCATGTACGTCGCCAACGACTGGTATCCTCCACTGCTCGTCGCGCTGGCCGTCGGCTTCCTGCTGGCGGATCGCTGGCGCGACTCCCGGCCTCCTGACGCTGCTATTGGACGCATCGTCTTTGAGCCGTTCCTCCAGGTCGCCACGCTGCTGCTGGCTCTGGCTGTGATCTACCCGTTCATCGCCATCGCCTATCAGATCGTGACGTGGCTGCTCGTCGCCGTCACCCTTGCCGCGGCGGCCCGCCTGATCCCCCACCGCGCGCCGGCCTGGGCGTCCGTGGCGATGCTGCTGGCGGCCTGGGAGCGGGCGCTCGTACTGCTGCAGCCTGCAGCGCCAGTGTGGGCGGCTGCCTGGCTACTGGCGGCCGTCGTCCTGCTCGCGGTCGCCGAGGTCTGGGCGCGCCGGAGTGGCGATGCCGCCCTCCGGCCAGAACAGCTGGTCGCCGGCGTCGGTTGTCGCTCGTGGTTCGTGGGGCCGCTGTTCGCGGCCGGCTTCGGGCTGCTCGTATTCGTCCTTTTCACCGTCGCTTCGCTGGCACCCATGTCACCACATCTGGGCGTCGTCCCGGCGCTCGGCCCGGTCGCTATCGGCACGCTGCTCGGCATGGCGAGCGTCTGGGCGGCGCTCGCAGTCACCCGGCGCCTGCCCTGGCTCCTGACCATGACGGCGCTCCTGACGATCGCCGCGCTGCCGCCCGCCGTCGTCGAGATCGTTGCCACACTGGGCCGCGCAGCCATCCCGGCTGACTTTGCCATTGGCGTGACTGCGCTCGGGATCGCCTATCTCCTGCTCAGTCTGGTGCTGGAGCGCGCCGACGTCCGGCGCGCCGCTCCGTTCTTCGTCCTCGGCTTTGTGCCGCTGGTGGAGGCGCAGCTGCTGGCCGCCCGGTACCAGCTCCTCCAGGTGGTGGTCGGCGGTCTCGGCCTGCTGGCCCTGGCGGGGACGGCGTCGTTGGTGCATCGTGGGGCGCATCGGACGTATGCGGCCGTCCTGCGCGTGATGATCCCCGGTGGCTCGCCCGGACCAGCCTCCGCGCTCTTCTTCGTGCTGACAGCCTGGCTGCTGCCGGCCTGGCTGCTCCTGCTGCCCGGCCTGGTCGTGCCGACGGCTAACCCGAGCCACCTGGGGGTGGCGCTGACTGCCCTCGCGGTCGTGTGGGTCACGGTAGGGAGATGGGGTCCGTTCCGCCGTCCGGCCTACCAGGCGGCGCTATACGTCGCCGGTTACGTCATGTCGGTGATGGGGCCGGCCGTCGCGGCACCTGAGTACCTGCCCCGCATCGCGACGCTGGCAGTCGTCGTGCTGCTGTACACCGGCTCGGCCATCGAAGGACGGGACAGCCGCTGGCTGACGCCGGTGGCGGTGCTGCTGCCGGTCCTGCTCTGGCAGGCGCTGGAGCCGCTGCCGATCTTCGAGTGGGCGTACGGCCTGGCGCTGGTCGTGCTGGCGGCGAAGTATCTCGTGGTCGGCGTCGTGCTGCACCACGGGAGCCTCCGGGCGCTCGGCCGTCCGGTGACGGGGCACGTCAGCGCGTGGGCGCAGCCGTTCTTCGCCGTTGGGGCGATCCTCGCCTGTGGCGGCCTCTTCCGTCTGGCGTTCCAGACCCGTGACCTGATGGCGCTCGGGTACGGGCTCGGCTGCCTCTACTTCGTGGGCTCGGCGCTCGTGTTCCGCCAGCCGGCCTTTGGCGCGCTGGCCGTGGTCACCGGGATCGTCACCTACCTGTCCGCGCTGACCCTCACGCCGCTGCCGCCCGGCTGGTACGGCGTCGGGCTGCTGCCGGGCTCGGCGTTGACGCTGGCGCTGGCCGAGACGGCCCGACGTCGCCTGGACCGCCAGCTTGAAGAGGCTTCGGCGGCCCAGGGTCTGGACTGGCTGCTCGGCCGCTGGGCGCTGCCCCTGGACGCAGCCGCGTTCGGCGGGACGTTCGCCGCGCCAGCGCTGCCGTCGGCCGGCATGGACGCCTGGTCCGCTGCCTGGTGGGGCGGCGCCGCGATGCTCGTGACCATCGCCGTGCTGCGACGCCAGCCGGCCTGGCTCTACCCCGCCATCGGCGCCGCGCTGGCTGGCCTCGCGACGTCCAGCCTGGCTATCAACCCGAGCCTCGTCGCCAGCGACCTTGCCACCGTCCTGATCGGGCCGGTCTGGATCCTGGTCGGCCTGACCTGGGCGTTCGACCGACGACGACGGGAGGGCAGCTCGACCGTCGGGCAGGCCGTCGAGCTCGCGCTGCCGTCGCTGGCCGCTCCTGACCAGTTGCTCCAGGGGATCATGGGCGCGCTCGGCTGGGCCGCCGAGGACCGGGCCGGGAAGTGGCTGGCGCCGGTTCGCACCTGGGCCTGGGTCACCCTGCTCGCCTCCACGGTCGTCGGCGCGACAGACCCGCTGGACGGGCTGATCACCGCCGCCGCGTACGGCCTGCTCGTCGCGTTCGTGGCCCAGTCCCGGCGCGGCCAGCTGTACGCCTGGGGCGCTCTCGTCCTGGCGGTGGCCGCGTTCGCCCACTGGCTTCACCTGGCCGGCACGCCTGACGTGAGCCAGCCAGTTGCCTGGACAACCCTGGCGCTGACCCTGACCTTCGTGTCGATCGCGGTGCGCCGCCTGCACCTGACCGTGCTCCGGGTCTGGTTCTCGCCGGTCACGTTCGGCTCGGCGACGCTCGCCGTGGCGGCGGTTGGTCTGGCGCTGGTCACACCTGGCGGGGTTTCGCTCGGGGTGCTCGCCATCGCGACGGTCGGCTGTGGCCTGTCGCTGTTCGCCCACGCCAGCTTCGATCGTCTGCGGCTGCTGCTCTACGTGGGGATGCTGGTGGTGGCAGCCGGCTACGTGCTGGCGCTCCTGTTCTGGCACGTCGGACAGGCGCAGGCGTTCATCCTGCCGCCGGGGCTGACGATGCTGACGATTGCGTACCTCGAGTGGCGGCGCCACCAGGGGCTGCTGCTGAAGCACCTGGCCGAAGACGCCGCGCTGGCGCTCCTGCTCGGCGGCTCCTTGATCCAGGCACTCGGGTTCCTCGGCGGCGGCTTCGACCGCTACACCTATGACGCGCTCCTGCTCCTCGAAAGCTCGGTGGTGTTCGGCCTGGGCGCCCTGTTGCACTGGCGGCGGCCGTTCTTCGCCGGGGCGCTCGTGCTGGTCGCGGACGTGGGCATCCTCCTGGCCGATCCGATCCGAGCGCTCAACACGTGGTATCTGGTCGCCGCCATCGGGCTGGTGATGATCCTGGGCGTGATCCTGGTCGAGCAGCGCCGCCAGCAGATCCCCCTCTGGCTGGACGAGTGGCGCGCCTGGCTGGAGCGCTGGGACTGAGCCTCCCACCCTGGCGATTCGGAAAGACGCCGCCTCGGTCGCGTGGCACGCGACCGAGGCGGCGCGTCGTGGCCTCTCGGCGGTCCGTGTCGGCCTCGCCGCCGAGCACCGGTCGCGAGGGACGCCCGCAACACCCGTGTGCGAACGTTCCCAGGGCGCGAAGGGCAGGGTAGAATGGTCGGGCGGACGGCCGCCCCGACCCTGTACGCACGCCCCGAAGCTTCGACGGCGGGGGCGGCGCCCGGTGTGGGCCGTGAACGCTCGCGCGCAGGGCCGTCAAGCCAGGGCTATCGGGCAGGGCTCACAGGAAGGACGTCGTAGCGCCCACATGCCGGCAACAGTTGAGCATCTCATCATCGGAGGCGGGCTGGCCGGCGTCACGGCCGCCGAGACGATTCGTGCCCTCGGTGCGCGCGGCTCGGTGGCGATCGTATCCGGGGAGATCGACCCGCCACATGACCGTCCCCCGCTCTCCAAGGAGCTCCTGCGTGACGAGCGGTCCCGGCAGCAGGTGCTCCTGCGCCCGCTCGACTTCTACCAGTCTCGGCGTATCGGGCTGGTGCTGGGGCGGCCGGCGCTCTCGCTGAAGCCAGAGTCGCACGAGGTCGTGCTAGCGGACGGCGAGACGATCGGCTATCAGCGACTCCTGCTGGCGACGGGCGGACGGCCGCGCAGCGTGGGCGTGCCGGGCGAGTCGCTGTCGGGCATCTACCAGTTGCGGACCCTGGCCGAAGCCGAGCGCTTGAAAGAGGCGGCCGGCGCATCCACCCGAGTCGTCGTCGTCGGAGCCAGCTTCATCGGCCTCGAAGTTGCCGCGTCGCTCGCCGAGCGCGGTTTGGACGTGACGGTGCTGAACCAGGACGCCCAGGTCTGGCCGAACGTGATGCCGCCCGAGATCGCGAGCGCCATCCAGGCCGATTTCGAGGACCGCGGCGTCTCGTTCCGCCACAACGTCCGCGTGACAGGATTCGAGGGCAAAGACAGCCTCGAGTACATCGTCACCAACGCCGGCGACGTGGAAGCGTCGTTCGTGGTGGTCGGCGTCGGCATCCAGTTGAACACGGAGCTGGCGGCGGCGGCCGGCCTGAAGGTGGACGACGGCATCCTCGTGGACGACCGGCTCCAGACTTCCGAGCCGGGCATCTACGCGGCCGGCGACGTGGCCCGGTTCCCGGACGTGTTCGCCAGCCTCCAGGGCGAGCCGGTCCTCCGCCACGTCGAGCATTGGGACAACGCCGTGGCGCAAGGGCGCGTCGCGGGCGCCAACATGGCCGGCAAGCGCGCCCGCTTCCAGCACGTCCCCTACTTCTGGACGGACGTCTTCGACCACACCATCAACGTGGTCGGCTCGCTGGACGGTGGCGAGATCACGCTGGTGCGCGGCTCCGTGGAAAGCCGCAAGGCCACCTACCTCGTGCTACGCGGCGGCTACGTGCGGGGCGCGCTGATGCTCAACCGGGCCAGCGACCGCCGCGCCCTGTCCGAGCTGATCGGCAAGCGCGTCCCGATCCAGGACCACCTGGAGCAACTGGCGGACCCTGCCTTCAAGCTTGCCGACCTCGTGCCGCCGGCCCCATAGCCTTCCTTCATCGTCGTTTGCCTTGCTGGTCGGGCATCATCCAGGCGTGAACCGCACCGATCGGCTGATGGGCATCGTCCTGGAGTTTCAGGCGCGCGGCGAGCTCCGCGCCGAAGACCTGGCCGAGACGTTCGAGGTCAGCGTCCGCACCATCTACCGCGACGTCGAGGCGCTCTCCGAGACCGGCGTCCCGATCGTGGCGACGCCCGGCAGGGGGTATCGCCTGATGGACGGCTACTTCCTGCCACCACTCAGCTTCACCGCCGACGAGGCGGCATTGTTGATCCTCGGCGGCGAGCTGGTGCGGGACCGCGTCGATCCGCAGCTGCGGCAGGCGGCCGAGGAGGCGCTCCGCAAGCTGATGAGCGTCCTGCCCGCCGACCGCCGCGCCGAGATGGAGCGACGCCGCCAGAGCCTCTTCTTCGCGTCGGTCACCAGCCAGGCGAACGACCGCCGGCTGGTGCTGGCCCGCCGCGCCATCGAAGAGCGGCGCGTTGTCCGGCTGCTGTACCACGCATTCCGCCGCGACGCGCCAGATCCGCGTGACGTCGAGCCGGTCCGTCTCGTCCACCTTGGCGACGCCTGGCACCTGGCCGGCTACTGTCGCCTGCGCCAGGGGCCGCGCCTCTTTCGGCTGGATCGGATCGACCGTCTGGAGGTGCTGCCGGAGCAGTTCACGCTGGATGCGCGGCACGCTCGGGCTGCCAGCTCGGATCGTTCGGACCTGGAGCATCCTGAGGCGCGAGTCCGCTTCGACCGCGACGTCCTGCGCTGGGTTCGCGAGCGACAGCCGTTCACCCTCGTCCGCGAAGAAACCGACCTGGAGGGACCGGTCTTCGTGTACGCTCTCCGTGACGAGATAGAGCTGTTGCGCTGGCTCTTGCCCTGGGGGCGCGCCGTCGAGATCCTCAGTCCGGACTGGCTGCGCGCACGCCTGGCGCACGAGGCGCGCGCGATGCTGGCTCGCCACGCGGCACGGTCACCAGAGGCGCAGACGGAGCCCGTGTTCGCGCGCTGACAGCCGGCGTGTCGGATCCGACACCTGTCACGGCGCTGTCTCGTTCTTATGCTTGACGTGAAGTATTTGTAGCCTGCGAGCGACGGTATCCCGATGGACAGCGGAAACTGGCTCTTCCCCGACCGACTATTGGCCTGCGCCTATCCCTGGGGACCGGATGGCCTGGCACACCTGGCGGAGCGCGGCATTCAAGTCGTCGTCAACCTCCACGAGCGCGGCCACGACCCGGCCCGGCTGGCGCGTCTCGGCCTGACTGAGGTTCACGTGCCAGTGGCCGACTTCACTGCCCCAACGCCCGAGCAGCTCGCGAGCGGCGTCCAGGCGATCAAGCACGCGCTCCATGATGGCCAGCGGGTCGCCGTCCACTGCGCGGCCGGCCTGGGCCGGACCGGTACGTTGCTCGCCTGCTACCTCGTCTCTATCGGCATGGAGCCGGACGCTGCCGTCGCACGCGTCCGCGCAGCCCGGCCAGGCTCCGTTGAGACGGCCGCGCAGGAGGCCGCTGTCGCGGAGTTCGCTCGGACGAGGAGCGAGGGATGAGGGGCGAGGGGCGAGTATGACAGGCTCGCCCCTCGCCCCTCGCTACTCCCTACTCGCTCCTGACAGGACGGTGTCAGGAGGGCAGACGTAGGCTGAAGGTGCAGGTCGAGCGGCCGGTCCGCGTGTGAGGACCGCGACGCACTCGACCGAGCACACGTTCAGGAGCCGGCCATGATTCGCGGCCTCACCTACGTCATCGTCACCACGTCAGACGTCCCGCGCGCCCGCCGCTTCTTCACCGAGCAGCTCGGGCTGAGCACCGAGGACGACATGGGCGACGTATTCAGCCAGTTCACCACCCGTGACGGCTCGCTCTGGGCCATCATGCAGGCGTCCCCGGATGCTCCTGCCAACGGCGTCGAGCTGTATCTCAAGGTGGACGACACGGACGAGGCGTACGCGGCATGGAAGGCGCGCGGCGTCGAGATGGTGAGCGAGCCGTGGGACGCGCCGTTCGGGCGGACCTTCTCGTTCAAGGACGCCGACGGGCGCGTGCTGCACGCCTACACGCGGCCGGCGGAGCTGGCATGAGCGGAGTGACGAGGCTGAACGTTCAGCGCCAGACCGGCGACATGCGTCCCCAGTCTGTACCCTGGGCCGTACAGACTGGCGTCCATGAGCTCTTTCCCCGCGCACCGTTCAGCTTCGGGCACGCGCTCGGCTTCCTGCGACGGTTCCCGCCCACGCTCGGCGAACGGGCCGTCGTCGGGGAGGCAGTCCTGGGCGCCGCCCGTGTGGACGGCCGGACCATCGCGTTTCACGTGGAACAGTCCGGCAGCACGGAACGGCCTGCACTCCGCTGCACCCTGCATCTCCCCATCTCCCGCTCGGGGGAGATGGGGAGATGCAGGGTGAGAGTCTGCGCTCGGAGACCGAGGCGATCCTGCTGACGCGTGTCGGCGACTGGCTCGGTATCGACGACGATCTCCTGCCGTTCTACGCCCTGGCTACCGACGACCCGCCCTTCGACACCCTCGTCCGTCGCATGTACGGCTACCACCAGGTCCGCTTCTTCACGCCGTTCGAGAACGCCTGCTGGGCGATCCTCGGCCAGCGCACGCCGATCTCGGTCGCGCGCGCGGCGAAGCGACGCCTGATGGAGCAGTTCGGCGGCGCCGTCGAGCTGCACGGCTACACCCTGCTGGCCTTTCCAGAGCCCGCCGATCTTGTGGCCTCCACCAGCCAGGAGCTGGCCGAGCTCGTCAAGAGCGAGCGCAAGGCCGACCGGCTGCTCGCCATCGCGCGAGCGTTTGCCAGCCAGTATCCATCGGAGCTCCAGGCGATGCCCACCGAGAAACTGAGCGCCTGGCTCCGCGCACTGCCGGGGATCGGGCCGTGGTCCGCGACGTTCATCCTGCTGCGAGGATTTGGGCGGGTTGACGCTCCGCTGCCGCTCGGCGCCGCCGACAGCTTCGACCGCGAGCTCCTCCAGGCCGGCCGGGCCGTCTACGGGCCAGACCTGAGCGCCGCGCAGCTCGCCGAGATCGCCGAGCGGTACGGACCGTGGCGCGGCGCATGGGGACACTACCTGCGCGTCGCCCTGTGACGGTTCGCGCGGGCGGCCAGAGCCAGATAGACTCTTCCGTTACCGGCCGATCATGCCCCAGACCCGTCCATCCTCATCTTCGAGGTGCGCACCGTGGAGCCTCGTATCAGCCTGATCACCCTCGGCACGCGCGATCTGGAGCGCGCCGTCCGCTTCTACCGTGACGGCCTCGGCTGGGCCACGTCGAGCGCCGGCGGCGGCGACGTCGCCTTCTTCCAGTTGGGCGGGCTGGCGCTCGGCCTGTACCCTCGCCACCTGCTTGCAGAAGACGCCCAGCTACCCGAGGCGGGCAGCGGCTTCGGCGGGATCACGCTGGCGCACAACGTCAGGTCGCGCGAGGAGGTCGATGCCGTGCTGGACGCGGCGGTGGCGGCGGGTGGCACGCTCCTCAAGGCTGCCCGCGCCGCCGAGTGGGGCGGCTACTCCGGCTACTTCGCGGACCCGGACGGCCACCCCTGGGAGGTCGCCTGGAATCCCGGCTTCACGCTGGAGGAAGATGGCAGCTTACGCCTGCCTCGATGATTGCGCACCTTCCTGCCTGAGTGCCAGTATCCTTTCCTCGGTGCACCACCGCCGGATCGTGCAGGATGTGGAACGACGCCCTGGGAGCGCGGCGATCTTCGCCGCTTCGCAACGCGACCCCCGTGCTCAGGATCGGGAGGCCAGGCGTTCAGGCGGCACTCCCGAGCACCTCTTCTGGCTCGACGCTCGGGATGCCCCATCATCCTCACGCGGACGGCGAATCGGGAAGGAGAGACAGACGGTGACCTCAGGTCAGGAGAAGCCGTCGTTTCTCGGACCACAGTACGCGTCGGCGTTCGAAGATCCGACCGTCGTCGCCTCGTACCACACACGGCCACCATATCCAGAAGCAGTCTTCGACATCGTGGAACGGCTGCTTCAGGAGTGCCCCGGGGCCGTGCTCGACCTCGGGTGTGGCCCAGGTAATATCGCGCGGCGCCTGGTTGGGGATCCGAGCCTGGCCGGCCTGGTGAAGCGAGTTGACGCGCTGGACGTGTCGCCGGCCATGATCGCGGCCGGCCGGCAGTCACCCGACGGCGACCATCCCCGACTTCGCTGGCTGCTCGGGCGGGCTGAGGCCGCGCCGTTGTCGCCGCCGTATGCGCTGGTTACCGCCGCTGCGAGCCTGCATTGGATGGACTGGCCGGTCGTGCTCCCGCGCCTGTGTGACGCCCTGCTCCCCGCTGGACGGCTGCTGATCGTCGTGGACGACGCCCTGCCGCCACCCTGGCACCACGAGCTGATTCCGATCCTGA
Organism: Chloroflexota bacterium; assembly: GCA_046328125.1. GTDB lineage: Bacteria > Chloroflexota > UBA6077 > UBA6077 > JACCZL01 > JADZEM01. Next base: position 42,877 of record JAXLXF010000013.1, read on the forward strand.
AACGGTACTCGACGAACCAGGAGTTTCGCCCCGGGTTCGATCTGGTGGCGGCCCTGCAAGAGCGTGGCCTGCTCGATCTGGAACGGCGGCTTCGGACCGAGCCGGTCGTCTTTCGTCAGCCTGTGGCGGCGTACGTCGAGTCGTTCCACGCCCGGAGCGGGTTCTCGCGGTCCCGGATGACACCCGAGGCTCTGGCCGCGTTCGACGCTGCCGTGCACTCCCTGGTCTCCCGCCACGACGTCGAGACCGTAGAGCTGCAGGTGGTGGCCCACGTCGCCTGGGGCCGGCCGCTCCGCCCTGACGATGGCGCGTGAGCGACAACCGCGCGACGCCGAATTCTCATGGCCGCGGAATATGGACGGCAATTGGGGCGACATCGTGCTGATGTCGCCCCTGTCGTGCGTTGGCGCGGCGCTCAGGCTGCGCGCTTAGTTGTTGTCGTTACCGTTACCGTTGTCGTCGAAGCGGTCGATAACGTCGATCTGGTACGCGTCGAAGATGCCGTGATCGCCGTACTCGCCGTGCATCTGGACGTAGTCGCCGACGTTGACGCCACTGTTATGGAGCTGGTTGTTGTAGATGTGCGCCCAGACGTTGCCGCCGACCTGCCCGACCAGCACACTGGGCGGCGACTCGTCGCCGTGGATCTCCAGCACCTGGCCTTCCAGGATCCGCTCGGCGCTGTTGTCGTCGCCGAGGTCGTTGTTGTGGCCGCTGTTGTCGTTATTCATCGCTGGCGCCGCCAGCGCGACGTGGTTAGCCGGGGCGCTGCTCGACGGCAGCAGCGGCGTGCCGGTCAGGGCCGGCAGCGCCATGGCGGTCATGATGCCAGCAGCCAGGAGCAGTGCGCGGGCAAGCCTTCCGAATCGTGGGTTCATTGTCCTGCTCTCCTGCGTTCATAGCGTAAGGCCGAGGGTATCGGCTGCGCGTTGGTTGGGTGTGGGGCGGCAGCTCGGCTGGATCGCTCGCCAGATCGCCGCTCCCGCCCCTGGTTCATAGCTGTTTGCACGGGCTGTGCCGGCACGCTCGACTTGCAGAGCGTTCGGTCAGCCGGCCGGTACCTCCTGCCTTCTCTGTCATGATGCCACGGTACTCGTGACGTAAGCGTTAGCGATCCGTAAACATTTCGCTCGCCCTCGCTCTGTCGCCTTTTTGTTACCCTGATGGGCAGGCTTCGTGGGTTACTCGCGGCGCTGACAGGCATCCCGACCGGCGCGTCGGGCGTGTGCTTCACGTGAAACACAATCGCCAAGAACCGCCACGCAGGGAGAGTCCGGTCCGGTATCCTCAGCGCGACTCACCCGCGCCCGCGACGCCCTCCGTCACGGGCTGGTGAGGTGCATTCGACAACCCTGGCCGACAGGAGGCGCGCGAGGCGCAATGGCAGATGTGGCGGTAATCGGCGCTGGTGCGCTCGGCATGGCCGGCGCGCGACGGCTCGCGCAGGGCGGCGCCAGCGTGACGGTCTACGAGCGTGAGCCGCGGGCAGGCGGGCTGACGGCCGGCTTCAAGGTCGGGGCGAACTGGCTCGACAAGTTCTACCACCACCTCTTCCGCACCGACCGCCGCATGATCGGCCTGTTCGACGAGCTGGGGCTTGGCGGCCGCCTCCAGTGGGGCAAGCCGCCCACCGCCGTCCTCCGAAACGGCCAGATCCACCCGTTGGCCGGTCCAGTCGAGGTGCTCAAGTTCAGCCCGCTGTCGCCGCTGGCCCGGATTCGCCTCGGCGCGGCCATCGCCGCGCTCAAAGTCATTCCCGATCCCGAGCGCTTCGAGGGTCAGACCGCCGCTCGCTGGCTCCAGCGCTGGATGGGTCAGGAAGCGTACGAGGTCGTCTGGGAGCCCCAGCTGCGCGGCAAGTTCGGGGCCGAGGCGGAGAGGATCGGGATGCCCTGGTTCTGGGCCAGGATCCACGACCGCACCCCCCAGCTCGGCTATCCGCGCGGCGGCTTCCAGGTGCTCTACGACGCCCTCGCCGCCGACCTCGAAGCCAGGGGGTCAACCCTCCAGACCGGCACCGCTGTCGAGAGCATCGCGCGACGCGGCGACAAGCTGATCCTGACCACTCCTCACGGCGGCCAGCCCTTCGACGCCGTCCTCTGCTCCCTCCCCACCCGCCTGTTCCTGCGCATCACGACCGACCTGCCAGACTCCTACGTCTCCCAGTTCTCGCAGACCGGCGACCACATCTCGGCCCACTGCCTGATCCTGGAGCTGGACCGCAAGCTCCAGGACGCCTACTGGGTCAGCGTCGCCGACCCCGGCTATCCATTCGTCGCCCTGGTCGAGCACACCAACTGGATGCCGGCCTCCGACTACGGCGGCAGCCATCTCGTCTATCTCGGCAACTACCTGCCTCCAGATCACGAGCTGTTCGGCATGTCCGACCAAGCCGTGCTGGAGCGCTTCCTGCCGCATCTCTCCCGAGTCAACCCCGCATTCGACCGAAGCTGGGTCAAAGCTGCCCACGTGTTCCAGGCGCCGTACGCTCAGCCGATCGTCGGGCTCGGCTACCGTGAGAGCCTGCCGCCCCACCGGACACCGTTGCCCGGCCTCTGGCTTGCGAACATGGGTCACGTCTACCCGCACGATCGCGGCCAGAACTACAGCGCCATTCTCGGCGAAGAGGTGGCGGACCGCATCCTGGCCGAGCTGCCCGCCTGACCGCGCCCTTACATCCCCTTGCCTTTCGCCCCTCGGAGGAGCCAATGCCCGCCTCGCAGAGCCGCCTTGACTGGATCACCCGCGCCACCGAGTCCAGAGGCCCGGCCTACGTCGAGATCAGCGACAAGGTCTGGGAGTACGCGGAGCTCCGCTTTCGAGAGACCCAGGCCGTCGCCACCCAGATCGCCATGCTCGAAGGCGAGGACTTCGCCATCACCCAGAACGTCGCCGGCATGCCGACCGCCTTCGTGGCCGAGGCCGGGCACGGCTCGCCGATCATCGGCTTCCTGGGCGAGTACGACGCGCTGGCCGGCCTGAGCCAGGTCGCCGGCGCCGCCGAGCCAATCCCCCTGAAGCCGGGCGAGCCGGGCCAGGGCTGCGGACACAACCTGCTCGGGGCCGGCTCGATGCTGGCGGCCGTCCTGGTCCGCGACTACCTCCGCGATCACGGCCTGCCGGGCACGGTCCGCTACTACGGCTGCCCCGGCGAAGAGGGCGGCTCCGGCAAGACGTTCATGGCCCGCGACGGCGCATTCGACGACCTGGACGTGGCGTTCTGCTGGCACGCCGGCTCGTTCAACGGCGTCATGTCGATCCGAAGCCTCGCCAACATCCAGGTCTACTTCCGCTTCAAGGGGCAGGCGTCCCACGCGGCCGGCTCGCCTCACCTGGGCCGGAGCGCCCTGGACGCCGTCGAGTTGACGAACGTCGGCGTCAACTACCTGCGCGAGCACATGCCGATCGACTGCCGCGTCCACTACGCCGTCACCAACACCGGCGGCATCTCGCCGAACGTCGTGCAGGCGAACGCCGAAGTGCTCTACCTCGTGCGCGCGCCCAACGTGACGCAGGCGCGGGCGCTCTACGAGCGGGTCTGCAACGTCGCGCGCGGCGCCGCGCTGATGACCGAGACCGCCCTCACCATCGAGGTTGACAAAGCCTGCTCGGACACCTTGCCGAACGCCGCGCTGGAGCTGGCCCTCTACGACAACCTCGACTTGATGGGGCCAGTCCCGTTCGACGACGCCGACCACGCCTTCGCCAACGAAATCCGCAAGTCGCTGACCGAGGAGCACATCCGCAGCAGCTTTGATACCTACGGCGCGCCCGTCGATCTCGCCATGGCGCTCCACGATGGCATCGTCCCGTTCGACGGCACCGCCCTGCCGCGCTCCGGCTCGACCGACGTCGGCGACGTGAGCTGGATCACGCCCACCGCCCAGGTGTACGGCGCCTGCTGGGCGATTGGCACGCCCGGCCACAGCTGGCAGGTGGTCGCTCAGGGCAAGTCGCCGGCCGCCCACAAGTCGATGCTCCACGCCGCCAAAGCGCTCGCGCTAACCGCGCTGGACGTGGTCCACTCGCCCGAGCTGATGGCCCAGGCGAAAGCGGAGCTGAAGGAGAAGACCGGCGGCAAGCCGTACGTCTGCCCGATCCCGGACGACGTGGTGCCACCCTCGCAGCGGGGGTGACCGCTCACCGGAGCGACGGGTCAGCGCCGACTCGACTTCCCTCTCACAGAGCTCAGACGCGACCCTCACGAATCATCCCGCGTGGATGATTCGTGATATCCTCCCTATCAGGAGGATATCCGGTGCCCCTTGACACTGCGCCATTCCGCCGAGCTGGCCTGGCCGTGGAGCCGGCCGACTTCGAGCGCCTGGTTATGGAAGCCGTCGAGCGCGCATTGCCGCTCCGCCCACCAGCCGATGGCCGTGCCGAGCTCGCCGACGACGAGATCCGCTTTCTCCAGGACGCCGGGGTCGATCTGTCTGAGCTCGAACCCAGGGATCGTGGCGTTGACTCACCGCTGGCACGGACAGCAGCAGAGTATGCTGCCCTCCTGGCGACGGCGCTGACGGTCTCTGACCTTGCCGTTCGGCTCGGCGTCGATGTCAGCCGTATCCGTCAGCGCCTCACCGGCCACACCCTCTACGGGGTCAAGGATGGCAAGTCCTGGCGCATACCGTTGTTTCAGGTGGATGACTCCGGCCTCGCACTGATCCCCGGGCTGAATCGTGTGGTCCCCATGCTGGTCGGGGTGCATCCGGTCGAGGTTGCTCGATGGTTCACCTTACCTCACGTCGATCTGGAGAATGCCGAGGGGGAGCAGCTGTCGCCGCGTACGTGGCTCCTGAGTGGCGGAGATCCCGCACTGGTAGCTGCCCTCGCCGAGGAGCTTCACAGGATTGCCTAAGCTCCCACTTCCGCCGAGCGTGGCAGTCCTTGCAAGCGTTCTGCCCGCCTGGAAGATCGTCCCGACCGACTCGGCCCTCTTCCGGGTCTATTTCAGGGGCGGTCCATTTCCGGTGACCTGGAATCACCTGCGCTACTACGGCCCAACACATGCCAGATTCGATCACCATCTGCCGCCGGCGCGCATCCAGAATCGCGGCATCCTGTATGCGTCCGACCATCCTCGGACTCCGCTCGCCGAGGTTTTCCAGGTCAGTCGTACGATCGACGCCAGACGTGACGAGCCGTGGCTGGTTGGATTCCGCCTGTCGCGGGAGATACGCCTGCTCGACCTGACCGGCCTCTGGCCGACTCGTGCTGGAGCTTCGATGGCGATTGCCAGCGGCCTCCGGTCAACCGCCAGACGCTGGTCTAGCACGATCTACGAAGCATATTCAGGCGCAGACGGGCTGTGGTACGGGTCATCCATGCACGCGAACGCTCCCTGCGTCGCCCTCTACGAGCGTGGGGCCAGTGCTCTACCAGCACGGCCTTCGTTTCACCGGGCGCTGGCCGACGACACGCTTCGTGCCTTCCTCGAAACGAGCGCAGACCTGCTCGGATACCGGCTCATTCTGTGATGGTCCAACATCTGCCCCGCACAAGATGACCCCTCGCCACTCGCTACTCGCTACTCGCATCGTCAGGCCCGTGTCACGGAGGTCAGCCCTGGCAGCCGCCCCAGGAAGTTGCCCGTCACGCCGCCGTCCACGATCAAGTCGTGGCCGTTCACGTACCGAGCCTGAACGCTGAGCAGGAACGCGATGACGTCCGCGATGTCCTCCGGCTGGGCCACCCGTCCCAGCGGGACCAGCGCGTTGCGGGCCGCCGCGGTCTCGTCGTCCTGGTAGACCGCCGCCGTCATGCCGGTCCGCACCATCCCGGGGGACACCGAGTTGACCCGGATGCCGTCGCGGCCAAACTCCTGCGCCAGCACCCGCGCCAGCATGATGACCGCCGCCTTCGTCGGGGCGTAGGCGCCCAGGCCGGCGTGCGCGTTGCTACCCGACATCGAGCCGACGATCACCATCGCCCCGCCAGTCGCTTTGAGCGTGGGGTGGGCCGCCTGGGCCAGCAAGAACGTCGCTCGGGTGTTGACGGCGAACAGCCGGTCCCAGTCCTCCACCGAGTAGCTGACCAGCGGGCCAGGACGGTTGATTCCGGCGTTGCTGACCAGGCCGTCCAGCCCGCCGAATCCGCTGACAGCTTCGCCGACCACGCGTGACGGGGCATCCACCGTGCCCATGTCGCCGTAGAGCGGCAGCGCCTCCGCCCCCAGCTCGCGCAGCTCGCCCACCAGCCCGTCCAGCGCCGCCGACGGCTCCAGGTCCACCGCCGCCACCTGGGCCGTCTCGCCCCGATTGCTCGCGTCACGCGCCAGCCGCAGGCAGGTCGCCCGCCCGATGCCGCTCGCCGCCCCGGTCACCAGCACCCGCATGTGCCGTCACCTCCCGGCGTCATTGGCTGCCCCGCCGTCCGAGCGCGGCGAGAGCGCCTGGAGCCGCGCGGCCGTCGCGCCGGCGTCCACCGGCAGCGCGATGCCAGTGATCCAGCGAGCCGCGTCGCTCACCAGGAACGCCGCCGCCTGCGCCACATCCCAGGGCGTGCCTTCCACCTGGAGTAGCGTCCCCATCCGCCGCGCCTCCCGCAGCTCCGGCGTCATGCCGCGCGAGGCCACCATCGGCGTGTACACCGTGCCAGGGCAGATGCAGTTGACCCGGATCCCTTGCAAGGCGTGGTGTGCCGCCATGCTCCGCGTCAACCCGATGACCGCCGTCTTCGAGGTCGGATAGAGCAGGCTCGGGTGGCCGCCCAGCAGCCCTGACACGGACGACAGGTTCACGATCGCGCCGCCGCCAGCCGCGATCATCGGCGGAATCGCGTACTTCGCCATCATCACCATCGACGTGACGTTCACCCGCATGGCACGGTCGAACGCCTCCGGGTCCACCTCGACCGCGTTCCCTGGCGGTCCGGTCACCCCGACGTTGTTGACCAGGATGTTGACGGCGCCGAACGCCTCCAGCGCTCGGTCCACCGCGTTCTTGCACGACTCCGAGCTTGCGACGTCCGCCTCAACCAGGATCGCCTCGCCGCCCTCCTGCTCGATCCGGTCCAGCGTCAGCTCTGCCCACTCGCGGCGCTCGTCCAACAGCACGACTTTCGCGCCCTCGCGCGCCAGCACGATCGCCGTCGCCCGTCCGTTTCCGACGACCGGACCGTCCGGGCCGGCCGTCCTCGATCCAGCACCCGTGACGATCGCCACCTTGCCCGCCAGTCGTTGCGCCTGAGGCATGCCCGGATCGCCCGGGAGCGGCCCCATGATCGGCTCTCGCGCAGCCATTGCGTCGACACCTCCATCGCGGTCCGGAAGGGTACCTCGCGGGGAGCCCCTCACGCGGAGCCCACCGGCTGTCGTCCGACGCCTCCAGGCGGCTCCGACCCGCGTGGCAGCGATGGCCAGATGTGCAGATATACCCATTGGCGCGGCCAGAGTCGCACGGCCGGTCCCTCGCATCAGCTTTCGACGTTAATCACGAGCGGGAACGACGGTCTCACTCCGCGCAACGACACGATGGTGGTGCGGACGAGCCGTCCAGGAGGGAAGAGCCACGGTGAGGATGGCTGTGCTTCGTCAGGCCGTCGGGGTGTACTGCGCCCTGATCGGCTCGCTGATGCTCATCGCGCCGCATCGCCTCGCCGTCCTCTCCTTTGACACGCTCGACGCGCATCCCGCGTGGTGGGGAGTCCCGCTCCTGGCGGCCGGCGCTATGCTCCTGACCGGCCAGGCTCTTCCAATCCCGCGGCTCGTGCACCGCCTGGCTCACCTGGCCGCCGGACTCCTCCTCGCGGCCATCACCGGCTGGCTCGCGCTGGACGCCCGCTGGCCTGGAGCGGTCCTCAACGGCGTCGTGCTCCTCGCGCTGGCCATCGCACTGGTACGCTCCTGGCACGATCTTGGAGCCGGCAGCGGGCACCGCGCGAGCACCTCGCTGCGGACTCGCCTCGCGTTCGTGCTGGCGGTTGCCGCGGCCGCGCCATTGATCGCCGTCGTCGCACTCGTCGCCGCCCGCCAGGAGCGCACCATCGCCGACCACGAGCTCCAGGCCCAGCGCTCCACCGCCCAGTTCATCGCCCATGACGTTGCCACCCACCTGGAGGTGCACCAGAATCTCGCCATCGGCCTGGCCGGCCTCGCCGGACGGTCGGACTTCCTCAGCCTGCCAGTCGTCGAGCAGGAGCGGCGCCTCCGTCGAATCATGCTCGACTACCCGCGCGTGATCAGCATCGCCACCTTCGACGCCGCCGGGGCGCCCCTCGCGCGTGACAGCGGCCGCCGTTCCGAGCCGCTCGCCGCCGACGTGATGACCGCCCTTGGCCGCGATGGAGGCACTGCTCCCATCGTCACGGTGGAAGCCACGGGCTCGGCTGACGAAGAGACCAGCCAGGCCATTCTGGTCGTCGCCGCGCCGGCGCGCGACACGGCCGGCGAGCTCGTCGGTGCCGTCACCGTCGAGATCCAGCCGACACAGGTCGGTCTCGCGCTAGATCCTGGCCTCGCCCGCGACGGCTGCCGCGTCTATCTCGTCGACGGCGCCGGGCGGGTCATCGCTCAGGCAGCGGGCGGCCGCCTGACCCCGTTCGCGGACCAGTCTGGACGTGCGCCTGTCACCGCGTTGCAGGCCGGCCAGGCAGGCTCGGGTGCCCTGGTGTACCGAGTCGGGCAGGAAGACTGGCTGGGCGGCTACGCGCGGGTCGAGGGGACAACCTGGGGCGTCGTCGTCGAGCAGCCGCTCGAGATGGCGCTGGCCGCCGCCTACACCGGCCGCGACCTCGCCTTCCTCCTGCTGCTCGGCACCGTGCTGCTCGCAACGTCGATCGGTCGGCTAACCGCCAGCCGTCTGACCGCGCCGCTCGCCATGCTTGGCGAGGCCGTCACCCGCCTCGCCACCGGCGACCGCTCCGCGCCACTCCCGCATACCCACACCGCCGAGCTCGTCCAGTTGGGGCGTGCCTTTGAGGCGCTGCGGGATAGCCTTGCCGCCCGCACCGCCGAGCGAGAGCAAGCCGAGCAGGCCCTGCGTGAGAGCGTCGCCGAGATCCGCAAGCTCGCGCTCGTCGCCAGCCGCACCGACAACGCCGTCACGATCGTGGACGTGGTCGATTCGGAAAACCTGAAGATCGTCTGGGCCAACGACAGTTTCACCAGGATGACCGGTTACACGCTGGACGAAGCCCGTGGGAAGAAGCCCGGCGAGTTGCTCCGAGGCCCGGACTCGGATTTCAACACCGTTCTCTTCATGCGGGACGCCATTCGGCGCGGCGAGCCGTTCAGCACCGAGATCCTGAACTACGCGAAAGATGGCCGCCCGTACTGGAACGCCGTCGAGGCCCAGCCACTGAGAGACGAGCAGGGCAACGTGACCGGCTATGTCACCATCGAGAGCGACGTCACCGAGCGCCACCGTACCGAGGCCATCGAGCGCGACCGCCGCCAGATTCTCGAGGCAGTGGCACGCCATCAACCGTCTCAGGACGTGCTCAGCCTGATCGTCCAGATCATCGAGCGCCACCTCCCGGGCCGGCTCGGCTCGATCCTGCTGCTGCGCGGCAATCGCCTGTATCACGGCTCCGCCCCGAGCCTGCCGACCGGCTACACCGACCAGATCGACGGGATCGAGATCGGACCGATGGTCGGGTCGTGCGGGTCGGCGGCGTACTGGCGGAAGCTCGTGATCGCGGAGGACGTCCTGACCGCGCCGGTCTGGCAAGAGTACCGTCACCTGGCGACCGAGCACGGTCTGCGGGCATGCTGGTCCGTTCCCATCATCTCCAGCACGCACGGCGTCCTGGGCACCTTCGCCGTCTACAGCCGCGAGCCATCGCAACCGGACAGCCGCGAGCTCGACCTGATGCAGGAGCTCGCCAACCAGGCCGCCATCGCCCTCGAAAGCGACCTGTTGTTCGAGGAGATGGCCCGTCGCCGCGAGGAGGCCGAGGCCGCCAACCGCGCCAAGTCCGAGTTTCTCGCCACCATGTCACACGAGATCCGCACACCGCTCAACGGCGTCATCGGCATGGCCGGCCTGCTGCTCGACACCCAGCTCGGCCCAGAGGAGCGTGAGTACGCCGAGACGATTCACGCCAGCGCCGACACCCTCCTCGCCATCGTCAACGACATTCTCGACTTCTCCAAAATCGAGGCCGGCCATCTGGAGCTGGAGCTGACCGACGTCGATGTCCGCCAGTCGGTCGAGGAGGTTGCCGACCTGCTCGCCGAGCGTGCCCACCGCGCCGGCATCGAGCTGCTCACCTGCGTCGAGCCGGGCGTGCCGGAGCTGCTGCGCGGCGACCCGTCCCGCATCCGCCAGGTGCTCCTCAACCTCGTCTCGAACGCCGTCAAGTTCACCGAGCGCGGCGAGGTCGAGCTACGAGTAGCGAGGGGCGAGGGGCGAGGGCGAGGGACGACGTTCCTGACTCACCCCTCGCCCCTCGCCCCTCGCCCCTCATCACGTTCTCCGTGCGCGACACCGGTATCGGGATCTCGGCGGAGGCTCAGGCGCGGCTGTTCGCCCCGTTCACCCAGGCTGACAGCTCGACCACCCGCAGATACGGCGGGACCGGCCTGGGCCTCGCGATCTCGAAGCGCCTCGTGGACTTGATGGGTGGCGAGATCGGCGTCGAGAGCGCAGAGGGACAGGGCAGCACCTTCTGGTTCACCGTGCCCCTCGAAGTCGCCGCCACCGCTATGCCCGCCTGTACTCCCCTCCTCGACGGCACCGGCCGGCGCATCCTGGTGGTAGACGACAACCGCGCCAATCGGCAGATTCTCGCCCGGCAGCTCGAAAGCTGGGGCTTCACCGTCGCCACCGCCGCCAATGGCCCATCCGCGCTGGATCACCTGCGGATCGCCTCCATCGCCGGACAGCCATTCGACCTGGCGCTTCTGGACATGCAGATGCCCCTTATGGACGGCCCGATGCTCGCCCGCGCCATCCAGGCCGATCCAACCATCGCATCCGTCCCACTCGCCATGTTGACATCGCTCGGCCAGCCCGGCTGGCACGACGAGCCGGCAGCAGCGGGCCTCGTCGGCGTCTTGACCAAGCCAGTTCGCCAGACGCAGTTGCGCTCCTGGCTTGCTACCGTCCTCAGCGCGCCGACCGCGTCAGCCAGCACGACGGGCGCCCTGGCTGACGCACCCGTGCCAGCCGACACGATGACCATCACACCACGTATCCTGGTGGCAGAAGACAACATCGTGAACCAGCGGGTAGCCATCAGGATGCTGGAGCGCCTCGGCTACCGCGTGGACGTCGTCGTCAATGGCGTCGAAGCCGTTGACGCTGCCGCTCAGCTCCCGTACTCGGCGATCCTGATGGACTGTCAGATGCCGGAGATGGACGGCTACGAGGCGACCAGGCTGATCCGGACCCAGGAAGGCGCCCAGCGGCGTGTGCCCGGCCGAGGCGCACCGCACACGCCCATCATTGCGCTCACCGCCAACGCCATGGCCGACGACCGTGACCGATGTCTCACCTGCGGCATGGACGACTATCTGGCGAAGCCCCTCCGCCCCGACGTGCTGGCCGCAACCCTCGACCGGTGGCTGCCGGCGACGGACCGGGCGGCACCCAACGCGGTGACGGTATGATGAAAGCTGGTACCTCACGGTGAGTGCGGTGTGAAAGTCCTCATCGCGGAAGACGACGCGGTCTCGCGGCTGATGCTTCGCCGAGCCATCGAGCATCTCGGCCACGAGGTGCTGGTCGCGACGGACGGTACGGACGCCTGGGAGCTGTACCGGCAGCACGTCGTGGACGTCATCGTCAGCGACTGGCTGATGCCGGGGATGGACGGGCTGGACCTGTGCCGACGGGTTCGGGCGGCCCAGCGCGAGACGTACACCTACTTCATGCTCCTGAGCTCCCTGGACGGCAAGCAGCACTTCATGCAGGGCATGCAGGCCGGCGCGGACGACTACCTGACCAAGCCGCTGGACCGCGAGGAGCTCCAGGCCCGACTCCAGGTCGCCTCGCGCGTTACCTCACTGCACCGCCAGCTTGCCGAGAAGACCCGCGAGCTCGAAGTCGCCAATCACGCCCTCGCCGAGAGCGCCCGCCGCGATCCGCTGACCGGCCTGGGCAATCGGCTCCAGCTACGCGAAGACCTGTACCGCCTCCAGCGCTGGCTGGACCGCTACGGGCGCGGCTTCGGCGTCGCCCTCTGCGACGTGGACCGCTTCAAGCTGTACAACGACCATTACGGTCATGTCGCCGGCGACGAAGTGCTCCAGGCGATCAGCCGCGCCGTTGCCGAGACGATCCGCGCCGGCGACATGGCATACCGCTATGGCGGCGAAGAGCTGCTGGTCATCATGCCGGAGCAGTCTGCCGAGACCAGCATCGTCGCGATGGAGCGCGTGCGCGAGGCCGTTGAGCGGCTCGACATCACCCACGTATCCAACCGGCCGTACGGCGTGGTCACGATCAGCATCGGCCTGGTCGCCGTGGGGCAGGGTGAGCCGCTGGCCTGGGAGACCGTTCTCAACCAGGCGGACGCTGCCATGTATCGTGCCAAGGCGGCCGGGCGGAACCGTGTGGCGCTCGCCGCGGACCCGGCCAGTGGCACAGCCCCCCACCCGAGCGTGCTGCTCGGCGCCGTTGCCAGCCGCGAGCCCGACTTCGACGAGCTCGACGCCGCCGCCGACCGCTGACCCCAGCGACAGCGCGAGATGGACCCCGTGGCATTCAACCCCACATCCCCTCTCACCATCGTTACGCACGCCCTCGGCTCCGCCCCCGTCGCGTAGCCACGCACCAACGGTTGACGTGGATTTCAATCCACGGCTCAGTCTAGACTCCGTACAATGGGTATGAAGCGGCGCCCGCTCGACGAGGAGGCGGTCGGATGGCAGTCAAAGGTCTGATCCACTACGCGCTCGAAGTGCCGGATCCCGTGGTCGGCGGGACGTTCTATCGCGACTTCGGCCTGAAAGAGACCGACAGTCGCGGTAACTCGCTTAAGCTGGCGACCAGCAAGGGCGCTGGCGAGCTGCTCCTGTTCGAGGGGCCGAAGAAGCGGCTGCACCACATCGCGTTCGCCGCGCCCGGCGACGACTTCGAGGCCGTCCGCGCGGCCCTCAAGCAGGCCGGCATCCCGGAGATCGACCCGCCGAAGGACGCGCCGCAGGTGGGCATCTGGATCCACGATCCGGACGGCAACCTGATCAACATCCGGCAGGAAGAGCGGAAGACGATCCCCTCGGAGCCGCTGCTGAACTACAACGGCCCCGGCAACGTGACGCGCGTCGGCCTGCGCGGGATGCCCACCTTCGACCGCGCCGATCCACGCCGCCTCGGCCACGTCCTGTTCTTCACGCCAGACCCGGACGCCGCCACGAGGTTCTACACCGAGACGCTCGGCTTCAAAGTCTCGGACCGAGTGCCCGGCATCCTCTCCTTCATGCGCTGCTCCACGGACCACCACAACATCGCCTTCGCCAAGTCCTCGCACAAGGGGTTCCACCACGCCTCGTACGAGGTGGGCAGCTTCGACGAGGTCGGCATGGGCGGCATGTGGATGCGGGAGCAGGGCTGGGAGCCGGCCTGGGGGCTCGGTCGGCACGCCATCGGCAGCAACGTCTTCTACTACATCAAAGACCCGTGGGGCAGCTACGCCGAGTACTTCCACGACATCGACTACATTCCCGAGGACTCGGAGTGGGAAGCCCGCGAGTGGGACCCGAAGTACGCGCTGTACTGCTGGGGCCCGGACGTCCCGCGCGACTTCATCGACAACAAGGAAGACCCCACCGCGTAGCCCGTACTCAGATCTTCAAGTAGAGAGGCAGCGCCAGCACTGGCGCTGCCTTTTCTCCTGTCCTTGCCAGCTACTCCTGCCAGTCCGGCAGTTCGTTCAAGACATAGCGCGGGGATCTGGTACCAACCCGAACAGCTAGTACCCTGATCTGTACGGATTGATAAAGATGATGCTGATTCAGTTCATCGGGGTTCACGATGGCAGGTCCCAACTTGCCGCGAATGATTCGACCGTCTCGCTCAACTTTGAACTCAAAGGTGCGAAGCTCTGGTAGGATGCCCTGGAGCATCCCAGCGAAGACTTCTTGCTCTTCCCGAACGTTGTCTGGCCCAAGGCGCCGCACGCTCTGTTGAATCTCGCCGATCTCCCGGAAAGCCACAACTCTCTGACCACGCTGTAGTGTGAACGTGGCGTCATTGGCCGCGAGGGTTTCGAGGAAGTCTCGGACTGCGCCGCGCGCTCGCGGATCCACCTCTGCAATGGCATCAGCCAGTTCGTCATCCGTGCCGAGTGTGCCTGCAAGCAGGTCTTGAGTCTGCGCTAACGCCTTGGACACTGACGATTCGAGGCCAGGCTCTAGAGCCAACTGGCTTCCGGCGGGCTCTACATACTCCTCCAGCGTAAACCCGAAGGAGCCGACGACTGTGCCTGTGACAAGTAGTCGATTCTGGCCTCGGTTCGGGATCGGTCCTGTGGGGGCAAGAGGCGCGTTGAGAGCCGCGGCGATCCTGTTCACCGCCTCTACAAGCTCGCCTGTCGCCTTCAACCCAAAGTCCGCGAAGACTCCATGACTTCCGACCACCGGTCGACCGCGAAACGTCAACTGAGCGCGGGCCGGCTCAGGCGTATCGGCACCAAGGGCAGCGAGACGATCCTCGACGTCGTCGAGTCGCGCGACGAAGCTGCCGCGAGTTAGCACCTCTTCTTCCGGGATATCCGCCAGGAGTCGCTGTAAGGTGCTTCGCTCGGCAAGCAGTTGCTTGTATTCAGCAGGGATCATGACCGTGCTCCGGTAGCACTGTACGACACGAGCACACTGCGTGCGTCAGCGTCTTCAGCCGGCGACAGATCGACCTGGAGATACCCTTTCCAGGCACCGCTTCGCCGGTGAGACCACATGCTGTACCAGTAGGTACTCCGCGCAACGAGACCTTCTGAGCGGGCATCGAGGTTCTCAAGGTATCCATCGACATGATACTGCTGCTTGAACCGCAGTCGATCGGCGCGACCCGAAGGAAACAGGTCGGGCGCGAGCATGGCGACCGATGCGGCGCTCTCGCCTGGTCGGAGCCGAAAGAACGTGACGACGTCAATGTCGTTCGGTGGCCGCCCATCGAGCTGCTCGACATCCTCCAGGAAACTGCCATCCAGCCATTGGAATCCTTGGATGAGTCCAACAGCCTGGAGCGCAGCTCGATACCGCAAGAATCCCTCGAGGATTGCCTGTCGTTCTGACGAGCGGCCGAAACGCGCCACAACCTCGCTCAACCGTACCACGTAGGGCGAACGGCTCGGCGAGGTTGGATTGGCCGCGTCGATAGGCGGCAGCACACCTTGCTCGTTCCACTCGGGGATGCCCATCGGCATCATGTCAGATGATCCTCCTCGGCGAGCAAGAAGGCTACCTCGACCGGACAGATCTCTCGCCCGCGTGCGCCATCATCGCAGAGATGATTCGGGGTGTCTAGACATGGCGATGATGCCAAGTTGTGACTGGAAGCCAAAGGAGGCGGGCCGCGATCTGGTGGTGCTAAACCGTGACACCAGCCACCTGCGTGGGGTACCGTGTGCGGCATCTGGCAGCCACCGACACTGGCCGCCAGATCGCGCTGCCATGCGGGCAGCGTGTTGGAAGCGAAGGAGCTTCGTGGAGATGGCACGCGCGCACGAGATCTCGCGTCGTGAGCTGTTGGTCTGGGGATTCAAGGGCGCTTTAGGGATAGGCGGCGTCGGGCTGCTGGCAGCCTGCGGACCGTCGGCGCCAGCCGCGCCGGCCAAACCGGCCGAGCCAGCCAAACCTGCCGAAGCGGCGAAGCCGGCCGCGCCAGCGGCAGCTACCGCGCCAGCCGCCGGGGCGACGGCTGCTCCAGCGGCCGCCGCCAAGCCGGCCGAAGCGGCCAAGCCGGCGGAGGCTGCGAAGCCCGCCGCACCGGCCGCCGCGGCAGCGAAGCCGGCCGAGCCGAAGCTCGGCGCCAGCCTGATCGGCAAGCTCGAAGGCCCCACCGTCATTACCGACCCGGCCCAGTTCCCCAAGGCTTTCAAAGAGGCGCCGATGCTGGCCGAGCTGGTCAAGGCCGGCAAGCTGCCGCCCGTCGAGCAGCGCGTCCCGCAAGACCCGCTCGTCGTCAAGCCCGTCCACGAGATCGGCAAGTACGGCGGTACCTGGCGCCGCGGGTTCACCGGCCCCGGCGACAAGTGGAACGGCTGGCGTGCCGCCTCTGGCCCAGATAGTCTCCTCTTCTGGGACTACACCGGCGAGAAGGCGATCCCGAACATCGTCAAGGACTTCAAGGCCGAAGACGGCGGCAAAGTCCTCGTCCTGACCCTCCGGCGCGGCATGAAATGGTCGGACGGCACCCCGTTCACGGCGGACGCGTTCACGTTCTGGTTCGAGGAGATCTACGGGAACAAGGATCTCGTCCCCTCCGGCCACTCCCTGCTGACGATCAACGGCAAGCCCGGCAAGATCGAGAAAGGCGCCGACGACCTCACGGTCCGCTACGTCTTCCCCGAGCCGTACTACCTGATCGCGGACGTGCTGGCCGGCGCGACGCAGGTCTCCGGCCACGCCTTTGCGGGATCGGCATTCCTCGGCTCGTTCGCGCCGGGCCACTACCTCAAGCAGTTCCTGCCCAAGTTCGCCGGCCAGGACAAGGTGGACCAGCTCGCAAAGGACGCAAAGTTCGACAACTGGGTCAGCCACATCAAGTTCAAGAACGACTGGACCCTGAACCCCGAGCT
This sequence comes from Chloroflexota bacterium, assembly GCA_046328125.1. GTDB lineage: Bacteria > Chloroflexota > UBA6077 > UBA6077 > JACCZL01 > JADZEM01. The sequence goes on from JAXLXF010000013.1 coordinate 59,560, forward strand.
GCCGGTCGTCACGCCCTGGCTGGTCACGCAGCCGATCAACAATCCGGCCTGGGTGCTCGAGCGGAACCCGTACAGCATCTGGGTGGACACCGAGGGCAACCAGCTGCCGTACCTGGACAAGATCCAGATGACCCTGGCTGAGAACCTCGAAGTGCTCAACCTGCGCACCATCGCCGGCGAGTTCGACATGCAGGAGCGGCACGTCGACGCCGGCAAGATCCCGGTCATCCTGGAGAACCAGCAGAAGGGCAACTACAAGCTGTACTTGGACACCGGCGACTACGGCTCGGACTGCTACATCCGGTTCAACCTGTCGTACGAGGCGGACGCTGAGATCGCCAAGTGGATGACCAACGTCGACTTCCGCCGCGCGCTCTCGATGGGCGTGGACCGCGACCAGTTGAACGAGACGTTCTGGCTCGGACTGGGCACACCCGGCTCGCTGGTGCCCGTCGAGACCAACAAGTACAACCCCGGCCCCGAGTGGCGCACGAAGTGGCACACCCTGGATCTCAAGAAGGCCAACGAGATGCTGGACAGCATCGGCCTCAGCAAGAAGGATGCTGAGGGGTTCCGGCTGCGGACCGACAACGGCCAGCGCCTCCGCATCGAGATGCAGACGCTCGGCGGCCAGTTCCTCCAGTACACCCGGATCTCCGAGATGATCCGCGACCAGTGGAGGAAGATCGGCATCGACCTGATCGTCCAGGAGTACGAGCGCTCCCTGGCCGAGCGTCGCGCCGCCGCCAACGAGACCCATATGGCCGCCTGGGTCGCGGACGGCAGCGAGCACATGTTCACGTTCCCGGATCAGATCTTCCCCTCCAACACCACCAGCGCGGGCGGCATCCTGTTCGCGAAGTGGTACCTCTCCAACGGCAAGGAGGGGAAGGAGCCGCCGCCGTACCTGAAGGAGGTCTACGAGCTGTTCCGCAAGGGATTCGGTCTGGACGAGAAGGAGCGTATCCCGGTCGGCAAGAAGATCTGGGAGCTGGTGACGGACAACGTGATCTCGTTCGGGGTGGTCGGGCTCTCGCCGGCAGCCCAGGGCATCCGCGTCGCCAAGAACAACTTCGGGAACGTGCCGTCACGGCAGTACAACAGCCCGGACGGCAAGTCGCCCGGGATCTCGCGGCCGGTCACCTTCTACTTCAAGAGCTAGACGCCGCTCATCAAGAGCTGCACGCCCCGCAACGCCTCGAGCGCCGGGAGCTTTCCCTGCTGGTCCCCTCGCCGACAGGCGAGGGGACCAGCGACCGCGAACTAGCGGCGGTCAGCGCAGCCTGCGTACACTCCCCCCAGGACACGCACGGGCCACGATCACACCATCAGGCGTGCCCCGCCACCTGGGAGGCACTATGGGCGTCATCGACTTGCGGAGCGACACCGTCACCCTGCCATCGCCAGAGATGCGCCAGGCCATGTTCGAGGCCGAGGTCGGCGACGACGTCTACGGCGAGGACGCCACAGTCAACGCCCTGCAAGCGAAGGCCGCCGAGCTGATGGGCAAAGAGGCCGGGCTGTACGTCACGAGCGGCACCCAGGGCAACCTCGTGGCGCACCTGGCCTGGTGCCGGGGCGGCGACGAGGTCATCTGCGGCGAGAGCAGCCACACCCTCAACGCCGAGCAGGCGAACGCCGCGCGAGTCGCCCAGACCCAGCTCCGGACCGTCCCCCAGAAGGGCGCCAGCCTGGACGTCGACGCCATCGCGCGGACGATCCGTGGCGACGACCCGCACTGGCCCCGAACCGGCCTGATCTGGGTCGAGCAGCCGTGCAACGGCTGGGTGATGCCGCTGGACGAGCTGAAGGCGATCTCCGAGCTGGCCCACAATCACGGCATCCCGGTCCACATGGACGGCGCCCGCATCTTCAACGCCGCCGTGGCGCTCGGCGTCGAGGCGCGCGAGATCGCCCAGTACGCCGACTCGGTGACGTTCTGCGTCTCGAAGGGGCTGGCCGCTCCGGTCGGCTCGGTGCTCTGCGGCTCGAAGGAGTTTTACGCGCGAGCGTATCGCGGGCGGAAGATCATCGGCGGGGCCATGCGGCAGGCCGGCATCATCGCGGCCGGCGGCCTCTACGCCCTGAACCACAACATCGAGCGCCTCGCGGACGACCACCGCAACGCCCAACGCCTCGCAGCCGGCCTGAAGCGGCTGCCGGGGATCAGCGTGGACCGCGACGAGGTCCAGATGAACATGTTCTTCATCCGCCTGAGCGCACCAGCCCCCTCCGCGAAGGAGCTCTCGGCGCAACTGCGCACCAAGGACATCCTCTGCGGCGCGGCCAAGGACGGCAGCCCGGTCATGCGGCTCGTCACCCACTACGGCATCGAGCAGGCTGACATTGACCGCGCGATCGACGCCTTCGCGGTCGCCCTTGGCGCCCAGCCGGCCATCGCCGGAGTCGCAACATCCGCGTAAGGAGTCAGAAGCCAGGAGGCGCCTCGCCTTGTCATCCTGAGCTCGCGAAGGATCTCCCAACGAAGCAGCACAACTCGCTTGAGAGCGGGCCAGGGCTGTGAGATCCTTCGCAAGCTCAGGATGACAAAGGGGAGACAGCCCATCGCCCTCAGGATGACAAAGGGGGAGACAGCCTGTCGCCCCTCCTGACTCCTGACTCCTCGGGAGGGTTTCCAATGCCCGTCCGTCTCGTCGTTCCAGACGACGTCAACGACGTCTACGAGAAGTCCCCGGTCTTCGCGCGGCTGCGCGACCGCTGCGACATCGAGATCTACACCTCGATGCCCGTCACGCCCGAGGAGGTGATCCGGCGGATCAAAGACGCCGAGATCGTCGTGGCGAACCGCGAGCGCACGCCGCTGGGAGCAGCCATCCTCGACGGCGCGCCAAATCTACGCCTGATCGCGCAGACCGGGGCGCGCGGCGCCCACCTGGACGTGCCGGCCTCCACCGAGCGCGGCATCCTGATCGCCGGGACGGCCGGCTCCAAGAACGTCCGCTCGGCGCCGTTCAACGCTGCCTCCACGGTTGAGGCGACGGTCGGGCTGATGATCGCCGCGAGTCGGCGCATTCCGGCCGGCGATGCCCTGATCCGCTCTGGCGGCTGGAACCAGTTCGTCGGGCGGGAGCTGGCCGGGCGCAAGCTCGGGATCGTCGGGCACGGGCGGATCGGCTCCAGAGTCGGCGAGATCTGCAAGGCGATCGGCATGACCGTCTATGCCTGGAGCCCGAACATGACGCCCGAGCGCGCCGAGGCGGCCGGGATCATCGCGATGGAGCTGGACGACCTGCTGGCCGAGGTGGACGTCGTCTCGATCCACTTGCAGCTGACGCCGATGAGCCGCGGCATCATCAGCCGCGAGCGGCTGGCGAAGATGAAGCCTGATGCCCTGCTCGTCAACACGGCACGCGGCCCGATCGTGGACGAAGAGGCGATGGTGGAGATGCTCCAGACCGGCAAGCTCTGGGGCGCCGGGCTGGACGTGTACGGCCAGGAGCCGCCGCCGCCAGACCATCCCCTGTTCAGCTTGCAGAACGTCGTGCTGACGCCGCACATCGGCTGGGTGTCGGAGGACAGCTTCCAGGGGTTCTTCGAGGGCATCGTCGAGAACGTCGAGGCTTACCTGGACGGTCGCCCGATCCCGCGGATGCTGAACCCCGAAGCGCTCGAGCACCGCCGGTCCGGCTGAGGTCCGTCACCCTGTCTCTCGTGATCCCTGAAACGGCCCTCACCCCCCAACCCCCTCTACTGTCCCTACCCGCGGGAGAGGGGGAGCAGATGACCGTCTCCCCCTCTCCCGCGCACAGGGAGAGGGGGTTGGGGGGTGAGGGCATCCCTCGGTTCCTCGTGCTCCTCCTCGCGCTGCTGCTCCTCGCCGGCTGCACGCCGCCTCCGGACATCACGCCAACAGATCCGCCGGCGCTCGTTCCGACAGACACCGTCGTGGCGGCCTCGCCAACTCCCGCGCCGGCCATCACTCCCGCACTTGTGCCGTCCCCGTCCGCGCCGCTAACCGCGACAGTCCAGGCTGTTACTGTCACCCCGTCCCCCAGTCCCACCCCGGCCGACACCCCGACTCCAACGCCAGAGCGCGTGCGCGTCTCCGGCAACGGCAGTCCGGCCGTCAACATGCGCCACGACCCCGGCACCAACGCCGCCGTCGTCAGGTCCGTGCCGGACGGGACCGAGGTCATCATCGTCGGGACCGACCGCGAGGCGGACGGTCGCCTGTGGCGCAACGTCCAGACCGAGGACGGCACGGCTGGCTGGATCGTTTCGACCGCCCTGCGCGCCCTGCCGACCCCGACCGTCACCCCCAGCCCCACCTCGACGCCGACTACCGCGCCCGCCACGCCGACTGTGGCGGCCACGCCGACAGGCGCGACGACGCCTCCTACGCCCTCCAGGCTGCCCGCCACCCCCACACCAGCCGCCACGCCCGAGCCAGAGCAGGTGGAAGTCAGCGGCACCGGCGGCCAGGGCGCCAACCTACGCGCCGACCCCGGCACCAGCGGCCGGCTGCTCCAGAACGTTTCCGAGGGGACCCGCCTCACCGTCGTCGGCGAGGATCGCGAGGTGGACGGCCGCACCTGGCGCAACGTCCGCACCGAGAGTGGCGCCACCGGCTGGATCGTCGCGGACGCCGTGCGCTCGCTGGCGACGCCAACGGTAGCGCCGTCCCCCACCCCACCGCCGACGCCGTCCTCGGCGGCTGTGTCCACAGCCACCAGCACGTCCGCCACACCGCCCACTCCCACGACCGCCGTTACCGGGACGCCACTGCCGACCGGCACCCCCGCACCCAGTGGTACGCCATCCACCCCCAGCACTCAGGCCCCCGGTGACTCCGATGAGCCGGAGGAGGGGGACGAGCCCACCCCGGCGCCCGAGCGTGTCGAGGTGTACGGGACCGCGCCGCAAGGGGCGAACCTGCGCGCCCAGCCGGGACGGAACGGCTCGGTGCTGCGCAGCATCCCAGACGGTGCGCAACTGACCGTCGTCGGGGAGGACCGCGACGTCGACGGCACCACCTGGCGCAACGTCCAGACCGAGGACGGCGTCACCGGCTGGCTCGCCGTCGAGGTGATCCGCACCGTAGTCACGCCCACCCCAACGCCGCGCCCCGGTGCGCCCGGCATCGGCGTCCCGCTTCCTCCCGACGAGTCCGAGGAAGACCAGCAGTCGCCGGCCGAGCTCGCCGCGAGGCCGTGCCGGCCCGGCCAGGTCAAAGGGGACGCCGCGACCGGCGTCTACTACCTGCCCGACGATCCGGAGTACGCCGGCCTGCTCCAGCGCGTCCGCTGCTTCGACGACGTCAGCCGAGCACGCGCCTCTGGCTTCCGCCCGCCCGAGTCAACCCCCATCCCGTCGCCGTCCCCCGGCCCCGAGTAGCAGCACGATCTCCTCGCCCCTCGCCCCTCGCAACCCGCAGACACTTTCGCCTGCCGCTCTGTCGTATCATCGCCATGCTGCCAGACGTACGGGCTGGCGATAACGGCGCCTCGACTGCCGGGCTCACTGGACCGGCTGTACACGTGTGTACGCCAGGGAGGCACCTGATGGACCCCACCTTTGCGCGCGCCGCGTCGTCGCCGATCCAGGCGAGCCTGCTCGTCGCCCTGTGCGACTGCTCCCGCTTCATGCAGAGCAGCAGGGGCCGCTCCAGCGCCGAGCTGTTCGCCGACCTGAACGACCTCTACCTGCTGGTGGACGACGCCGTGCAGGAGGCCGGCGGGCTGGTCGTCAAGTTCATGGGCGACGCCGCGCTGGTCGTGTTCCCCGAGACGTTGGCCGACCGGGGGATCATGGCGCTCCTCGATCTGAAGACGCGGGTAGACGCCTGGCTCCAGGACCGGCCGATCGGGCAGAGCCTGTTCGTGAACGTTCACTTTGGCGAGGTGACGATCGGACGGATGGGTCGGGCCGGCACCCTCGACGTGATTGGCGAGACGGTCAACATCGCCGCCAGCCTCGGGGCGCGCGGATTCGGGCTGTCGCAGCAGGCGTTTCGCTGCCTCACGCCCGAGCATCGGCAGCAGTTCCACAGGTACACGCCGCCGGTCATGTACCTGCCGAAGCAGACGGGAGCCAGCCATGTCTGAGACGCCGAGCTACCGGCTGCACCACATCCACGTCATCTGCTCGGATCTCGCGGCCAGCGAGCGCTGGTTCGTGGAGGGCATCGGGGCCGAGCTGGTGGAGCATCGCGAGTCGCGCGGGACGGCGACCAGCGAGCTGAAGCTCGGCGAGATCCGCGTGCTGCTGCGGAGTCGCCGCGATCATGAGACCCTCGCGGACGGCGGCCAGCGCAAGTTCGGCATCGACCACTTCGGGTTGCAAGTTCAGGATGTGGACGCCACCGTCGAGCTGCTGCGGAGACGCGGCGTCGAGATCGCGCGGGAGCCGGACAACTCGCCCAGGAATCGGGTCGCCTTCGTCCAAGGCCCGGACGAGCTGGTGATCGAGCTGACGCAACCGCGAGCGGCGAGTAGCGAGTGATCCCCCTCTCGCTACTCGCTACTCGCTACTCACGGCTATCATGGCCGGGCCGCCACACCTGAGCGGTATCTCGACATCGTGAGGCTGCTCAGAGGTCGTCAGGCCTGCGGGCACTCCGCTGCCGAGAGGAGGCGCGATGGTCGATCTGACGGCGAGGCCGTTCTACCTGAATGACGCAGCGGTGGACTGGGTCCAGAGCACCATCGAGGCGATGACAACTGAGGAGAAGATCGGCCAGCTGTTCGTCAACCTCAACACCGCCTTTACATCCGATTACCTGGACCATGTCCTCGACACCTACCACGTGGGCGGGATGCGCTTCCGGGGCGCCGACGCCGCCACCGCCCAGGCGCACATCCGCTACGCGCAGTCACGCACCAGGATCCCGCTGCTCGTCGCCTCCAACCCGGAGATGGGCGGCTTCGGGAGCGTGAACGACGGCACGCTGGTGTGTACCCACCTGCAGGCCGGATCGCATCCTGACCCGTCAATCGCCCGCGAGATGGGCCGCGTCGCCGGGATCGAGACGACTGCGCTCGGCTGCAACTGGGCGTTCGCGCCGATCGTGGACATCCACTACAACTGGCGCAACACCGTCGTCGCGACCCGCTCGTTCGGCAACACGCCCGAGGTGGTGATCGAGCGCGCGAAGGCGTACTTCGACGGCATCAGCGCATCGGACACTGCGTGCGCCATCAAGCACTTCCCTGGCGATGGCGTGGACGAGCGCGACCAGCACGTCGTCACGTCGTGGAACACGCTCGGGGTGGACGACTGGCACGCCAGCTACGGTCGGGTCTACCGCGAGCTGATCGCGTACGGCGTACAGTCGATCATGGTCGGGCACATCGGCGCCCCCGAGCTGTCGCGCAGGTACCGGCCCGGCATCGCCGACGCCGAGATCATGCCCGGCACGCTGGCGCCCGAGCTGCTGCAGAACCTGCTGCGGGGCGAGCTCGGCTTCAATGGCCTGATCCTCACCGACGCCTCGCCGATGGTCGGCCTGACCTCCGCGATGAAGCGCCGCGATCTGGTGCCGGCGACGATTGCGGCCGGCTGCGACATGTTCCTCTTCTTCCGGCACGCCGACGAGGACTTCCGCTACATGCTGGAAGGGTACCGGAACGGCGTGATCTCCGAGGCGCGTCTCCAGGAAGCGCTCGAACGCATCCTCGGTCTCAAGGCCTCGCTCGGCCTGCACACAACCCCGCGCGAGGCGCTGGTGCCCGGCCCTGACGCCCTCGCCGTCGTGGGCAGTGCCGAGCATCATGCCGTCGCGGCAGCCGTCGCCGACAAGACCGTGACGCTGGTGAAGGACACCGAGCACAACCTGCCGCTGCGCCCCGAGACGCACCGCCGCATCCGCCTGTACGGGATTACCGGACAGGCCGACTTCACCCGCACCGACCCGACCGGGTACCTCCAGATCGCCCAGGAGGAGCTGGAGCGCGCCGGCTTCGAGGTCCACGTCTTCAAGAACGCGCAGCAGCGGATGGCGGAGGGCGACGCTGGCGTCAACGTCCACGCCGTCCTGCAAGAGGAGGCCACCGACGCCTACGCCGAGACGTACGACGCCGCCATCGTGTTCGCGAACGTGAGCGGCTTCGCCCAGGAAGCGGCCATCCGCATCCACTGGTCTGCCCCGATGGCGGCCGAGATCCCGTGGTACGTGACCGAGGTGCCGACGGTGTTCGTCTCGCTGTCGCTGCCCAATCACCTGATCGATGTGCCGATGGTCAAGACGATGATCCACGCCTACGCGCCGACCCGTGAGGCGATCAGAGCTGTGGTCGAGAAGATCCAGGGACTGTCCCCGTTCCAGGGCACATTCAACGAGAACGTCTTCTGCGACTCGTGGGAAACGCGTCGATAGCGGCGTGCTCGGGCTGTCTGCTCGGGACGGCTACTCCGAGAGTGGCAGGCTGAAGAAGCGGGCGGCGTTGCGCCAGCGGACGCCGTCCAGGTCGGCGTCGGAGAGGCCCAGGTCAGACAGCATGGCGACCGGGCCGTCCAGCGGCACCCAGACTGGCGGCAGGTCGTTCCCGAACAGCACGTTGGCCGTCCCGAACGTCTCGACGGCCAGCCGCAGGGCCGGGGCCGACCAGAGATTGGTGTCGCAACAGAGCCGCGCGAGGTAGCTGCTCGGCGGGCGAGTCAGCAGGTCCGGGCCATCCCACCGCCCCGGCCGGTACCCCTGCCAGGTGCCGTCCAGCCGCCCGGCCAGGTACGGCAAGGTGCCGCCGCCATGCGCCAGCAACATCCGTAGCCCCGGATGGTGGTCGAAGGTGCCGGCGTAGATCATCCGCGCTACGCAGGTAGCCGTCTGGTGGGGACGTGCCACGCCGACGTGGAGCGCGAACTCGTTGGAGTGCGCCGGGGCCGGCAGGTCACGCGAGGGATGCAGGAAGATCGGCACGTCCAGCGCCTCGGCGGCCGCCAGGAACGGCTCGGCGCGCGGCGAATCCAGGTACTCGGCATCCTCGGGGGAGCGGTCGGACGCCCCGGTGGCCGGGTTGACCAGCACGCCGTACAGCCCGGGCAGGCGGGTGAGGCGCTCCAGCTCCGACGCTGCCGCCTCGCCGCCGAACGCGTCGATACAGCCCAGCCCGAACAGCCGGCCGGGGTAGCGACCGACCAGCTCGACCATGCCGTCGTTGAACAGCTTCGCGCGGTCCAGCGGCGACCACTCCGGCAGGGCATCCCGGGCTGACTCCATGAAGAACGAGTCCGATACCACCGCGTGGGTGATCCCGACCCGGTCGTGCTCGGCCAGCATGCGGGCGAGCACGCGATGCTCGGCGGTGACCAGCGACGGCCTGTCCGGGTCCGGGAAGCGCTTCAGGGCGGCGGACGGGATGACGTGGGCGTGGCAATCGACGAGCTGTGAGCTGCGAGTTGCGAGTTGCGGGTGGGCTGCCGGATCGACGGTCATCTCTGCTTCATCCTTCAGCGCCTCCCACTCGCTACTCGCTACTCGCTACTCGCTACTCGGAGCTCACAGCTCGGCCTCGACGGTGTCCAACGAGGCCAGCACGCTCTCCTCGATCGGGACGCCGTCGCGCTCGCGGGCGGTCTGGAGGTCGTACTCGATCTCGCCGGCCACGTACAGCCGGTTCACGCCCGGCAGCTTCTCCGAGGCGTGGATCTGGTCGATCAGCTCGTCCATGCGCGCCTTGAACGTGTCCAGCGGCATGAAGCGGGTCACGTCGACGGTCATGAAGAACTGGCCCATGCCGCCCTCGGGCGCCCCGAGCATCCCGCCGAACCGCCCGCCGGAGAGGACACCAGCCAGCACGTCCAGCATCACCGCCAGTCCGTACCCCTTGTACCCGCCGACCGGCTCCAGCGTGCCGGCCCGCGCTTCGACCGGATCGGTGGTCGGATTGCCGTCCTTGTCCCTGGCCCAGCCGAGCGGGATCGACTCCCCCTTGGAGCGGGCGACGTCCAGCTTGCCGCCGGCCACCACGCTGGTCGCCATGTCCAGCACCATCGGCCACTCGCGGGTCGTTGGCACGGCGATGGCGAACGGGTTGTTGCCGACGATCTTGGACCGGCCGCCGGTGGGGGCCATGTTCATGCCGGCGTTGGTGATCGCGAGGCCGATCAGCCCGGCCTCGCGCGCCCGCATAGCGTAGTAGGCCATCGCACCGCAGTGGGTGGAGCGCTTGAGTGCCACCGCCGCGAGGCCGTGCTCTTTGCCACGCTGGATCGCCAGGTCGTTGGCGCGGAACGCCGTCAACTGGCCCAGGCCGTTGTCGCCGTCCATCACCACCTGGCCGCCGTGATCCTCCACGACCTCCAGATTGGGCCGCTTGTTGACCTTGCCGCCCTTCAACTGGCGCACGTAGGTGGGTACGCGGATGACGCCATGCGAGTGCACGCCTCTGAGGTCGGCTTCCACGAGGTGGTGGGCCACGATCCCGGCGTCCTCGGCCGGCACGTCCAGTCGCTCGAAAATGGTGGAGACGCGTGTCCGTAGGGCGTCCGCGTTGACTGCCTGGGCCATCGTTCAGATCCTCCCGGTCGCTCGGGAGATGATGCCCAACCGGCGAGTATGGGTCCAGGTGTGCCGGCGAGGCGTCAGGCGCCTTCGGCGCGGGCGCGCAGCTGATCCGGCTGGGCGATCAGAAGCCGACTGCCCTCCCAGGCGATCAACCCGCGCTGCTCGAACCCGCGCAGCGCCCGGTTGACCGTCTCTCTAGAGGCGCCGACCATCGCCGCCAGCTCACCCTGCGTCACGCGGGTCTCGATGCGGATGCCCTGCGGCACGACTTCGCCGTTTCTCGCCGCGATGTCCAGCAGCACGCGCGCCAGCCGCGAGGGGACGTCTCGGAAGGTAGCATCCTGCACCACGCGGGTAGTATGCCGCAGGCGACGGCTCAGGCTGGCGAGCATCGTCATCGCGGCGCGCGGGTGGTTGTCCAGGAACGCCTCGAAGTCGTCGCGCTGGAGCCAGAAGACGCGGGCGGCATCCTGGGCGATGGCGTCCGCCGAGCGCGGCTCGCCGTCCAGCAGCGCCATCTCCCCGACGATCTCGCCCGGCCCGTAGACGGTGATGACGACCTCGCGGCCATCCGCGCCGGTCAACTGGATGCGAACTCGGCCCTCGGCGACCAGGAACAAGGAGTTGCCCTCGTCACCCTCCAGGAAGATGACCTCGCCGCGCGTGTACTTTCGCGGACGCAGCAGCGTACCGAGGCGCTCCCGCTCATGGTCCGGCAAGCCGGCAAAGAGGGGAACCTTCGCCAGGATCTCCGCCGCGCTCAGCCCCATCGTCCGTTTGATCCCTGTACGACCCATCGGTCACCATCCCACAATACGATCCACCTTCCGATCCGTCAATGCTGTGACGCGGGTCACAGTTTCGAGGTTAGGCGCGGTGTATCCTGGCTGCCGCGAGTCACGAGGCGTGGAGGAGCGTCGATGGCGCACGAGGCGGCCGGCCCGGCGAACGATCGATCGGATGCCGGCGACGAGCTCGAACGGCTCCGTCAGCAGGTTGCCCGGCTGACCCACGAGCGCGACGAGGCGCTGGAGCAGCAGGCCGCCACCGCCGATATCCTGCGTGTCATCGCCTCGTCGCCGGCAGATCTTGACGCAGTATTGCAGGCCGTCGTTGAAACGGCGATCCGCCTGTGTGACACCGAGCACGGCATGCTCCAGCAGCGTCGCGAGCGCGACGGTCTGCTGGTGGCACGAGCAGCCACTGGCCACTATCGCGGGATAGATGGCGACTTCGAGCATATGGACGGCGTCCCGATCTCCCGCCAGACCATCGCTGGCCGGGCCTTTCTCGACTGTCGTTCGTTCGCCGTCGATGACCAGATGCAGACGAGCGACTTTCCAGAGTCGCGGCAGTTGTTCGGTCAGGGTGTCTCGCCGTCGCGCTCGCGACTGTCGGTGCCTCTCCTCAGGCGTGGCGAGCCCCTTGGCGTACTCAGCCTGGCGCGGACGGAGGTCCGGCCGTTTACGAATAGGCAGATCGCGTTGGTCGAGACGTTTGCGGACCAGGCGGTCATCGCGATTGAGAACGCGCGTCTGTTCGCCGAGGTGGAGCAGCGCAACGGCCAGTTGACCGAATCCCTGGAGCAGCAGACCGCCACCGCGGACGTGCTGCGCGTCATCGCGACTTCGCCCACCGATCCCAAGGCTGTCCTCCAGGTCGTACTCGACACTGCTGCACGCCTGTGCGATGCAGCGGGCGGCACCATCCTACAGGTGCGGCCGACCGATGGTGGTCTCGCGCCCCGAGTAGCCTACGGTGCCCAGGGCGACACGTATCAGGCGCGGTACCTCGGCGGCGATCCGTTCGTCGGCGCTCCTGGCATCCCACCGACTCGCGCGAACATCGGCGGGAGGGCGTTCCTGGACCGGCAGACGATCCACGTCCACGACATGGCACAGGCCGTTCTGACCGAGTATCCCGCCAGTCGCGACAGCCAGGCTCGCGACGGCTGGCGCACGATGGCCTGCGTGCCGCTTCTGGGACAGGAATCGCCCATCGGCGTGCTGGTCATGATGCGCTACGAGGTACGTCCGTTCAGCGAGCGCGAGATCGACCTGTTGGAGACGTTCGCCGCCCAGGCTGTCATCGCCATCGAGAACGCCCGTCTCTTCGAGGAACTGGCACAGCGGAACACGGAGCTGCAGGAGAGCAACCGGCGGGTCACCGAGGCGCTGGAGCAGCAGACCGCCACCGCCGACGTGTTACGCGCCATCGCCTCCTCCCCGACCGACCTGCCACGCGTCCTTCACTCGATTGTCGAGAGCGCCGCTCGCCTCTGTCAGGCCGATCAGGCACTCATCAATCGGGTCGAGGGTGACGAGTGGGTGCGCGTCGCGAGCATCATGGAGGATGCGGAAGCGCCGATTCCGATGGGTCATCGTAGCCCGGTGATCCCAGAGTCGTTTACTGGTCGCGCTGTTCTTGAACGTCGCACCGTCCACGAGATCCCCGGAGCCGCCTACGATGCTGTCCTCCGAATGACCGGCGGACAACCGACCGCCCGGTATTACCCTCACACCTTCCTGACGGTTCCACTCCTGAAGGAAGGTGCCGTCACTGGCGTGCTGATGGTGACGCGTGGGGAAGCTCGTTTGTTCTCTGAGGGCGAGGTTGCCCTGCTGGAGACGTTTGCCGATCAGGCCGTCATCGCCATCGAGAACGCGCGGCTGTTCTCGGAGTTGGAGCAGCGCACCCGCGACCTGTCCGAAGCGCTGGAGGACCGTACGGCCACCGGCGACATCCTCCGCGTCATCAGCAGCCTCCCGACCGACCTCCAGCCGGTCCTGGACGCCATCGTCGAGCGCGCGGTTCGCCTCTGCGGTGCGGACGGCGCGCTGATCCAACGCTTCGAAGGGGAGCACCTGCGCAACGTCGCCGGCTTCGCGACGGACTCCCCGGTCCGGATGGTCGAGCCGGCTCGCGTCAACCTCGTCGCGGTGAGCCAGCGGACGGTGTCTGGCCGGGCCATCCTGGAGCGCCGCACCGTCCACGTCCAGAACATCGAGCTCGTGCGAGACGACTTCCCGGGGACATGGGAGTCGTTCCAGTGGGCGGGCTACCGCACCCAGCTCTCGACGCCGCTGCTGCGTGACGGCGAGCCGCTGGGCGTCCTCGCGGTCTACTGCCGTGAGGTCCGTCCGTTCAGCGAGCGCCAAATCCACTTGCTGGAGACGTTCGCCGCCCAGGCCGCCATCGCCATCGAGAACACTCGTCTCTTCGAGGAGCTCCAGCGACGCAACACGGAGCTTCAGGAGAGCAATCGGCAGGTCACCGAAGCGCTGGAGCAGCAGACCGCCACCGCCGAGATTCTCGGGCTGATCGCGGCCTCGCCGACCGACCCATCGCGGGTGCTCGAAGCGATTGCCCAGAGCGCCGTTCGACTGTGCGGTGCCGACGGCGGTGCGATCCACCAGCGCGTCCAGAACGACGAAGTGATCCCCGTCGCCATCGCCGGCGAGCGCTTCATGGCGCAGCACGCCGCAGTGCGCGCCCAGGGCCATGAGGTCACCGGCAACGTGGATCAGCAAGGCTCGATCACCACCTACGCCCTAATGACGCATCAGACCGTCCACGTGCCGGACATTCAGGTGCGGGCCGACGCCTTCCAGTTCACGGCGCGGATGGCCCAACTGGTCGGGTATCAGGCCCAGGTCTCAACGCCAATGCTGCGGGCGGATGAGACGATTGGCGTGCTCTCGCTCTACAGCTTTGAGCGCCGCGCCTTCACCGAGCCGCAGATCCAGCTGCTGGAGACGTTCGCCGCCCAGGCCGTCATCGCCATCGAGAATACGCGCCTCTTCGAGGAGCTCCAGCGGCGCAACTCGGAGCTTCAGGAGAGCAACCGTCAGGTCTCCGAGGCACTCGAACAGCAGACCGCCACCGCTGAGGTTCTGCGCGTCATCGCGTCGTCTCCCACGGACCTTGAGCGCGTGCTCGACGGGCTGGTCGCAAGCGCCACCCGGATCTGTGGCGCAAGCTTCGGCAATCTCTACCAGATGGACGGGGATGCGTGCGTTATTCTGGCATCGACAGTTCCTGACCGTGTGGGATTCCGCCAGCCAATCGTCGGAACGCTCACCGGGCGCGCCTTCGTCGAGGCACGCACGACTCACATCCATGGATCGATGGGGGAGCAACTCGCAACGTATCCAGAGAGCGCCGGTGCACGCGCCGGTTCCGGGGCGCAGGCCAGTACGCCGCTCCTGCGCCGGGGACAGCCTATTGGCGCCTTCACGGTCAGCCGATCCGAGGCTGAGCCGTTCAGCGAGCGCCAAATCGCGTTGCTGGAGACGTTCGCGGACCAGGCGGTCATCGCCATCGAGAACGCGCGCCTGTTCCAGGAGTTGGAGCAGCGTACCCGCGATCTGTCCGAGGCGCTGGAAGACCACACCGCCACCAGCGACATCCTCCGCGTCATCAGCCGTATGCCGACCGACCTTCAGCCCGTCCTGGACGCCATCGTGGAGCGCGTGGCCCGCCTCTGTGACGCCGAAGCCACGGTCGTCCAGCAACTCGATGGCGACCATGTCGTGAACCTGGCTGGCTTCGGGCCACGGTATTCGCAGGAGTGGAACTACTCCTTGCGCGTGCCCGTAATCCCAACCACGATGTCCGGTCGCGCCATCCTGGAGCGACGGACTATTCACGTCGCGGATCTTGTGGCCCTTGCTGACGAGTTTCCCGCGTCTCAGCGGAGCCAACAGGCGCTCGGCCATCGGACTGTTGCCTCGACGCCGCTTCTGCGGGATGGCGAGCCGCTCGGCGTGATGGGCCTCTACCGCTACGAGGTGCGTCCGTTCACCGAGCGCCAGATCAGGCTTCTGGAGACGTTCGCCGCCCAGGCCGTCATCGCCATCGAGAATACGCGCCTCTTCGAGGAGCTCCGAGGCCGCACCCGCGAGCTCGCCCGATCGGTGGACGAGCTCCAGGCGCTCGGGGAGATCGGGCAGGCCGTCAACTCGTCACTCGACGTCAAGCAAGTCCTCACCACCATCGTGACCCACGCGGCGGCGCTCGCCGGCACCGAGTACGGCGCGATCTACGAGCTCGACGAAGCGTCGGAGATGCTCTCGCTTCGAGCGACGCAGTCTCTCGACGTCGAGTTGACCGCCGCCCTCGAAGCGATCCCGCTGCGTCTTGGCGAGGGCGTCGGTGGCCTGGCCGCCTCGAAGCGATCGCCCGTGCAAGTCCACGATATCCTGGTAGAGGGTGCCTATGACAGTCGAGTGCGCCAGTTGATCGCCGACCGGGGGTATCGGGCGCTGCTGGCGGTGCCGCTGCTGCGCGAGGCTCGCGTGCTGGGCAGCCTCGTGCTGGCGCGGCGGTCGCCCGGCGCTTTCCCAGCCGACGTCGTGACGCTGCTCCAGACGTTCGCCGCGCAGTCGGCGCTGGCGATCGACAACGCGCGACTGTATCGGGCGCTCGAAGACGCCTCCCGCCACAAGTCCGAGTTTCTGGCGAACATGTCCCACGAGCTGCGGACCCCGCTGAACGCCATCCTCTCCTACAGCCAGCTCCTCCGCGAAGAGGCCGAGGACGCCGGCCAGGAGGACTTCATCCCCGACCTCCAGAGGATCCACGGCGCCGGCCAGCACCTGCTCCAGCTCATCAACGACATCCTCGACCTCTCCAAGATCGAAGCCGGCAAGATGGAGCTCTATCTCGAAACCTTCGACGTGGGGCAACTGGTCCGCGACGCCACCACCGTCATCCGTCCGCTCGTGGAGCGGAACGGCAACACGCTCGTCGTCTCCTGCCCTGACGACATCGGGACCATGCACGCCGACCAGACGAAGGTCCGCCAGGCGCTCCTCAACCTGCTCTCCAACGCCGCGAAGTTCACGGACCACGGGCTGATCGAGCTACGAGTAGCGAGTAGCGAGTCACGAGTAGTGAGTGACGGCGAGATCGATCCCTCACTCGCTACTCGCTACCCCCCACTCGCTACTCGCTACTCGCTACTTTTTACTGTGTCCGACACCGGCATCGGGATGACCGACGAGCAGCTCTCACGGCTGTTCGAGGCGTTCTCCCAGGCCGACGCATCCACCACCCGCCGTTTCGGCGGGACCGGCCTGGGGCTGGCGATCACCCGCCACTTCTGCCAGATGATGGGCGGCGACGTGACCGTCGAGAGCGAGTACGGCGTCGGCTCCACGTTCACCATCAGCCTGCCGGTGGCAGTGGCGAGGGACGAGGGGCGAGGGACGAGTGAGCGTGCGTCTTCCACGCCCCTCGCCCCTCACCCCTCGTCCCTCGCTACTGGCCCCATCGTGCTCGTCGTGGACGACGATCCGGCCGCGCGCGACCTGATGCAGCGGTTCCTGCGCGGCGAGGGCTGGCAGATCGTCACGGCGGCCAGCGGCGAGGAGGGGCTGCGGCTGGCCCGCGAGCTGAAGCCAGCCGCGATCACCCTGGACGTGATGATGCCGGGCCTGGACGGCTGGGCGGTCCTGAGCGCCCTCAAAGCCGATCCGGAGCTGGCCGAGATCCCGGTCACCATGCTCAGCATCGTGGAGGACCGAGGACTGGGGTACGCTCTGGGCGCCGCCGACTATCTCACCAAGCCCATCGACCGTGCCCGGCTGGTGGCGGCGCTGAGGCGCTACTGCCAGGACCGCGACGCCTGCACCGTGCTGGTCGTGGAGGACGACCCCGCCACCCGCGAGACGGTCCGTCGGGCACTGGAGCAGGACGGCTGGAGCGTGGACGAGGCCGCGAACGGTAGGATCGCGCTGGAGCGGCTGGCCGTCCAACTGCCGGGCGTGATCCTGCTGGATCTGATGATGCCAGAGCTGGACGGCTTCGAGGTGGTGGCCGCGCTCCGTGCCCGGCCCGAGTGGCGCGACCTGCCAGTGGTCATCATGACCGCCAAAGAGCTGACCGACGAGGACCGTCAGCGGCTGAACGGCTCGGTGCGGGCCATCGTGCAGAAGGCCGGCAGCAGCCGCGACACGTTCCTGGCGGAGGTGCGCGCGCTGCTCGCCGCCTCGATTCAGCGTCGGCAGACGGAGTACCCTGCTCCTGCTCCCCCCTCTTCCGCTTGCGGGACAGTAGAGGGGGCTGGGGGGCCGTGGTGACGTCGGCGCAGCCGATGTTCGCGCCGCGCAGCGAGAAAGGGCCCCATGGTGGGCTGAGGAGGGCCGACTCCGGGGGGTGACGGATGCCGAAGATCCTGATCGTCGAGGACGACGAGCTCAACCGCGACTCGCTCAGCCGCCTGCTGCGCCGGAGAGGCTTCGAGATTGTCGTGGCCGTGGACGGCGAGAGCGGCGTGACATCCGCACGCGCCGAGCGGCCCGACCTGATCCTGATGGACATGAGCCTGCCGGTGGTGGACGGCTGGGAGGCGACCCGCCGCATCAAGGAGGATGCCGTGACCGGGGCGCTGCCGATCATCGCCCTGACCGCCCACGCCATGAGCGCCGACCGCGACAAGGCGCTGGCGGCCGGCTGCGATGATTTCGACACCAAGCCGATCGACCTGGACCGGCTGCTGCCGAAGATCCGGGCGCTGCTGCCCGCATCGTCCGAGTGAACCTTCGGCATGACAGACGAGCTACGGCAGGCGCGCCACGAGCTCCGCACCCCCGTCAACCATATCCTGAGCTACGCGCGCCTCGTCGCGGAGGAGGCCGCCGACCTCGCCTTGCACGATCTCGTGCCGATGCTGGAGGCGATCCAGGCGGCCGGCGCCGAAGCACTCAGCCGGATCGACGCCGTGCTGGGGCAGAACAGCCAGCCCGAGCGACTGGCGTTGCACGAGCTGGCCCGCCAGATCGGGGAGCAGGCCGAGCAGCTGGGCGCGCGTGCCGTCGCCGGCGGCCACGGACAACTGGCGGAGGACGCCCGGCGAATCTCGGACGCGGCCGGGCGGCTGCTGGCGCTGGAGGACGGCGGTGAGGCGGGCAGGTTAGGGAAGTCAGACGAACCGAGCAACGCCTGGAAGCCTGCCCCTACACCCGACCCCGTGGGGGCAGGTTTCCAACAACCCCTCCCCGACACTGACCACCCTAACCTGCCCGATCGCCGCCCCCCCTCTCCCGCGGCTAGGGAGAGGGGGCCGGGGGGTGAGGGCCTCCCCGCCACCCTCCTCGTCGTGGACGACAACGAGGCGAACCGGGACGTCCTCTCGCGCAGCCTCAGCCGGCTCGGCTACCGCGTGCTCCGCGCTGAGGACGGCCAGGTCGCGCTCGACATGCTCGCGAATGACGACGTAGACCTCGTCCTGCTCGACATCATGATGCCGGTCCTGGATGGCTACGCCGTGCTGGAGCGGCGCCGCGCCGATCATCGCCTGTTAGGTATCCCGTTCATCGTCATCTCGGCCACCGGCGACGACGCCAGCGTGATCCGCTGCATCGAGATGGGCGCCGAGGATTACCTCCCCAAGCCGTTCGACCCGGTCCTGCTGCGCGCCCGGATCGGCGCCTGCCTGGAAAAGAAGCGGCTCCACGACCAGGAGCGGCGCCACCTGGCGACCATCGAGGCCCAGGCCGCCGCCCTTGCGGAGTGGAGCCAGACCCTGGAGCGGCGCGTCGCCGAGCAGATCACCCGCCTGGAACGGCTGACCAGCCTGACCCGCTTCCTGCCGCCGCAGTTGGCCGAGACGATCGTGGACGCTGGCGACGAGTCGCTGCTGGCCCGGCATCGCCGCCAGATCGCCGTGGTGTTCTGCGACCTGAGGGGCTTCACACCGTTCTCAGAGACCGCCGAGCCCGAGGAGGTCATGGACGTGCTCGGCGAGTACCACGCTACGATGGGCGAACTGATCGCGCGGCACGCCGGGACGGTGGAGCATTTCGCCGGCGACGGGCTGATGGTCCTCTTCAACGACCCGCTGCCCTGCCCGGAGCCGGAGGCCGAAGCGGTCCGGATGGCCGTGGCGATGCGGGATCGGATGCTGGATCTGACGGCGGCCTGGCGGCGGAACGGGCACACCCTCGGGTTCGGCGTCGGGATCACCTACGGCTACGCCACGCTCGGTCGGATCGGCTTCGAGAGCCGGCTCCACTACGCGGCGATCGGCAGCGTCGTGAATCTCGCCTCCCGGCTGTGTGGCGAGGCGAAGAACGGCCAGATCCTGGCGAGCCAGCGCGTCGGGCTGGCGGTGGAGGCCGTCGCCGAGGTGCGGCCAGCGGGGGACCTCGCCCTCAAAGGGTTCCGCGATCCGGTCCCGGCCGTCGAGATCGTCGGGCTGCGCGCGTCGTAAACCCCCTGGGCCAATGTGTGATCCGGGTCACAGTTCTCACCGTCCGGGTGGGCGTATCCTGAGCCTGGAAGGGATGAGCGCACCACCCGATGCGGGCGAAATGTCGGGTGGCGCTCTGTCAGGGAGAGGGATCATGCATCTGCTCGTCTCAGAGCTGGGGCTGACGGATCCGACGCTCGACCGCGCGCTTCCCTGGATCGACACTGCCGACGCCCACCTGGCGATGCTGCTGGACTCGACGCCCGCCGTCGAGCCGATCGCCTACCCTGACGTCCGTCCTGGCGCCGTATCCGACGACCGCCACTGGCTGCGGCGTGCACCACGTCTCTGGATGCTCCGCCGCTTCTTCGCCGAGGTGAACTGACCTCCCACGCACGCACGCTCGTCGCCAGCCCTCCATCCGTCAGGCGGTCGCGTGATAGCATCTCCGGACGGCCGGTACGACCGCAAACGAATGAGTGAGGCGGCAGCATGAACGGTCCCCACGACATGGGCGGGATGCACGGGTTCGGCCCGGTGATCCGCGAGGAGAACGAGCCGGTCTTCCACGCGGAGTGGGAGAAGACCGTCTTCTGCCTGTATCAGGTCGCCCGCGCCCGCGAGATCGTCAACATCGACGAGTCCCGCCACGGCATCGAGCGGATGCCCCCGGCCGAGTACCTCGCGTCCAGCTACTACGAGCGCTGGCTCGCCTCGCTCGAGCGCAATCTGGTCGAGAAGGGCGTCATCAGCCAGGAGGAGCTCGAGGCACGCGTCGGGCAGCTCCACGAGCACCCGGACACCCCGAAGCCCCAGCGCGAGGACCCGTCGCTAGTCACGCTGCTGCTGACGCGGCCGTCGGCGCAGTTCCTCTACCAGCGCGAGGGTGCAGCGCCCCGGTTCGCGGTCGGGGACCGCGTCGTGACGCACAACGTCCACCCGACCGGCCACACCCGCCTGCCTCGCTATGCGCGCGGCAAGCGCGGCACCGTCGAAGCGGTGCGCGGCTGCTTCGTCTTCCCGGACACTCATGCCCACGGCCAGGGCGAGCAGCCCCAGCCCATGTACACGGTCAGCTTCGACGGTACGGAATTGTGGGGGCCGTCCTCTGAGCCCCGCGAGCGCGTTTGCATCGACCTCTGGGAGTCGTACCTCGAAGCGGACGTCAGGTAGGCAGCGGCCAGCAGGCAGACAAGCAGAAGGAGCGAGCGTCGATGAGCGGCGATCACGGGAACGGGCACCACGACCACGGCCACGATCACGACGACCACCACAACGGCAGCCACCACGCCGAGCCGGAATCGCGAGCGTCACTGCGCGCCCGGGCGCTGGAGTCGCTGCTGATCGAGAAGGGGCTGACCTCCAGCGATCTGGTGGACAAGGTCATCAACGTCTACGAGCACGACATCGGCCCGCACCACGGCGCACGAGTCGTGGCACGAGCCTGGGCCGATCCGGCCTTCAAGGCCCGGCTGCTGGCGGACGGTACGGCGGCGGTCGGCGAGATGGGGTTCGGCGGGGCGCTGATCGCGGTGGTGGAGAACACGCCGAGCGTCCACAATCTGGTCGTCTGCACGCTCTGCTCCTGCTACCCGAGCGCCCTCCTGGGCCTGCCGCCGACGTGGTACAAGTCGTTCGCCTACCGCTCGCGGGCCGTCATCGAGCCACGCGCCGTCCTCCACGAGTTCGGGCTCGACCTGGATGACTCGGTCGAGGTCCGGGTCTGGGACAGCAGCTCGGAGCTGCGCTATCTGGTCCTCCCGGAGCGGCCGGCCGGTACCGACGGGCTGTCCGAGGAGGAGCTGGCGGCGCTGGTGACGCGGGACGCGATGATCGGTGTGGCGAAGGTCGAGGCCCCGGCGACGCCGGTGGCGGCTGGCTGAGCCCATGCCAGCACAGCCCGAGGCAACACCGCCCGATTCAGCACGGCCGGACGCGCGGCAGGCTGACAGCCAGATCGCGGACATGCAGGGCACCGGTGCGCTCCCGCGCAAGAACGGCGAGCTCGTGTTCGACGCGGCCTGGGAGGCACGCGTTTTCGGGATGACGATCTCGATGCACGAGCGACAACTGTTCGCCTGGGACGAGTTCCGGGACGAGCTGATCGCGGAGATCGGCGAGGCTGACCGCACTGGCAGCGAGTCCACGTACTACGAGCGCTGGCTGGAGGCGTTCGAGCACCTACTGGTGGAGAAGGGGCTGCTCTCTTCCGAGGAGTTGGCCGCCCGCCTCTCCGACTTCGAGTCCGGCCGCCGCGACGACGCCTTCTGAGCCGCGCGGTCACGTCGTTCCGGGCGCGCTCATTCGGGACCATCTCGGGCGATGTCACTCACATACAGGATCGGGGTCCAGCGTGCGACGTGAAGAAGCCTTGCGCTTGCTGGCCGAACACCGCGACGAATTGCGGGCGATGGGCGCCGACTCGCTCTCGCTGTTCGGCTCCGTGGCTCGTGACGAAGCGCGGCCAGACAGCGATGTCGACGTGCTGATCGAATTTGGCCGCCCGCTGGACCTTTTCGATCTCGGTCGCATCCAGGTACGGCTGGAAGAGATCCTCGGTCAGCGGGTGGATCTCGTCATGCCAGACTCGCTGCGGCCACGGCTGCGTGCACGTGTCCTCGACGAGGCGGTCCGTGCCTCGTAAGTCATAGTCACTATCTGAGATGCCCCGGTTCGCCCGGCCAACGGCATGACAGCTTGTGAGATCGTACCCCCGCAGGCGGAAGGTGTCTGCCAGACGAGGGGTCACCATCTCGTCAGTGAGAACTTTGATCCACGGTTCGATCATGCCTGGCGCGTGAGCTCATTGAGCGTCCGTGCGTTCCGCTCGATGTCTTCCTCGACGCGCGTCGGATGCACGATGTACCAGTCGAGTGCAGCGCGGATAGCCTCTGGTGTCAACGTCGGGAACGCCTCGACCACGAGCGCGAAGTCTCGCAGCTTGCGGTATGCCAGCACGAGCGAGCGCACCGGTATCCGCGAGTCGCCGACGCACGGATATCCGCCGCATACGCCCACAGTCTCTCGCACGGCGTTCGCGCTGATCATGGGGTCTCACCTCGCATCGGCGCCTCGTACCCTACTGACCATTGTGTCACATCAGCGGAATCGGCGTGACCCGGTTACACTGCCCCCACCAGATCGGTGACGAATGAGGTGAAGCACGATGTCGGCGAGCAGCGGCGCGAACGGGACGGGCGGACGGGGGACGGTCGGGCGGGAACTGCTGCTCGACGTGCTCAGGGGCAAGCGCACCCGTGCCGACGCTGCCCGGCAGGCCGGCGTCACAGAGGCCGCGCTCGACGCTGCGCGTGCTGCCCTGCTCGCCGCGAAGCTGCCGCCAGCCAGCCTGAGCCTGTCTGGCATCGTTCAGCAGCCAGTCAGGATCGTCCGCGACCATTCTGGCACGGCCCACGTCTACGCCGAGACCGCCCGCGACCTGTTCGTCGGGTACGGGCTGGCGGTGGCTCAGGACCGCCTCTGGCAGATCGACTACTATCGCCGCCGCGCGCTCGGGCGGCTGGCCGAGATCCTGGGGCCGCACGCCGTCGCCTCGGACCGCCGCAACCGGCTGCTCGGGTTCGGGCGGCTGGCGGACCAGGAGGTCGCGGCGCTCTCGGGCGAGGCCCACAAGGCGCTGGACGGCTTCTCGGCCGGGATCAACGCCTGGATCGAACACGTCACAGCTGAGCCCGGCTGCCTGCCCGTCGAATTCGAGATCCTGGAGTACGCCCCCGAGCCGTGGACGCCCCGCGACACGCTCGCGTTGACGAAGGCGTTCTTCTGGCAGCTGACCGGCCGGCTGGAGAACATCGCGGCTGGGGAGGCAGCGCTGCGCGTGCTCGGGCCGGAGCTGGCGGCCGACTTCCTGACCACCGAGGCGCCCGACGAGACGATCCTGCCGCCATCTGGCGCCGGGACAACGTCCAGCGCCGGGAACGGGCGGCTGGTCGCGGCGGTGGCCGGCGGGTCCGACGCGGCCGGCGGCTCCAACAACTGGGCCATCGCGCCCTCGCGCACCACGACCGGCCACGCG
The DNA here is from genome assembly GCA_046328125.1 of Chloroflexota bacterium. GTDB lineage: Bacteria > Chloroflexota > UBA6077 > UBA6077 > JACCZL01 > JADZEM01. The sequence continues at coordinate 83,254 of JAXLXF010000013.1, forward strand.
ATGCTCGCCTCGGACCCACACCTGCCGTACATGCTGCCGGTCGGGCTGTATCAGGTTCACCTGTCGGGCGCTGGCTACGACGTCGCGGGGGCCGGCTATCCCGGCACGCCCGGCGTCTGGTTCGGCCACAACGACCGCGTCGCCTGGGGCCTCACCAATCTGGTCGCCAGCCCCCGCGACCTGTACGTCGAGACGCTGGACGCTCCCGCTGACGGCCCGACTGGCCCCACCCGCTATCAGGATGGTGACGGCTGGGCCACGCTGGACAGTCGCGTTGAGACCATCGCGGTCAAGGGCGCTCCCGACGAGACGCTGACCGTCCGCTCGACGGCGCGCGGGCCGCTGGTGGACGCGATCGTGCCGTTGGCCCCAGAGAGCGGCCCGAACGGCGAGCCGACCGCCCTCAGCCTGCGCTGGACCGGCCACGAGGTGCTCGGCGAGATCCAGGCCGTGCTCGATCTGAACCGCGCGCGAGATGCCGCCTCGGTCCGCGCCGCCCTTGACCACTGGCGCCTGCCGATCTTCAACTTCGTCTATGCCGACGTGGACGGCAGCATCGGCTGGCAGGCGACGGGCAGTATCCCGGTCCGGGGCGACGGCGACCTGACGCGCGGCTACCGTCCGGCCAACGACCCGTCCCACGCCTGGACCGGCTACATCCCCTTCGGGGAGCTGCCCAGGCTGGTCGATCCCGACCGGGGCTGGGTCGGCACGGCCAACAACCGCCCAGTCGACGTGGCCGAGCAGACCGTCCCGCTGTACGGCTGGTGGGCGCCCGGCCATCGCGCTCTCCGTTTGCGCCAGATCTTCGATGAGGGGCAGCAGACCTTCACGGCTGACGAGCTGCGGACCATGCACGCGGACACCACCAACCTGCGCGCCGCCGAGGTCGTGCCGGCCCTCGCCCGCCTGCTCGGCGGCACGACGGCCGGCGCCCGCCTGCTCGACCTGCTGGCCGGCTGGGATCTCCGCATGACCACCGACAGCATCAGCCCCACCGTCTTCGAGGCGTTCTTCGAGCGCTGGCACCGCCGCGTGCTGGCCGCCCGCTTCGAGGCTGAGACGCTCCGATTCCTGGGCTCGCTGGGGGCCGGTTCCGGGCTGGCGCAGCGTCTGCTCTCGGCGGGGCAGCCAGCCGGCTGGTTTGGCGAGGGGGTATCGCTGGCGGCCATCGCCGAAGAGGCCGCCGCCGAGGCCCTGGCCGACCTGGAAGCCCGCTTCGGCGCGGACCCAGCCGGCTGGCGCTGGGGCAGCGTCCATCAGGTCTCGTTCCGGCACCCGCTGGACGGCCGGCCCGGCACGGACGGCCTCTTCGCCACCGCCCCGCGCGAGACGCCCGGCACCGGCTACGTCCTGAACGCCAACGGCTTCTCCCACGACGCGCCGTTCGACGTGGTCTCTGGCCCGGAGTACCGGGTGGTGGTGGACCTGGGCGACCTCGACGCCACGACGACCGTCCTGACGACCGGCGTCTCCGGCCTGCCCGGCTCGCCCCACTACGACGACATGGTGGACCCGTGGGTGCGCGGGGCGTACCTGACGCTGCCGCACAGCCCGGCCGCCGTGGAGGCCGCGAAGACCGGGGAGACCCACCTGACGCCCTGACCGCGGTCGGCCCGTGGGGCGCGATGAATCGCGCCCGTACCAGGGGCGCTGCCTCGTACGGGCGCGATTCATCGCGCCCCACATTGCGCCCCACATTGCGCCCCACATCGCGCCCCACATCGCGCCCCACAAGGAGCTGACGCACACCCACCTCTTCCTGGCGGGTTGACACCCCGCCGACCACCCGATACCCTCCGATCTGGAAACAGCAAGGAGGGCTTGATGCCAGAGCTTGGATTCGGGGTTCACCTCATCTCACGCGGCGAGGGCGATCCTGCCACCACTCCCTTTCCCAGCCATCGCGTGATGATGGACGACGGCGTCCGCATCGAGCAGCTCGGGTTTGACGCCGTCTGGCTCCCGGACCACTACTACTTCGACCGTCCGTCCGGCATCGAGACCTTCCCCGAAGTCTGGACGCTGCTGACCGCCATCGCCGTCAAGACCGAGAAGGTCAAGCTCGGTACGAACGTCCTGTCCGCGACCTTCCGCCACCCCGGCATGATGGCGAAGATGGCCGGGGCACTCCAGGATCTGTCCGGTGGGCGCGTCATCGTCGGCATCGGGGCGGGCAACCAGGTCAACGAGAACACCGCGTTCGGCCACAACTTCGAGCGGCGGATCGGGGCGTTCAAGGAGTACCTGCCGATCATGACCGGCCTCCTCAAGGGCGAGACCGTCACCCTGGAAGGCCGCTACTTCAACGTCAAGAACGCCAGCCTGCGCACCGTCGTGCCGCCCACTCCCGTCTGGGTCGCCTCGGGTGGGCCGCAGATGTTCGCGCTGACCGCCCAGTACGCCACCGGCTGGAACATGGCCGGCGGCGGCACCGACCCGGCGGCCATCCAGGAGAAGTACAACGGCTTCTCGGCGGCCTGCGCCGCGATCGGCAAGAACGCGAAGGACTTCGACGTCTGCAAGATGACGTTCACCGGCATCGCGCCGGACGAGGCCGCCAGGAAGCGGATGGTCGAAGAACTGGCCGTCAAGAGCAACCTGTCGGTTGAGGCGTTGCTGGCCCGCCAGGCGGTCGAGACGCCGGACGGCCTCGCGAAGCGGCTGCGGGCGCTCTCCGACATCGGGGTGACGCACCACATCTTCTCGATCTCCGAGTCCGACGAGTGGCCCAACTACTGGGACGCCGTCGAGCTGGTGGCGAAGGAAGTCGTGCCGCGCATCAGGGCCTGAACGGGAGCGGGGGGTGAGAGGACACGGTGTCCTCTCACCCTCCGCGATGCACCGGTCGTACCCTTGCCACCGAGCAGCCTACGCACGACGTACGCGCGCGGCGGCGAGCCTTACGCCGCGGCGGCTGTCGTTCGGCCCTCCGCCTGGACCGCCGGGCCGACCGGGGCGATCTCGCCCGGGCGGGTCTGATCCATCAGCGCCAGCCACCCGACCAGCCCGGCCACCGCGACGAGGACCAGCGCCACGCCGTTCGCGAACAGCCAGGCGTCGGTCGTCTGGAGCAGCGAGACAGCTTCGAGCAGCAGCGTCCCGACCAGCGCTGCCCCGAGGTACGCCGCCAGGTTCGCACGGGCGAGCCAGCGCACGCTCGCCGCGCCGAGCAGCAGCAGCGCCGCGACCTGGGCCGCCGCGACGGCGCCGTCCGCCAGCGTGTCGGCCTGGCACGCGCCCCACACCACCGCGATTGCGCCGAGTCCGGCCGTCGGCCACCAGCGCCCGAACAGCCGGTGCAGGAGCAGGCCCGTCACCAGCCACGCAAGAACGTACAGCCCCCAGTAGTCGGCGTCGGCCAGTGCTGCCACCAGCGGGAGCGGGGTGGCGGCCCCGGTCGGGAGCCAGTTGTCTAGCCCCAGCAGCGCGGCGTCCGGGTGGATGGTCGCCCCCAGCGACACCACTGCCAGTGGGAGGAGCGGTAGCCCGAGCGAGAGCAGCACCGTCTCCCGGGTCCAGCGAGACCGGTTCTCGTTCGGCACGATCTGGCCGACCTCGGTGCGCCAGAGCCCGAGCAGTAGCGACCAGGAGATCCCCCAGATCAGGCTGTACACCAGCGCCATGACCAGCTTCAGCGCCAGCGTCTGGGCGACGAAGCTCGGGAGCGGCGTCGTCGTGTCGTAGTTCTCGAACAGGAGCCGCCAGCCGTTGGCGATGCTCGCGCACTCGATCAGCAGCACCAGCGCTCCCACCGTCATCCCCGAGCGGATCGGCAGTGCGCGCTGGCGGGCAAGCTGCATGAAGGCGATGCCCCCCAGGCAGAAGAACAGCGCCATCCCCAGCAGACCGATCCCGGTTGACGCGGCAGTCGAGATGCCACTGCTCGTGTGCGATCGCAGCCACGTCTCAGGCACGTTGACGATCGGGCCGTAGAAGACGATCTGGTCGCCGCTCACCTGGACCGTGGCCCGCATGGTCGCCTCGGCGTAGTGAACGTCGGAGCGCTCGAAGGTGAACGTATAGAGCGAGCGATGTGGACGGTCGATGCTCGACTGGTCCACCAGGGTCAGATCGACGCCCTGCCAGTCCGGCTTCGCCAGAAGGTACGTCTGGGCCAGACTGCGCGCCTCGTCCATCGACAGTCTGGCGCCCGCCTTCTCCTCAGCCTCGACGTGGAAGAAGGCAACTGGCGACGGCCCCATCGCGTCAGTGGCGTGGACGAACACAAGATACCCATCCTGCTCCAGCGGACGGAAGTAGCGCACCTGCCAGTACGTCGTGGGCGAGATGCGATCGAAGAAGTCGCGGTCCGCGGCCGTAGCGGCATGCTCGCGCATGTACGAGATGTCGCCGTCCACCGCCGGGCGCTCCAGCGAGACGACGCGCTGGAAGTCGGCCGGGTTCACGCCCTGGTACACCAGGAATGCATCCGCGCGTGCGCCAGCCAGCCTGGCGTCGATGCCGACCGTCGACTGCGCGCGGAGCATGAACGTCGCCGCCAGCAATGCAGCCAATCCGGCCGCGCCAAGCGCCAGCGCCACTCGACGCTGACCCGCGCTCAGGCCCGGATAGGTCCAGGCGCGTGTCACCACCGCTGGCCGCTCGGTCTGGGCCGACGCCGACGTGCCCGCGGCGCCGTTCGACAGCGCCGCCTCGTCCTCGAAGCCGCCACGCAGCCACGCCCGCGCCATCGCGATGCCAGCCAGCGCGATTGGCAGCAGGGCGATCGCGTACGCCAGCACGACGCTCGTCGTCGAGCCGCCATTCTCCAAGGGGAGGGCGCCGTACATGGCGTCCATGCTGAAGTGGACGGCGATCGACGCCAGGATGCCGTATCGCACCATCAGCCAGCCCAACGCGATCCCCATCAACGTGACTTCGATCCCACGGGCGTAGAACGGGTTCTGCTGGTAGTGGCTGTGAAGGAATCCCCAGACCGTGGCGCTCACCACGATCGCCAGCCACTGCGCCACCGACACCCGCCGCGTGAGCCGCCCGAGGAGGAGCGTCAGGAATGGGATCGCGAACAGCCGGAAGCCAAACTCCTCAAAGATGGACGCCGTGTAGCCGTCCGTCGCGGCCGGTAGCCACGGCACGAACGTGCTGAACACGTTGCTGTACGAGATAGCGGCAGGGGTCCAGAAGCCCACCAGCCCGCCGGCGTAGTAGTAGACCACCTGATACGCCACGACCAGGCTCGTGAGCAGGCCACCCAGGCCGAGCGCCACGGCGCCCGATCGGGTCATCATCCCACGCCAGCTGAAGGACGCCGCCAGCGTCAGGTGGTTCGGGAAGCGCTGGCGATACAGCGCCTCGCCGGCTGCGCCAAAGGCCAGGATGATGCAGAAGAACCAGAATCCCTGCCAGGTCGCGCTCAGGCCGATCTGCGCGACGAACGCTCCCCACGCGGTCCGGGGGTCGTACGCGCCGATGCTGCCGGGCAGGGCGTTCATGACCGACGCCGCCTGGAGCAGCGCGCCGACGACGGCAAGCACCAGCACCGTGCGCCAGCGGAGGTCGTCACGAATGAAGCGCAGCACGGCGACGACGGCAGCCGCGAGCAGCAGCGACCACAGGCCCAGGTACCAGTCCACCTGGCGCGTCAGCGTGTTCGCGGCGCGCATCTCCTGGTAGTCGCGCTGCCAGGCCTCCGGGACTTGCAGCCGCAGCTGGAGGTTGCCAAGCTGGTCGCCCATGACCTGCGCGTCGAAGCGGATCTCGGCCTGGTCGCGGCCATCTGGCCCGGTTGCGGGTATGCCGAGATCCGTCCGCCGCCAGGAGAACGACCAGTCGCGGCGGGCCGCCTGCTCGGTGCTGCTGCTGTCCACCAGCTGCCAGGTGCCCGGCAGCGGCGTGATCTCGCGGCGTGCCCGCTCCGCGATCTTGAGCGCTTCCTCCCGTGAGAGATGCGCGCCCGGTGCGTCGTCCTCGATGAAGTACGCGTACCCGACGATCCGCCCATCCGGCGCGACCGTGACCTGGATCTCCTCCTCCTGGCCGGGCTTGACGTAGCGTGTCCAGAAGCCCCACAGGTCCACCGAGTCCGCCAACGCGGTCGCCCGATCGATCCCGAGCTCCTTCTCCAGGTACGTCTTGGCTGTCCAGTCCGTCCACCAGATGGTCGTCCCCTGGTACGCGTCGGCGTCCTGCTGGAACGTCTCCTGGAGGAAGCGGGCGGATCGCGCTGCTGCCTCTTCGCGGGTCACCCCCAGCACGATGGCATTCTCTGGGATCACCACACGCTTGTTGGCGCGAAAGAACAACAGGCTGCCGATCGAGAGCGCGATGAGGGCCGCGGCGACGCCGAGGCTGATGATGGACACGCGGTGTCCAGGTTTCGCGAGCAGCTCCGTCACAATGGCTCCTTCTGGTGCCCCCCGGCACCTGAAGTCCAACCGCGTGAAAGCGTGCGCTCTCACGCATGACGACATGGCGTGCTGATCTCAGGCGCCGACGCCCCCCAAGGGCCGGCATCCCCCAGGCGTGCAGGTTGCGAGGCCGGGCGCCAGACCAGGCGGAGGGCTGCCCGCGCCTGACGGGGCCGACACTCGCTCCCTGCCTTTCAGCGTAGGCTCTGTTTCGGACGCCGGGCTGTCAACTCGCGCATCGCCGGACGGTTACTGGGCCAACACCTCGTGCACGACAATCGCAATGCACCGCGTGCCCATGGATGGCTCGGGACCGGACTGCCAGGGTAGCTTCGCCACGCTTCCGGCGACGTTGCCCGGGACGTCAGCGCGGCGGCTCGGGCGTGCCGGTCCGCTGCGCCACCGGCCCGGGGTAGACCCGGGCCAGCGCCTCGGCGAACGGGTACGCGCCCTGGACCTGCCCGAGCGGGTCCACCAGCAGCAGATTGGTATGGCCCCAGAGGTCTGGCCGCCCGGCCAGCGCGAACAGCGCCACCGCTTTGACCCTCGGGTCTTTGTTCCAGGGGGTCCAGCCATCAGCCTTGCCATCTGGAGGCCCGTCGTACGCCAGCGTCACCATCTCGGCGAAGCGGTCGTTGCTGACCGTGGCGTACTCCTTGTCGCTGGAGTTGGGCGACTGGCTCGCGACGTGGCGCCAGCCGCTCTCCGTCACGTAGACCGGCAGCTCCTTCGCCGCGCCGAGCTGGTCCAGCTTCCAGAGCTCCCACTCGTAGCCGTTCACACCGCGATTCATGATGCCGCCGGGCGGCTGGCGGCGCGGACGGGCGGTCGGGCGGGTGTCGTCGATCTTGAAGGTCTGGCGTCCGGGCGGCTCGCCGAACGGCCCAAGCGGGTAGGAGTGGGCGGCCCAGCCGTCCAGCTTGTCGAAGATGTCCGGGATCTCGGCGGCCATGTCCTCCAGGTACCGCTCCGAATCGATGCTGAAGGTCCGCCCGAAGGTGGCGCTCGGGGCGTAGTTGTCCAGCGCGCCATTCAGCACCAGCACCTTCACGCTGCGGACCCGGCGCAACGCTTCCGCCACGTCGCGCAGGTAGCGGGCGTAGGCGGCCGGGTCAGGCGAGCCGCCCCACTCGTCCGGGCGGTTCGTCTCGTTCCCGACCGTCACCAGCACGGTGTCTGACTTCCAGGTGAGCGCGTCGAAGAAGCGGCGCCAGCGGTCGGCCTCGCTCTTGTAGCCGAGGCCGTCAGGGTCAGGCGCGGGGGCCGTCCACCACTGGTTCTTCTCGTCTTTGAAGGTGGCGAGGCGGAAGATCGGGACTTGCTCGTATTCGGCCAGGAGATCGACGAAGTGCTGCCACGATTCTGGTCTGAGGTCATTGGAGCGCACCAGCTCCACGATGTAGCCGCCGGGGCCGCTCAACTGCCTGGCCCAGCTGACGTGCTGCTCCCAGACGCGCTCCGGGAAGCGGACGTTGCCGTCGTCCAGCAGGAGGTGGACGCCGCGCTTATTGACCGCTGCTGGCGCTGCGGGCTGGACGGCCGCTGGTGTCTGCGTCGGCGCCGGCGGCTGGCCGGGTGTCGGCGTCTCCCGAGCCGGCTGCGTCGCGGCAGGTGTGGCCGTGGCCGGGCTGGCGGCTGGACTGGCGGCCGGGCTGGCCGAGGTAGCGCCAGGACTGGGCGCCGGTAGCTCCGGCACCGTGCCGGCGGTGCCCGATCCTGCCGTGCCGGTCGCCGTCGCCCGGCTGGTCGGCGGCGGCGTGGGGGTCGGCTCCGGACGCGGCGGCGGCAGGCAGGCGTTGAGCGCCACCAGGCACGCCAGCACCAGGATGAGCAGGCCCGACGAGCCGGCCGGACGACGGTGACGGGGGCGGTCCACTCGCATCGACGCCCAAGTGTACCGGCTCTGCGGCCCCCTGGCCCGTGTCGGAACCGGCAGTTCTCATCTGAGTGACAGAACACTTGGTCGCGCCCACCCGCCCGGCGTAAGCTTCCGCGTTCGCTGCCCCGATTCCGGTTGACGTGCGTTCTCGCTGTCCCCGGCGTCGGAGACCGTGCGCCGAGGAGCGTCTGTGAGCCTGCTGCGCTGGATTGTCCCCGTCGTCGCCGCGTCGATCGTGCTGGTGGCCGGCGGAGCGCCGGCGCCGGCCGAAGCGATGCCGTTCCCCCCAAGCCGGATCGGCAACTCGGCTGACTACCAGGGCTTCATCAACGGCCGCTTCCTGATCCTGAACATGCACGGCGGCTTCATGCACCGTTCGATCGACCCGGTCCAGGAGAACATCAAGTACGCGGCCTGGATGAACGCCGGGGCGATCCGGATCTTCGCGACCGACAGCTCGCAGTCAAGCATGGCGGATGCCGACTGGCTCGGCAACCGGATCGCGGACGTCGCGCCGTCGTTGCGGGCGTACGACGTCAAGCTGATCGTGGCGCTGGTCAACAACCACGAGGGCGTGCCCGGAGAGTCGAAAGACAGCGAAGGGTGGAAGGACGGCTACTGGCAGCATCTGCTGCCCTTCTTCACCGGCAACTGGAAAGGCCCATACCTGGAGTTCAGCCGACGGATCATCTCGACGGTGCTGAACCGGGGCGCACGAGACGTGATTCTGGCCTGGGAGTACGGCAACGAGCTGAACACCCAGGACGATCCGCCGGTCGTGCTGGACTTCATGGAGCAGATGCACGCCGAGATTCGGAAGATCGATCCGGTCACCCCGATCTGGCCCGGCACGATGGGCAGCCACCACCTGACGCCAGCCTACGATTACACCCTGGCACGGCGCCTCTACTGCGAGGGACCGATCGACGCGTACACCTTGCACACGTACGACTGGCTGGACTCGAACCGCCCCGGCGACATGCCGATCGACCGCGACCTGAACTACGTGGTCAGCCAGCCGTGCGCGAACGGGCGGCGGCTGCCGGTGGTGGTGGAGGAGCTGGGCACCTCGCGCGAGCTGCCGGGCCAGTACGGCCCCGACGACGAGCAGGCGCGGCTGGCCCAGGAGATCCTCCAGATCAACATGGTGCTTGGCTACGATCAGGTGGTGGGAATCGGCTCGTGGTCGTCCGAGAGCCCGCTGACCCCGATCACCCGCCACGACAGCCGCCGTGGGCTCACCTCGTGGGGGCCGGGCCGCAGCGGGGACGGCTCGTGCTACAACGGCGGGAACGGGATGCGCTGCCGCCTGGAGACGATCCTGCGCAGCCTGCCGGAGCGCCCGAGCGCCGGCACTTGAGCGCGCCGAGCAGCGGTGTCTTCGGCGTCGGACGTGTGTCCCCGGCGCGGCCCGACGAGGTTGTCTCCGAGATGCGTCGCACTGGTTGTTAGATTCGCGTGAGATATTCTCCGCTCGGGGCGCGTATTTGCCTCTCCGGGCCGCTCATCCGCGTTCTACTCGATACAGCCGATGAGCTCTCCTCCTCCTGGCCCGAGCCCTGACGCCACGCCCTCCACGGGCGCTGGGCGCGTCACGTCGTCGCCATCGCACGCCGACCGGGTACCAGGTGAAGCGTCTTGGCCGGCGGCGCAGGCGCGGCATCTGACGCTGCTCCGGATCTTGCGCCAGCTGACGAACGAGTCCGACCCCGACACGCTGATGCGCTGCCTCGTGGACGAGGCGGTGGCACTGCTGCGGGGTCAGGTCGGCTCGGTGGCCTGCTGGAACGAGGACGAGCAAGTCTTGAAGCGGGTCTGGAGCACCATCCCGCTGGTGGACGGCAAGCCGGTCGACATCAGGCCGGGCGAGGGACTGGGCGGTCAGGCAATCGTGCTGGGGCGGACGGTAATCTCGAACGACTACCAGCGCGACCCACAGTCGCTCGGAGTCGCCAGGCGGGTCGGGCTGCACGCCGGCATCGCCACCCCGATGATGCGCCAGGGGGAGCTCCTCGGCGCGCTGATGGTCGGCACCCGCGATCCCGACGTGAAGTTCGACGAGCAGGACGGCGAGGCGCTGGAGATCCTGGCCGGCATGGCGGCATCGGTCGTCGCGGGGCTACGCCGCGCCCGCCTGGCCGGGGCGCTGCTGGCGGCGCGGACGGCGCAGCATCAGTTGAACAACCGACTGGGCGTGACAGTGGGGTACGCCGAGCTGCTGCTGGAAGACCCGCGCCTGCCCGCCGACCTGCGCGAGTACGCCGAGGAGATCCTGACCAGCGCCCTGGACGCGGCCAAGACGGTGGACCGTCTCGGCCGGATCACGCGCCTGGAGGAGGCGAACGCCGGCGGGCACGTCGGGCCGATCATCAACCTGGCGCGCTCGGTCGAGGAGCGCGCCCCCGACGCGGCCCACGAGCGCCCAGCCTGACATCTCGCGTCCTGCACGTTTGTCAGCCGCCGACACACAAGCGTTAGCATCATCTGACCCCCGTTGTGCTCTAGACTTGAGGTGCTGGAAACACGTTCAGGATTCGTGGTAGGGGCCTCATGGCGCTCACAACGCAAACCTACGCAGAGCAGCTTGGCCGGATGCTCGCCGAGGCTGCCCGTGACGAGTCCGTGGTCGAGGAGATCTGGGTATCGACCCGGGCGGATGGCGTCGATCTCTGGTTACTCTCACAAGTCATCGACGCTTCGAAGGAACGCGCTCTCCACGGATTCATTGACGTGCTCTATGCCCGGTTCAAGAGGTCAGATTTCTACGTCTATGTCCTCAATCCGCGCTACTTTCGAGGAGATCCACGATCTGCTCTGCCGCCACATGCGGTGCAGATTCCGTTTCGTGTTGGCTGAGCGTGGATCAAAAGACCCTCAATCACCTCCAGATCGCTCGTCGCAATCGGGACCTCGCGCGAGCACTTCTCGCTCAGAGCGAGCTGGAGCCCGAGCCCTGGGAATGGGTTGCTGTCGTCGTCTTCTATGCCGCCGTTCACTATGTGAACGCCTACCTCTGGAAGCGATACCATCTCGCCCCCAGAAATCACGATGAGCGCACACATGGAGTGCATCACGACCCGGCCATCGCCCATTGCAGCGGAAGCTACGACGTGCTGAGAGACACCGGGTTCTATGCTCGCTACTCAGATAGCTTCGTGCTCTCCGAACAAGGTGCCCGCGACCTTCTGGAGGTCGAATTTCGGGCCGTCGAAGCCAGGGTGATGCAGGCACTCGGGCAGCCGGCGCCGGTCTGGTGACCGCGCCGCGCCGTCATGCGGTCGGGCTGGGCGTCAGCGCCACGTCAGCGTACGGCGCAGCGCCGTTGCGGCCCGGCTTGAACTGCTCGTCGTAGAGGCGGGCGTACAACCCGCCGCGTGCCAGCAGCTCCGTGTGGGTGCCCTGCTCCACCAGCTTGCCACGGTCTAAGACCAGGATCACGTCGGCGGCCAGGATCGTGCTCAGCCGGTGCGCGATCACCAGGCTGGTCCGCCCCTCTAGCAACGGCGTCAGCGCCGCCTGAATCAGCGCCTCCGAGCGCGAGTCCAGCGAGGAGGTCGCCTCGTCCAGCAGCAGGATGCGCGGGTCTTTCAAGAGCACGCGCGCAATCGCAAGCCGCTGCTTCTCGCCGCCCGAGAGCCGGTAGCCGCGCTCCCCGACCAGCGTCTCGTACCCCTCCGGCAGCCCGACGATGAAGTCGTGGATGTGGGCGGCCTTGCAGGCGGCCTCGATCTGCTCCCGCGTCGCGTCCGGGCGGGCGTAGCGCAGGTTCTCGTCCACGGTGGCGTGGAACAGGTACGACTCCTGGGTCACGATGCCGATCTGCGAGCGCAGCCACTCGAGGCTCAGCTCGCGAACGTCGTGGCCGTCCACGCGGATCGCCCCCGCGACCGGATCGTAGAAGCGCGGCACCAGATACGTCACCGTCGTCTTGCCGGCGCCGCTCGGGCCGACCAGCGCCACCAGCTGGCCCGGCTGCGCCGTGAACGAGACGTCGTCGATGGCGAGCCGCCCCTCGACGTAGCCAAACGAGACGGCGTCGAACTGGATCTCGCCCTTCGCCGGCGGCGGGACGAGGGCGTTGGCCGGCTCGGCGATCTCCGGCACGAGATCCAGGTAGCCGAACAGCCGCTCGAACAGCGCCAACGAGGTCATCGTGTCCACGTGGACGTTCGCCAGCTCGCTGACCGGGCCGTACAACTGGCGCAGGTACGCCACGAACGCCACCACCGTCCCGATGCTGATCTCGCCCTGGATCACCAGCCAGCCGCCGTACAGGTAGATCAGGGCCGGGCCAATCGACTGGAACAGCCCGATCACCATGAAGAACCAGCGCCCGACCATCCGCTGGCGGATCTCCAGCTCGCGGAGCTCGCTGGCGCGGGCGTGGAACCGCTCGGCCTCGTACCTTTCGCGGGCAAACGCCTTCATCAAAAGGGTGCCGCTGATCGAGAGCGTCTCGGCCATCACCGACGCCAGCATCCCCTGGTGCTCGGCGGTGCGGCGCCGCAGCTGCTGACGAATCCGCCCGACCCGCCGCGTGGGCAGGATGAAGAAGGGCAGCATCACCAGCGACAACAGCGCCAGCTGCCAGTGTAGCCCGACGATCACCACCATCACCGAGACCAGCGAGACGACGTTGGTGACCACGCTGACGACGGTCCCCGCCACCACCCCCTCGATGCCGTTCACGTCGTTGGTGACGCGCGACATCAGCTCGCCGGTCTTGCTCTCGGTGAAGAAGCGGATCGACTGCTTCTGGAGGTGGCGGTACAGCTCGTTGCGCAGGTCGAACATGACGCCCTGGCCGATCCGCACGTTGACCGATGCCTGGGCCACGCCGACCAGCCGCGCCAGCAGCCCGGACAGCACGTAGCCGCCAACGGCCGCCACCAGCAGCCAGCCGTCGCGCGTCGGCAGCGCCACGTCGATGATCTCGCGGATCAGGAGCGGCGGCAGCAGGTTGAGCGCCGCCGCCGCGCCGATGCAGGCCAGGATCAGCAGCCAGCTGCGCGTGTACGGCTTGAAATACCGCACGATCCGCGGCACGATCGACGACAGTGGCGCGGACGGGCGTGCCCGCGAGTCGTAGTTGATGCGGCCCATGCCGCGGATCTCGCCCGCCGCCCGGTGGCCGCTCATCCTCATGCCCATCACGGTGACTATACCCAGGCAGCCGACACAGACCCGCTTCGTTATCTGGTCGTTAGCCGCGCGTTGACACTTCTTTAACAGGTCGGTGGCACACTCAGGAGACGGTCGACAGCCGCTGCTGTACTGTCGTCGGCTTCGTCGTGCACCGTTTGAGGCAAATGGGATCCCGGTCCGCCCGCCGGGGCCGAGCACAGGTGATTCATCCATGCAGATGCCGTTGGCACTGCCCCGTCGCCTGACGAGACTGCCAGCCCCGCATCGCTGGAACCGCTGGATGTGGCTGGTGGCGCTCGCGCTCGTCGCCGCCCTCGCGGTGATCGGGTACCAGCGCTGGAGCCAGCCGGCCGCGCCCGTCGTCCAGGGCACCCAGGTGCCGGTCCGGCGTGGCGCCATCGCCCAGACGGTGTCTACCAGCGGCACCACCGTCTCGACGAAGCAGGTGAAACTCAACTTCGCGGCCGGCGGAAAGATCAAAGAGGTCTTCGTCAAGCTCGGCGACAGGGTGGTGGTCGGCCAGCCGATTGCTGCGCTGGACACCTCGCCGTTCCAGCTCAAGGTCGAGAACGCCCAGTCCTCGGTGCGGCAGGCCCAGATCAAGGTTCAGCAGCTGCGTGATGGCGCCACCCCGGAAGAGGTCGCCGCCGCGCAGGCGTCGTTCGAGGCGGCCCAGACCAAGTTCCAGGAGGTCGCCAACGGCCCGACCGCCGCCGACATCCAGGCTGCGCGGACGGCGCTCGACTCGGCGCGGTCGGGACAGGTCTCGGCTCAGGCGAAGCTCGACGCGCTGCTCGGCGGCCCGAAGGCGGACGAGGTGGCGGCGGCCACCAGCTCGCTGGAGTCGGCGCGAGTCCAGCTGGAGTCTGCCGAGGCGAAGCTGGCCGACCTGAAAGCCGGGCCGAAGCCGGACGAGCTGGCGGCCGCCGCCAGCAGCGTGACCCAGGCCCAGGAGAACCTCAAGAGCGCCCAGGCGAAGCTCGACCTGCTGCTCAACGCGACCGGCGCGGACGCCGCCGCCGCGCAGGCGTCAGTCGCGTCCGCCCAGGCGAGCGTGGACACGGCCCAGAAGAAGCTGGACGATCTCAAGAAGGGGCCAGAGGCGGCCGACGTGCGGAACGCCCGCGCCAGCCTGGAGAGCGCCCGCGCCAGCGTCAAGAGCGCCGAGGCGAAGGTGAAAGCGGACAAGGACGCCGTGGATCCGAACAAGCCGTCCAGCGCCCAGATCAAGGCGGACGAGGCGTCGCTCGACGCGGCGAAGCTGAAGGTGAAGGCGTCCGAGGCCGAGCTGGCCCAGGTGCTGGCCGGCCCGAAGCCGGGCGACGTCTCGGCGGCCGAGACGTCCGTGGAGCAGGCGAAGGCGAATCTCCAGACCGCCATCGCCAAGCTGAACGCGCTGCGCAATCCGGACCCGCGCGAGATCCTCCAGGCACGGTCCGCCGTCGCCAGCGCCGAGTCTTCGTTGCGGTCGGCCCAGACGAAGCTGCTGGTGCTCCAGGCCGGCCCGACGCAGGCCGATCTGGTGGCGGCGCAGGGCGCGGTGGACAGCGCGCGCAAGAGCTACGACGCGGCCCAGGCGAAGATCGAGGTGCTGCTGGGCGGGCCGCTGGAGACCGACGTCCGGGCCGCCCGCGCCGCGCTCGACTCGTCGCGGTCCAGCGTCACCAGCGCCGAGGCGAAGCTGAACGACCTGCTGGCCGGCGTCAAGCCGTCCGACCTCCAGGCGGCGCAGGCGTCGCTGGCGTCCGCGCAATCCAACCTGGCCTCCACGACGCGTGGCTCGAAGGAGACGGATCTGCTTATCGCGATGGAGGGGGTCAAGATCGCCGAGCTGAACCTGAAGCAGGCGGAGCTCGACCTCCAGGACGCGACCCTCCTCTCGCCCATCGACGGGATGGTGGCGGCGATCAACGGCAACCCTGGCGAGGTCGTCGGCTCTGGCGCGACGAACCAGACTCAGGCCGGCACCTCGACCTCGATCTTCGTGACGCTGGTGGACCCGAGCGCGGTCCGTGTGGACGCCAACGTGGACGAGGTGGACGTGGCAAAACTGTCGGTGGGCAAGCCGGCCGAGGTCGCGTTCGACGCGCTACCAGACCGGCGGTTCCGAGGGCAGGTGTCCGCCGTCTCGCCAAGCGGCAGCAGCACCCAGGGCGTGGTGACCTACCCGATCGCCATCACGATGCAGATCCCGAACGACGTGACCCTGCCCAGCGGCCTGACCGCGAGCGTGACGGTCACCATCAACCGCAAGACGGACGTGATCGTCATCCCGACGCGGGCGGTGCGGCGCCAGGGCCGCGATACGATGGTGGAAGTGGTGACGCCGACCGGCTCGCAGATGCGGCCGGTCGAGGTCGGGATGACGAACGACCAGCAGACCGAGATCCTGAACGGCATCGCGGACGGCGAGATGGTGATCGTGCCCGGCACGAACACCGCGCCAGTCCGGGCCGGTGCGCCCGGCGGCGGCTTGCCAGGAGCCGGCGGGCTGCCGGGTGGCGGCGGCCTCCCCGGTGGCGGCGGTGGCTTCCGGCCGGGCGGCCGATAGCGGGCAGGCATAGGTCAGCAGGCAGGTACAGGGCAATGCTTAGATTGCGCGGGGTCACGAAGCAGTACGTCATGGGAGACGTGGTCGTGCACGCGCTGAGCGGCGTCGATCTCGACATCGAGGACGGCGAGCTGGTGGCGATCATGGGGCCGTCCGGCTCCGGCAAGTCCACCATGATGAACATCCTCGGCTGCCTGGACACCCCCACGTCCGGCACCTACGTGCTGGACGGCCAGGAGGTCAGCGCGCTCGGCGACGACGACCTGGCGCTGGTGCGGAACCGCAAGATCGGCTTCGTGTTCCAGAGCTTCAACCTGCTCCCGCGTATGTCGGCGGTAGAGCAGGTGGAGCTGCCGATGATCTACGCCAGCGTCAAGAACCGACGCCAGAAAGCGATGGACGCCCTGGATGCAGTCGGCCTCGGCGACAGAGCGCACCACAAGCCGTCAGAATTATCGGGCGGGCAGCAGCAACGCGTGGCGATTGCCAGGGCGCTGGTCTCCACCCCCAGCATCATCCTGGCCGACGAGCCGACCGGCGCCCTGGACAGCAAGACCAGCATCGAGATCATGGCGATCTTCCAGCGCCTGAACCGCGAGCAGGGCATCACCGTGATCTTCGTGACCCACGAGCCGGACATCGCGGCCCACACGAACCGGGTCATCCAGATCCGGGACGGCCTGATCGTGAGCGACGAGACCCGTGAGGCGGTCCTGGCGATGCCGGCTGCCCCGGACGACCTGCCGACCGCTGCTCCTAGTGCCCGCCCGTCAACCATGCCGTTACCGGATCGTTCCCGTGGAGCGTCAGCATGAAGGGCATGGTTGGCGTCTTGTCAGAGATCGGCGCACCCTTTTGTCATCCCGAGGGAGCCCCAGCGACCGAGGGATCTCATGCTGCCCTGCACCGGAGCGTGAGATCCCTCGGTCGCTGGGGCTCCCTCGGGATGACAAAAGGGTGTAGCAAGCTGGCGCCGGTCGGGATGGCGGGTGTGCTGCGCGGGATGGCGCGTGTGCTGCTCGGGATGCCGGTAGCCCCGCTCGGGATGGCGGTAGCCCCGCTCGGGATGGCGGTAGCCCCGCTCGGGATGACATGGGGGGTGGAACGTCTTCGTGACGATTGCCGCGGGGATGTGCTCGTCGGCATGTCTGTTGACGCTGGCGCATCGGCGGGGGCCTCGGCATGAACATCTTCGAGTCGGTGCGGGTGGCGATGGGGGCGCTCGGCGCCAACAAGCTGCGCACGGTCCTGACGATGCTCGGGATGATCATCGGGGTCTGCGCGGTCATCTCGCTGATGTCGATCGGGCAGGGCGCGCAGGCCCAGGTCACCAACCAGATTCGCGGCATGGGCACCAACCTGCTGTTCGTGCGGCCCGGCTCGACCCAGACCAGCGGCGTACGCTCGGCGCAAGGCAGCGCGGCCACCCTCACCGTCGACGACGCGGACGCCGTCGCGCGCGAGATCCCGACCGTCGTGGCGACGGCGCCGGAGCAGAACGGCGGCGGTCAGATCATCGCCAACGGCGTGAACACCAACACCCGCGTGGTCGGGACCACCCCGGACTACACCGACGTCCGTAACTTCAAGGTGGCAAGCGGCGACTTTATCTCGCGGCAGGACATGGAGGGCAAGGCGCGGGTGGTGGTGCTCGGCGCGAACGTCTCCAAGACCCTGTTCGGCGACGACGACCCGGTCGGGCAGTCGGTCCGAATGAGCTTCAACAACCGCGCCGCCACCACCTTCCAGATCATCGGGCTGATGGAGGCGAAGGGCGGCACCAGCCTCGGCAACCAGGACGATCAGGTCTTCGTCCCGATCACGACGATGCAGGCCAGACTCCTGGCGGCACGAAACGTGCGGGGCGCCGCGAACGTCTCGGTCATCAACATCCAGGTGTCCGACGAGAAGCAGATGACCGACACCGTCGCGGACGTCGGGGAGCTGCTGCGGGACCGCCACAAGGTCGTGGAGGACGACTTCACGATCCAGAGTCAGGAGGACTTCCTGGCGACGTTCAGCCAGATCACCCAGACGTTCACGATCCTGCTCGGCTCGATTGCCGGGATCTCGCTGGTGGTGGGCGGGATCGGGATCATGAACATCATGCTGGTCTCGGTGACGGAGCGGACGCGGGAGATCGGGATTCGGAAGGCGGTCGGGGCGCGCAGGAAGGACATCCTCTCGCAGTTCCTGGTCGAGTCGGTGATGGTGAGCGTGCTGGGCGGCGCAGTCGGCGTGGCGCTCGGCTGGGGCGTCTCGCGGATCATCGCCGGGATGCCGATGCCCGGCTCCACTGGCACCGCCGCCAGCCAGGGCCTCCAGACTGTCGTGACCCCGGAGTCGGTGCTGCTCGCGTTCACGGTGTCGGCGGCGGTCGGGATCTTCTTCGGGATCTACCCGGCCTCGCGGGCGGCACGGCTCCACCCGATCCAGGCGTTACGGTATGAGTAGCGTGATGAGAAAGCCCCACCCCCCAGCCCCCTCCCCATTGCGATGGAGAGGGGGAGATGATGAGCCGGCTCCCCTCTCCACCGCGGTGGGGAGGGGCCGGGGGTGGGGCTTCCCGGAGGTGGCACCATGAGCGGGGCGACGATCCTGGTGGTGGACGACGAGCGCAACATCGTCCAACTGGCTCGGCTCTACCTCCGGAACGAGGGGTATCAGGTCGAGTCAGCGGCGAACGGGCGCGAGGCGCTCGAGAAGGTGCGCCAGACCAGCCCGAGCCTGATCCTCCTGGACCTGATGATGCCGGTCATGGACGGCTGGGAGGTCTGCAAGCAGCTGCGGAAGACCAGCGACGTCCCGATCATCATGCTGACCGCGCGCGACGACGACGTGGACAAGGTGGTCGGGCTGGAGCTGGGCGCGGACGACTACGTCACCAAGCCGTTCAACCCGCGCGAGCTGGTGGCCCGCGTCAAAGCCGTCCTGCGCCGGACCGAGCGCGGCGCTGAGCCGACACGCGTGATCCGCTTCCAGGATCTGACCATCGACCTGGATCGCCGCGAGCTCAGGATCGGCGACCGGCTGGTCGAGCTGCGGCCGAAGGAGTTCGACCTGCTCTCGACGCTGGCCGCCAGCCCCGGCGTGGTGTTCGACCGCGAGCGCCTGCTGCGGGTCGCCTGGGGCTACGATTACGGCGGCGACTCCCGCACCGTAGACGTGCACGTCACCTGGCTCCGCGACAAGCTCTCCACCAGTGAAGCACGCATCCAGACGGTCTGGAGCGTGGGCTATAAGCTCGTGTCCGCCGATCAACTGCCGCCGAGGGCTGCCAGTGGCCGTCACAAGACCCAGACCTGACCCCCAGCGCGAGCCGATCCCGCTGATCGCACCCGGCCAGGAGACGGGTCAGGTCCGTGTGCCCGCCCCGCCAGGTGCCGCGCGACCAGATGGTGGCCCGTCCTGGGACGACATCCCGACCACCCGCCTGCCAGCCGTCACCCGGGCGCCGTCCTCGCGAGGCGCCTGGCTGGGGAGCTTGACGCCGGCCCACTCGCTGCGGGCGCGGCTGATCCTGGCGTTCGCCGCGATCATCTTCCTGACGCTGCTGCTGGTCGGCATCGGCTTCGTCTTCATCATCCGTCAGTACCAGGAGCAGCGCGAGCTGTTGCGGGTCGGCTCGCTGATCGGACCGATCCTCGGGCAGTCACGCCAGCTCGACGCGCAGGGGCGGACGCTGGAAGAGGCCCGTGACTTCCTGGACCGGCAGGCCGACGAGCTCGACGTGCGGCTGGTGCTGGCGCGGGCCGGCGGGCAGATCATCTACGACAGCAGCGATGCGCTGCTCAACCACCGGATCGACGTGCCGGCCGCCGAGCCGCTCGGGCCGATGGTGCGGGCGCGTCTGGTGGTGGCGCCCGGCACCGACGACCCACGGCTCCGATTCATCTTCCTCCAGCCCGGCGGACCGGAGCGTTTCGAGCGCCCGCTGCCGCGCCCCAGCAACGTGGTGCTGGCGATCGTCCACGAGCCGCCAACCGTCTGGAGCGTGATCCGCGAGATGGCGCCGCGCCTCTTCCTGGCGGCGCTGGTCTCATTGTCCGCCTCGATCGTCGTGGCGTGGCTGCTGGCCGGGTCGATCGCACGGCCGCTGGCCCGCATGACGCGCGCCGCCGAGGACATGGCGCTCGGGCGGTACGACCACGAGATCGAGGCGAGCGGCGACGACGAGGTCGGACGGCTGTCGGCGGCGTTCAACATGATGATGCGCGAGGTCGCCCGCTCGCATCGGACACTGCGAGACTTCGTGGCGAACGTCTCGCACGACCTTCGCACGCCGCTGACCTCAATCCAGGGCTTCTCGCAGGCGATGGTGGACGGCGCACTCCGCACCCCGGAGGATTACGCCGAGGCCGGCAACGCGATCAACGAGGAGGCCGAACGGATGCGCCGCCTCGTGGAGGACCTGCTGGAGCTGAGCAAGATCGAGTCTGGTCAGGTCCGGCTGGAGCTGGAGCCGTGCGAGCTGGAGATCCTGGCCCACCAGGCCGCCGAGCGCGCCGAGCGACGGGCCGAGGAGCGCGGCGTGTCGCTGGCGCTGACCGTGGACGAGACGCCGCCAGTCCGGGCTGACAGCCGCTGGGTGGAGCGGGCGGTGGACAACCTGCTCGACAACGCCTTGAAGCACACGCCGTCGGGCGGCACCATCACCCTCGCGACCGGCGCGATGACGGTTCCACCCGGCGCCCACGTCATCTCGCCGATTGGCCGGCGGAGTGGCGGGTTCGGGTACATCGCCGTACACAATACCGGCTCGTTCATCCCGCCCGGCGATCAGCCACGAGTGTTCGAGCGCTTCTATCAGCTCGACAAAGCCCGCTCGACCTCTGGCGGCGGGAGCGGGCTGGGGCTGGCTATCGCACAGGAGATCATTCAGGCCCACGGCGGCTGGATTCACGTTCAGAGCTCGCGGGCTGGTGGGACCGAGTTCTCGATCCTGCTCCCACTGCTTGACCGGTTATCCGGCCGTGGAGTAGGATCGGTCCGGTCCGACCGCGAAGGCGTGTCATAAATGAGTCATTCGCGCGGCCAAGAGAGCGGGACAGGCCGATCCCTGACTCGTTTTTCTCTACGTGGAGCCCGAAGGCCCACGGCGACCGGCTCTCCGAGCCGGCAACTCCGCGAGTCCTGGAGACGCTCATTCGTATCCTGACACTCTTGCGTGAGTGGCACGTGCCCATCCTGATCGTGGCACTCCTCCTCGCGCTCACTCAACCGTCCGTCCGTCCCGTCGTGTTCGCGGCTGACGACAAGCCCGGCACCATCGGCGGGCTTGTGGCCGTGGAGAGCGGCAACAGCACGAAGCCCGTCGCCAACGCCGAGGTCCGCGTGACGTTCGGCTCCAAGACGGACGTGCGGCGAACCGGCGCTGACGGCAAGTACACGTTCGGCGACGTGCTGCCGGGCAAGTACACAGTCAAGGTCACGCCGCCCGACGGCACGAAGCTGAAGGGTGACGGCACCCAGACTGTCACTATCAACGGCGGCGACACCGAGCGGGTGGACTTCGTGCTGCTCCCGCTGCCGACGCCGTCTCCGACGCCAAAGGCGACCGCGACGCCGGCCGCCAACGCAACACCGTCCGCGAAGTCGTCCCCCGGAACGACCAGCGTCGTCGTCGCGCCGACGATGGTCTCGGTGCCGGCGGTGGTGGTGCCGTACCCCTCGCCGCCGACCGCGAATCAGCAGCCGTCGCAGCAGGCGTCCGGCCAGTCCGCGCCCCCGTCCAATCAGCCAGTCGCCATCGTCAATCCGTACGGCACGCCGTCGGCGCCGGGCGTGAACCGGGTGGGACCGATCGCGGTGCCCCCGTCGGTGGGCGGGCAGCAGCCGGGCGCTATCGTGGTTGCGTCGCCGCGTGCGCTGCCGATCTCGCCGGGCCTGACGTTCGCGATCAGCTCGCCACAACCGATCGTCGGACCGTCAGTGGCGCGCACGCCCTCGCCGGAAGATGTGGTGGCGGCCAGTGCTCCACCTCGCCGCCTGATCACCAGCTTCGCGGCGTTGCGTGAGACCGGCGGCGGGAGCCTCGCGCAGCTCAGGAGCTGGGCGAACGACACCTCGCTGGTGCTCGGCGTGCCGTTCCGGACCCAGATCGACGGGACGTCCTTCTCGCTGGTCAACTGCGGCCCGGCCTCGCTGGCGATGGTGCTGACGGCGTTCGGCCTGGACATCGACCCGCCGTCAGTGCGCGACTACCTGAACCATCTGGTCGGCAACTACGACACCGAGGCCGGTACCAGCCTGTACGTCCTGGCGCGGATCGCCCAGGAGGCCGGGCTGCACACCTTCGGGACCGCGAGCGGCCTTCAGGGCTGGACCATCGACGCCGTCCGCGAGCAGGTCCGGGCCGGTCATCCAGTCATCACCCTGACCAAGTACCGCCGCCTGCCGGGCCACTTCGGCTCCGTCACCGAGTTCGACCACTACATCGTCATCACCGGGCTGGCCGGCGACGACTTCGTCTACAACGACGCCGCCTACTCCACCGAGTACGGCTACAACCTCCTCATCAGCCCGGCCCAGCTCCAGCGCGCCTGGGCCGACAGCTCGGTGCCGCGCCACGCCGTGGCGATCGGGTTCGGCGACAGCCTGCGCCCGCTGCCAATCGTGCCGAACCGGCTGACTGCCGAGAGCCTCGCCTCCATCGGCGACGACTTCAACGTGGACGACGTGCAGGCCATACCGGAGACCCCGATTCACGTGAATCGCGGGCCAGCCGCCGAGTGGCTTCGCGAGCAGACGCTGGACCTGCTCGGGGCACGGACGGCCCGGGTGAACGGCGAGCCGTCGAGTGTAGTCGCCTCGCTGGCCCCACGGACGCGACTCGATCCGAGCGACCTGGGGCGGCAAGAGCGGCCGACCGGCCTGGCTGTCGGCGACGGTCGGGACACGGGGCTGAGCCGGGTGGCAGCAAGCGACGCGGAGCAGTCGGCGAGTCTGGATCCGAACGCCGATCCCGCTGCCGTGGCGGATGTACGTGGCGCAGCGACCGAGGCTGGAGCTGACGGACAACTGATCCGCCCGATCCGGGGGCGATCGGATGCTCCCGGCGGCTGGCTCTCTTTGCCACTGGCGACGATGGGCCTGGGCCTGATGGGCCTCGGCGTGATCTTGACGCTGACGGGCGGCGTGGCTGGCTGGCGGCGCGGCGAGCAGCCAGTCTGGCTCGCCCGACTGGCGACCGTTCGGGTGTCAGCCAGCCAGGCACGAGCGACGGCAGTCCAGCTCACGACGAGGCGGGTGGCGGCGTCACGAGAGTGGTCCGGGCGCTGGTCCGGTCAGGCGCTGGCACGGCTTCGGGCGCTGCGGAAGTAGCGGGAGTCCCCACCCGCCAACGGGCCTTCTCTATGCGTCCGGGGCGAACCGCTCGACCAGCTCGCGCGGGAGGCCGGCGCCCTCCAGGCTGGCCGCGAGAGCACGCCAGTCGCCATCCTGGAAGGGGATGCCTTCCTGTGACCGCCGCTGCTCCTCGCGCCACTCCAGCTCGCCCGGCAGCAGCACCTCGGAGAAGCCGTCAGCAGGGCGGACCGATTTGGCATCTCGGGTCAGCTTGTCCACCCGCTCGACGAACGCCTCGCGCCCGCCGAAGAAGCGCGGGTCGAGCGCCAGGAACGTGAACGCCTGCCCGCCGACGTCTGGATCGGGGTTGTGCTGCTCGACGCCCAGGCCGAGCGGCGCACCGGCCAGCGCACCGGTCATCAGATCCACCAGGATGCCGATGCCGTATCCCTTGTGCCCGCCGAACGGCAGCAGCGAGCCTCTATGGGCGGCCGAGGGATCGGTGGTCGGCTTGCCATCGGGGTCGAGCGCCCAGCCGAGCGGGATCTGCTGGCCGCGTCGGGCCGCCTTCATCAGCTGGCCGGACGCGACGGTGCTGGTGGCGATGTCCAGGACGATCGGCGGCAGCTCGCGGCCGGGCGCAGCGTATGAGATCGGGTTGGTGCCGTGGAGCGGGGTCGCTCCGCCGTACGGCGCCACGACCGGCGCGGAGTTGCACATCACCAGGCCGAACATCGATTCTGGCAGGGCCATCGCGGCGTACGCCGAGGCCGCGCCGAAGTGGGCGCAGTGAATCGCCGTCGCCACGCCGACGCCGTACTCGCGGGCGCGTGCCAGCGCCGCCCGCATCGCGTGGGAGGCGATGACCGGCCCGGCTGCGCGGTTCCCCTTGTAGGCGGCGGTCACCGGTGATTCGCTCAGCGTGACAATCTCGGCGTGCGCCCGGGTCTGGCCGCGCTGCACGCTGGCGGCGATCCCCGGCAGGATCGAGACGATGCCGTGGCTGTCCAGGCCACGCATCGTGGCGAACATGATGGCGTGGGTGCAGTCGGCGACTTCGGAGTCCGAAAGCCCAAGCCGCTGAAAGACCGCCTCGCACAGTCCCTTGGCGCGCTCAGCCGGCATCACCGCCATGACGACATCTCCCTGGCGCCAACCGGCGCGAATACGACAGACTGTGCCGCGCACGGCGGCCCGATCCGGCCGACATTGTGCCCGATCTTGCGCCCGCGCGAGACACAGACAGCGCTGCTCCGTCTCTTCTGACAAAGGGTGTCGTGACCGGCGCCGACGTGCCGGCTCGATACCGTCCGTTGCTGCTCCAGCCGCCACGTCCGTGGAGACCTGAAACCGTGGGAGCCCGCCCGATGTCGACCGTGAAGATTCGGCTCGTGGTCCGGACGCTGCTGCTGGCCGTGGGGCTGGCGGTCCTGGTCCCGATGGTAGGTGCGGCCCAGGAGCCGCCGCCGAACGATCGCGAAGAGGCGAACCTGACCGGTACCTTGAACGACGTGGCCCGGCCGGCGCCACCAGTCGTCGCGGAGCCGTCACCCACGCCCAAGCCGCTGCCCAGCCGCGACTGGCGCTCGGTCGGGTACGTCTCGGTGGTGGATGGGGAGCTGTACGACCCGTTCTGCCGTCCGCTGCGCTCGGTCGGGTCAAACGTCCCGAACCTGATGTTCCGGGACGGCTTGCGCGACAACCTGGAGTGGATGCGCCAGCACCAGATGCGCTGGCTGCGCGTGATCGCGACGGGCCACGGGACGCTGTTGCCGAAGGAGCAGATCCGTTCGGGGGTGGTGGAGCAGCGGCTGGCGGACCTGCTCCGGGTGGTCGAGCAGTTCAACGCCGCTCACCCGCCCCAGGAAGCGATCTACGTCCTGGTCAACTTCACGGACTACTACGAGCCGGGCGTGCCGGGCGACCGGTACGGCTTCGATCACGCCGGCTGGTGCGAAGCGCGCGTGTTGAACGCACCGTGGTACCGGCGGGGCGTGACGCGGTACAGCTTCAGCCAGGAGTGCGGCGGCGGCCAGCTGGCGGACGCCCCGAACTACGAGGTCAACTACAAGCCGTGGGTGGAGCGGCTGGTGGCGGTCGGGGCGAACAGCCCGGCGCTCTTCGGGTGGCAGCTGGGCAACGAGATGAAGTCGCGCGACGTCACCCCGCACGACGGCGTGGACGAGGCGTACGAGTGGTACATCGACTGGATGGCGGACATGACGGACACCATCCGACGGATCGACCGTAACCACCTGATCCTGACCGGCACGCAGTACCTGGCCGAGCTGACGGACTACGCCTACCGCCCGAACGACGGCGACCCGGTCCAGCAGCTGGTCCCGGGCTACGAGCAACGCTTCGAGAAGATCCTCCGTGGCTGCCACGAGTACTGCTGGAACGTCTGGACGTTGACGAACTACGACTTCCATCACTACGCGCTCGACGATGCGATGTACCTTCAGAAGCTGAAGGTGCCTGTGATGATCACCGAGCACGGGTTCACGCTCGGCGACCCGGATCAGGAGAAGGCCCGCTTCGACGGCGACCGCGTGACGGCGCTCCGGTCTGGCCGCTCGCGAAGCTGGGTGGATATCTTCGGCGAGCGTCACACGTTCGACTGGAGCACGGGGGACTTGATCGACGCGACGGGGCTTCAGGGCGTGGCGCCCTGGGCTTCGCCTGCCCCCGGCGCCTCGCCCTGGATCGACCTGGACTGGCAGCGAGGGCTGAGCCTCGCGCGCGAGGGTGACGCGCTCTGGCAGGTCTGGCACGAGATCGCCGGTCGGCTGGAGACGAGCAACTCGACGCGTGGCATCTCGGCGGCCTGCTCGGCGTACGTCTCTCCGACCGCCAACTGAGGTGGTTGCCAGCCCAGCCTTCGCCGAGCTCCTGCGCGAGCAGTTGGCTGCGCTCGGGCCGATCTCGATGCGGCGGATGTTCGGGAAGACCGGCGTCTTCTGCGAGGGCGTCATGTTCGGGATGGTAGCGGAGGATATGCTGTACCTCCGCGTGGACGACCAGAACAAAGACACGCTCAAGGAGGCCGAGTCCTCGCCGCCCTTGAACTACGCGAAGCAGGGGCGGACCATCGACCTCTCCTTCTGGCTGGCGCCGGAACGGTTGATCGACGAGCCAGACGAGCTGGTGGTCTGGGCACGATCGGCGCTGGCGGCGGCGCATCGCGTCGCCGCGACTCGCCGGCGGGTCTAGGAGACCCTGCCCGGTTACGGGAAGCGCGGGCCAGTCTTGCGGGTGCGGGCCACCAGGACGCCGCCGAGCAGCACCATCCCGAGCGGCAGTCCGGCACAGCTCAGGCCGCTGGAGGAGCCAGCCGCGCCGACCGGCCGAGGCGAGGCGACGACCACGCGCGGCCGGAACGCAAGGACCAGGATGCGGCCGGGCTGGAGCGCGCCAGAGCTGGCGATGGCGGGTGCGAACGGCTGGAGCGCCTCGGCCTGACCGGGCAGCCACTCCTGCCAGGTGGGCAAGGTGCGCTTCCAGACCTCGCTTTCGGGGCGGGCCAGCACGCCGACCGAGTCGCCAGCCTCGGTGATGATGTACTTCCGGACGGTGCCGTCTCGGTAGTACGCGATCCGGAAGATGCGGGTGAAGGTAGCGGGGTCGGTCAGGTCGCCGACGGTGTCGTCCACGCGCACGAACGGGATATCCTGGTCGTCCGGGCTGAAGTAGTACGCCTTGAGGCCCTGCAACGTGTCCTCGACGCGGACGGCGCGGTCACGGATCGCCCTGAAGTCGTCAAGGTACCGACGGTTCACGTCCACGGTGACTTTCGAGGTTCGTTCCTGGAGCGCCCCTCGCACGACGCGAACCTGGAGGAAGTCCGGATTGGGGACATCGTAGATCTTCTTCGCGGCGTCGACGGGATCGGACTGGCCGCCCTGGACCAGCACTTCGACCTCGTTCGGGTCGCTGGCACGCCGAAGCCGGTACTGTACGACCGGGTCTTTCGGGAACGTCGTCAACTGGTCGCCGGCGTACGACTCGAACACCACGCGGTCCGGCTGGTCACGCGAGATCGTCTTCGAGACGAACGTACCGGTCGGCACTTCGAGGACGAAGGTGTCGCCGGGCTTGACCAGTTTTGCATCGCGGTCAGGATACTCGGACTTGAAGCTCTGCTCGATCAGCTCCACGACCTTGTTGTCGCCCTGCTCGATGGCGACGAGCGGCAGGCGGTTGAACCCGAGATCCCAGAGCGAGGCGCCCGGCCCGAGCGTCACCTGATAGCGGTCCACCCTGCGGCCGGCATCCGAGCCGATGGGGGAGATCTCGTAGGCCGCCTCGGCGCGCGCGACGGCGGTCAAAACGAGCATCTGAATCAGGAGCAGCAGGCTCGTCAGCGGGACGAGGTGCCAGCACCACCGGGCTGCCGCTCTTCCGCCGACCATGTCGCATGCCCCCGACCCTGCTGTCAAGACGGTCATTGTAGGGGCGTGTCCGGCGGCCAACGGCGGCCCGGCATCACAGTTCAGCGTGCGTCAAGAACACCCGCCCGTTTGCCCCGGCAAGAGGCAGACGGCCCGCGCGAGGCTCGCCTGACGCACCCGGAACGCCCCGGAAGCCCGACCACCTTCGTACATTCTGTCAAGACGAGCGGACTTGAGCAACGGTTTCGAGCGAGCGGGCGGTAGGCGACGGGTGGCCTCGAACGGGAGGTGGTCGCGGCGCTGGACGGTGCCGCGATCCCGGTGGCGGTGGTGAACCCGCGGCAGGTGCGGGATTTCGCGCGGTGTCTGGGCCAGTTGGCGAAGACCGATCGGCTACCATTGGTGCGTGGCTACGCCACGCCGGGGCCGTCTATCCCGTCGCGTAGCGACGGTGCGATGGACGTGGACTTCAGTCCACGGCTCAACGCTGGACCAGGGGAGATGCCGCAGCGATGCCCAGACCGACGAAGCACCGAAGTCGACGGGCCGCCAACACCGCGCACCCGAACACACCCGTGCTCTCGCCCGAGGATCAAGCGCGCCTGATCGAGCTGCTGGCAGCCCCGGAGAGCGGCGTCATGGCCCGGTTCGACGCGCTGGCCGCCGAGGCACCCGGCGGTCCGCTCGCCCTGATCGACGCGCTCGGCAGCAGCCACGACGAGGGGGCCGGGCATCTGCTCGCCGCACTCGCCGTCGCCGCGCCAGACAAGGAGCAGCGCAAGGCGGCCCGCCGCGCCCTCCACAAGCTCCGGAGCGCCGGCATCGTCATCGCGATCCCCTCATCCATCGAGCCGGTCTCCGCCACGCTATCTACCCAGGAGCCGTACCGCCCGGTCCAGGCGTACGCTTCACCCACGGACGGCGTCGGCTCGCGGGTGCTCTGGCTGCTGCTGGAGCGTCCGCACGGCGGCCTCGGGATGCTGCACCTGGCCGTCAACGACGTGGTCGGCCTCAAGGACGCCCTGGTTGAAGAGACGACCCGCCGCCGGTTCGAGCGCCGCCTCGCGGACTGGAACGAGCGCACCGAGCTGGCCGCCTTCGAGATCCCCGTCGAATACGGCCTCGCCCTCCTGTCTGAGGCTCTTGCCCTCAACCAGGAGAGCCACTTTCCGCTCCCGCGCGACTTCGTGATCCGGCGCTCGTGGCTCGGCGAGCTGCCGCCACCGCCCGAGTCCGCCTTGATCCACCAGCACGTCAGCCGGGGCCAGATCTTCTTGCTGCCGAACCTCCTGGAACAGTCAGGGGATCTGCTGGACGGCGAGCCGGAGCTGGAGAGCTGGGGGTTCGCCTACAAAGAGGCCGAGCCGTACGCCCGCGAGTACCGCACGATCTTCCAGAGCAGCAGCCTGGTGCTGACCGCCGAGCCGCGCGAGGCCCGCCTGGAGCGTATCCTGGATACTGCCGTGGACGCGATGATGACGCCCGTCATGCGCCGTGCCTTCAAGCGCCGCCTGGAAGAGATCGCGTACGTCTTCTGGCAGTCCGGCCGCGAGCGCTCGGCACGGCAGGCCGTCGCGGCGGCGTTCGCCATCAACGAGACCGGCTCGCTCCGGAGTCATCCGCTCGTGCGGGCTGTCGTCCGGAAGAGCATCGAGATGGCGATGCAGGTCGATCTGTCGGGGATGGGCGTGCCGCCCGGCGCCAACCGCACCGCCTACGACCCGATCTGACGCTCTTCGCTCTCCCGCCTCCGCTTGCGGGACAGTGGAGGGGGTCGGGATATCGGAGTGCCCGGAAGGGGCCAACCCAAGGGGTCGGGAGGTAGGGCTACCGTGTACCCGGCCGCAGGGCTAACGTCGCAAGCGCCAGCAACCCGAGTGCCGCCATGATCGTGAAGCTCGTCTCGTAGCCGAAGCCGTCGATCACCGGTCCGATGGCCGCCGGCCCGAACACCTGCATCAGATCCCCAGACAGCCGGTAGATGCCGACCAGCGCTCCGGTCGAGTAGCCGACCAGCGTGAAGATGAACAGGCCGGCCGCCACGCCCATCACCGCCATCCCGGCCCCGTACACCACCACGGCGATCCAGAGCCCGTACGGCGTCGGCACCAGCGGCATCGCCGCTACCGACAGCGACGTCACCAGCAACGCCCCGACCGTGACCGGCCGCACCCCGAACCTGTTCGTCGCCCAGCCGGCCGGGCCGAGCATCACCAGCGTCATCATCGCCTGCGTGCCGAGCATCAGCCCGACCGCCGACGCCTCCAGGCCGGCTGGCCCGGAGGCGTACAGCGGCAGCGCCAGCTGCGAGACGCTCATCCGGAACAGGAACGTCGCGAGGTGCGGCATCAGCACCAGCGTCACCGCGTACGCCGCCGACCAGCCGAGTCGCTCGCGCGGTCGCGCCGGGGCGGTGGACAGCCTCGACGGGCGCATGGCGAGTGGCACCGCCAGCCCGATGGCGAACAGCCCGGCCACCACGCAGAACAGCAGCGAGGCGTGCCAGTCGTACCGCTCCGCCAGCGGCCCGCCAACCGCTGGCCCGATCGCCCCGCCCAACGTCAGCGCCGACTGGTACAACGCCATCGAGCCACCTGCCCGCTCGGCCCGGGCGCCGGCCATGATCCCGGCCAGCACGCCGGCCGGCACGATCCCGAGCCCGATCCCCTGCATCAGCCGCCCGAGCGCCAGCACCGAGAAGACCGGGGCCAGCCACGCCACCACCGAGCCGACGGTGAAGACGGCGCAGCCGAGCAGCACCACCCGACCCGGCCCGATCCGGCTGACCACCATGCCGGCCGGGAATCCGCCGAGCAGCCGTCCGGCTCCGAGCGCGCTCACCAGCAGTGACCCGACGCTCGCCGTGACCGCAAGCTCGGTCAGAATGGTCGAGAGCGAGGGCGCGATCGCTCCGAACCCGACCGACACAATGGTCAGGCAGAGCAACGCGGCCCAGTACTGGTAGCGCGAGGAGGTGGGCGACGGCACCGCGGGTGACGGGGCGCCAGGGGCGGTGAGAGGAGCGGTTGAGGCGGCGTTGGGGCCGGATGGCGATGAGGCGGTAGACACGGGCGTGATTCTACCGTTGACGACAGGCGCGCGGACGGCTATCCTGCCGGCCAACCCGACAGCTGCGTGAACGCCTTCAGCATCGAGGAGCGGCCTGCCGATGAGTACGGCTCGTCCCATCGCCGACGCCCCCTGGCGCCCACTGCGCGCCGTGACGCTCGACCTCTGGGGCACGTTGATCGACTCGCGTGACCCGCTCGGCAAGATCGAGCGGCGGCGCCAGATGCTGCTGACGGCGCTGCGGACGGCCGGCTACCCGCTGGAAGTCGAGCAGTTGCGGGCCGGCTTCCGGGCCGCCCGCCCCATCATCGATGAGGGCATCGCGCGGGACCGCCGCGACATCGGGCCGGCGGGGCGCTGGGAAGAGCTGATGCGCCAGCTCGGCATCCCGCCCGAGTCGGTGCCGTTCGAGCTGGCAATGGCGGCCTACGAGGAGCTGACGCTGGAGTACCTCCCCAACCTGCTGGACGGCGTCGAGGAGGCGATTCAGTATCTCGCCGGGCGCTTCAAGATCGGCCTGATCTGCAACACTGGCTACACCGGCGGTCGCGTGCTGAGGCAGGTGCTGGCCCGGCGCGGCCTGATCGGCTACTTCGGAGTGCTGACCTTCTCGAACGAGTACGGCTGGCTGAAGCCCGATGCGCGAATCTTCCTCCACACTCTGGGGGAGCTCGGGGCGGCGCCGGAGCACGCGCTGCACATCGGGGACACCGAGGACGCCGACATCGACGGAGCCATCGCCTCGGGCATGTACTCGGCGCGCTACCTGCCTGGCGGCGACAACGACGGCGCCATCGCCTCGCAAGCAGATCTCCTGTTCT
This sequence comes from Chloroflexota bacterium, assembly GCA_046328125.1. Lineage (GTDB taxonomy): Bacteria > Chloroflexota > UBA6077 > UBA6077 > JACCZL01 > JADZEM01. The sequence goes on from JAXLXF010000013.1 coordinate 114,768, forward strand.
CGGACTGGTCAGAGCTAGAAGGGCTGCTCTCCGCTCGCCAGCCCGAAGACGGGGGTTGAACCCACGCCCACCGGCACCTCGTTGCGCTGCGACGGGAGCGTGCTGGCGGCGTCGCAGCGCGACGCCATGACTGTAGGCGGGGCTTTCAAGCCCCGACGCGGCTGCCTGCGTACTTGGCGCCTTGCACGGCGCTCCCCGAGCGGCTACCGTCGCGCTGGGAGGGCCATAATGCCGACATTCGGAAGTGGCGACTATCGCTACACGGTCGTCGAAGGCTGGGAGCAGCTGCCGGCAGGGTGGAAGCACGCCGACGTCGCGGGCGTCGCCACCGACGCCGAGGACCGCGTCTACGTGTACACCCGTAACACCGCCCGCGTCCTCGTCTACGCCCGTGATGGCACGTTCTTGAAGTCGTGGGGCGAGGGGATGTTCCACGACAAGCCTGAGGGCAGCGCCCACGGCATCACCATCGGGCCGGACGGCGCGGTCTGGTGCGTGGACGACGGCAACCACACCATCAAGCAGTTCTCCCCGGATGGGGACTTGCTCCTGACGCTTGGCACTGAGGGCGTCCCGTCTGACACGGGGTACGTCGGGCCACAGCCGGGCATCTCCGGCTCGACGCTGCTCGACTCGATCCAGGGCGGCCCGCCGTTCAACCGCCCGACCAACCTCGCCTTCAGCCCGAACGGCGATTTCTACGTCTCGGACGGGTACGGCAACTGCAAGGTGCATCGGTACTCGGCGGACGGCACGTTGAAGCAGTCGTGGGGCGAGCCGGGCACCGGCCCCGGCGAGTTCAAGCTGCCGCACGGCATCGCGGTCCATCCGGACGGCCGGGTCTTCGTGGCGGACCGCGAGAACGACCGCATCCAGATCTTCAGCCCGGACGGCGCGTATCTGGATCAGTGGCTCGACGTCCAGCGCCCGACCCAGCTGCAGATCGACGCGGACGGCATCGTGTTCGTGGCTGAGCTGTGGCGGCGGGTCGGCGAGGTCTCCCAGCGGCTCGGGCGCAACGAGGTGGACGCCCCCGGACGGGTCAGCGTGCTGGGGCCGGACGGCAGCGTGCTCTCGCGCTGGGGCGGCCCGAACCGCTGCGATCCTGGGATGCTCTGTGCGCCGCACAGCCTGGCGCTGGACAGCCACGGCGACCTGTACGTCGGCGAGGTGACCTGGACGTTCGGGATCAGTCGGGGCGGCATCCCTGAGGATTGCCACACGATCCAGAAGTGGGAGCGCGCCCGCTAACGCCTGAGCCTGCGCCCTCGCTCCTTCGCCTTGCGAGCGCGGTCTCACCCGTTCTGGATGTCAGGCGGCTAGAATCCTGGTAGGCTCCGCGCCGGCAGCAGCTAGCGCACTGTATCGTGCGATCTGGCCGCCTGACGCCATCTTCGGGACTGGTGACCATCATGTTCAAGTCGGTCCGCATCCAGAACTTCCGCCAGTTCCGCGACCTGAAGCTGGACAACCTGGCCCAGATCAACCTGATCACCGGCGAAAACAACACCGGCAAAACCAGCCTCCTAGAGGCGGTATATCTCCTCGACGGGCCATTTGACCCATCTAGGACTGTCACCATTGCCCAGTTTCGCGGCGTCGGGATCACCGCTGGAAATCCGGAGCTATGGGAGTGGCTGTTCCACAATCGGAACACTGGCTCGTCCATCTATCTGCAGGGTGATGACGATGATGACAGACGCACATCTATCGGGATAAGGCTCGCCAGTTCGAGTCTCATTGCAACGAGTAGTAACGGCTCGTCGCAGATCGGCCAGATCCAGCCGTCGACTGAGCCGTTGCCGGCTCTCGAATATCACGCGCAAGTGGGCGAGGGTTCTGTGCAGCGTGTTGAGCTCACGTGGACCCGAGATGGGCTGAAGCTAGCCCCCGATCTGCGTGAGCGTCGGGCTCAAGGGTTCTTTCTTCCTGATTTTCACCGACCTGGACATAGCGAGGCGGTGAGGCTGAGTCGTTTGGAAGCCGTCGGGCGAGAAGCAGCCGTGGTTGAAGCATTGCAAGTGATTGACCCCCGACTGAAGCAACTGAAAGTGTTGGACTTCGGCGAGGGAGCCCGTGTCTACGCTGACATTGGGCAGTTCCCCCTCGTGCCGCTAACCGCGATGGGTCAGGGTTTCGGCAAACTGCTAACCATTGTCGCTGCAATTCTCTTGAACGAGTGCCCGGTCTATCTCATCGACGAGATTGCCGAGGGCTTCCACTACAGCACGCTCCCAGATGTCTGGCGGGTGATTGTGAACGCGGCTGTTGAGCAATCGGCCCAGATCTTCGCCACAACGCACAGCCTCGAAGCCCTCAATGCCGCCGTTGAAGGGTCGGAAGGCCACGATGGTAGCCTCGCCTTCTATCGTCTGGAGCGACGGAAGGACGAGATCGCTGTCGTGTACGGAGAGGACTGGCGGCTCCGTACTGCCGTCAGTGTGGGCACAGAGCTCCGCTGATGCCGCCGTACCCTACTCCGATCGGGACCATCAGTCGGCCTGGTTTGTTGTGGTGCGAGGGACCACATGACTACGCGATCCTTCGTCGCCTGGTAGTGTCCGAGAATCTGACTGATTGGATTCGCATTGAGGTACTTGAGGGAAAGCCAAATCTTCCCACATACCTCGCTTCCCTTCTACTGCGTCCGCGATTTCACGATCTGCGAGCACTCGGCATCGTTCTCGATGCCGACGAGGATGCGCGAGCCACGATGGACAGTGTGATGGGACACCTGGAAGCGAATGGGCTTGTCAGGACGAGCGCCCATGCCTCCATCGAGCGTGGAGACTGCTCCAATGGCGTGACTCGCACGGTTGGCGCCTTCGTCACTCCCGATGGTGTCGCTCCCGGCGCGTTCGAGTCGTTGCTCATGCGGACAGTGGCTCCAGGACCTCTCCTCGCCTGCGTACAAGATTTCGTCGCCTGCGTGGCGCCGGAGGTTCAGCACACGAGGATCGCCCAATGGGCCAAGCTGGAGTTTCACGCCTGGCTTGCGGCCTCCCAAGAGCCGGGGATTCTTCCCGGGCAAGCACTGGATGCCCACATCATCGATCAAGGTCATGCCGCTTTCGACGATCTTAAGTCGTTTCTGCGGGCGCTCGCGGCGGCGGCCACAGCACCGGACCAGCTACCGGCAGCACCGGACCAGCCGCCGGCCTAACGAGCCCGTCACCCCGTGCGCCGGGTGCCCATAATGGACAGAACGGGCGGAGTGCGGCATAACCCCTGCGTGGCAGCGTGCGGTAGGCTATTGACAGGCGCCTGTCGAACGTACGTTCCGTTGAGTCACCCGCTGGCCTTTGGGTAGGCGGCTAGCGCGACACTCCACGGGGGCGGGCGTCAGCCGGCTCGAATCGCTTCCGGAGGGCCTGTGGCCGCCGATTTCGCCCACCTGCACGTTCACTCGGAGTACAGCCTCCTCGACGGCTACTCCAAGACCAAAGAGCTCGCCAAGTACGCCGCAAAGCTCGGGATGTCGTCCCTCGCCCTCACCGACCACGGCAACCTGTATGGCGCCGTCGAGTTTTACGAGGCGTGCCACGACGCTGGCGTCAAGCCGATTATCGGCGTCGAGACGTACGTCGCTCCGGGCAGGATGACGGCAAAATCCGGGCAGGACCGCGACTACAGACACCTGATCCTGCTCGCCCAGGACGAGACCGGCTACCGCAACTTGCTGGATCTGACCACCCGCTCCTGGCTGGAGGGGTACTACTACAAGCCCCGCATCGACCGCGAGCTGTTGGCCGAGAAGAGTCAGGGGCTGATCGCCCTCTCGGCCTGCCTCGGCGGCGAGGTCGCCGGCCCGATCGTCAAGGACGACTACGAGGGCGCGAAGAAGGCCGCATCCTGGTACAAGGAGGTCTTCGGGGATCGATACTACATCGAGCTCCAGGAGCACGGCCTCAAAGAAGACGTCAAAGTCACGCCGGCCCTCATCAAGCTGGCCCGCGAGCTCGATATCCCGATCGTCGCCACCAACGACAACCACTACACCCGCAAAGAGGACCACGCCAAGCAGGATCTCCTGCTCTGCGTCCAGACCAGCTCCACGTTCGAAGACCCGAAGCGGATGCGCTTCGAGACCGAGGAGTTCTATCTCAAGAGCGCCGACGAGATGGCCGCGCTCTTCAAGGAGACGCCGGACGCCATCACCAACTCGCTCGCCATCGCCGAGCGCTGCAACCTGACCCTCAACTTCGGGCGAATCAACTTCCCGCCGCTCGACCACGTCATGCGGCCCGGCGAGTCGGCTGATGAGTGCCTGGCCCGCGAGACCCGCGAGCGCCTCCCGATCCGCTACCCAAACGGCTCGGAGTACGTGCGCCAGCGCCTGGAGTACGAGCTGGAGGTCATCCGCAAGACCGGCTTCTCGGCGTACATCCTGCTGGTCTGGGACTTCGTGGCCTGGGCGCGCGAGAAGAAGATCCCCTGCGGCCCACGCGGCTCGGCGGCCGGCAGCATCATCCTCTACCTGCTCGGCATCGCCGATGTGGACCCTATCGAGTACGGCCTCACGTTCGAGCGCTTCCTCAACCCCGAGCGCGTCCAGATGCCCGACGTGGACATGGACTTCGCGGACGAGCGCCGTGAGGAGGTCATCAACTACTGTGTCGAGCGGTACGGCAGAGACCACGTCGCCCAGATGGTCACCTTCGGGCGACTGCTCGCACGGGCCGCGATCCGCGACGTCGGCCGGGCGCTCAGCTATCCCCTCAACGAGGTCGAGCGGGTCGCCAAGCTGATCCCCACCATCCCGGTCGGCATGACCATCGACAAGTCGCTGGCCCAGGTCAAGGAGCTCCAGCAGCTGTACGAGGGCGACCCCTCGGTCAAGCGGCTGTTGGACTCCGCCAAGTCGATCGAGGGCGTCGCGAGGCACGCCTCGACGCACGCGGCTGGCGTCGTGATCTCGGGCGATCCGCTGGTCTGGCACTCGCCACTCCAGAAGGTCGGCAAGAGTGACACGATGGTGATGACCCAGTACCCCCAGAAGGCGCTGGAGCACATCGGGCTGCTCAAGATGGACTTCCTGGGGCTGGCGAACCTGACCATGCTGGCGAAGGCCGTCGAGTACATCCGCGAGTCGCGTGGCGTCGAGATCGACCTGAGCAACCTGAACCTGGACGACGCGCTCACGTTCCAGAAGCTCTCAGACGGCGAGACCCACTCGGTGTTCCAGCTCGAAGGTAGCGGCATGACCCGCTACGTCAAGGAGCTGAAGCCGCAGACGGTCCGCCACCTCGCGGCGATGGTCGCCCTGTACCGCCCTGGACCGATGGCCCACATCCCGAGCTACATCGCCCGCAAGGAGGGCCGCCAGCCGGTCGAGTACCCCGATGCCTCCCTGGAAGAGATCCTGGAGGAGAGCTACGGGATCATCGTCTACCAGGATCAGGTGCTCCAGATCGTGCAGCGGGTGGCGGGGTACTCGCTGGGGCAGGCGGATATCTTGCGCCGCGCTATGGGGAAGAAAGACCCCGAGGTGATGCGCAACGAGCGCGCCCGCTTCCTGGACGGCGCGAAGGCGCGCGATTACCCCGTCGAAACCGCCGAGAAACTGTGGGAGTACATCGAGCCATTCGCCGGCTACGCCTTTAACAAGTGCATGGTCGGCAGCACGCTGATCCGCGACGTGGAGGGTCGCACCTACACCATCACCGATCTCGCTGCGAACGCGCCTCGGGATCTTCGGCTGTATAGCGTGACCCCGTCCGGCGAAGTCATCGAGAACCGCTTTGTCGAAGCGTTCCCAACCGGCGTCAAGCCGGTCGTTCGCGTCAAGACGAGCTCAGGTCGTACACTCACCTGCACGGTCGATCATAAGCTATTGACGCTTGACGGCACATATCGACCGATCCACGACATCGGCGTCGGGGGCCAGATCGTTGCCGCAGCACAAGGGAGCGATACCCCACAACAAGCGGATGACTCCGGAGATGGAGCGCCAGTTGCTTCAGCTGTACGACGATGGTCTGGCGGCTCCACAGATTCTCAAAGCGCTCGGCTACCCGTTCAAGACGCCCAAGACGATCTACGACATCCTGCATCGACAGGGGCTACCGGTCAGGCGCCCGAGCCGCATCGATTACTGTCAGGAGTCGTGCTGGCACGAGGCGTTCTCGGAGATCACAACCGAGGCGCAGGCGTACTGGTTGGGGATGCTGATCGCGGATGGCTGGGTGAGCCACGGGCAGACGGTGGGAACCTGGCACGTCGGTCTCCAGTTGCAGGAGCGGGACCGCGAGCACGTGGAGGCGTTCAAGACGTTTCTGCGCGCGACGCAGTCCGTTATTCCCGCCCGCAAGGTGAATCGGCGCACGGGCGGCCAGTTCGTGATGTATCGCCTGCTGGTCAACTCCCAGCGCTTGCGACGGGATCTCGCTCAGTATGGAGTGGTCGAGCGCAAGAGCCTGATGACGTTCTTGCCAGAGCTGCCGACGCCCCTTATGCGGCATCTGCTCCGGGGATTGATGGACGGGGATGGCTGCATCGCGTTGATTCAGGGCGAGCCGCGTCGCGCGATCTTCTACGGTACGGAGCGATTGGTTGGCTCGGCGGCAGCGCATCTGACGCGCGAGCTTGGCGTAACGTTGAAGACGCCGAAACCGGTGCTGTCGATCTTCGGCGTGAACTGGCAGCGCCAATCGGACGTCCGGGCGATCCTCGACTACCTGTATTCGGACGCGACGATCTTTCTGGCGAGGAAGTACGCTCTGTATCAGCGCTTTCTGACGCTGACAACATCATCACCCTGACCGTTGACGAGATCGTCTCTATCGAGCCGGCCGGCGTCGAGCCGACCTACAACTTGACGATGGAGGCGCCGCACCACAACTACGTGCTAGCTGACGGCCTCGTTACCGCGAACAGCCACGCGTTCTGTTACGCCTTTGTTGCGTATCAGACGGCGTATCTCAAGGCGAATTACCCCGTCGAGTGGATGGCGGCCGTCCTGACCACCGACGTCGCGAAGCCTGAAAAGATCATCTCGGCGCTCGGCGAATGTCGGCGGATCGGTATCCCGATCCTGGTCCCGAACATCAACTACAGCCAGGTCCGCTTCACGGTCGAAGCGGTCGAGCCAGACCCGACCTACAATGGCCCCCAGTTCGACCGTGGCATCCGCTTCGGACTGGCCGCCATCAAAAACGTCGGCGAGGGCGCCGTCGAAGCCGTCGTCGCCGAGCGTGAGAAGAACGGCCCGTTCAAGTCGTTGGACGACTTCTGCAACCGGGTGGACCTGCGCACGGTCAACAAGCGGGTCATCGAAGCGCTCGCCAAGTGCGGCGCGATGGACGACTTTGGCCCGCGCGAGCGCGTCCTGGCTGGCATCGACGGCTGCATGAGCGCCGGCCAGAAGCGCCAGCGGGCCGCCGACACCGGCCAGGTTGACATGTTCAGCATGTTCGGCGGCGGCGACGACGACTCCGAGCCAGCCATCATGGAGACGCCGCTGCCGATGGTGGCGGAGGTTGGCCGGCGTGAGAAGCTGGCCTGGGAGAAGGAGGCGATCGGCGTCTTTCTCTCCGATCACCCGTTTATGGACGCCGCGCGCTTCTTCAGCGGGTCGCGGTTCACGCCCACCAGCGCCATCAGCCCGGAGATCGCCGAGACCGCCGTCACCGTGGCTGGCAACGTCGCCGCCGTCCGTCGCATCACCACCCGCAAGGGCGACACGATGGTGGTGGCCACCCTCGAAGACCTGCACGGCAGCGTCGAGGTGGTCGGGTTCCCGCGAACCTACCAGCAGTACGCCGAGCTCTGGGTCGAGGACACGATCCTCGTCGTCCAGGGCAAAGTCGATGCCCGCGACGAGCGCCTCCAGATCATCGCCGAGGGCCTGGAGGCGTGGAATCCCGGCCAGGACGTCGAGTCGATCCCTGACGAGGAGGTCGTCCAGTTCCAGCCGACCGTGGTGGTAGCGCCCTCCACACACCGGGCGTGGCGGCCGGATCGCCCGGCCAGCGCCAACGGGAACGGTCACGCCAACGGCAATGGGCACGGCAACGGCCATGCAAACGGCAACGGCAACGGGCACAGTAACGGTAACGGCGCCCGCCCCCCCGTGCCCGAGACTGTCGTCCGGATGCTTCGTGTGCTGATCCAGCGTAGCGAGAACGAGTTTGCCGACGCCAAGCGCCTGGAGCGGCTCAGCCACCTGCTCCAGGAGGAGGGTGGCTCGCCGTTCGAGGTCGTGGTGCAACTGCCAGAGGGACGGTTCCGGGTCAGCGCGCCGGAGAGCCGCGTCCGTCTGACCGCCGATCTGGAGCGCCAGCTACGTGAGGACTTCGGCGAGGCGTGCGTGGTCGTCGAGCGCCCCTGAGCGGCGTCACCGCCAGGCAACGGCTCGCATGTGGGCGCGAGGCGGCGCGACGATGGCGCCTCCTCGCGCGCCTCTGACGAACAGACACGGTCTGTCTCGCCTCGACCGAACCGAGAGTTGCACATTTGTTGGCGGTCGCGCACCGGCTACTATGTGGGCGGCCGGCCGGGTTTTTCCACAAAACGCTTCACTCATGTATTCCAGGCCCGCCGGCTGGAGGCTCGTCGGACTATGCCCTGCTTTGTCGCGATTCACCATCAGGCCCGGCCCAATCGCCTGGATGACCTGCTGGCCGCCCTCCGTAACGACTTCGCGACGTCGCCGACGCAGCAGCCAGGACGCAAGTTCGCACGGCTCTTCCAGCACGTGCGCGATCCCCAGCGCCTGCTCTCGATGGAGGAGTGGCAGAGCCAGGAAGAGATGGAGCGCCACGCGCAGTTCCCGTCGTACGCCAACGCGGTCTCGGAGGCCGGGTTGCCGCCCCGAACCGAGCTCCTGGAGCGCCTCCAGCACTATCGCCACATGCCTCACCGTCCGACCGCCCTGGCCTGCACCACCCTTGACACCCCGATGCAGCGCGCCGCGGACGTCGAGAGCTTCATCTGTGACGACGAGCGGCGCGATGCGCTCGTCGCGGCGGGCCTGGTGATCCGCGCCGTCTATCGAGTGATCGGGAGCCCGGGCCGGCTGCTGGTGCTGCACGGCTGGCGCGCGATGGACGACCTCGAACGATACTTCGGCACGTCGGCGCGCGGCCTCGCCGAGATGCTGGCCGACACGGGCGCGTCCATCGACCAGTTTGCCGGCCAGGTGGCGGCGGAGTTCTCCTGGCTCGAAAACTGACACCGACCTGAGTGCCCCGGCCGCACCGTCCTGGTAGCATCCATCCACGCAGCAGGTACGGGTCTGGAGGGGACGATGAGCGAGCCCGCTCGGCAGGCTCAGGGTTCACGCAGCGAGCGAATCGCCGTGGTCGGCGCCGGCCTGATGGGCACCTCGATCGCCCTGGACTGGGCGCGGGCCGGCTTCTCGGTCACCGTGTACGACAGCGACGGCGACCGCGTCGATTCGCTGACCCGGCGCGCCCGTGAGATCGGGCAGGCGCTGGTCGAGACCGGCGTCATCACCGCCAACGAGCTCAACCTGGCGGTCGCGCGACTGACTGGCTCGGTGGACCTGGGCGAGGCCGTTGGCGACGCCGACTACGTCGCCGAGGCCATCGTCGAGAACCTGGCCGTCAAGCAGTCGCTGTACGCCGAGCTGGACGCTGTCACCCGTCCGGACGCGGTGCTCGCCTCCAACACGTCCACGCTGATGCCGTCCGCCCTGGCCGAGCCGGTGCACAATCGGGGGCGGCTGCTCGTGGCGCACTACTTCAACCCGGCCCACCTCATCCCCGTGGTTGAGGTGGTGCTCGGCCCGGAGACCACCCCCGAGGCCGTCGAGACGACCACCCGTCTGCTGCGTGAGGCTGGCAAGACGCCGGCCGTCCTTCGCAAGGAAGTGCCCGGCTTCATCGCGAATCGGCTCCAGTCGGCGCTGCTCCGCGAGGCGCTGGCGCTGGTGGAGGACGGCGTCTGCTCGATGGAAGACCTCGATGCTGTCGTGAGCCTCGGATTCGGGCGACGGCTGGCCGCGTTCGGCCCGTTCGTCGTCCACGACATGGCCGGCCTGGACGTCTGGCACGCCATCGCGACCAACCTCTACCCCGAGATCAGCGACGCGAAGGCGCCCCAACGGACGCTCGCGGAGCTGACGGCCCGCGGCGACTTCGGCCTCAAGAGCGGGCGCGGCTTCTACGAGTGGTCCCCCACCGAGGCTGCCGCCGCCCTCGCGAAGCGGGACGCCGAGCTGCTGCGCCACCTCCGCCCCCAGAAGGAAGGAGACTGAGATGACTGACACCGTTCAGATCGGTCCGCTCTCGGTGGATCGCAACGCTGTTGCAGCGCTCTGCCGACGTCGCCATATTCGGAAGTTGAGCCTGTTCGGGTCGGCGTTGCGCAAAAACGCCACTGTCGAAAGTGATGTCGATGTCCTCGTTGATTTTGAACCGGGCCACACGCCGGGATTCTTCGCCTTTCACGACATCGAGGAAGAGATTTCTGCGCTCTTCAAGGGGCGGCCCATTCATCTCGCGACGCCCCGGTCGATCGACTCGTATCAGCGCGAGCAGGTGAAACGGCACGCTGAGGTGCTATTTGCAGCGCGATGAAGGGGTCGTCGTCGGCCACATGCTGGATGCGGCACGACGTGCGATTCGCATAGCGGCACAGACGGGCCGGGAACAGTACGATCACGATGAGATCCTTCGCCTTGCGCTGACCCATCTGCTTCAGATTGTTGGTGAGGCATCAACCCAGGTGTCCCAGCCATTTCGCGATGCATATTCGCAGCTTCCATGGACCCAAATGCGAGGGATGCGCAATCGGATTGTGCACGATCACACGAATGTGTACGACGAGATCGTCTGGGAGACTATCACGACTGAGCTGCCGCCGCTGGTCGCACTGTTAGAGCACCTTGCGCCGGACCCGTCCATTGAACTTGCGCCGGACCCGTCCATTGAAGAGGTGGATGACGGTCAAACGCCTTCGGTTGAATGACCGTGAGACGGCAGCGGTGAGGCGGCCAGCAGGCGCTCCACCTCGTCGGTAGGCACCTGGACGGTCTCGACGGTGGCGCCCGGCGGCAGGATCGCCTGGATGCGCTCGCGGAGGTCGGTGGCAGCGTCGCCGGCGGGCGGGCGGACCACCAGCAGCGTCACCGTGTCATGGGCCGGCGTGGCGGCCTTTGGGAGCAGCGGTGTCGGCGTCGCCGGCACGCTCTCGGCGGCAGCGGCCTCGTCGGAGCTTGCCAGTGCCGCGTCCCGCTGGAGCACGCGCAGGTGGTACGCCAGCAGCAGGCCGGCCACCAGCGCCGCGCTTATCGCGTCGATCGCGTCGCTGGTGTTGCTGACCGTCCACCGCTCGCCGAGCGCCACTCGCAGCAGCTGGTACAGCGTGTACGCTCCCGTCCCGACCAGCGTCAGCACCGTGATTCCGAGCGCCAGGAACAGGTAGACCCGCCGCGCCAGCGACCGTCGGGCGACCGTCGCCACCACCTCACGCTGGAGTCGCGTCCAGGGGATCAGCCAGACCGGCAGCCCCACCAGGATCATCGTCCCATACAGCGCCAGCTGCTCCTGCCACCAATGCGCGCCCTGGTTCACGCCAGGGATCGCCACCACCTCGACGGCGGTGTTGACGATGCCGCCGAGCCCGGCCCCAAACGTGATCGCCCCGACGATCGCCACCAGATAGCCGTAGATCCAGCGGATCGTGGCCTGGCGGTGGCGCTCGGTCGCGGCGGTCGCCTCTCTGCTCACCACGCGGGCGTGGTAGGCCCAGGCCGTCCCGAACACCAGCGCGTACGCCACTGTCCTGCTGAGATCGCTCTGGACCGTATTCCAGAGCCCGCCAGCCTCCGACGGGATCAGCACGGCCCGCAGCAGGACGTAGAGCACCTGAGCCGCGTTCCAGACCGTCCAGCTGACGGCGGTCAGCAGCACCGCGTACAGGTACACCTTGCGCAGCGTCGAGTCCCGTTCGAGATCCGTGCCGGCCTGCAGCGCGAACAGCCGCGAGCTCCAGATCCAGGGCGCCAGCCAGAGCATCAGGCCGGCCAGCATCGTGGCGCCGCGATCGGCGATGCTGGCGGCGAGCCACTGGCCGTTGTCGATGCTCGCGCCGCCCGACGTCAGCGCCAGACTGACGAGCGTGTCCACCAGGCCCACGCTCGCGAAGAGCAGGATCATCAGCCCGATGAACGCCAGCCCGTAGACGCACCAGCGGCGGACCGTCGCGCCCCGGCCGAGCTCCGGCGCGACGGCGCGATCTCGCTGCACCACCCGCGCGTGGTACGTCCAGAACGTGCCCGCCGAGACGAGCATCGCCAGTTGCGGTATCAGACTACCGTCCAGCAGGTCCGCCCGCGTCGCGAGCCCGAAGACGACGCGCAATGCGTCTTCCAGCAGTCGGTCGACGGCGAACGTCAGAATCAAGCCGCCCACGAACAGCACGCCATACAGGTACAGCTTACGGACCGCCGACCGCCGCTCCACGATCTCGTCGCGGCGAACGGCGCGCGCGGCCAGCAGCCAGTGGATCGTCCAGAACAGCAGCCCGATGCCGGTCAGGGCGCCGAAGTAGCTCACCCGATCCGCGTAGACCAGACGTCCGGACGTGACGAACGGCCCGGCCGCGCTTTCGGCGACCGCTTCGAGCGCGACCTCCAGCAGGCCCGACAGCCCGACGACGATCGTCCAGACCGTCGCAAAAGCGATCCCGTACTGGTAGACGCGGCGTGCGACGATCATGCAGCGGCTACGAGAACGAGTAGGAGTCGACCGGCTGGGTGATCCGCCAGGCGCCATCCTCGCGAATCATCCGCAGGCGGACGTCACGGTGCGAGCTGGAGCTGGAGAACGGCCCCGAGCGCGGGTAGAAGCGCGTCACCGTGACTCGCACTTCGGCGGTCGTGTCGGTCGCGCTGATGGTGTCGATGACGATGCGGAGGTTGTCGTCGCTGGTCGTCGCGTAGCTGGGCGTCTGACTACGACTGGCCTGGGCGCGTGCCTCGGCGGTCAGGTAGGTGCGAGATCGCTCAGTCTCACCGTTTCGGACCGCGTCCACGTACGCCTGCGCCACGCCGACCGGGCTGTTCGGGTCGGCTGGCGGCGCCGTACGGCTGCGCCCGAAGACGGCCACCACCACGATGCTCAGCAGCACCAGCACGACGGTGCCGCCGACGATCGCCATCAGGAACCGATCCGGCCCACTCGTCGCGGCGGCAGCAGCTGCTGGTTGAGGTGCTGGTACGTCTCTGTCGGCCATCTCAATGACACCGTACGCCCGGCGACGCGTTTGCGCAAGAGATTCGGGCCTGCGCAAACGATATTGGGACAGAACTGTTAGCTACCTGACAGCTCCCGACAGTAAGGTCGCCTGGTATCCTCACCCCGGGTGCAGATCCGCCATCGGCACGTCCGTTTGCGGAGAAGGTAACTCCTGGGAACGCGGTCACCCTGGCCGTGCTCCGAGGTGGTGCCATACTCGCTTCCCGCCGATCTACGATGATCCCGCTCGTGAAACCGGTGAGAAGATGCTGGACACACCAGATCGGCGACCTCGGGTGGGCGTCGGCGTGCTGGTCAGGCGCAACGGCAAGATCCTGCTCGGCAGGCGGGCTGGATCGCACGGCGCAGGCACCTGGGCGGCGCCCGGCGGGCACCTGGAGTACGGGGAGCAGCTCGACGCGTGCGCGCGGCGCGAGGTGTTCGAGGAGACCGGTCTCAGCATCGAGAACGTCCAGGTCGGCGCGATCGGCAACGACGTCTTCGCGCACGGGGGGCCGCACTACGTCACGATCTTCATGGTCTGCGACTGCGCCGACGGCGAGCCCCAGATCCTGGAGCCGGACAAGTGCGAAGAGTGGCGCTGGTTCGGCTGGGACGAGCTGCCGCGTCCGCTGTTCCTGCCCCTGGAAAACGTGCAACGGACGCCGTTCTCGCCGTTCGCCTCGTAGCGCCATGTGCGTCGTAGGGCGAACCGGCGGGCGCTACTGGCTGGCCGGCCGGCTCACCGGCTCACCGGTCGGATCGCCGGCTGGTGCGCTCGCCGCGCTCGCCGCAGACTCCTCGGCGCTCGTCGTGCGCGCCCGCCGGAGCATCGGGATAGCTGCCAGCGCCGCCCCGACGACGTACGCGACCGCCACTGCCAGGAACACGACACGCAGGCTGTACTGCCCGATGATGCCGGCCAGCATCGGCGAGACCGCCCCGCCCAGCATCCCACAACTGGCCAGCACCGAGAGGGTGAGGCCAGAGCGCTCGGTGGGGGCGAGCCGGGCGCCCATCGTGTAGGCCAGGCTCATGGTGCCGCCGGCCAGCAGGCCCAGGATGACGCGCAGCACCACCACCTGGACCCAGTCGCCGGCCAGCGCGAACAGGCCGGCGCAGAGTGCCCCGCCGGCCAGCGCGATCAGCAGCAGGCGGCGCGTGTTCTCCGGGCTGGAGCGCCGCCCGTAGGCGATGGACGAGCACGTCGCGGCCATCGCCCCCGAGGAGACGACGAAGCCGGTGATCGTCGCGAGTTGGGCGGTGGGCGTGTCCAGCTCGATCAGGTAGAGCGGCAGGATCGGCGGGAGGGCGCGCTCGGTGAAGCGGGCCACGAACAGGATCGCCAGGGCGGCGGCGAAACCGGGGATGGCCAGCAGGCTCAGCATCGAGCCGCCGGCGCCGCCCTTCTTCGAGGACGGCTTCGCGGCATCGCGGTCGAACGACTCCTTGACCATGAACCCGAACACCGCGGACGGCACGATCAGCATGATCCCGGTGATCATGAAGGTCGTGCGCATCCCGAGCGTGTCGGTCAGCACGCCGCCGATGATCGGGCCGATGGCAGCGGGGGCGATCTGCGCGGCCTGAACCAGTCCGATCGCCTGGGCCATCTTGTCGCGCGGGCTGACGCCGATCGCCAGGGCCATCGCCATCGAGGTGAAGCCGGCGAACAGCCCCATCAGCACGCGCACCGCGAATAGCCACTGGACGTTCGGCACCCACGCGCAAGCGAACTGCATCACGCTGATGAAGACGAGCGCGCGCAGCACCATCGGCTTGCGACCGTACCGGTCCGCCAGGTTGCCCCAGAACGGCCCCATCACCGCCGCGCAGAGCGGCGCCACGCCGGCGATCAGGCCGGACCAGAAGGAGGCGTTCTCCTCCTCGCCCAGCTCACGGATGAACAGTGGCACGAACGACTGGGTTAGCTCGAACGCGCCAAAGGCCAGGGCGACGGCCAGCACCACGGCGTACTGGTTGCGCTGCCAGGGCTCGAGGCGGAAGCGCGGTTGTCGCGAGAGGAGTGAGGACATAGCGCGGCCTCGGAGGCAGAGTGCAGCCCAGCCGCCCCCGGGCACCGAGCACCCATCGGCAGCGCCCCTTAGGATGGTGCGTGGCCCCTGCCGGCGTCAAACCCGAACGGTGTACGATGCGTGCAGCAGCCTGGTGCTGACCCCATGGGAGGCTCGCATGGCCTGGTCTGACGTCGTGCTCGAGTGTCTGCGAGAGAACCAGATTCAGACCCTCGTCCACATCCCCGACACGATCCTGACCGATCTCCTCCGCCGCGCGACGGAGGACGAGTACTTCGACGTGCTCAGTCCGACCCGCGAGGAAGAGGGCGTCGCCATCGTCTGTGGCGCCTACCTGGGCGGGCGGAACGGCGCCCTCTTGATGCAGAACAGCGGCCTCGGCAACGCTGCCAACATCCTCGGCTCGCTGGCGGTGCCGTACCAGATCCCGATGCTGCTGCTGATCAGCCAGCGCGGCGAGCTGGGCGAGTTCAACACCGTCCAGGTCGGGATGGGACAGGCGCTCCGCCCGACGCTGGACGGTCTGGACGTCCAGCACTTCACGATGGAGCGTGAGGACGAGGTCGCCAAAATCATGAACGGCGCGATCAAGCTCGCGTTCTCGACGGACCGCCCGGTCGCGGTCATCGTCTCGCCGCTGCTCTCGGGAGGGAAGTCCCTATGATCCCGCGACAGGAGCTCGCCAGGGCGTTCGTCGGCGCCCTCACCGACCAGCTGGTGGTGACCGGCATCGGCAACGCCTGCAACGACGTGTACGCCGCCGGAGACCGCGCCCTCAACTTCTACATGCGCGGCTCGATGGGCGCCGCCGTGCCGATCGCGTTCGGGCTGGCCCGCGCCCGCCCACAGGACCGGGTGGTCTGCGTCGAGGGCGACGGCTCGGTGCTGATGAACCTGGGCGGGCTGGCGACCATCGGCAGCTACAAGCCCGAGAACCTGACCATCGTGATCCTGGACAACGGCGCCTATCAGATCACCGGCGGCCAGCCGACCCACACGGCGGCCGGGATCGACCTGTCGGCCGTGGCGCGCGGCTGCGGCATCGAGAGCGCCAGCCGGGTGACCACGCTCCACGATTTCGAGACGGCGCTGGACAAGATCCTCGGCTCGCCGGGGCCGCACGTGTTGACCGCCGAGGTGGACCGGACCCTGTCCGACCCGAAGGCGTTCCAGCCCAGACGGCCGGCGTTGATCAAGTACCGCTTCATGGGCAAGATCGGCACGATGGAGGACGTCAAGCGGCTGGTCTGGGACTGAGCCAGGAGAATCCGCGGACTGAAGTCCACGTCTACCATCGCACCGTCGCTACGCGACGGGGTCCGGATGTCGCGGAGCGGCGCAACGTGGGCAGGTGGGGAATCAATCCCCTGGCGGTGCTGCTCATGCTGCTGCTCGCGCCAGAGTTGGGTGGTGGGTGCGGTGCCGTCTCGGCGCTGACGGGGTCGTCGGGGCCGCGCACCATCGCCGGTACGCTGCGCGACGACCGCGGCCCGGTCCAGGACGCGCACGTCACGCTGGTAACGTTCGAGAGCGACCGTTGCGTCGAGATCGCTCGGAGCGTTCGCCCGCCCACCGATCAGGACCGGCAGGAGCTGGCCCAGTGCACGCGTGAGGTCGGCGCCACCACGACCAACTCTGCCGGCGCGTACACTTTCCCGAACGTCCCACCGGGCGCATACGTTGTGCAACTGGTCTGGCAGCTCCGTCCGGGTCAGCCGGTCCCGAGCACGCCGGTCTTCAAGCAGGGCGAGTACGCCATCGCCATCGTGACCAACAGCGACGGCACCTGGACCGTCACCGCCGTCAGCGAGATCGTCGCACTCTCAGGCCAGGAGAACGTCTTCCGAGACCTCGCCTACCAGCCGCCAGCCCCCTGACACTCTCCTGGATGAGCGCTACGCAACGGGCGAGCTTCGGGCGAGCGCCCGGTCCACCAGGGCAACACCTTCGGCGATCTTCGCAAGACGTCCGCGTGACCCCTCACGAAGCAGCAAAATGCTCTCGACCGACTCAGGACCGTGCTTCTCGATAGCCTTTCGGATGACCGAGAGCGCTTCATCTTCGGTCTCATACGAGCCAACGAGGTTCGCCGACTCGGCTTCCCACAGTTGAAACATCAACGGTCTCCTGTCAGCTCACTGAGAACGGTCACCATTCGGGAAGAATAGTCTATGGGCGGGGGCGTGAGGCCGGCGGGGCCATCCCGGCCACGATCTTGAGCGCCACGCCGGCCAGCAAGCGGTCCTCAGCCTGATCCAGGTTCAGCCCGCCAATCGTCTTGATCCGCTGGAGCCGGTACGAGACCGTGTTCACGTGGACGGCCAGCTCGCGGGCCGTCGCCTGGGGGCTGGCGTTGGCGTTCAGGAACGCCGAGAGCGTCAGCACCAGATCCGCCTGGTGGCGCGCGTCATAGGCCAGCAGGCTGCCGAGTACCTGCTCCACGAAGCGGTCCAGCTCGTCCGGGTTGGCGACCTGGAAGAGCAGCCGATACAGCCCCAGATCCTCGAACGCCACCACCTCGCCGCGCCGGCCGAACCGCTGGGCCGCCTCGACCGCCCGCCGCGCCTGCACGTACCCGTCCGCGATCTCGGTCGGCTCCTGGCACGCCCCGCCGACCCCCACCGTCAGCGACCACGAGCTGAACAGCGCCGAGGCGTGCAGGATCGCGGCCTGCCCGAGCGCCTTCGGGCCGCGCCGCCCATCCTCCGAGACCGGCACGATCGCCACCAGCTCGTCTTGCTGCGGCGAGACGATGGCGTCCGGGGCGCGCTCCTCGATCGCCTCGGCCAGCCCTTCCAGCAGTCGCCGCCGCCGCAGCACACCCTGACGGGCGTCGGCGGCGGCGTCCGGTAACGGCGCCGACTCGTCCTCCGGCGAGAGGATCAGCACCTGATACGCCCGTCCCGCTACGACCCCGACCCGCGCCGCGCGCCGGCCGGCTTCCTCGGCGTCCGTCAGGTGCCCGAGCAGCAGCCCTTCGAGCAGCTCGTTGCGCAGCTGGCGCGAGACCTCCGCCGCCATCCGCTCGCGCATCATCGCCAGCGCGTAGACCGTCGCGGCGTGCTGCACCACCAGCACGTTCAGCTCGCCGTCGTCGCCGTCCAGAGACGGGCCGTTCTCCAGGATCACCAGATAGCCCAGGATCGCGTCGCCCACCACGACCGGCATCACCACGCAGCCGACCTCCACGCCGAGCGCGGCCATCGGCGGCACGCGCAACGGGCGGCGGTCGTCGGTCAGCGTGCGGAGGATGCTGGTTACGTATGCCTCGTTCGGCGACCAGACGACGTCCGCGCGCAGCCCGGCCTCGCGCCCGGCCTCGCCGCCCTGCGCCACGGCGACCGGCTCCAGCCGCCCGTCCAGCAGCAGCACCCGCCTGCCCACCAGCTCGCCTAACAGGCTGGTGATGGCCGCCACGTCCGCGCCCTGGAGCACCAGCCCGCTCAGCCGGTCGTGGATGGTCACGATCTGGCGCAGCGTCGCGCTCTGAGCCTGCATCGCCTGGAGGGAGGCTCGCAGCCGCTCGAGCTCCAGGCTTTCTGGTGCGGCAGCCGTCTCCCGCGGGAACCCCTCACCCCCCGCCCCCCTCTCCCGCGCACGGGAGAGGGGGAGTCCAGGGGCATCTAGACGGTCTTCCTTTGGCCTGGCGGATCGCCGGGGCGTGGAATCGTCAGGGTCGCGGGGAGTGGGGCGCGCGCGGCGGGCCGTCACCGCGCCAGCATCCCGAGCAGCCGGACCATCTCGTCCGCCGAGCCGGTCCCAGACGAGACGGCGACCCCGTGGATGTGGCCGCGCGCACGGGCCGTCTCCACCAGCTCCAGCGCGATCTCCATCCCGACCTCCGCGCCGCGTGGGCCGGCCTTCCACATCCGCTGCAACAGTGCCTCCGGGACGGCCATGTCCGGCACCTCGTGCTGGAGGTACTCGGCCTGGCGGAAATCGCGCAGCGGCATGATCCCCAGCAGCACCGGCAAGTCGCCCGCGTCGGCGGCGTCGAGCAGGCGGGCCAGGGCATCCACGTCGAAGACCGGCGGCGAGATCAGGTAGCTGGCGCCAGCGTCGATCTTCGCCCGCACCGAGCGCACCTGCCGCTCGAAATCGTCGGCGGCGGGGTGGATGCGCGCCCCGATGACGAACGCCGTCGGCCGCCCGAGCGGGGTGCCGTGGTGGTCGCGGCCCTCGTTCAACCCCTGGAGCATCTGGCTGAGGCCCAGCCCGTCGATGTCCCAGACGCCGGCCACGTTCGGATAGTCGCCCTGGAGCGGCGGCGTGCCGGTCCGACAGATCACGTGCCGCAGCCCGAACGCGTGCGCCCCGAGCAGGTCGGCCTGGAGCGCGATCACGCTGCGGTCCCAGGTCGTGACGGTCAGGATCGCGTCCAGCTCCGGGACGCGCTGCTGGATCAAGAGCGCCAGGCTGGTCGAGCTCACCTGGGCGCGCGTGCTCTTGACCGGCGCCACCACCACGGCGTCACAGCCGGCCGCCCGCAGGCAAGCCACGTCCTCCAGGGCGCGTTCGGCGTCGCCGCTCTCGGGTGGCGCGATCTCGCAGGTGACGGCGAACATCCCGGTCCGCAGCTTCTCGACGAACGTGGCTGCCGAAGCCGTATCCGAGCGCGGCGCAGCCAGCACCACCGACGCTCGGCGCGCGGGGGGCGGCGCCGGTAGTGCCTCCCCAACATTGCCCGTCCGCGCCGATCCACGACTCTCCAGCAGCGTCTCCGCACGCCGGCTCGTGCGCCGAGGTCCGTCTGCGAGCGGTCCTGCGGTCGGCGCCGGCTCGCCCGGCGCCAGCCCGCGCACCGCCGACGCCACCGCTTCGATGTGGGCCGGCGTCGTCCCGCAGCAGCCGCCCACCAGCGCCGCGCCGGCCTGCACGAAGCTGCGTGTGTACCGTGCGAAGTAGGCTGGATCGGCGGTGTAGCGGAACCGCCCGTCCAGGAGGGTCGGCGGTCCGGCGTTCGGCTGGGCGGCGAGCGGCAGGCTGGTGTGCCGCGCCAGCTCGCGCAGCACGTCCAGCAGGCCCTGCGGCCCGAGCACGCAGTTCGCGCCGATAGCCGCCACGGCCAGCGACTCCAACACCTGGGCGACCTCGGCCGGCGTGTCGCCGGTCAGCGTCCGCCCGTCCTCCACGAACGTCATCTGCGCCACGATCGGCAGGCTGCCAACCGTCTGCGCCACGCCCACCGCCTCGACCATCTCGGACAGGCTGCTGAACGTCTCGAACATCAGCAGGTCAACCCCGGCCTCGACCAGCGCCGCGATCTGCTCCTCGAAGGCCGCCCGGAGGTCGGCGGCCGGGATCTGGGCGTGAGACGCGGTCGGCGTGGCCGGCGCCACCGAGCCCGCCACTAGCACCGAGCTTGCCCCGGCCCGCTCGCGCGCTTCGCGAGCCACGCGCGCACCGGCCCGGTTGATCTCGGCCACCCGGTCCTGGAGACCGTGTCGGGCGAGCCGGAACCGGCTCGCCCCGAACGTGTTGGTCTCGATCAGGTGGGCGCCGGCCGCGATGTACGCGCGGTGGATGGCTCGGACCAGATCCGGCTGCGACAGGCTGAGCTCCGGCAGCGAGCGGTCCAGCGAAACCCCGCCGGAGTGGAGCATCGTGCCCATCGCGCCGTCCGCGACGAGCACGCGCGTCCGCAGGCCGGCCAGCAGGCCAGCGGCGCCCTTCGGCTCCTGGAGCAGGGTGGCGTTGCCGTCGTTGGCCTCGCGCGTCGGGCTCATCTCTCTGCGAACCGTCCCCCGGGCATTATAGGCTTCCTCCGCTCACGTCCCGGCCAGCATCGCCTCCGCGTCCGACATCCCCGCCGTCGCGCCGTCAGGTGAGGGGCGGTGGCGTCCGGTGGTGTCGAGCAGCTTGGCCACCAGCGCCGTCCAGCCGGTCTGGTGGCTCGCGCCGACGCCCCGGCCGGTGTCGCCGTGGAAGTACTCGTGGAACGGGATATGGTCTCGCCAGCGTGGATCGTCCTGGAAGCCAGGGTGATCCCCGTGGACGGCACGACGGCCCTGCTCGTCCAGCAAGAAGATGCTGGAGAGACGGTTCGCCAGCTCCGTCGCGATCTCGTTCAGCGTCAAGAACTGGCCGGAGCCGGTCGGACACTCCACCTTGAAGTCGTCGCCGTAATAGTGGTGGAACTGCTGCAACGACTCCACGATCAGGTAGTTGACCGGGAACCAGATCGGCCCCCGCCAGTTCGAGTTGCCGCCGAACAGCCCGCTGTTCGACTCGGCCGGCTGGTACTGGACGGTGTAGCGCATCTCGCCCACCTCGAGGGTGTACGGATTGTCCAGGTGGTAGCGTGACAACGCGCGCACGCCGTACTTCGAGAGCATCTCCGCTTCGTCCAGCACCCGCCGCAACACCCGCTTCATGCGGTGGCCCCTCGCCAGCGCCAGCAGCCGCCGCTCACCCTGCCCCGGATCGTGCCAGCGCGAGATCAGCGCCGCCAGCTCCGGCCGATGCTCCAGGAACCACTCCAGGCGCGCTCGGAAGGCCGGCACGCGCTCCAGCAGGCTTGGCTCGATGGTGGTCACGGCGAACAGCGGGATGACGCCCACCATCGAGCGGACCTTCATCGACATGGCGTTGCCAGCGCCGGTGTGGAGGATGTCGTAGAAGAGCTCGTCCTCCTCGTCCCAGAGCGAGGCGTTGTGCTCGCCGATGCTGTTCATGGCGTTCGCGATGTAGAGGAAGTGCTCGAAGAACTTGCTCGCCACGTCCTCGTACGCTGGCGTCTCGCAGGCCAGCTCCAGCGCGATGGTCAGCATGTTCAGGCAGAACATCCCCATCCAGGAGGTGCCGTCGCTCTGCTCGATGTGCCCGCCGACCGGCAGCGGGGCGCTCCGGTCGAACACGCCGATGTTGTCCAGTCCCAGGAAGCCGCCCTCGAAGACGTTGTTGCCTTCACTGTCCTTGCGGTTGACCCACCACGTGAAGTTCAGCAACTGCTTGTGGAAGACGCGCTCCAGGAAGTCACGATCTCCCTTGCCGGTCCGCCGCTGGTCGATCTTGTAGACGCGCCACGCGGCCCAGGCCAACACCGGCGGGTTGACGTCTCCGAACGCCCACTCATACGCCGGGATCTGGCCGTTCGGATGCTGGAACCACTCACGACCGAGCAGGAGCAGCTGCTCCTTGGCGAAGTCCGGGTCGATCAGCGCGAACGGGACGCAGTGGAACGCCAGGTCCCAGGCCGCGAACCAGGGGTACTCCCAGGCGTCCGGCATCGACATGATCTCGGCGGCGTTGAAGTGCATCCACTCACGGTTACGGCCCCGCTTCCGCTCCGGCGGCGGGACCGGCTGGCCGGGATCGCCGTTCAGCCATTCGTTGACGTCGAAGTAGAACAACTGCTTAGACCAGACCAGCCCGGCCAACGCCTGCCGCTGGACATGGCGCTCGTCGGCGCTGAGGGCGGCGGGGTGGACGGCGGCGTAGAAGTCGTCCGCTTCGGCGAGCCGCCGTGTGAAGATGGCGTCGAAGTCCGCGAAAGAGTCCTTACCGGGAGTGCCCTCACCCCCCAACCCCCTCTCCCTACCGTGGGAGAGGGGGGGTAGGCCGGAGCCGTTGGGGGAGGCGCCGTTCTGGCGGTCAGAGGTCGGTGGCAGGGCTGCCGTCTGGACGCCGCCCCCCAGCACGGACGTGGGGGTGTCGCCGGTCATCTTCTCGCGCTCCCCGCTGGAGAGCGTCGGCGTGGCGGCCGGGTCTTCGATCTCGGGCGCGGCGATGGAGACGGCTGACGGCAGCGGCGTGCCTTCCGCGACCTTCGTGAGGCGCAGTCGGATCGTCTCGGTGGCGCCCGGCGCGACGTTCAGACGGTAGTGCGCGGCCATCTTGGTGCCGGTCCGGTCCGGATTGACCGCCTCGATGCGCCCGTGCACCACCGCCTCGTGGATGCCGTCCTTCACGTACGGCGAGGCGTTCGCACAGCCGAACACGCGGTTCAGGTTCGACTCGTTCTCGGTGAACAGCAGCTCCGGCCCGCCCTCGCAGGAGAGGACGTACTGCCCCAGCTCGCCGTGCTCGGCGACGGCGGTCCTGCTGGTCGGGTTGCCGTCATCTTCGAGCTGGCGCAGTGACGGCCGGGCGTCCGCACCCTCGCCGCCCCACGCCCAGGTGTTGCGATACCACAGTGTCGGGAGGAGATGGAGCTCGGCGGCCTCTGGCCCGTGGTTGGTGGCGCTGATCCGCACCAGGACGTCGTCCGGCCCGGCCTTCGCGTACTCCACCACCACGTCGAAGTAGCGGTCTTCGGCGAAGACGCCGGTGTCGATCAGCTCGTACTCGGGCTGCTCGCGCCCCCGGCCCTTGTTCGTCGTGACCAGATCCCAGTACGGGAACGCCGCCTGTGGGTACTTGTAGAGCATCTTCAGGTAGGAGGCCGTCGGCGTGGCGTCAAGGTAGAAATAGTACTCCTTGACGTCCTCGCCGTGGTTGCCCTCATTGCCGGTCAGCCCGAACAGCCGCTCCTTCAGGATCGAGTCGCGCCCGTTCCAGAGCGCCAGCCCGAAGCAGAGCCGCTGCAAGTCGTCCGAGATACCGGCGATGCCGTCCTCGCCCCAGCGGTACGCGCGACTGCGGGCGTGGTCGTGCGGGAAGTAGTCCCAGGCGGTCCCGTTCGGGCTGTAGTCTTCGCGGACCGTTCCCCACTGGCGGTCGCTCAGGTACGGCCCCCAGCGCTTCCAGGCGGCGGTCCCCTCACGAGCCTCGGCGAGGCGCCCGCCCTCGATGGTGTCGTGGATTGTCATCATGGTCTCCCCCACTCACCTTACGCCATCGCCAGGGCGTCAGTCTGCCTTTGCCGCCGCATCCCGAGCCGCTCCAGCAGCCGGTCGCCCACCCGCAGCGCGTTCGCGATGATGGTCAGAGACGGGTTCACCGAGCTGCTGGACGGGAAGAAGCTTGCGTCCACCACGTACAGGTTGTCCAGATCGTGGGCCTTGCAGTCGCGGTCCAGGACCGACTCAGCGGGGTCGTCGCCGAATCGGACGGTGCCACACTGGTGGGCCACGCCGCCAATCGGCAGCCGCTTCGCGAGGTAGACCTCGCTCGGCAGGAAGTGCTCCAGGTGGCTGACCTGCCCGAGCGCGTGCTCGAAGCGCCGCGTCAGCTCCTGGTGGGCCGCCAGGTTGGTCGGCGTGTAGCTGAGCTGGATCTCGTCGTCCGCCGTGACGGTCACGCGATTCTGGTGGAGCGGCAGGTCTTCGGTGGTCAGGAACCAGTCGGTCGAGTGGTGGGCCATGTAGTCGAGCGCCTTGCCGGGGGTCAAGAACGGCGCGTCGCCCTCCAGCATCTCCTTCATCGCCTTGCCGATGTTCTGGATCGCGCCCATCGGGTAGGCGTAATCGGCGGCGCCGTAGTACCAGTCGGTCAGGCCGATGGTCTTCTGGAAGATCGTCGGATTGGGCGTCCGCGAGACGGCCACCATCGCCGAGTTGTTGTGGTGCATGTAGTGACGCCCGACCTGATCCGAGCGGTTCGCAAGCCCGTTCGGATGGCGGTCGCTGGCGGAGCGCAGCAGCAAGGCTGCCGAGTTGACCGCGCCGGCTGCCACCACCACCACGTCCGCCGCGAAACGATGCTCGGTCTCGCCGCGCATCGCGACGATCTGGGTGACCTGTCGGCCGCTCGGGTCGGTCTCCAGCCGCGTGACCTTCATGTTGGTCATGAGGGTGACGTTGTCGTGGGCCAGCGCCGGCCGTACCCCGACTACGTCCGCGTCGGCCTTGGCGTCCACCAGGCAGGGGAAGCCATCGCAGGTGTTGCAGCGGATGCAGGGGCTGTTTCTTGGGTCGCGCTCGTTCAGGAAGATCCCGACCGGCAGCGAGAACGGCTGCAGCCCGATCCGCTCCATCCCCTCCACGATCTCCTGCATCCGTGGCTCGTGGCTGACGGCGGGGTGCGGGAACGCGGAGCTGGCCCACGGCTCGGTCGGGTCGGCGCCGCGCGAGCCGTGCACCGAGTACATCCGCTCGGCTTCGGCGTAGTACGGCTCCCACTCGTCGTACTGGATCGGCCAGGCTGGCGAGAGGCCGTCGACGTGCCGGACCTCGCCGAAGTCGGCCTCGCGCATCCGCAGCAAGGCCGCGCCGTAGAATTTGGTGTTGCCGCCGACGTAGTAGTTGGTGCCCGGGTGGAACGGGCGGCCGTCACGGTCCAGCCACGCCTCGCGCGTGTGGTAGCGGTTCTCGACGAAGACGGCGCGCGCGTCCCAGTTCTCCTTCTCTCTCGGGACGAAGTCGCCGCGCTCCAGCAGCAGGATCCTCAGACCCGACGGCGCCAGTCGCGCGGCAAGCGTGCCGCCGCCTGCTCCAGTCCCGATGATGGCGACGTCGTACGGGCGATCTGCGCTCATGCTGATGTCCTTTCGGTGCCTGGTTGTCAGCAATGGGTCGGCTCAGTGGGGGATCAGTCCCACGAGCGTGCAGATCGTTACGGCACAAGAAAGCCGCCGCTCCCGCGAGAGAAGCGGCGGCCGGGGCTCGGCTGGTGACACCGCACGGCGCCCGCAAGGCGGAGAGCCGAGACGATGGCATCTCGGCTCTCCGCATGGCTGAGTCCGTTGCTAGAGCACGGCCGGACCGAATGTCACGGTGGCCTGGTTTGCGTCCATCGCACCGATGCGAATCGAGATGTTGTTTGCCGGGTCGTTGTACACCTTCCCGGTGGTCCAGCGAACGCCATCCGAGTCGGGAGCATCCGAAGGATTGGCTCTGACGGCCATCATCGGCACCCGAGCGCCGGGAATGTGCAGCGTGGTTCGGTGAATGATCACGGCGCCTGCTCCGTTCGGGAGCGGCATCGCGGCGTCGAAGCCGACCGGCACGCGGTACTCGACGGTGTACATGCTCCTGTCGGGCAGCACGGACGTCCGCGCCATCAAGATGCCCTGCGGCCCCGGCTGGGTCAGTCGCGCCAGTTGCACATCCTGCTGACCGTTCAGACCGTACTCGACCTTCCGATCCGCCGGAATCCATCCTGCCCGGTCCCGGGTGTAGGTGGAATACCCCGGCAGCATGCCCCTCCTCGGATCCTGCTGGCTTCCGCCGCCCCAGCCCAGGGGCGCCCTTCCCATTGGATCCCAGAAGGTTTCCATGTCGTCGCTCCCCAGGGTGTGGCCGAGCTCGTGTGCCCAGAGCCCCGGACTGTTCCAGCCGACGTTCGTCAAGAAGATGATCCAGTAGCGCTTCGTCACGCCTTGCAGCTGCACGTTGTAGACGTTCGTGGCGCCTGACACCCCGATCGGCGCATTGAAGAAGAGGGTGATGAGCGCGTTGTCAGGCTCCGGGATCGCTCCGATATCGCCAGCTGCCTGCCCGACACAGTCATCGACGAGGCGCTGTGTCGCCGCGAAGAACGCATCCTGCGTCGGGTCAGTACTTTGCAGGTACTGTTGCTGACTCTGCGTCATGGTGTACCTGCCAACCGTGCGGGTTCCATCCAAAGTCAGCGCCCCGTAGGACATCTCCTGGACGTACTGGGCCAGCCCGCCAGTCCCCACGAACATGTCCTGGATGCTGTCCTTCTGCCAATCAGGCGACGGCGTCGAGCCAGCGAAGTCACACTGGATGTTGATACTTGCCCGGCGTCTCGGTCCGGCCGGGGCGACTGGCACGGCGGTGGGCGGCGGTCCAGCCACCGGCGGACGATTCTCGCCGCCGACCGACGTCGCTCTGAACGTGTCTCCGTTGGGGCTGACGATGACCGGCAGTCCCGTTGGTCCGACCGCGATCTGCGCCGCCGGTCCATCGACCCGGTCCCAGTTGGTGCCGACCCGTTTCCACAGATTGTCGTCGGTGCCGACCACCCAGATGTCGCCGTTGGCGCCGATGCCGATGTCCTTGGCAAGCCCGGTCTGTTCGACCCACGCATTGTTGATGCGAGCGAAAATCTTGGTGTCTGGCCTGACCACCCAGGCGGTGCCGTCGGGAGCTACGGCGATGCGGCGCGCGCCGCCCTCGATCGGCAAGCTCCTGTCGGCGAAGCCGTCGAACTGCTTCACGCCACCATCGGTCTGGACGATCCACGGGCCGCTCGGGCCGATGGACACATCCTGCGCCTTCGTATCCTCTCCTGGCCGGATCTGTGCGCCGAACCCACCGAATTCTTGAAAGTTGTCCCCCTTGAGGTTCGGGATTGCGCCCGCCCGCGAGACGAACCAGGGTGTGTTGTCAGGTCCGATGGCGAGCCGCTGGGGGAATCGAAACTCGGGGAATTGGGGGAATGGGACGGTGACCCAGGCCGCGCCGTCCAGGCGAGCCAGCGTGTTGTCGGCGCCGATCTTCCAGATCTGGCCGTTCGGAGCGACGGCGACGTCGAGCGCCTTGCCCGGCAGCTGCTCGAATGCCGCGTTCAACGCCAACGGCGCAGCCGATATGGGAGTCACTCGGGGTGTGAGCACGATAGAGATGGTCAGGGCGAAGACCGCCCCGAGCACGGAGGCTCGTGATGCGATGATCGATCTCATGAACGCTCAGTCCTCATGGATTGACGAGACGGAGAACGGTTCGTACACGGCGTGCAGCGCTACGGAAAGGGGGGCGTGCGCGGATCATCCGTGCAGAGCGCATGCTCGACGCTCACCAGTCGCCAGCCGCCGTCGACGGGCGCCAGGAAGAACCACATCCCGGTGAGCTCGGGAACCTCCGCGACCATGTAGGCCGCCATGCCGTCTGATTCGCGGGCGACGGCGAACCTGGAGCACAGATTCCCGGAGCCGTCCGCATCGGCAGTGCTCGTGCAGGCGCCCACGTAGGGGTGCATGCTGCCGCTTGTGGCGTACGCGGCGGCGATCGTCTCCTCGGGAGTTGCCCCGGTCACGCCGAGCTTCTGGGCTGATGCAGTCGAGAGCTGCAGCGTCCCGGCAACCAGCACGGCTACCAGCGATACAAGCACCCTGGCGTAAACACGCATGCTGACGCATGGGCGTAGGTGGTACGTGGGCATCGGCCTGTCCCTCCGACATCGTGTGCTCCGTCCGAGTGCGCCGGGATCGGCGAACCAGGAGGCAGGGCCAACGATACGACTGCACCGACGCCGCGTCGACGAAGCTGCCGCCATCGAACACGCAAGGTTCGGAGATCGGTCGAACTTTGCGGGTTCTCACGGGCTCGCTTCATCGACTCAAGCGGGCGGGGGCATTCGCCAGATGGCGACCGTAGCTGACGGCGAACCTAGTGCATGTCCAAGCCACGATCTAGGGAATGGGGCGAACTTGCTCGTGGAGCGCGGCCATCCTGGCCGCCCCCGTGCGCCACCGACCGGGGCGGCCAGGATGGCCGCGCTCCACGAGCAAGTGGCGGGCTTTCCCAGCGAACCGTCTTGGGTCAGCACTAAACCCATGCCACGGTGGGATCTTCATGCCTATGGAGAGGAGTGCGGTTCGGAAGAGGCGCGATAAAAAGCGCCCGTACTCGGCAGCGCTCCCTGGTACGGGCGCGATTTATCGCGCCCCAGGTTCCGCTCACCGCGGGTTCCAGATCGGCATGGGTTTAGCTAAAGCTCGCGCCCCACAGCTCCACCACCGAGTCCGGCTTCGCCTGCCAGTTCAGGCTCTTCTTCGCGGCGTACGTGTCCGGCAGCTGGTACAGGAACACGTGCGTCGCCAGGTCGTTGGAGAGCTTGCCGACCTGCTTGTACAGCTCGGCCCGCTTCGCCGGGTCGATCGTCTCGCGGGCCTGCTGCACGACTTTGTCCAGGTCGTCGCTCTTGAGGTAGCCCTGGAACTGGCCTGACACCAGATTGGAGAAGGCGTAGCCGTCCACCTCCGGGTAGTCGCCGCGCCAGCCGCCGTACCAGATGCCGTCGCGCCCCTTGTTGTTCGACCACTGCGCCCAGACGCCGTTCTCCATCGTGCGCAGGCTGGCGTCGATGCCGACCGCCTTCAGGTAGCCGACAATGGCCTCGCAGGCGTCCTTGTCGTTCAGGGTGTTCCCGACACGGGTCGTCAGCACCAGCGGAATACTGGCCGCGCCAGCCTCGGCCAGCAGCGACTTCGCCTTGGCCGGATCGTACGGGTAGACCGGCAGGCTGGCGTCGTACCCGAACACTTCGGGGACGGCCAGGCTGTTGATCGGCTTGCCCATCCCGCCGAAGATGCCCTTGATGATGGCTTCCTTGTCGATGGCGTAGTTCAGCGCCTGTCGCACCCGCTTGTCCTGGAGCGGCCCCGGCCGCAGCGCGTCGATCCCGAGCGTGATCGCCCAGAGGCTCGGCTGCACGATCGTCTTGGTCTCGCCGGCGCCCAGCGCGGCCATCTCCTGCGGCGGGGGGTTGACGATCAGATCCACGCCGCCCGAGCGCAGCTCCGCCACTCGCGTGCCATTCTCCGGGATCGGGCGGATCGTCACCCGCTTGATCTTCGCCTTCTCACCCCAGTAGTCCGGGTTTGCCTCCAGCGTGATGTGGTCGTCCTTGACCCATTCCACAAACTTGTACGGCCCGGTCCCGACCGGGTTCTTGGCGACCTCGGCGTCGCCCTTCTCCTGGGTGTACTTCGGGGGCATCGGCATCGCCCCGAACCCGACCAGCGTGAACGGCAGCAGCGCGAACGGCTGCACGGTCGTGAGGACGACCGTGGACGGGTCGGGAGCCTCCACCTTCGCGATCGCCGCGATCTTCGAGCGGGTCGGCGACTTCTGGTCGGGGTTCAGGGCGCGGTCCAGGCTGAACTTGACCGCCGCCGAGTCGAACGGCTCGCCGTTGTGGAACTTCACGCCCTGGCGCAGCTTGAACGTCCAGACCTTGCCGTCCGGCGACGCCTCCCAGGTGGTCGCCAGCATCGGCTGAAGCTTGCCCTGACCGTCCAGGTAGACCAGCGAGTCGAAGATGTGCATCAGGATCGTGTTGTTCTGAATCAGCGAGTGCATCGGCGGGTCCATCGTGATCGCGTCCTGGGTCTGGGCCAAGACCAGCGTGTCCTTCGAGGACCCGCCCGACGCAGCCGGTTTGGCAGCCGGTGCCGGTGCCGCTGCCGCCGGTGAAGCAGCTGGCGACGCGGCCGGTGCGGCTCCTGGCGAGGCGGCAGTCGCTGGCGACGCCGCTGGAGCAGCCGCCGCTGGCGAGGCCGCCGGCGAGGGCGCTGCCGCCGAGGCCGGCTGGGCCGTCGCGACCGGCTTCGGCGCCTCGGTGGGCTTCGCGGCGGTCGTCGGGGCGGCGGCTGGCGGCGACGAGCAGGCCGCCAGCAGGCCCATCGCGATGGCCCCGCTCCCGATCAGGAAGTGTCGTCGACTGATCCGCTGCATGGTGCTCCCTGCCTCTCTATCTGGATATCCTGTTTCTCACCTGGCAAAGACTGTCAGAGAGTGCCGGACTCGGTCGTGGGGGGGGGGCCCACCAGGCGCCCCCGTGGTGTCCAACCGGGGCGGCCAGGATGGCCGCGCTCCACGAGCACGTTCGCCGCATCCCCGAGTCTCTCGTCTGAGTCTGCACTAGATCTCGCCCCGCTCCCGCCGCGCGAAGTGCTCGCGCGCGGCAGCTCGGATGCCGTCCTCGTCGATCTTCGTCAGCCGCCCGTCCGCGTAAACCGTCTCGCCGTTCACCAGCACCAGCCTGACCTGCTCCGGGCGGGTCGCCCAGACCAGATCGGAGCGGACGCGGTCCGGCGTCAGGCCACGGGGGTGCTCCAGCGCCACGAGTTGAAGGTCGGCGCGCTTGCCCGCCTCCAGCGTCCCCAGCTCGTCGCCCATCCCGACGACGGTGGCCGCCTCACGAGTCGCCATCGCCAGCGCGTCGCGAGCGGTGATCTCGCGGGCGTTGTGGCTGGTGGCCCGCTGCACAAGGAGGGCAACCTTCATCTCCTCCCACATGTTGAGCGTGTTGTTGCTGACCGTGCTGTCCGTCCCCAACCCGACTGGCACGCCGTGCGCACGGAACGACCGGATCGGGGCGACGCCGCTCGCCAGCTTGCCGTTGCTGATCGGGCAGTGGGCCACGTTGGCGCCGCTCCGGGCCAGGATCTCCAGCTCGTCCTCGCCGATCCAGACGCAGTGGTTCAGGATCGTGCGCGAGTCTAGCAGGCCCAGGTCGTGGGCGAAGCGGAGCGGCGAGGTGCCGTGGCGCTCCCGCACGACGTTCACCTCGTCCTGGCACTCGGCCAGGTGGATGTCGAACGGTAGGTCCAGCCGCTCGGCCTCGCGCTTCACCTCGCGCAGCAGCTCCGGCGTGCAGAGGTACGGCGAGTGCGCGCCCAGGAAATAACGCGTCATGCCCGCTGCGTCCCGGGGCAGCTCGGCCAGGGCGCGCTCGGTCTCCTCCACGATCACCGGCCAGTTGCCGGCCCCTGGTCGCAGCGCCTCGGAGTTCGCCATCGCGCCGCTCAGGCACCGCTGCCCGACCTCACGGGCGATCCGGGCGTAGAGGAGCGGGTCGCGCCGGCCGCAGTCCACCGCGTAGGTGATGCCGCCGCGCACCATCTCGAACGCACCCAGGTACGAGCCGTACACCGCGTCGTCGGCGTGGGGCGTCCGTCGCCGCGCGCCGTCGGCCAGCCACGGGAACAGCTCTAGATCGTCGGAGTCGGCGCGGTTGGCCGAGAGGGTGGCGTGGGCGTGGCAGTTGACGAAGCCGGGCAGCGCCACCATGCCGCGCGCGTCGATGAGATGGTCGGCGCGGCCGACGTACCGCTCGCGCAGGGCATCAGCCGGCCCGACCTCCAGGATGCGCCCGTCCTCAAGGGCGATCGCCCCGTCAGGGATCATCGTCTCGGCAACATCGCTCACGTAGACGAAAGCGTTCGCGATCAGCGTCAGCACAGAAATCCCTCATCCCCCAACCCGTTCGGTCGGCTCATGTGCCGCGGCCCCGGCTGACCGGGTCCAGCACGTCGCGGAGCCAGTCTCCGAGCAGGTTGATCGACATGACGGTGGCCGCAATCGCGATGCCCGGCCAGGTCGAGATCCACCAGACGGTCGTCAGGTACTCGCGGCCGTCCGCCACCATCCCGCCCCAGGACGGCGTCGGCGACTGGACGCCCAGGCCCAGGAACGAGAGGCTCGCCTCGCTCAGGATCGCCCGCGCGATCTCGAATGTGCCGATCACGATGGCCGAGGTCGAGACGTTCGGGAGGATGTGCCGCCAGAGCAGCAGCCCGTCTGACGCCCCGAGCGCCCGAGCCGCCAGCACGTAGTCGCGGCCCCGGACGGCCAGCACCTCGCCGCGCACGACGCGGGCGTACATGATCCAGGACGTGACGCCCAGCACCAGGATCACCTTGCTCAGCCCGGCCCCGAGCACGGCCATGATCGCGATGGCCAGGATCAGGAACGGGATGCTCAACTGAAGGTCCGCGAGGCGGGTGATGAGCGCGTCAACACCTCTGCCGTAGAAGCCGGCCAGCAACCCGAGCGTCGTGCCGAGCGCCCCGCCAATCGCCATCGAGCAGATCCCCACCAGCAGCGAGACCCGCGCCCCGAACATCAGTCGGCTCAGGATGTCGCGGCCGAGGGCGTCGGTCCCGAGCAGGTACGACCCGCCCTCCGCGACGCTGCCCGGTGGCAACGCGCGGACCGCCAGCGACGGCGTCTCGGCGTCGTGGGGGGCCAGCAGCGGCGCGAAGATGCCGGTCAGCACGATCGCGCCGAGGACCACCAGCGCGCCCATTGGCGGGGCCGGTCGCCGACGCGGACGCCTCGCGGGGGCTACCGCCGCCGCCTCGACGGTCTGGGCGGGCGCGGAAGCCGGGCTACTCATAGCGCACGCGCGGATCGAGCAGCGTGTACACCAGATCGACGGTCAGGTTGATGGCGAGCACCACCAGTGAGATCAGCACCACGAACGCCTGCACCACCGCCACGTCCCGGTTGGAGATCGACTGGTACACCAGCCGCCCGAGGCCCGGGTAGGCGAACACCTGCTCCACGATGACCGCCCCGCCGAGCAGGTAGCCGGCGCTCAGCCCGACCACCGTCACGACGGGTATGGCGGCGTTCTTGAGCGCGTGGCGGACCACGATGACCCGCTCGGCGAGCCCTTTGGCGCGGGCGGTCCTCACGTAGTCCGAATTCATGACCTCCAGCATGTTGCTGCGCAGCAGCCGCGCCACCAGCGCCATCGTGTAGCAGCTGAGGGTCAGTCCCGGCATTATCAGGTGCGCGACCGTGCCGCCACCCGAGACGGGCAGCAGCCGCAGCCCCACCCCGAACAGCAGGATCAGCATCAGCCCGAGCCAGAAGGCTGGCACGCACTGGCCGGCTAAGGCCAGCATCATGGCGACCCGGTCGAACAACGAGCCGCGCTTCACGCCGGCCACCAGCCCGGCCGGAACGCCAATCGCCAGCGCCAGCCCGAGCGAGACCGCCGCCAGCGCCAGCGTCGCCGGCAGCCGCTCCACGACCAGCCCCATCGCCGGCTGCTGGAACCGCAGCGAGTTGCCGAAATCGCCCTGGACGGCCCGCACCAGGAACTCGCCGTACTGGACCGGCAGCGGGCGGTCCAGGCCCATCGCGGCGCGGAAGCGGTCGCGGTCCTCCTGCGACGCGTCGAGCGGCAACAGGAGGGCGGCCGGATCGCCGGTCAGGTGCACCAGCAGGAAGGAGAGCAGCGAGACGCCGATCACCACGAAGACGGCGTGGCTGAGCCGTTCGAGGATGACGCGGCTCACGGGGCTGGGAGCCTCATCGGTCTGGGTAGTCAACCACGCCCGCCGGGCGGCGCGTGGTATAGCTGGCGCAGCCGCAATCCGGCGGCAGCGGCGCGCGCTTCAGCACGTCCAGCAGGATCTGCCCCATCGTCGGCGCGATGTCGTCGCTCAGTTGCCAGACGGAATCGTGCTCCCACTGCTCGATCAGGCCCTCGCCGTAGTTGCTGACCAGATACAGGCCGGCGTAGCAGGCGCCCATCGCCCGCGCCAGGTAGATCGCCGGCACCAGGCTGTACCCCACGATGTCGCCGCCCAGCTGCCGGTACATCTGGATCTCGGAGGGCGACTCGAAGCGGGTGCCGTGGCTGACGGCGTAGACGCCCCGCCGGAAGACCCGGTTCGTGGTGGAGCGCCGCGCCGTCTCCACGATGGCCCGCCGCAAGGACGGGCAGTACGCCTCCCGCATCCGCACCAGCTTGCCCTCCAGCGGCGCGACGCTCGCCTCCTTGTGGAAGTCCATGAAGTCGTGGCAGACCACCAGATCGCCGGGATCGAGCAGCGGGTTCAGGCTGCCCATGTTGTCGTCCACCACGATCCGCTGGACGCCGGCCGCCTCGAAGACCCGAAATGCCGCCTCGGTGTCGGCGGTGCGGGTCGCCCCCGAGTTGACGCCAAGGTAGCGGAGGTAGAGCACGTCCACGGTGCCGCCGCCAACTTCCGGCGTGTGCTTCAATCTGAGGTGTTTGAACGGCGCGCTGACACCTGATGGCGTATCGTAGACCAGGTCGGTCGCCACGACCTCCACGTCCGGATCGTGGAGGTCGTCCGGGAAGCGGAGGGCGCGGGTGACGGCGCCGCCGATCATTGCCAGCGGAGCGCGCGGCGGGTTGAGTGGCCGAGGTGTCCGATCCGGCCGTGAGGTCGGGACAGGTGATGGGTCGTCAGGCATCGGCCGGCGCCCCGTCCGGTACTCCAGCAGGTGGGCGGTGGACCCACTCCGGCATCGGGCCGTTGAGTGCGCCCTGGAGGGCGTCGCCGCAGTGGCAGCCGCGCTCGGCGGGAATGGCGTCCAGCGCGCGGGCAATCGCCAGCTCGGTGTTGGTGTGGAGATTGCCGGAGTAGTAGAAGTCGGTCATGCTGCCCGCGCCGGTCTGGATGACCGCCGGCGCGAGCCCCGAGCCGTAGTTGATGATCGGCGCGATCGAGGCGAAGCAGATGCCGGCCTCCCGCGCAAAGACGACCTCCGGCACCAGCGGCGTCCCGATGATGTCGGCGCCCCACTGGTGGTACATCCGGATCTCGGCGGGGGTCTCGAAGCGCGGCCCCTCCACGCAGATGAAGGTGCCGCCGTCCTGCGCCCGCCCGAAGATTCCGCGCGTCGCCGACACCAGCGCCCGCCGCATCTCGGGGCAGAACGGCTCGGTCATGTCCACCCGCACCCAGGACTGGTCGGTGTCGTAGAGGGTCAAGGGGCGGTTCTTGGTCAGGTCGATAAAATCGTCGGAGATGACCACGTCGCCGGGCTGCAGCATCGGGTTGACCGAGCCGATGGCGTTCTGCGAGACGATCCGCTCGACGCCGAGCTCGCGCAAGGCCCAGATGTTCGCGCGAAAATTGATATGGTGGCTGGCGGTGTTTCGCTGTGGGCCGTACCGCATCAGGCCGGCCACTCGATGACCTCCGAGTGTGCCCACCGTTACGGGCGCGTCGCCCCAGGGCGTCGCCACGACGATGTCGCGCGGATTCTCAAAGTATCCAGCCGAGATCTGGCTGGTCAGGATCGCCAGCTTGATGAGCTCCGGCACGCCGATCTCCGTTCGCCTCAGGCTCTCCGTGAGGGTACGGTGTGCCAGTATAGGGAAAAGTGGCCGTGGACTGACGTCCACGTCTACCGTTGTTAGCGTCGCTACGCGACGCCGGGGAGAACACGTCCGTCGCGTAGCGACGGTGCGATGGTAGACGTGGGTTTCAACCCACGGACCCGGGTATGCGTGCACCGATGCTGGCGTACACCGGGTTCCCGTGCTGGACGTCACCCTGAGAAAGGTCGAACAGGCCCCACCCATGTGCCGAAACATCCGCACGCTTCACAACTTCGAGCCGCCGGCCACTCCGGACGAGGTCCAAGCGGCCTCGCTCCAGTTCGTCCGCAAGATCAGCGGCTTCACGAAGCCATCCCGTGCCAACGAGGCCGCCTTCAACGCCGCCGTGGACGAGATCGCCCGCGTCTCCGCGCAACTGCTCGCGACCTTGGAGTCGACCGCCGCCCCAAAGAACCGCGAAGAGGAAGCGGCTAAGGCGAAGGCCCGAGCCGCCCAGCGCTACGCTCGGTGAAGCCCTGGACCGTTCTGGAGCGAGGCTGACGGTCTGTCCGGGTAGTCACGTCGGGTGGACCAGCCGATGGCAGCTCCGTCCATCACTGGCTCTGGTCCGGGTCGGCGTAGACGAGCGCGCAGCAGAGGTACTCTCTGGCCGGAAGCCCATCGCGCTCGAACGTGTCCCCGCTCATCTGTTGCGATCCCAGCGCGGGCGGGGTTGCGACGATGGCGCCCGGCGACGAGTCCGCGAGCATGGCTCCGCCAACCAGCACCAGCAGCGCCACGACCGCGCTCGCCGCCATCGAGAACAGAAGCTCCGAGACCGTGCCGCCCGCCGCCCACCGATCCATGCTGTATCTCCAGCCCTCTCGCTCCCAAACCCGGTGCCGGGAGCGCATGTGACCCCACTCGGTGAGTCCAGGCTACGAGGCAACTGTCGGCGCGCGCACCGGCCGGATGGCGGGACGTGTCGAGCGTGCTTCGCTCAGGTCCGGGCCGGGTATCCGCCATCTGGCGGATTCAGATGCGATGGTCCGCGTGCGACCAGTCAGCCGATCGATTCGCCCGGCCGGCATGGACGAGCCTGACGGCCCGCGCCTAGCGGCGGGCCACCCAGGCCGCGATCTGGGCGCGCGACTGGAAGTCCAGCTTTGTCAGGATGCTGGCGACGTGGCTCTGGACGGTGCGCCCGCCGATCACCAGCCGCGCCGCGATCTGCGGATTCGTCAGGCCGGCCGCCACCAGCTCCGCGACCTCGCGCTCGCGGGCGCTGAGCGGGGACCGGCGGTCGGCATCGGGCACCGGGGCAGGTGGAGCAGCCACCTGCGACGGAGCTTCCACGGTCGCCGCGCGCACCAGTTCGAGCGCGCGCTCGGCCGCCTGGGCCAGCGGTAGATCGCGTCCGACGGAGAAAGCTGCCTCGTACGCCGCGTCGCCCAGGCAGCTGCGCGCCCCCTCGATGGCGCGCTCGACGGCCGGCCGTTGGACCGGCGGCACCTGAATGCCGCTCGCCGTCCGCTGCACCGCCGCCCGCCCGAGGAGTTGTGCCGAGTACGTCGCCAGCGGCCCGGGGTGGCCGTTCGCGGCCAGAATTGCCGCCCCGGCCAGCCCTTCCAGACAGCGGGGCGGACCCTGCTGGTCGCCAACCTCGTGACAGAGCCGGAAGCTCTCGGCGAAGCACTCCGCGGCCCGCTGAGGGTCGCCACGCGCGAGGAACAGGTGTCCCAGGTCCCAGTGCGCAAAGGAGAGACCCCGGGTGGCGCGTATCCGCTCGAACACGACCAGGCTCTCATTGAGGAGCGCCTGCCCACGGTCGAGATCGCCCTGGCGGTACATCACCACCCCGAGGTTCTTCAGCGAGAGTCCGATCTGCCAGGGAGCGCCGTCCTCCCGCGCGAGCGCGACGGCCTCTTCGAGCAGCGGTTGCGCCCGGTCGAGGTCGCCGTGGTGACCCACAGTCTCCCCGATCTCGATGAGGGCGTGCACGATCCAGCCACGATGGCCAAGCTGACGGAAGATCGGCAGACTCTCCGCGAGCTGTTCGATGGCCCGCTCGTACTGCCCGGCTGCCCGGTAGATGTTGCTGCCGAGGAGCGAAAGCGCGGCGGCTTCTCCGTGCCGATCGCCGACACGGCGAGCGAGCGCCAACGCCTCCTCAGCGGCTGCTTCCCCTTGCTCGAGTCGCCTAAGCGGCAGCGCCATAGAGGTCAGGTCGAGGAGTGCCCCGACGCGTGGGTGTGGGTCGGGTATGTCGGCTGGAGGGTCAGGCAGACACGCCTGGAGATCCGGATCCGCCGCTCTGTCATCGCTGTCTGACGCGAGGTCGTCATCTGACCTGGGGTCTGCCGCCAGCAGCTGTTCGAGCCAGTGCCAGCCTTCGAGCAGGTGATCGCGCTGAAACCAGAGTGGCTGGAACCCGTGAGCGATCCGCAGGCCCAGGCTGACGTTCACACGGTCCGGCTCTTCCAGGCTCCAGGCCAACGCGGCTCGGGCGTTGTCGAGCTCGGCCGTGAGTCGTTCTGCCCAGACTGCACCGTCCGGACCGAGCACCCCGCTCCTGCCCAGCCGGGCGAGCTCGGCGCACCAGACGAGGTGCCGCCGCCGGGTGGCGAGCTCTTCACCAGCGTCACGAAGCTTCTCAAGTCCGTACTGGCGCACCATCTCCAGCAGACGGTAGCGGCGCTCCGGACCCGCCCGGTCGTCAATCTGCACCAGCGACTTGTCCACCAGCGAGACGAGCACGTCGAGGGTGTCAGATATCGGATCCTGAGCGATCGGGGCCGACGTGGGCTCCAGGTCTCCCCCATGACCTGCCACCCAGCAGCCAGCACCCACGGTACATCCGCCCGCGAAGACCGCGAGCCGTCGAAGCAGACGTCGCTCCTCGTCGGTAAGCAGGTCGTAGCTCCAGTCGATCGCTCCCCGGAGCGTCTGCTGGCGGGGCAGGGCGGTCCGCCTGCCACCGCTCAACAGCGCGAGCCGCGAATCGAGCCGCGTGGCGATCTCCGCGACTGAGAGGGCGCTCACACGCGCCGCCGCCAGCTCGATGGCCAGCGGGATGCCGTCGAGCCGCCGACAGATCGTGAGGATGGCCCTGGCGTCGTCGCTAGTCAGCGTGAACGCGGGCACAGCGGCCCGTGCTCGGTCAAGGAGGAGCCGCGCCGACTCGAACCGTGTCAGCTCGGCCGCCGGATCGGTCCCTGGCTGTGTACGGTATTCCGCGTCGGGGATCGAGAGCGAGGGCACCCGCCACGTCACTTCGCCCTCGGCCCGCAACGGCTCTCGGCTGGTCGCCACCACGACCAGGCCGGGCGCACTCGGCAGCAGCGTCTCCACCAGGGTCGCGCAGGCCAGGATCAGGTGCTCGCAGTTGTCCAGCACCAGCAACAGGTGCCGCGTCGCGAGCTGCTCGGCCAGCAGCGCCAGGAGTGGTCGATCCGCCCGCTCCTGGATGCCGAGCGCCGCCGCGACGACATTCGGCACAAAAGTTGGCTCCGTCAGAGATGCCAGCTCGACGAACGCGATGCCGTCCGCAAAGCGGTCCCACGCCTCATCTGTCAACCGCTGTGCCAACTCCAGGGCCAGCCGCGTCTTCCCGACCCCCGGCGCCCCGACCAGCGTCACGAGGCGCGCACGGTCCAGCAGTCCGGCGACCTCGGTCAGCTCGCGCTCGCGACCGACGAAGCTGGTCAGCCGGACGGGGAGATGGTGGCGCGGTTCAGCGTAGGCCATCGGCGTGCGGATAACGTAACACGTCGCGGCGCGTCTGAAGCGCCCAGTTCGCATCCGTTGGTGCAGCCCCACCCGGCGATCCAGGAATTCGGCGCACGCATTCGTGGAGCGCGGCCATCCTGGCCGCTCCGGTCAGTGACCAGCGATGCAGTAACGCTGAGTCCGGGGACAGTCAGCACGGAAGCGGCCAGGATGGCCGCGCTCCACGGGCACGTGCGCCACATCCCCGACGTTGTCTCGGGGGTCAGCCCTACGGCACTCCCGTTCGACGCTCGATCTCGCGCAGGACGCTAGGCACGACGGCGCCGGGGGCGGCCAGATCGCTGCTCCCGGCGCCGATGGCGCCTTGATGTTCGCCGCGACCTACGCCGTGGCGTACTCCGCGATGCCCAGCTTCTCCAGCGTCTCTGCCTTCGGGGCGCCGGTCTGCTCGTCCCAGCCGTGGCTGGCGTAGTAGTCCGTCACCACCTGGCGTACCCGCTCCTCGGTCAGCGGCTTGTCCGCGAACGGCCCGGTCTTCAGCGGCTCCAGGAACCGAGCCGGCAGCCGGTCGTCGGCGGCGGTGAAGCCGCAGCGCAGGTTGAACAGCTTCGCCATCGCGATGCCGCGCTCGAAGACCGTCTTGAATTCGTCCTGCGTCATCCCCCAGCCGGTCACGGCGTTCAGGATGTCCAGCGTCATCGTGTCGTCGTACGCCAGAAACTGGCAGACGCCGATCGTGTTCCGCAGGCTCGTCCGGTGGTGCGCGCCACCGGTGTGGTCGCCGCCGGTCGGGTTGACCGGGTAGTTCTCCAGCATCCGGTCCATCGCGCGCGGGTCGTGCATCGCCACTTCGAGCCCGCGCACGTGGACGACGTACTTTTCGGAGTCCCGCCCGAGCTTCCGCGAGGCCGCCAGCCCGCCATCCGCCAGGAAGTCGCCGAACCCCTGGCGGTTGGCGATCATGTCGATCAGCGTGTTCAGGATCTCGCCGTCGCCCCACTCCAGCGCCAGGCCGCCGGTGTCCTCTTTGGTGATGATGCCGCGCTGGTAGCACTCCATCGCCCAGGCAATCGTCGAGCCCGTCGAGACGCTGTCCAGGCCCCACCAGTTGAGCGCCTGGTTCGCCTTGCACAGCTGCACGAGGTTGTCCACCCCGAGATTGGTGCCGACCGCGCCCAGCGTCTCGTACTCGGCGCCGCCGAACTTCGGCTCGACCTCGACGCCAGCCAGCGTCGCATCCACCCGAACGCGCTTCTTGCAGCGCACCGAGCAGGCGTAGCAGCCGTCCATCTTCTCGCCGAACTCGGCTTTCAGGGTCTTGGCGTCGATCAGCTCGACGGTGTCCATCGTGCCGAGCTGCCAGTTGCGGACCGGCAGGTGCCCTTCCAGGTGCTTGCCGACCATCGCCGCGCCGGTGCCGTAGTGGTGGAAGTTGTAGTGGTTCTCTTCCATCGTGTCGCGGACCCACATCGCGACGTCACGGATCTTCTTGGCGTCGGCCAGCGGCACCTGCTTCTTGCCGCGCACGGCGATCGCCTTCAGGTTCTTCGAGCCCATCACGGCACCCATGCCCGTCCGACCCGCGATCTCGTTCAGGTCGTTCACGATCATGGCGTACCGCACGAGGTTCTCGCCGGCCACCCCCGTCTGCGCGATCCGGATCAGGCGGTCGCCGTGGTCGGCGCGGATCGCGTCCTCGACCTCGCCGGTCCGCTTGCCCCAGAGGTGGGCGGCGTCGCGGATCTCGACGGTCGTCTCGTCGATCCAGAGGTAGACCGGCTTCTCGGCCTTGCCTTGCACGATGATGCCGTCGTAGCCGGCGTGCTTCAACTCGGCGCCCCAGAAGCCGCCTGCCTCGGCCTCCCCGAAGCCGCCCGTCAGCGGCGAGCGCGCCCCGACGCTGTGCCGCCCGGCGCCCGGCAGGGGGGCGCCGGTGACCGGGCCGGCCATGAACACCAGGCGGTTGTCCGGCCCGAGCGGCTCGGTGTCGGCCGGCACTTCTTTCAGCAAGTAGTGGGCGATGAACGACCGCCCGCCGACATGCTGGCGGAAGAATTCATCCGTCGGGTGCTCTTCCCAGGTCTTGCCGGTCGAGAGATCGACGCGCAGGATGCGGTTCCAGAATCCGTTCGCCATCAGCTCTCCTCCTCAGTCATCAGTCGGCACCTGTCTTCGAGTCCGTGCCCTGTGATCTCGGTCAGCCACCTTCCATCGGCGTGACCAGCGTCAGCTCCGCGTTGTCGTGGAGCGGTGTATCGGCCGGGGCGTACGTCCCGTCCAGGCCGACGATCAGTCGGTCGGTCACCTTCACGTCCAGTTGGCGGATCAGGTCGCCGACCGTGGTCCCCTCTGGCACGTCGAGCCAGAGCGTGTCCTGGCCCCTCGGGAGCAGCTGGCGCCGGAGCTCGGCGAACGGGATGACGCGGACGCGCATCGCCGTAACCTCCCTACCGTCCTGACGGGTGCGGGCCGCGCCGCAAGCACGCCCCGCTCGCCGACAGGGTACGCCACCCCACGCACCCGCCTGCACTGTCGGCCATGAACCTCGCCGCGCCGCTCGGTTTGACGGTACGATCCTCCATGAGCGCCGTCCTCGTGCACGCGGCCGGCCCGACACTCTCCCCGAAGCTCCAGAAGGAGGCGCCCAGGTGAACGTCCGCTTCCACGCGACGCTGCGCCAGGCGGTCGGCGGCCGGCACGTCGAGGTTGACTGGAACGACGGCCTGACCGTCTGGGGGTTCGTGACCCAGATGGTCGAGCGCTACCCGGCCCTCGGCCCGCAGCTGCTGGACAAGGACGGCTCGCTCGCCCGCCACGTCCACGTCATGGTCAACGGCCGCGACGCGCCGTACCTGGAGCACGGGATGGAGACGGCGCTCTCCGAAACCGACAAGATCGACGTCTTCCCGCCGGTCGGCGGCGGCTGACGTGCTCCGTGCTTGCCGATGACGGAGATCACCCACCGGCGCGTCCTGCGCGGCATCCCGCGCTGGCTTCTGAGGGGCTACCTCGAAGACCTCGGCGCCCGCCCCGCCTCGCCTGACGCCGACCCGGGTGTTCTGGTGGCGGAGGGCTGGCAGGCCAGCCTCACCCAGCTCGAAGACTACCGGATCGGCTCCCTCAGCTCCGGCCAGGTCGAGCTGGTCGTCACCGGCGAGCAGGACGCCGTCAACACCATGCTGACGGCGCTGGAGCCGCGCCTCTTTAGGGGCGGCGGCTGATCCTCGCGCTACGCCCGCGTGACATCGCGCCTCTGCACCGCGAGCGTCAGCGAGCGGACCTCCGGTGCCTGAGTCCGGCTCGCTGACGCTCGCGGTACAGAGATCCATGCCTCTCCTATGCGCCATCATTCGACGACCCAGCCTCCCAGGTCGGAGGCTGAGGCGTCGAGCGACCATCTGTTACGCGCTGGCGGTCGGCTGGTACTCGATGCCCAGCTCTTGAAGCTTCGCGGCCGGCACCACGCCGTTCTGCCAGCCTCTGGCGGCGTAGTACTCGGCCAGCATGTCGTCCAGCTCGCAGACGTGCCCTTCCGAGCCCGGCATCGTCGACGCTTCCTTCGTGAAGCGATCCGGCAGGTTGTCCGACCCCTCGCCGTGACCGGCCAGGTTGTTGAACAGCCTTTCGAGGTTGTAGATCCGCTCTCCGGTCACGAGCAGGTCGGCGGCGGTGAACGGCTGACCGGTGATGGCGGCGTACTGGGAGGCGTACTCCTCCGGCCCCTCCGCGAACGCGCTGAACTTGCACAGGTCCATGCTGTCCGAGAACGCCAGCACGTCCTGGAGAATCTTGGTCAGCTCGCCCTTCCCCTGCCAGGCCAGCGGGTCGGTCTTCGGCTCGATCAGGCCGAGCTCGCTGGCTGGGGTGTACGCCCGCAGGTGGCAGGCGCCCCGATTGCTCGTCGCGTAGGCGATGCCCATCCCCTTCAGACCTCTGGGGTCGTAGGCCGGGATCGCCTGCCCCTTGACCGTCATCGAGATCTCGGGGTGTCCGTAGTGGCTCGCCACACGGGCCGTGCCCTCGGCCAGCACGTCGCCGACCCCGGATCGCATCGCGATCAGCGGCACGATGTCCACCATCTTCGCGGCGTCGCCCCAGGCGAGGCCCTCGGCGTCCTTGACCCAGCCGCGCTCGGTCGCCTCCATGTAGGTGGCGAACACGTTGCCCAGCTCGATGGTGTCCATGCCGTAGTCGTTGCACTGGTCGATCAGCTTGGCGACCGTCGCGACGTCGTCCATGTCGCAGTTGGCGCCGAGCGCCCAGGCGCTTTCGTACTCGACGCTCTCCATCCGGAGCCCCTTGTACGGGCCGTCCTTGATCTCGACTTCCTTCTTGCAGGCGACCGGGCAGGCGTGACAGGTCGGGTTGTTGACCAGGATGTTGTCGTTGACGAACTCGCCGCTGATCTTCTCGGCGCGGTCCCCGAACGACGTCACCTGGCTGTTCTTCGCCGGCAGGGCTCCCATCGCGCTGGTGATGTTCATCAGCACGTTGGTGCCGTACACCGACAGGCCGCCCTTGCGCGGCGCGGTCACGTTCTTCTCGTCCATGATCGTCGCCAGCGCCTTGCGCCGGACGTCCGGCCAGGCCGCCGCGTCGGCGGCCTTCGGGGTCTGGCGGCCGGACTTGACGACGATCGCCTTCAGGTTCTTCGAGCCGCCCACCGCGCCGGTCCCGCCCCGCCCGAACGAGCGGTCGTTCTCGTTCATCCAGGAGGCGTAGCGGACCTTGTTCTCGCCGGCCTGCCCGATCGCGATGACGCTCAGGTTGTCGGCGCCGTGGCGGTCCTTGAGGCGGGCGATCGTCTCGTGCGCGCCAAGGCCCCACAGGTCCGAGGCATCTCTCAGCTCGACGGTGCCGTCCGCGACGTAGGCGTAGGTCGGCTTCGAGGCTGCGCCCGCGAACAGCAGGCCGTCGAACCCGGCCCAGCGCACCCGGGCTGCCGACCAGCCGCCCTGGTGGCTGTCCGTCACCGTGCCCGTGAGCGGCGACTTGGTGACCGCCGCCATTCGGCCGCTCATGTTCGCCTCGGTGCCGGTCAGGGGGCCGTTCATGAAGCAGAGCAGGTTGTCCGGCCCGAGCGGGTCCACGGACGGGCCGTTTTCGAGGACGTACCGCACGCCAAGGCCACGCGCGCCAATGTACTTGCGCGCCCACTCCTCGGGGATCTGTTCGTAGC
This sequence comes from Chloroflexota bacterium, assembly GCA_046328125.1. Lineage (GTDB taxonomy): Bacteria > Chloroflexota > UBA6077 > UBA6077 > JACCZL01 > JADZEM01. The sequence continues at coordinate 159,296 of JAXLXF010000013.1, forward strand.
CGACGGTGCCCGCCGAAAGATCGACGCGTGCCACGCGATTTGCAAAGCCGCCGATGGGCATCTGAGCTCCTCCTGGTGCGAGCTCCGGGCAACGCTGCCCGTGCACGAGCGGAGCATCGCCCGCGCAACCGCCACGATTCTACTACCGAATAGGCACACAGACCAGCTATCAAAGCGCTGAAGATCCCAATTCACTCACGGGAGATTGCCGTGCAGCATCCTCGACCGTATCCCAACCAGTATATGCACTATTTGTCATAGATCAACTATGTCACTTGCTGCCTGACTCCAGGATGTCCAACACCCACGCTGCTGGCGTGGACTCGCTGCTGTCCCGCATCGCCATCGATCCCCCAGTCTGCCACGGCAAGCCGACCATGCGCGACCTGCGTCATCCGGTCGCATCGATGCTGAAGTATCTCGCGGCCGGCGATTCCATTGACGATCTGCTGGCACTGTTTCGGGATCTGGAGCGGGACGACCTGCTCGCGTGCCTGGAGCTTGCCGCGCGCTCGATAGCGCTCCGGAGCCAGTATCTCGTGCTGACGTGAGATTCATCGAGGCGCCGCCCACGCCAGCACCGCCCGCCGCGGCTACGCACGGATGCCGATCGCGCCGTAGGCGTCCTCGGCGCGCTTCTGCTGGTGGGCCGGCAGCAGGTCGCGGAGCTGAAGAGAGTTGTTCCGCAAGGAGTCGATGTCATTCCGGGCGATGGCCGCGCGCCCCTGCTCGATCAGGGTGCGCACGACACGTGTGTCGGCTTGCTCGGCGTGGAGCGTCACCAGGTAGTCGAAGAAGCCCGTCCAGAACTCCGGGCGGCGCACCACGACGCGCATGTTCAACTGCTTGAGCTGCGCCAGCTTTTGCCGCATCAGCACGCCGCTGCCGGCCGCGAGCGCATCACCCCACTCGCGCTCGATCACCAAGAGCTGGGTGCGGTCTTCCGGCTCGCCGATCTGCGTAAGCAGCTCGCGTACCTCCGGCAGCAGCTCGTTCCACTCGCGCTGGACGAGCAGCGACCCGTTCTGCTCCGAGATACGGTCGAGCCGCTCCTGCATGGCGTGAAGATCGCGCTGAGCTCGGAACGCGGCGTCGGCGTCTCCACGACGAGCCTCGTCCACCGCCCGGTCCAGCGCGTCGAGATCGGTGCCGGCCGCGCCGACGTCCGTGACGCCACGGAGCCTGGCGAGGCGCTCTTCCTCGGCGCGGAGCCCGGCCCGGAGAACGTTCGCATCGGGCGTGGGACGGGCCGTGTCCGCAATCGTGAGGTCAAACGTCCGGTCGAGGCTCGGGACGAATGCGCGCACCGCGATCTTCCGGGACCGGTCGACTTCGATGCGGACTTCGACGTCGCTGCCAGACGGCACGGTCTGAGTGATGTTGGAGCCGTCGAGCCGGATGTAGCCGACGTGGTCGTTGCGGTCGGCCCGAGTCGACTCCCCCTCGACGAGATGGAGCTCGACCCGGGCGGGTGTGCCCGGCGCCAGCAGGCGCGTCGTCTTGAAGGTGTGGCGAGCGGTCGCCGGGAGACGCGTGCCGCGACGCAGCATCACCCTGGTCGCAGCGGGACCGCCCGCATCCTCCTGCTCGACGGCGATTCCGAGATCGCGGGAGAGCGGCGGCTCGTCGATGACCAGCCCGTGCGTGATGGTCACCGAGGAAGGGTCAGCCTGCACGGGCCGGCCGCTCGGGTCGAACAGGCGGACGGTGAACGTGCTGGCCTGCCGAGGCCGGAGCGCCAGCGAGGTCATGAACCGGCGGTCTTTGAGCGGCAGGCGGGGGCTGGCCCAGCCGCCGTCCGAGCGCTCGAACTGGATCGTGCCGGCCTCAAGGCCGAGGCCAGACGGCACGACGCCGCCGATCAACGCCTCCACGTCGTCGCTGACCGGCTCGTACTTCAGCTCAAGCGAAACAGCGCCGCTCGGCAGTGAGGCGGCTGCTCCGCGCGCGTCCTGGCGCCGTAGCACCCCGCCGGCGTACATGGCCGCCCCCATCGCCACGATGATCATCGGGTCGAGGCGTGTCTCCAGCTCCACGCCGACCCGCTCGCGGACGCGCTGGCGGATGAACGGCGTGACGGTCGGGCCGCCGACCATGATGACGCTGCCGACGTGGCGGGCGTCGAGGCTGTTGCGTGCGAGAAGCTCGCGGGTGAGCGTGGTCGTCCGGTCCACGAGCGGGGCGATCAACGACTCGTAGGTTGCGCGGGTCACGGTGACGCCGTCGACGATCTCGCGGCCGTCGTCGTCGTCGAGCCCGTCATCCTCGTGGAAGCTCACGCGGACAGACTCTTCGCGGGTCAGGCGGATCTTGGCGCGCTCGCACTCCATTTTCAGGACGGCGTACAGCTTGTGACGGCGGCGGTCGTCGCTTCGGCGGACTGCCCCCTCGAAGCGGTAGCCGTACTGGCGACGAAGCTGGTCGACCACGTAGTCGAGCAGCGCCTCGTCCAGGTTCTTGCCGCCCAGCAGGTCGTCGCCGGCGTGGTCAATGCTCTGGAGGCGACCGTCTCGAATCGAGAGCAGGGCCGAGTCGAAGGTGCCGCCGCCGAGGTCGTAGACGACCCAGTAGCCGGACGTGGCGCCGGAGGCGACGCCGTACGCGATGCCGGCGGCGATTGGTTCCTGGAGCAGCTCAACCTGGCCGAAGCCGGCCAGCGCCGCCGCGCGGGTGGTCGCTTCGCTGGCGGCGAGGGTGAACATCGCCGGCACGGTGATGACCGCCGACGGGATCGGCTCGCCAATCTGGACTTCGGCTTCGCCGCGCAGCACGCGCAGGACCTCGGCTGAGAGCTGCTCGGGCGTGCGCTGCTGGCCGCTCAGGGTGAACGGCGCGTCGGTCCCCATCGCTCGCTTGAACTCGCGCGCCACCTCGCGATACTTCAACTCGGAGACCTGATACGCGGCTTGCCCGACTTCCAGCCCGCCGTCACGGTCGAGCTTGACGGCGGACGGCATGATCTGTCCGCTGCCGGGAATCCTGATCGGCTCGGGCGCGCCAGAGCGCAGGACGGCGATGGCGGAGTTGGTGGTCCCGAGGTCGATGCCGACGTCGATGGTGGCACGGGTCATGGGGGTGTCGTCTCCTGCTCGGCCGGGCCGAGGATAACCTGCCCGCTGACGGCCACCTGTCCATCCACGAGGATGGACGGGCGGACGGTGCGGACGATGCGCAAGGGAGTGTCGTCGCCGGGCTCGCCTTCGACGTGCAGAATGTGGAGGCGGAGGCCGTCACGGTAGCGCTCGCCGTCGTGGCTGGTGGCTTCCACGCCGGCCTCGGCCAGGACGTCGCGCAGCCGCTGGAGGGCGTCGCGGACGTCCTCCAACTGCCCCTCGCCGACATCGTTTGCCGCGCGGTCGATGCGCCGACCGAGCCGCCAGGTCTCCTCAGCGACGCGCAGCAGCACGCCCGTGTCCGATGTGCTCGCGGGCGCCTGCGTCGCTTCCAGCACGGGCTCGGACGAGGCCGCGGCCTCTCCAGACGGCCCATCGGCCATGGGATCGCCCGGCTTCAGCGCCTCGTCTGGCTCTGCGTCCGTCACCGGGGCGGGCTGGGCGTCACCCGCCGATGTGGAGGACAGATCGGCAGGATCGTGCTCGGGCTGCCCGAGCGGCAAGCGAAATGGAAGTTTCACCGGTGTGGCTCCTCGCACACGTCCTCGGCCCCAGGTCTCTGGCTCTCTCGACCGCGCATGTTGCACCTGACTCTGGTTAGAAGCGGCTTGCGTCGATGGTGTCAGAGGGCGCATTCCCGCCACGCACGGGATTCAGGGTGATCTCGCCGGTGGTGTAGCGCACGCCGCCGGCGGTAGGCGTTTCCGTGAAGTCAAATGATTCGCGGAACTCGGTGAAGGCGGCGTCTCGGCGGAACCGCTGGGCAGCGCTATCCCAGTCCTGTCCGGTGGCGAACCGCACGCGGTACGCTCCTGGCTGGATGCCTTCGAGGCGAGCGCGGTTGTTGGCGCTCACGAAGACGAACCGCACGGCAGCGTTGGTGGACCCATCGACCAGTTTCACGACGGCATCGCGGGGTGTGCCGTTGACCACGTCGAGATAGCTCCGCCCGCCGGTACGTGTTGGTGGCTGGATCTGTTGACCGTTCGGCAGGGTGACTGGCGTGGTCGTGGGGCCGACTGGCTTCGACGGCACCGGAGTCACGGTCGCGGCCGGTCGTGACAACGTGGTGGGAACGGGGCGAGGCGTGGTCGTGGACGACGAGGACGACGGCGATCGTAATGCCCCCCACCCGAACAGGCCGAGCACCAATCCGACCACAATGAGGACGGCTTTGACGCCTCCGCCACTCTCTCGGGAGCGAGCCTGGCGGCAGCGCACGATGAACCGGTCGAGGCCAGCGCGCTCCTGCGGATCCGTGACGTACGGGCGGGCGGATTCGGCGGCCACGATGGCCGTGGCCCAATCTTTGGCTTCGGCGGCACGGACGGCCCGTCGCATCGCTCCGTTCAGGCGGCAGGTTGCGATCGACCGCTCGATGTCGGCCCGCTCGGCCGGCTCGTCCGCGAACTGGAGCGCGGCGGCAAGGTCGCGAGCAGCTCCATCCCAGTCCTCGCGCCCGGCCAGGTCGTTCGCCCGACGGCGGAGATCCAGGCGTCGGAGCGTCCGAGCGTCGGCGGTCAGACGTGCGCGGACCGAGTCAGAGGCGGCGATGGTGGCGGCCCGATCGACGATCGTCACGGACAGCGCGGTCCTGTCGGCCTCGTTGTGCAGGCGAACGCTCACGCCGCGCAACGCTTCGGCCAACGCGTCCGCACGGACGGCGGCCTCCGGGCTGCCAGGATCCAGCCGCGTCAGTCGCTGCACCGTCTCGGCGGCTCGGGTGGCAAATGGCTCGGCGGCGCGGAACAGTCGCTCGCCGTCCTGGTGCTGGTCGAAGTCCGCGAGCGCCTCCTCGATCTGGCGTTCGACGGTCGAGAGGGCAGCACGCAGACTGGCAGTCGCCAGTGCACGCGCCCGTGCGACGTCTGCTCCTGGCAGGCCGGACTCGCCGATGGCGGCGAGCCGCGGCAGGGCGTCGGCGTCGCGGCCGGCATCGACCAGGGCGGCGACGGTGCGCGCGCTGGGCTCCAGGACACGCCACGCGATCTCGGCGCGCTGGGCGTCAATGGTTGACCCCTGTAGGCGTGGATCGTCGGCGAGGTCGGCGCGAAGCCGCTCGGCGCGCCAGAAGCGATCGCGTGCCAGCAACGAGCCCCACGCGTTCAGCCCGATCTGCCAGGCGGTGAGCGGTGAGCGGGCGTCCTCCAGCGACACGGCGTGCGCGACGACGGCAACGTCGTGCAGCGCGTCGTCGTCGCCCTGTTGGGCACGGGACCGGAGATCGGCGACGACCGCGCTCACCAGCTGGGCGTCGCCCTGATTGAGGTGGGACGCGACGTCCGAGGTGGCGGCTCGGAGCCACATGACGGCGTCTGCCGACCGCCGCACGGGATCGGCGAGGATTGTCTCGGCGTCGTGGATCCGACGGGCCTGCTCGTCGTCGCCGTCGAGCGACGCCGCCATCGCACGCTCTCTGGCGCGACGGCTGACGTCACGAGCATCAGCGGTCGTCGGCAGCCCGAGGACCCGGAAAGCGTTGGTCAGATACGGACTGTACGTCGTCCCCACGGGTAGGAGGCGCTCAACTCCTTCTGGACGCGCGGCACGCGCACTCGGCGACGGTGCCTGCGAGGCGGCCGGTGTCGCCTGCTTCGTGACGACAGGCGGCGTCTGCTCCGTGACCCCTGGCAGGGCGTGCTGCTGCGCGATCCGACGCGCGCGGAGCTCGGCCCGGAACGCGATGATGAGCGTCGTCACGGGGCGCCGCTCGAACGTGCCTGGGCTCGTCTCGACCTCGACGGTGGCGTCGTCTCCGACGAAGACGTAGGTCGCAGGCATCGCGGCCAGTTGACCGGTCTGTGGACCTCCGATGCGCTCCGTGAGCGTCCGTCGGCTTCCCTGGGTGGCAGCGTCGAACCGGCGGTGTCGCTTGTGGGTCCGACCGTCGGCGGCACGGACCACGTCCTCGACGACGATGCCCGCGAAGTCGGACCACCAGCGCCCGGCCGCCACCACCTGGCCGGTGCCGGAGGTAAAGTCGAGGTCGGCCGTCAAGGAGGAGTCGAGGAGGGCGAGCACGCTCGGCTGCCACTCGCCGTCGGCTCCGCGCAGGCAATACAGACCTGACGGGACGGGCTCCATGCGTGGGTGCATCGCCAGGGCAGCGTTGCCCCGGATGCCGTCAGCCTGCCCAGGGCTCCCCAGACTCCCCAAGCTCGCGTCGCCCCCGCCACCCATTACAAAAGCGTCTCAGACGCATTCGCATTGTATTGGTGATGCGACGCAATGTCAACGGTTTTGGTGACGGGGAGCACCATCATTCCGCGCATCGTCTCCTGTTCCCGTACTCGGGACGGGAACAGGAGACGATGCGCGGGTACTGGATCGGTCTCAGTGCGGGAAGCTGATGACGCTCCGGGCCACCTCGCCGCGTCCGAGGCGGTCGTACGCCTCGTTGATCTCGTCCAGCACGTACCGCCGCGAGATCATCTCCTTCACCTTGAGCTGGCCTTTGACCGCCATGTCCACGTAGCGGAGGAAGTCCAGCTTCGGGCGGAACGAGCCGTAGAAGCAGCCGAGCATCCGGGTCTCGCGCTGGGTGAACAGCAATGGGTCGAAGGTGGCCGCCTGGCTCTGCGGCGCCATCCCGACCAGCGTCACGGTGCCGCCGCGAGCCGTCATCTTGATCGCCTGCTCGGTCGCGCGGACGTTGCCGATCGCCTCGAAGACGTAGTCCACGCCCTGGCCGTCCGTCAGGTCGAGCACTTGCTGGACCGGGTCGCCGTTGGCGCCGTTCACGAGGTCGCTGGCCCCGAACGAGCTGGCGTAGTCCAGCTTGTTGTCCAGCAGGTCGATGGCGAAGATCCGGCTCGCGCCGGCGGCGACGGCGCCCTGCACGACGTTCAGCCCGACGCCGCCGCAGCCGATCACGGCGACGGTGCTGCCGGACTCCACCTTCGCGGTGTTGAGGACCGCGCCGACGCCGGTCGTGACGGCACAGCCGATCAGCGCCAGGGTGTCCATGTCGACGTTGGCGGTGATCGGGACGAGCTGCTGGGCCGGCATCACGGCGTACTCCGCGAAACCGCCCATCCGGCCCATGACCGGGATGTCTTCGCCATCTTTGTGGACGCGGTACGTGCCGTCCAGCATCGAGCCGCGCGGGCCGCCGTCGTAGCCGTTGCAGAGGATCGGGCGGCCGGCGATGCAGTAGCGGCACCGTCCGCACCAGGCCCGGAACGAGAGGGCGCAGCGGTCGCCGGGCTTCAGGCCGGTGATGCCCGGGCCAACTTCGGCGACGATCCCGGACGCCTCGTGCCCGAGGATCTGGGGCACGCCGGACTGCCATTCGCCCTTCATCAGGTGGTAGTCGCTGTGGCAGATGCCCGCCGCCGCGATCTTGACCAGGACTTCGTCGGCCTTTGGCGGGTCGATGTCCACTTCTTCGATGCTGAGCGGCTGCTGATACGCTCGAAGGATCGCGGCCTTCATCTTCATGGGAGACACTCCTTCGTCCGCTGCCCAGGCGTTCATGCACCGGGCGTCCGTTCCATGGGGTGAGTCGTCCGATTCGAGTGAGGAGAATATACTGCCCGGCGAGCAGCACGACGACGTGCCGGCTGCATGATTGCACGGTCCGAGGAGGGACGACCTGATGAGCGAGACGGCGACGGTCTGGCGGATCTACTCGTTGGCGGACGGGACGACCAGCATGGAGAAGCTCGCGGTGCCGATGAGCCCGGATCGGACGGGAGTGAGCACGCAGCTGCTGGGCGGGCCGGGCGTGATGATCCGCCGGTCGGCGGCCGGGCGGTTCGCGCCGTGGCACCCGGCCCCGCGTCGCCAGATCATCGTGACGCTCGGCGGCTGGGGCGAGATGGAGACCGGCGACGGCCAGAAGGTGCGCTGCACGCCGGGGACGCTGGCGCTGGTCGAGGACGTGGCCGGCACCGGGCACCAGACCTGGACGGACCCGGACGAGGGCTGGCACATGCTGTTCATCCCGCTGGACGCGGACACGACGCTGGTGTAGCCACCGGCGCTGACCTCGCCGTCAGTGCCGACCGAGCCGCTATCCTGACGCCGACAGAGTCGGGCGCTGGCTATCGTGCCGGCGCGGATGGAGGAGTCGGATGCCGGAGATCATCCTGGAGCTGGCCGAGGGCCGGACCGTCGATCAGAAGCGGCAGATCGCCAAAGAATTCACAGACACCATCGTGCGAGTCTGCGGCGTGGACCCGGAGGCGGTGGTGGTCATCATCCACGAGACCCCACGAACGGACAAGGCGAAGGGCGGCGTCCTCTTCTGCGACCGCTGATGCGAAGCGCAGCCCGGACGGAGTTAGCTCGCGATGCCCTCGTCGATCGCTTCGAGCGCCGCGTCCACGCTGTCGATCCGGCCGACTTTGACAGCATCAATGGGGGCCATGCGGCCGAGGAACGGGAGTGGGCGATGTAGCCACACCCGAACGTCAGCGGAAGTCTCGAAAAGCCCCGCCAGACGCTCGTGGAGCGCCGCTAATGCCACGAGTCTCCCTTTCGCTGCGTGGCGCGGGAACGTGTCGCCGCTCGCCCAGCGCTCCAGCGTCCTTCGGTCGATGCCGAGCGCCTGGGCGTGCTCCTTGCTCGACAGCCGAAAGTCACGTTCGAGCTGTTCGAGCGCAGGCTTCACAGTCATCCCCGTAAACACCGCTCGGCGTTGCATCGATGCTGTCGATATACCGCCGCCGTTTCATTGTATCCCGCTCGCTCGAGGCACAAACGCGCATGATGATGTGGATACGGGAGGTCGGCTGACGCCGAGCAGCGCTACGATGCCCTTGACCGTGTCATGTGAATGCCGCTGTCTATACAATGTCAATCATGGATGAGGTAGACTTCGAATGGGACGACGACAACGTCGAGCATCTCGCACGTCACGGCATCTCTCCTGACGAAGTCGAAGATCTCTTCGAAGGCCCGATCCTCCGCCGACGTGGCGGCACTGATGCGCCCGATCGTGTCCGCGTGCTCGGGCGCACGGCTGCCGGCCGATACCTCGCGATCATCTACCAGGAGAAAGGACGCGGTCTCATCCGACCTTTCACAGGGTGGGAAATGCGCCCGCATGAGAGAGATCTCTATGTCCGTCAGACCAGAAACTAGTCCACGCCTGCCGTCCGGGCTCTCGCCAGCAGAGGAAGCACGTTGGTGGGATGAGCATCGTGACTACTGGGACGGCCCTGAAGGCGCCGACGAACGCATCGATCCAGCGATGGCGCGACGTACGAAACCGGTCAATCTGCGCTTGCCGGTCAACATGATCGACCAGCTCAAGCAGGAAGCGACCCGGCGAGCGCTCCCGTACCAGACCCTCATTCGCATGTGGCTGAAGGAACGACTTGACGCCGAGGCGTCACAGGCGCGTCAGTAACCGCTTGTCCGACACGCCCGAAGAGACGCTTTGATTCCGGGGATGCCTCTCAATCGTGGGCGTGGATGGTGCGCCAGAGCTGCTCCTGGTGGAGCGGCAGCTGGACCTCCGTCACGCCGAGCGGCGCCAGCGCGTCCATCACCGCGTTCACCAGCGTCGGCGGCACCCCGATCGGGCCGGCCTCGCCGATCCCCTTGACGCCCAGCTCGTTGATCGGCGACGGCGTGACGGTCCGGTCCAGCACCCAGTCCGGAATGATGGCGGCCGTCGGCAGGGCATAGTCGAGCAACGACGCGCTCAATGCCTGGCCGTCCTCGGCGTAGACCATCCGCTCGACGGTCGCCTCGCCGAGCCCCT
>JAXLXF010000014.1:0-160574 GCA_046328125.1 Chloroflexota bacterium
GAACGTCCCGACGAGGTTGTAGGTTGCGAACACGTGGGTCCGCTGCGCGTCGCTCGACGTCTGCGGCAGGATCGCCTGCTCCAGCGACGAGAACGGCCCGACCTCCCTCCCCGAAGGGCTGAGCACGCCGATGATCCCGGCCGCCGTCAGCACCACGAGGTTGTCGGTCGCCGCGAACGCCACCCCGGCCAGCACCATCAGGCCCGACCCGAACAGCAGCACCCGCCGCCGCCCGAGCCGGTCCGCCACCTGGGTCAGCAGGATCGTGATGGCGGCGTCGCCCACCAGCACCGCCGTGAAGATGGCGCCGATCGCCGCCGTGTCGTATCCCAGCGCGGCCAGGTACAGCCCGAGGATCACCGACACGAAGCCGTAGGCGAACGTGCGAAGGGCGCACGTCCCGAAGAGCAGCCAGCCGTCCGGCGTCAGGACCGGCAGCCACCCCGGCCGCTGCCCACCCCAGGATGCTGCGCTGCCTGCCCCAGTCACCGCGCGTATCCGCCTTACCTGGCCCCCGAGCGACACAACCCCGAACGTCAGGAGCCTCTTCTCCCCGTCAGTCCAACGAGTGAGCCCCCAGCCCGTGCAGCAAGTCCGGCTCGCGCTCGCCGGGCACTGCTGGTGGGTGCATCCGCGTGAAGTACGCCGTCGCGAACGCCCGCCGCCGCAGATCCTCCGGCAGCTTCACGAAGAAGCTGTCGGCCGGCATCTGCGTCCGGTGAGCCAGCAACGCCCGTCGCTGCACCTCGCTGTACGGGCTGACGTCCAGCACCACCGTCGCCGTCTCCGGCCCCGGCCGCCGCCGCTGCTCCTGTCGCTCCGCCCGCTCCTCCAGCCAGGAGACGTCCAGACCGTGCTCCTTGAACTCAGGGATCAGGGCGTGCCACCGCCCGTCGTCGATGTTGCCGGTCGCGTACAGCCGATGCGGCAGCCAGGCCGGCCCGGCTTCCGGATACGCGTCCGGATCGCCCGCCGCGTGGTACGCCTCCACGCCTACCGTGTGGCACATCACGTGATCCGGATGCGGATAGACGCCGCCCGGCGGCTCGACCACCACGACCAGCGGTCGAAGCTCGCGGATCACCTGGACCACCCGGCCAGCCGCCTCGGAGAGGTCCGCGTTGCAGAACGCCTCCGGATGCTCGTTCGCCGGCGTGTCCTTCATCCCGGAGTCCCGGTAGCCCAGCAGCCGCAGCTCGCTCACCCCGAGGATCTCGCAGGCATTCCGCAGCTCGCGCTCGCGGATCTCGCGCAGGCGCGGGAAGTCCGCCACCGGATCGAGATCCGGATCGTGGATCTCACCCTCTTCGCCGCCCGTACAGGTCACGACGGCGGTCCGGACGCCAAGCGCGCCATAGTGCGCCAGCATCCCGCCCGTCAGCGAGCTCTCGTCGTCAGGGTGCGGGCGCACCACCAGGATCGTCACCAGACTCTCAGCGTGCACGCCGTTCTTGGCTCCCGGATACATTGCCTCTCCTCGTGACTTCCGACCATCGTTTTAACTGCCCGGACCGCCCGACGATTCCCGGTCATTCGCCCCCCTTGCCCCCTCTCCGCGCCGGAGAGGGGGCAAGGGGGGTGAGGCGATCTTCGTTACACTCTCACCCGTGACCACCGTCGATCGACTGGCCCTCGTCAACGGCCGCGTGTACACCCAGGACGCCGCCCAGCCAACCGCCACCGCCATCGCCTGCATCGGCAACCGGATCGTGGCGGTCGGCTCGGACGACGACGCCCTCGCGGCGGCCGGCCCCGGCGCCGAGCGCATCGACCTCCGCGGGCAGGCCGTCGTGCCCGGCTTCCTGGACGCCCACTTTCACTACCTCGGGTACAGCTTCGAGCGCCAATGGGCCAGGCTCAACCGGGCTGCCTCCATCGCCGAAATCCAGCAAGTCATTGCGAAAGCCGTCGAGGACGCGCCGCCCCAGACCAGCCCGGACAGCTGGATCCTCGGGCGGGGCTTCGACCGCAACCTCTGGCCCGGCCGCCCCCTGCCCACCCGCCACGACCTGGACGCCGTCACCGGCCGTCGCCCGGCCGCCCTCCTGAGCCGCGACTTCCACGCCGTCTGGGCCAACAGCCGCGCCCTGGAGCTGGCCGGCCTCACCGCCGAGACCCCCGACCCGGCAGGCGGCAAGATCGAGCGCGAGCCGGACGGCGCACCCGGCGGCCTCCTGCTCGAAGCGGCCGGCGAGCGCGTGCGTGCTCTCGCCACGAAAGCCAGCGACGCCGCCGCCGTCGAAGCGGCCCGCGCGGCCCAGGACGGCCTCTTGAAAGTCGGCGTGACCGGCCTCTGCAACTTCGAGGGTGTCGAAGCGCTCCGGGCGCTCCAGACATTGGAAGCAGAGGGCGACCTCCGTCTGCGCGTCTTCACCGGCATCAGCCGCCCCGGCCTCGCCCGCGCCGTCGCGGCCGGCCTCAGCACCGGCTTCGGCGGCGACCGCCTCAAGGTCGGCCTGCTCAAGCTGTTCGCGGACGGCGCGCTGGGATCTGGCACCGCCGCCATGCTCGCCCCCTACGAGGACGGCCCGTCCGACGAGCGCGGCATCCCGACCATCTCGCTGGACGAGATCGTCGGCCACATCCGCGAGGCTCGGGCGGCCGGCATCGGCGTCGCCACCCACGCCATCGGCGACGCCGCCGTCCGGCTCGTCCTGGACGCCGCCGAGATCGCCCGCGCCGACGACCACCCTCTCGCTCACGCACAGATCCTCCGAGTCGAGCACGCCCAGCTCGTCCACCCGGACGACATCCCCCGCTTCGCCCGCCTCAACGTCGTCGCCTCGATGCAGCCGATCCACGCCACCTCGGACATGCTCGTCGCGGACCGCCGCTGGGGAGAGCGCTGCCAAACGGCCTATGCCTGGCGCGCCCTCCTCGACAGCGGCGCGCACGTCGCCTTCGGCACGGACTGCCCGGTTGAGCCGCCCGAGCCGATGCGCGGCATCCACGCCGCCGTCACCCGCCAGCTCCCCGGCGGCGATCCGCCCGGCGGCTGGCGCCCCGAGCAGCGCGTCACCGTCGCCGAGGCGATCGACGCCTACACCGCCGCCAGCGCGAGCGCCCTCGGGCTCGGCCACGAGCTGGGCATCCTCGCGCCCGGCTACCTCGCCGACGCGGTCGTCCTCGCCGCCGACCCGTACACCGCCGACCCGTCAACCCTTTCGGAGATCGCCGTCAGCATGACCGTGTTCGACGGCAGGATCGTGTACCCGCAGTAGGAAGAAGAGCTTTCACCATGCCCGACCACACCAACGGCGCCGCCCCCCGCCCCTGGAGCTTCGACACGCTCGTCGCGCACGCCGGCGAGAGCCACCTCGGCGACGACGGCGGCGCCTCCTGGCAGCCGACCGCCACGCCCATTCACAACGCGTCCGGCTTCTTCATGCCCAGCCTGGACGCCCTGGACGAGGTGTTCGCCGGCTCCAGAGCGGGCTACTTCTACACCCGCGACGGCAATCCGACCGTCCGCGCCTTCGAGGAGGCCGTTGCCGCGTTGGAGTCCGCGCCCATCGTCGGGGCGTTCGGCAGCGGCATGGCCGCCATCTACGGCGCGCTGCTGGCGCTCGGCGTCGGCCCCGGCGACCACATCGTCGCGACCCAGGACATGTACGGGCTGACCCAGGTGCTGTTCACCACCCACCTGTCCGACCTTGGCGTGCGGACCACGTTCGTGGACATGACCGACCACGCGGCGGTCGAAGCGGCCCTGGCTGACGGCGCCAAAGTCCTCTATCTAGAAACCATCTCCAACCCGCTCGTCAAGGTGCTCGATCTCGACGCCCTGGTCAGGCTGGCGCGGGCGGCCGGCGCGAAGACCGTCGTGGACAACACGTTCGCCTCACCGTACCTGCTCCGCCCCATCGAGCACGGCGTCGATCTCGTCGTCCACAGCGCCACCAAGTACATTGGCGGCCACGGCGACGTCACCGGCGGCACCGTCGCCGCCGGCGACGAGGCGACCGGCCGCAAGCTCCACTACCAGGCCAAACTGCTCGGCGCGATCCTCGGCCCCAACGAGGCGTACCTCGCCCATCGCGGCCTCAAGACGCTCTCCCTGCGGATGGCCCGACAGTGCGACAACGCCCTCGCCGTCGCCGAGTGGCTGGCCGATCAGGTCGGCGTCGAGCAGGTCTACTACCCCGGCCTCCCGAGCCATCCCCAGCACGAGCTGGCGACGAGCCTGCTCGGCGGGCGCTACGGGGCGATGCTGGCGTTCGACCTCCGCGACGGCGACCGCTCCAGAGTCGGACGGTTCATGGACGCCCTGCGGCTGGTCGCCCCGGCCCCGACCCTCGGGGATCTGCGCACCCTGACCCTCTACCCGGCCGTCGCCTCACATCGTGGCCTGACCCCCGAGCAGCGCCGCGAGGTCGGCATTGGCGACGGGCTGGTCCGGCTCTCGGTCGGCATCGAGGAGCCCGCGGACCTGATCGAGGATCTCAAGCTGGGCCTGCGCGCCGCCTCAGCCGCCGTCATCCCGAGCGTGACTGGCTGACCATATCGCGGCGGACAAACCTATCAGGCAGTGACAGGCTGGCTCGTGCCGAAGCTAGCCCGTCCGCCGGTGCCGCCCTTCAGCAGGCCGTGGCGAGCCCCACGTGCGCTCGGAGAAGCCCGCGTCACGGAAGAGTCGCGCGAGCTCGTCGCGATGCTCCAGATCGTCCAGCCGTACGCCCCAGCGCCGGACGTTCAAGAACTCATACTCGACCGCATGTCCATCGGCATCACACCGGACGTTTCGGTCCTGATCCAATTCGTCGATGAAGGCGATTTCGGAGGAATCAGACGATTCATCGACCTCGACGGAGGCAGCATCGGCTCGCGGGTCGTAATAGAGCTTCATATGGATGAATTGTTGCTTTATTCGCCTTCGCCGGCCTCACCCTTCACCACGAACTTCACGCGCGATGCGCCACAGCGCGGGCACTTGTACGGCAGGGTCGGGCTCACGACCTCATTCTGGCAGGTCAGGCACTGCCACACCTTCGGCTGGTCTCCGGTCGGCGTCTTCAGCGCCCCAGTCTTCGCAGTCATCCACTCGTCCTCAGGCCGCCGCGACTCAACGGGCGGCGGCGGCTCGTCTGGCCACAGTCTACCAGGACCGGAGCCCTCTTCCACGTACTACAATCCTGACCGCTCGCCCGGCGCCAGGGCCGTCGCCAGGCAGTCGACTCGCCGCCACCGCGCGGCGGAGCGACAGGAGGCAGCTGCGCTGGCCACGTCTCACGCACCCCCCGCACCCACGCCCGCACCCGTCGAGGAGCGGCCGAAGCCCGAACGACTCTTCCGCAACAGCGAGTTCCTGCGCCTGTGGGGCGGCCAGACCGTCTCCAGCGTCGGCAGCGGCATCGTCAAGCTCGCGGCCCCGCTTCTCGTGCTGGCCCTCACCGAGTCCCCGACCATGGCCGGTCTCGTCGGCGGCGCGCTTACCTTCCCAATGATCTTCCTCGGCCTGCCGGCCGGCGCGCTGGTGGACCGCCTGGACCGTCGCAAGGTGATGATCGCCTGCGACAGCGTCCGCTGCCTGGCCGTCCTGACCGTCCCGCTCGCCTGGGCGCTGGACCTCCTGAACGGCTGGCTGCTGCTCGTCGTCGCGATGGCGCTCGGCTCGGCCCAGTCCTTCTACAACATCTGCCAGGTCGCGGCGCTCCCGCGAGTCGTCCTCCGACGCCAGATCTCGGCGGCCCAGGCGCTCAACTCCACCTCCGAGGGCGTCGCCACGCTCGCCAGCCCAGGGCTCGGCGGCGCCATCGTCGCGCTCGGCCCGACCGTCGTGATCGGCGGCATCCTGGCCTACTGCGTCAACGGAGTGACGTTCCTGGTCTCGGTGATCGCGCTGCTCGGCATCAAGACGCCGTTCCAGGCCAGCCGCCCCCGCGCGGCCCAGCCCGGCATGATGCGCGCCATCGTAGACGGCCTCCGCTACGTCTACGACGAGCACTCGATTCGCCTGCTGATGATCCTGAACGGCGTCCACCGCTTCGGGTTCGCGCCAGTCATGCTGACGGTCGTGGTGCTGGCCCGCCAGGAGCTGGGCCTCACGCCGGCCGGGATCGGGCTGCTGTTCAGCGTCGCCGGCAGCGGCGGCCTCTCGGCGGCGGCGCTCACCCCCTGGCTTCGCCGGCGGGTGCCGGTCGGCTGGCACATGATCGTCATCGTCGGCATGCACGGGCTGGCACTCGGGCTGGCAGCGTTCTCCAGCTCCATCTGGGGGGTCGTCGTCGGCCTCTACTTCGCGGGCATGATGGAGACGATGTCCGGGATCGTCCAGGTCTCGTTCCGGCTCGCCCTGATCCCGGACGCGCTCCAGGGCCGCGTCAACAGCGTCTACCGGCTGCTCTCGTTCGGCGCGATGTCGTTCGGCACGGCGACCGGCGGTATCTTGATCGACCTGTACGGCCCACGGCCGACCCTCGGCGCCATCGCTGCCTGGATCGTGACGATGTCACTCCTCGCGGCCTGCTCCGCCATCCGCACGGTGCGCGAGTAATCAGTCGCGCGGTGGGCCAGTGAGCTGGTCCGGCGGCTGCAGCCCGAGCGCGGCGCCCAGCCGGCGGGCCAGTCGCTCCCGGCCGACCGGGGTCCGCGCCTCCCGTAGCTCGCCAAGCGACAGCTCGAACGGGTAGGTGTGCCCCTGCTGGATCAACGCCAGCCGCAGCTGATCTGGCCGGAACCGGCGGCCGGGCTCGCGCAGGAGCACCTGGGTGCGAGGATCGATCCGATGCGCGATCGCCTCGATCAGCCGCCTGGCCGCCTCTTCGTCTACGTGCTCGCCGTCCATCCGTCCTCGCCGACGGCCGTCTCCCACCCGCGTCTCACGCGGGGAGTCGGCCCGCCCCCAGGCCAGGCGCCGGCATCGTCGATTGTCTGACGCCGGCACGACCGATCCGCTATCATCGACGCGGACACGGCGTGGTAGTACCATACTCCAGTCACACCAATTCACGAGCACAGACGAAGACGACGTCGATGCAGACGTTGTGCGTCCTGTCCTCGTGCCTTTGCCGTTTCGGCACACGTGCCGTATACTAGCTCTATTCAGTTGGAGCAGGGGCGGGAAGCACCGGGTATGGAAGAGGCCGGTTCGGGCCAGGAAACCCAGGACCAGATGAACGGAGCGTCGGCCAGTCTGCCGCCAGGCGGGATGGGCGATTGGCTCGCCGAACACGAGCAGTCGGTTCGGCAGTGGCGGCGAGGCGAGGTCGTCGAAGGCGTCGTCGTGAGCGCCGATCGTGACGAGTTCCTCGTCGATATTGGTGCGAAGTCCGAGGCCGTGGTCCCCCTCGGAGAGGTACCGCAGACTGAGGTGCCCAGCGTCGGCGAGACCGTGCTGGCGTACGTGCTGTCCAGCGAGGATCAGGAGGGCCGAGTCGTCCTCTCGTTGACGCGCGCCCGCGCCGAGCGCGGTTGGCGCAACCTCCAGAAGCGCTTCGAGGACGGGCAGACCGTCGAAGGCGAGGTTGTCGAGCACAACAAGGGCGGCCTGGTGGTCAATGTCGAGGGCGTGCGCGGGTTCGTGCCGCTCTCGCAGATCGCCGATCTCCGCCGGGGCAGCGCCGACGAGTCGGTCGAGTCCCGGCTCGAAGCGATGAAGGGGCGGACGCTCCTGCTCAAAGTCATCGAGATGAACCGGCGCCGCAATCGCCTGATCCTGTCGGAGCGGGCAGCGTTGCAGGAGCGCCGCGCTCGTGAGAAGGACCGCCTGCTCGCCGAGCTCCAGCCGGGCGATACCCGTTCTGGCAACGTCTCCAGCATCTGCGACTTCGGGGCGTTCGTCGATCTTGGCGGCGCTGACGGTCTGGTCCACCTCTCCGAGCTCTCCTGGGGGCAGGTCTCCCACCCGAGCCAGGTGGTGAAGGTCGGGGACCGCGTCGAGGTCTACGTCGTCGGCGTGGACCGGGACAACAAGAAGATCGCCCTTTCGCTGAAGCGTCTCCAGGGTGAGCCGTGGAGCCGCGTCAACGACAAGTACCAGGTCGGGCAGGTCGTCAACGGCAAGATCACCAAGCTGGCCGCCTTTGGCGCCTTCGCGGAGATCGAGCCGGGCATCGAGGGGCTGATCCACATCTCGGAGCTCTCCGAGGACCGGATCACCCACCCGAAGCAGGTCGTCCGTGAGGGTGACGAGCTGCCGCTCAAGATCATCAGGATCGAGCCGTCGCGGCATCGCCTGGGGTTGAGCCTGCGGCAGGTCGAAGAGGAGCCGTACGACTACGACGGCGGCGAGTACACCGTTGGGGACGACGAGGGCGAGACTGCCGGCACGTTCTCCTCGTACGACGACGAGAGCGATGGGTCAGACGGCGAGGCTGCGGGCGCGGTGAGCGTCGAGGCGTCAGGCGAGGACACGCCTGACGGAGACGCCGAAGAATCACCGCGACCGGCCAGTATCGCGGAGAGCTGACAGCGATTGCGGCACACTGTGGCGGCCCGGGTTCATAATGGCCCCGGGCCGCCACGGCTTTCTGAACGTTTCACCTCATACGTGTATCGACACCCCCTCTTCGGGATTCGGGTACAATAGTTCCCTGAAGACGCCCGAGGGCCAACCTAGAGACGGAGAGCTCAGATGGCTGACCGTTTTGACAAATTCACCGAGCGGGCGCGCAAGGTTTTACAGCTTGCGCAGGAGGAGGCTCAGCGGTTCAACCACAACTACATTGGCACTGAGCATCTCCTTCTGGGACTGGTCCGCGAGGGCGAGGGTGTCGCGGCCAAGGTGCTCGCCAATCTCGGGGTTGAACTGAACAAAGTCCGCTCCGCCGTCGAGTTCATCATTGGACGCGGCGACCGGACCGTGACCGGCGACATCGGCCTGACTCCTCGGGCCAAGAAGGTGATCGAGCTCAGCGTTGACGAGGCGCGGCGCTTGAATCACCACTACATCGGGACCGAGCACCTGCTCCTGGGGCTGGTGCGCGAGGGCGAGGGGATCGCCGCTGGCGTCCTCGAGTCGCTCGGCGTCTCCCTGGACAAGGTCCGCAGCCAGGTCATCTACGTCCTCAACCAGAGCCAGAGCTACTCGCAGCAGGAGTCTCGCCACGCCAGCAAGACTCCCGTTATCGACCAGCTCGGCATGGACCTGACGGCGGCAGCGCGCGCGAACAAGCTCGATCCGGTGATCGGGCGAGCCCGCGAGATCGAGCGGGTCATCCAGATCCTCTCGCGGCGCACCAAGAACAACCCCGCCCTGATCGGCGAGCCGGGCGTCGGCAAGACCGCCATCGTGGAAGGTCTGGCCCAGCGGATCGCCTCCGGGGACGTCCCCGAGACGCTGATGGGCAAGCGCCTGCTCACCCTGGACATCGGCTCGCTGGTCGCGGGCACGAAGTATCGCGGTGAGTTCGAGGAGCGCCTCAAGAAGATCATCGAGGAAGTGAAGAACTCGGGCAACTGCGTCCTCTTCATCGACGAGCTCCACACGCTCGTCGGGGCGGGCGCGGCCGAGGGCGCCGTGGACGCGGCGAACATCCTGAAGCCGTCGCTGGCGCGCGGCGAGCTCCAGACCATCGGCGCGACCACGCTGGACGAGTACCGCAAGTACATCGAGCGGGACGCGGCCCTGGAGCGGCGCTTCCAGCCGGTCCTGGTCGAGGAGCCATCGGTCGAGGAGACGGTCGAGATCCTGAAGGGGATCAAGGAGCGGTACGAGGCGCACCATCGCCTGGAGATCAGCGAGGAGGCGCTCAAGGCCGCCGCCGAGCTGGCCGCGCGTTACGTGCCAGACCGCTTCCTGCCAGACAAGGCGATCGACCTCGTGGACGAGGCGGCCTCGCGCGTCCGGATGCAGCGGGCCAGCGCGCCGCCCTCCTACAAGGAGATGCTGCGCAGCCTGGAGTCGGTCCAGAACGAGAAGGAAGCGGCGATCTCGGCCCAGCAGTACGAGCTGGCCGCCGAATACCGCGACCAGGAAGCGAAGCTGCGGGCCAAGCTCGAGAAGATCGAGTCTGGCTGGCAGACCCAGCAGAGCGCCGACAAGCCGGTGGTGACCGCCGAGGACATCGCGCACGTGGTCGCGATGTGGACGGGCATCCCGGTCATGCGGATCGCGGAGGAGGAGTCTCAGCGGCTCCTCAAAATGGAAGAGGCGCTCCACGAGCGCGTCAAGGGTCAGGAAGAGGCGATCACGATGGTCGCGAAGGCGGTCCGCCGCGCGCGGGCTGGCCTGAAAGACCCGCGCCGCCCGATCGGCTCCTTCATCTTCCTTGGCCCCACCGGCGTCGGGAAGACGCTGCTCGTCCAGGCGCTCGCCGAGTTCATGTTCGGTAGCGAAGAGGCGATGATCAAGATCGACATGTCGGAGTTCATGGAGCGGCACTCCGTGGCCCGCCTCGTCGGTGCGCCTCCCGGGTACATCGGGTACGAAGAGGGCGGTCAGCTCACCGAGGCTGTCCGGCGCAAGTCGTACTCGGTGGTTCTCCTGGACGAGATCGAGAAGGCCCACCCCGAGGTCTTCAACATCCTGCTCCAGATCATGGACGACGGCCGCCTGACCGATGCGAAGGGCCGGAAGGTTGACTTCCGGAACACGATCATCGTGATGACGTCCAACGTCGGCGCAGAATTGATCCGCCGCGAGAGCGTGCTCGGGTTCAACACCCCGCGCGATCTGATGAAGGATCAGGCTGGCGCCTACGAGCGGATGAAGGACAAAGTCCTCACCGAGATGAAGAAGCTGTTCCGCCCCGAGTTCCTGAACCGGATCGACTCGACGATCGTGTTCAGCGCGCTCGGCCAGGAGCAGGTCCGCGAGATCATCGATCTGCTCCTGAAGCGGGTTCAGGCCCAGCTGACCGAGCAGCGGATGACGCTCGAAGTCACCGAGGCGGCCAAGGACGTCCTGATGACGAAGGGCTTCGACCAGATCTACGGCGCTCGCCCGATGCGCCGCGCGATCATGACGGCCATCGAAGACCCGCTCGCCGAGGGGCTGCTCCACAACACGTTCCAGCCGGGCGACCGCGTGATAGCCGACGCGCAGGAAGGCGAGATCGTCATGACGGTGAAGGAGCGCGAAGCTCCCGAGCCCGAGGCGGAGCCCGCCGCGACGGCCTGACGAGGAGTCAGGAGCCAGGAGTCAGGAGCCAGGAGGGGCGGGCCGCACGGCTCGCCCCTCTTCTCATTGGACAGGACATTGCTCCAGGCCAGGCCCTCACCCCCCAACCCCCTCTCCCTGTGCGCGGGAGAGGGGGAGAGCCTTGGGCTTGACAACCTGCGCTCGCGATCTCGGAGTAGCAGCAGCACCGGAGCCCGCCCCCCCTCTCCCGCGCACAGGGAGAGGGGGTTGGGGGGTGAGGGCATCTCCGGGGGTGTTCTCTGATGGCGAAGGCGCGGACCGAGTACGTCTGTCGGGAGTGCGGCGCGAAGTCGGCGCGCTGGAGTGGCCGCTGCCCAGAGTGCCAGGCCTGGAACACCCTGGACGAGCGCGTCGTGCGAGCCGTGGCGACCGCCGCCAGCTCCAGCGCACGCCCGCGAATAGCTGCCGTCCCCGGCGCCATCGGCGGCCCGACCCGACCCCTCCGCCTCGACGAGATCGACGTCGCCGACTTCGACCGGCTGTCCGTCGGCATCGAGGAGTTCGGGCGGGTGCTCGGCGGCGGGATCGTGAGAGGCTCGCTGGTGCTGATCGGCGGCGATCCTGGCGTCGGCAAGAGCACCCTGCTGGCCCAGGTCTGCGACGAGGTCGCCAAACGGAACGGCCCGGCCCTCTACATCTCCGGCGAGGAGTCGCTGGCCCAGATCGGGCTGCGGGCGCGGCGGCTCGGGATTGGGGACAAGGATCTGCTGTTCGCCAGCGACACAGACCTCGGCACGATTCTGGAGACCATCGAGAACGCCCATCCCACGATGGTCGTGGTGGACTCGATCCAGAGCGTCTACAGCGCAGATGTCGAGTCGTCGCCCGGCAGCGTCAGTCAACTGCGGGAGTGCACCCTTCGCCTGATGCAGCTTGCCAAGAGCAGCGGCGTCAGCGTCTTCCTGATCGGGCACGTCACCAAAGAGGGCGCGCTGGCTGGCCCGAAGATGCTGGAGCACATGGTGGACACCGTCCTCTACCTGGAGGGCGAGCGGTACCACGCCTACCGCCTGCTCCGGGGCACCAAGAACCGTTTCGGGCCGACCCATGAAGTCGGGGTGTTCGAGATGCGCGGCGAGGGCATGGTCGAAGTCGCCAACCCGTCGGCGGCGTTCCTCTCCGAGCGCGGCGAGGGCGCGACCGGCTCGTCGGTGCTGGTGACGATGGAGGGCACCCGGCCGCTCCTGGTCGAGGTGCAGGCGCTGGCGAGCCGGAGCTCATTGGCCGTGCCCCGCCGCGCCGCCAACGGCATCGAGAACAACCGCCTGCTGCTGGTCTCAGCGGTGCTCGGGCGGCGGCTCGGCCTCCCTCTCCACGATCAGGATCTGTACGTCAACGTGATCGGCGGCCTCCGCGTTGACGAGCCGGCCGCCGACCTGGCCGTGGCGCTCTCCATCGTGTCGAGCTTCCGGGACCGCCAGGTCGATCCGCGCGCCGTGGTAGCTGGCGAGATCGGCCTCTCGGGCGAGCTCCGCAGCGTCGGGCAGTTGGAGATCAGGCTCCGCGAGGCGGCCAAGCTCGGCTTCGAGCGCGCCGTCGTCCCCCGCTCGACCTCGCTGCGGGATCTGTCAGGGCTCGGCCTGGACATCGTGCCGGCCTCCACCCTCCGCGAGGCCATCAACGCCGCCCTGCTGGAGTAGCCGCGCGACGCGTCGCACGTGCATCGACATGGCGCGAGCGGCTCCGAACCGCCCAGGTCGTCACGGTGCTGGCCGGACCGTCGCTCGCACGAAGGTGGCGAACGGTTCGAGTTGGAGTGGTGGGTTGCCATTGTCCGCCAGAGCGCGACGCGCCAGCGGAATGCCGGCGCCGAACCGCTGGATCAAGCCCAGCACCCGCATCGCCTCGGCCAGGCTCGGATTGCGGTAGCTGGTCAGGCCAGGCATACCGAACGTCTCAATCGTCACCTCGCCGTATGGGCCGCCAGAGTTGATGAATTCGATTCGGTCGTCGAACCAGTAAGCCCGCACCGGCGCGTTCATGGATTCGTATGCGCGATGGAGGACGGCATTCCTTGCCAGCTGCTGGAGTGCCACAAGCGGGTACGGCTCCTTGCGGATCTCGACTGGACCACTGGTGAAGTCAACGGCAGTCCGATTGTGAGCGAGCAGCTTGTCGTCGAGGCGGCGCAGCTGGTCGGCGACAACGCCGTCGATGGCCAGTTCGTCGATCACCGGATCGGACAGGTCGGTGCCTGCGAAGCGCACGAACTGGATGTATGCGCCGGGCAAGAAATCCCGCGGGCGCCTTCCGATGATCAGCTCGCCAAGCACCGTTGGCCGGGGATCGTCGGCGGACGCGATCATCTTGGTCGCTGCGAGCTGCTGCTCGTACGTACGGTCGTTCGCTTCGAGGATGTCGGGCGCGACGGCAGCGGGCAGGTACTCTTCCTCGAACAGTACGCGCCGCAAATCCGCCAACGTCGCCGACGCGAGCGGGTGCACGTCGAACGGCTGGTCGCGATACCGCCGCTTCTCGTTCAGGATACGCTCATCCTGAGCGGACGCGATCCCCCGGCGGGGGCCGATCCGGATGTGGATGCGCCCCCGATATCGGACGGGTGGCGCATCGGCTGGCTCGACCGTCACCACGACCATCTCCGCCCCAAGCACCGTTCTTCTGGCGACGGTCAGGGACGGCGGCGGGAGGATGTTGCCATCAGTCTTAATGTCGGCAATCTGCCGCAACAGCTCGTCGGTGACCGGCAGGTGCGTGGGCGATCCGTCGTCAGCCGCACCGACGAACAGCACGCCGGCGCGCCGATGGTTCGGCAAATCGTTCGCAAACGCGCAGACGGCCTCGCGAGCCGCGTTGGCTGCGTCCCCTCTGAACGCCGACTTGCGCTCGACGAGATCCGACTCGAGGTCCACGAGCATGGCTTCCAACTCGAGGTCGGAGTAGGCCATCGGTGTGCTCACGTAGGGACCTCCAGAACCACCCGGCGTGCCAGAATGATAGGCGGTATCGGCCTTGCAGGCGTCACTGGCAGATCGGGGGCGGGCATTCTTTGACGATTCGCCCGAGCCTCGCTAGAGTGTGAGAGAACCCGGCCACCAGACGGTGGTCCGGGCGGTCCCCAGTTCCCAGATTGTGCCGTTTAACGCCAAAAAGGAGGCCCACAGACGAACATCCTCTCGCGCCCCTTCCCCAGACCGAGCTTTGAGGTATCGCCCATGACCCTCGCACGCATCGAGATGGTGCTGCGGCTCGTGGGCGGTGTGATCGCTGCCCTCGCCTTCGCCGAATTCACGCGAACCCTGCTGACTCCCACGCCCACGCTCCTCGCCCCCTGGCCTTATCTGCTTACCCTCATCATCGCCACGGGTGGAGTCGCCGCGTTCGTCGTCGCGTTCGGCATCACGCCAGCCCTGACCACCCGACCGTTCCTCTGGGCGCTCGACCGCGCGACCGACATGCCGGCGAGCGACTTCCTGGCGGCAGCGGTCGGCGCGGTCATCGGGCTGCTGGTCGGCGTCCTGGTCGCGATCCCACTCGCCTACCTGCCGTGGCCGCTTGGAAGCTTCCTGCCGATCGCCGCGAGCCTCGCCCTGGCGTACCTGGGCGTCACCGCGGTCCTGACCCACAAGACTGACCTGCTCCAACTGGTGCGCGGGTCACGCCAGGAGCATGGCGCACCCGAGGCGCCGGCTGAACGTGCCGAACGGTCCGAACGGCCGGAGCATCCCGGCCAGCCGGCCGTCGTGGACACCAGCAGCATCATCGACGGTCGGATCGCCGACATCTGCCAGACCGGCTTCGTCCCCGGCCCGCTGATCGTGCCCCGCTTCGTCCTCCGCGAGCTCCAACACATCGCCGACTCGTCGGACGCGATGCGGCGGGCGCGGGGACGGCGTGGCCTCGACATTCTGAACAAGTTGCAGAAGGACGCCACCGTCCCCGTCATCATCGACGAGGACGACGGCGAGCCGGGCGTCGAAGTAGACGCGCTGCTGGTGCTGCTGGCCCGTCGCCTGCACTGTCCCATCGTCACCAACGACTACAACCTGAACCGCGTCGCCGGCATCCAGGGCGTCAAAGTGCTCAACGTCAACGAGCTGGCGAACGCCGTCAAGTCGATCGTGCTGCCCGGCCAGGAGCTCAACCTCAAGGTGATCCAGGAAGGTAAGGAGCTGGGTCAGGGCGTCGGCTACCTCGAAGACGGCACGATGGTCGTGATCGAGAACGGGCGACGGGCCATCGGCTCGACGGTGAGCGTCGTGGTCTCCCGGGTGCTCCAGACGGCGGCCGGCCGGATGGTGTTCGCGCAGACGCGCACCGGTTCAAACGGCGAGAGCATGTCGTGATCGACGGCGGCCCTGTCGGAGCGGTCGTCGTGGCGGCTGGCCGCTCCACGCGGATGGGGTTCGACAAGCTCTGGGCCGATCTCGGCGGGCGACCGGTCCTGGCCTGGAGTCTGTCCACCCTGGCCGCCTGCATCGAGATCGAGCGGCTGGTGGTGGTGGCCGGCGACGAGCGCCTGGACGAGACCTGGCGCCTCGTCGGGCGGACCGTGCCAGCCCGGCTGCGGGCCAGAACCATCCCCGGTGGCGAGCGACGGCGTGACTCCGTCCAGGCCGGTCTGGAGGCGCTCTCCGACTGCACCTGGGCGCTGATCCACGATGCTGCCCGCCCGTTCCTCTCCCGCGCGATGGTGCTGCGCGGCCTGGACGAGGTCACCATCACCGGCGCCTGCGTCGCGGCGCTGCCGGCCCGCGACACCATCAAGCGGGTGGACCGCTTCCGCAACGTGATGGAGACGCCGCCCCGCGCCGAGCTCTGGACCGTCCAGACGCCGCAGCTGTTCCGCCGCGACCTCGTGCTGAGCGCGCTCGCCGCCACCGACGACGACGCCACCGATGAAGCGGCCCTGATCGAGCGGATCGGCGGCACGGTGCGCGTGTTCGAGGGCGAGCAAACCTGCTTCAAGATCACCACGCCCGAGGATCTCGAGCTGGCCCGCGCGCTGCTGGCCGCCCGCACCCGTCCGGCCCCGTCATGACCGACCTCTCACCCCCGCCCCCATCCCCACTCTCGCCCCCGCCCTCGCCCCCACGCGACACATCCGCGCCCCCCACGTCCTCCGATCCCGCCCCACCCGCGTCCCCACCTGATCCCTCCGCACTCGCCCCCCACTCGCAACTCGCAACTCGCAACTCGCAACTTCCCCGAGTCGGCATCGGCCTGGACGTCCATGCCCTCGCCGAAGGACGGCGGCTGGTGCTCGGCGGCGTCGAGATCCCGCACGACAGGGGGCTGGCCGGCCACTCGGACGGCGACGCGCTGGTGCACGCCATCGTGGACGCCATCCTTGGGGCCGCCGCCAGGGGCGACATCGGGCAATGGTTCCCGTCCTCAGACGAGCGCTGGCGCGACGCCGACAGCCTGAGCATGCTCCGCACCGTCGTCCAGACGCTTGCAGGCGAGGGCTGGCAGCTCGGCAACGTCGATGCCACCGTCATCGCGCAGGAGCCACGAATCGGGCCGCACGTCCCTGCCATGCGCGACCGCCTCGCCGCCACGCTCAACCTCCCCCTTGAAGCGGTTAGCGTCAAGGCCACCACCACCGACCACCTTGGCGCGCTCGGCCGGGCCGAGGGAATCGCCGCCCAGGCCGTCGCCCTGCTCGTCAGAACGTAGCGCGAACCGTACCGAGCGCTCCAGAAGCACCGTCAACGTGCCCGTGGAGCGCGGCCATCCTGGCCGCTTTCGCCCTCAGTCCCGGTCCACGCTTTGTGTTGTCGATGGCATCGCCTCGAAGCGGCCAGGATCGGGGAGGCTGCGCTCCACGACTCGCTCCCGGCCAGTGCCATCGGCCGGACGTTGGCGCCGACTGAGTGTGATACCGGTCACAGCCATGACACCCATCGTCGCACTATGCTCGGGCAGGGCACGGGCACCCGACACGCCGATCTTGACACGACGCCAGCGGCACGCGATAGTCCCGCCAGCCCGAGACTCCCAGGTCTGGAGCGAGCGTCGATGGCCGACGACCAGATGCAGACGGTAGCGCGGTTGCAGGCCGAGCTGCGCGCCCTCCAGGCACGCCACGATGCCGCCCTCACCGAGAACGCCGAGCTCCGCGAGCGCGAGGCCGCCACCGCCGAGATCCTGACCGCCATTGCCACCAGCCCGACCGACGTCCAGCAGGTGCTCGACGCCACCGGACACGCCGCCGTCCGCCTGGTCGATGCCGATATGGTCGGAATAAGCCTGCCGGACGGCGACCAGCTCCGCCCCATCGCGCGCGCGTACAGCGACCGACTCACGCCAGAGCAGTTGGAGCGC
Source organism: Chloroflexota bacterium (assembly GCA_046328125.1). Lineage (GTDB taxonomy): Bacteria > Chloroflexota > UBA6077 > UBA6077 > JACCZL01 > JADZEM01. The sequence goes on from JAXLXF010000014.1 coordinate 17,366, forward strand.
TACCGCGATGCCGGCGTCGATCTGGCGACCCTCAGTCCGAATCAGCGCCGACAAATCAACGCCGGCATCAATCGGGACTCGATTCGGGGACGCGCGTTCGTGGACCGGAAGACCGTCGAATTCGTCCTGACCGACTGGGAGATGCCGGCCGAGTTTCCGTCGTTCTACATGGTGCGGATGGGGCCGAGCGCCCACGTGGCCATCCCACTCCTACGTGAGGGTCAAGCCATCGGCGTGCTGACAGCCAGCCGCTTACGACCGGAGGCGTTCACCCGCGAGCACGTGGCGATCCTGGAGACGTTCGCCGACCAGGCAGTGATCGCCATCGAGAATGCTCGCCTCTTCGGGGAGCTGAATGAAGCGCTGGAGCAGCAGACCGCCACTGCTGAGGTGCTGCGGGTCATCGCCTCCTCTCCCACCGAGCTCAACCAGGTTCTCGATGCCGTCGCGCGGAGCGCGGTTCGTCTGAGCCGGAGCAGTGGCGGGTCGATGCAGCTTGTCGAAGCCGACATCCAACGGACGGTAGCCCTCGTCGGCAGCTGGATCGGCACGATGGAGATCGGCCAGCGACAACCACTGACCCGTGAGAGTCGGGGTGGACGTGCCATTCTGGAGCAGCGGACCATCCACATCCCGGATATGTCTGACCCGGCGGTTCGTGCCGAGTTTCCGATGATGCACATGAGCCTCCCGACCACCTCGCTGTCAGTGCCTTTACGCAGCCGAGACGAGGCGATTGGGGTGTTTCAGGTCTCACGAGATCGTGCGGAGGGCTACACGGCAGGCGAGATCTCGCTCGTTGAGACGTTCGCGGACCAGGCCGTCATCGCCATCGAGAATGCGCGGCTGTTCTCCGAGCTCCAGGAGGCGAACCAGCAGCTCGAAGTCGCGAGCCAGCACAAATCGCAATTCCTGGCCAACATGAGCAACGAGCTACGAACCCCACTCAATGCCATCATCGGGTACTCCGAGATGCTCCAGGAGGAGGCCGAGGATCTGGACGCCGACGCCTTCATTCCGGACCTTCAGAAGATCGACGCCGCCGGCAAGCACCTGCTCTGCCTCATCAACGACATCCTGGATCTCTCCAAGATCGAGGCCGGCCGGATGGACCTCTTCCTGGAGGACTTCTCGGTCAGTCAGCTCGTCCAGGACGTCGCAGCCATCGTTCAGCCGCTGATGGAGAAGAACGCCAACTCCCTCGTCGTCACCTGCCCGCCCAACCTCGGCAGCATGCACGCCGACCAGACCAAGCTCCGCCAGACCCTCTTCAACCTGCTCTCCAACGCCGCCAAGTTCACCGACCACGGCCGGATTGAGCTGCGAGTGACCCTCACCCCCCAGCCCCCTCTCCCGCAAGCGGAAGAGGGGGAGCAGGCCGTCCGTCTCCCCTCTCCCTCGCAAGGGGGAAGGGCCGGGGGAGGGGGCCTCTCCTTCGCCGTCTCCGACACCGGCATCGGCATGACGCCAGAGCAACTCGGCCGGCTGTTCGAGGCGTTCTCCCAGGCCGAAGCCTCTACCAGGAGCAAGTACGGCGGCACCGGCCTCGGCTTAGCCATCAGCCGCCACTTCTGCCGGCTGATGGGCGGCGACCTGACCGTCGAGAGCGCCTACGGCCAGGGCTCCACCTTCACCGTGCGGCTGCCCGCCATCGTCCCCGATCCCATCTGAGCCCTCCTTCTCTCTCCCTCGCTACTCGCAACTCGCAACTCGTAACTCGCAACTCGGTACAATTCCTACACTTGCTGGTGGGAGAAGGAAGCCGTGACACAGCGCATCACGTCCACGCTGAGCGGACAGAAAGAGATATTCGAGGTCTCTGGTCGCCCGGTGCGGATGTACACCTGTGGCATGACCCCGAAGTACCACCCGCACGTCGGGCACGCCCGCGTCTTCGTGGCGGCTGACATCCTGCGCCGCTACCTCGAATACCGCGGCTACGAGATCGTCCACGTCCAGAACTTCACCGACGTTGACGACAAGATCATCGCCAGGGCGCAGGTGGACGGCATCACCCCGGCCGAGGCGGCAAAGCGGTACTCAGACTCGTACTTCGAGGTGATGGACCGCCTCAACGTCCTGCGCGCGCACCAGTACCCCACCGTCACCGGCTCGATGGACGCCATCGTCGACTACGTCAAGGGGCTGATCGAGCGTGGGTTCGCCTACGAGGCCAACGGCGACGTCTACTTCGAGGTAGACAAGTTCGAGGCGTACGGGCAACTGTCTGGGCGCACCGAAGAAGGCCAGCTGACCGGCGTCCGCGTCGAGCTGGAGCCCGGCAAGAAAGACCCGCGAGACTTCGCCCTCTGGAAGCGCGCCAAGCCCGGCGAGCCATCCTGGCCCAGCCCCTGGGGCGACGGTCGACCCGGCTGGCACATCGAGTGCTCCGCGATGGTCCGCGAGACCCTCGGCGACCAGATCGACATCCACGGCGGCGGCCGAGACCTGATCTTCCCGCACCACGAGAACGAGCTCGCCCAGAGCGAGGCGTACACCGACGTTCATCCGTTCGTGCGGTACTGGGCACACGCCGGCCTCGTCACGACCGGCAGCGAGAAGATGGCCCACTCGCTGGAGAACTTCACCACCATCGCGTCCGTCCTGGACGTCTACGAGCCGATGGCGGTCCGCACCTTCCTGCTCCAGACCCACTACCGCTCGTCCATCCTCTACACCCGCGACGCCCTGGACAACGCCGTCAAGGCGCTGGACCGGCTGCGCGGCGCCCTCGAAGGGTTCGATCCGGCTCAGGCCGACGCCGAGGCTCCAGCCTGGGCACAGGACGCCGTAGCCGCCTTCGAGCGGGCGATGGACGACGATTTCAACACCCCCGGCGCCCTCGGCGCCCTCTTCGATCTGGTCCGCGAGATCAACCGCCGGCGGGCAGCCGGCGATCCTCCCGGCCTGGTCGCGGCCGGCCAGGCGACCCTCCAGTCGCTGGCAGCGGTTCTCGGCTTGACACTTGAAGCGCCAGCGCGCGCGGCGGACGGCGGCGAGGACGCCGGACCGTTCATCGACCTGCTGCTGGCGACGCGTCAGCGGCTCCGGGAGGCGAAACAATGGCTGCTGGCGGACGAGGTTCGAGACCGCCTTCGCGATCTGGGCGTGGTGGTGGAGGATCGTCCGGACGGGGCGGTCTGGCGAAGGGAGCGTCCGGCGCCCGGCCGCTAAAGGGCAAAGGCGGCGGGAAGCCGTTCGCCAAAGGCGGCGGCAAGTCGTTCGGCAAGGGCGGCGGTAACGCGCCTGGCGGGGCCGGCAACCGCCGCCGCGACCGCGACGACGACCGGCAGCCCGGATTCCACTCCGGCGACGCCGACGGCATCGAGATGGTCGTGGATGTGACCGACGACGACCGCCGCCCGATGCCGTTCAACCGGGGCGGGCGCGGCGGTCGGGATGACCGCGCCGGCGGCAATCGGCGCTCTCGCGACGATGCTCCCGTTGGCGAGCACGCTAGCGATGACCGTGGCGGCAGCGACCGTGGCGGCCCACGGCGAGGCCCAGGATCGGGACCGGTCGGGTACGTGACGCGCGGTGGCCGCCCGGATGGCCCGCCGTCGGCAGCTGGCCGCCGCCCGCCATTCCCGCGCCGCGATGATGGCGATGACGACGATGGCAACGACACCCCCCGCGAGCCACGCTTCCGCGATACTGGCCCGCGCCCGCCCCGCGCGCTCGTGACCGGTGGCGGCCCCCGCTTCGGCGGGCCACGCGGCGGACCCGGCCCGGCCGGCCCGCGCGAGGGCGACCGCCGCCCGCCTTTCCGAGACCAGGACCGCGACCGTGACGGCGATGACCGGCGGCCCCCTTCCGAGGCCGTGATGGCGACGACCGCCGCCCGCCGCCCCGCCGAGACCGTGACGACGCCGGCCGCCCGCCCCGCCGCGGCGCACCCTTTGCTGGCCGACCAGATCGTGGCGACGAAGGCGACGAGCGCGGCATCCCCGGCCGGCGCACCGGCCCCGCCGGCGACCTCCTCTACGGACGGAACGCCGTCCTCGAAGCGCTCCGGGCCGGCCGCCCGATCCGCCGCGTGATGGTCGCCACCGGCGCCCACGGCGAGGTCATCACCGAGATCGTGGACGAGGCCCGCGCCAAGAAGATCAACGTCATGTCCGTGGACCGCCGCCGCCTGGACGACCTCGCCATGAACCACCAGGGCGTCGTCGCGGAGGCGGCCCCGTTCGTCTACGCTACCATCGAGGAGGTCATTGAGGCGGCGGTCGCCAGCGACCATCCGCTCGTGCTGGTGCTGGACGTGCTCCAGGATCCTCAGAACCTCGGTTCGCTGATGCGGACTGCAGCTGCCGTCGGCGCGCAGGGCGTGGTGATCCCCGAGCATCGCGCGGTTGGCGTCACGCCGGCCGTCGTGAAGGCGTCGGCCGGCGCCATCGAGCGGCTCAAGATCGCCCAGGTCACCAACCTGAGCCGCGCCATCGACCAGCTCAAAGAGGTCGGCATCTGGTCGGTCGGCCTGGACGCCAGCGCCGAGCAGCGCTACGACGCCGCCGACCTGAACCGCCCGCTGGCCCTGGTCGTCGGCGGCGAGGGGAAGGGGCTGCGCCCGCTGGTCCGCCAGCACTGCGACATGGTGGTCAGCCTGCCGATGCCCGGCGCCATCGAATCGCTCAACGCCGCCGTCGCCGGCTCGATCGTCCTCTACGAGGCGCTGCGCCAGCGCGGGGCCGGTCCGTCAGGCGCTGTGGACTGAAGTCCACGTCTACCATCGAACCGTCGCTACGCGACGGGGTACGGGGGCGTCGCTGCGCGACGCCATGACTGTAGACGTGGGTTTCAACCCACGGCCATCCAGCAAGAACAGACGAGCCCCCTTCACGTGAAGGGGGCTCGTGTGGCGGAGGAGGCGAGATTCGAACTCGCGGTCCAGGTTTAAAGCCCGGACAACCGCTTAGCAGGCGGCCGCACTAGACCAACTATGCGACTCCTCCCAATATGCGCCTCCCGCCGCTCCACGGAGCAGCCTCGGGCTAGGCTACTATGATACGGCGCATCGGCGATTCGGGCAAGCACCTTGCACGCGTCGTGACCACGTCCTGACCCGCCGGCCGCGCCCCGCGATCACCCGAATCGTTCGTGACGAAGGAGTGCAGCGATGCGGATCGCCTTCATCGGCCTCGGCAACATGGGCCGCCACATGGCCGCCAACCTCCAGAAGGCCGGCCACGAGGTCGTCGTCCACGACATGCGCCGGGCCGCCGCCGACAGCCACGTCGCCAACGGCGCCACCTGGGCCAACAGCGCCGCCGAAGCCGCGCAGGGCGCCGAGCTGATCCTCACCTCGCTGCCCGGCCCGAAGCAGGTCGAAGAGGTCGCGCTGGGCGAGGGCGGCATCCTCCAGGGCGCCGCGAAGGGAGCCGTCTACGCCGACCTCTCCACCAGCTCACCGACCCTGATCCGCCGCATCTACGCCACCTTCGCCGAACAGGGCGTCCACGTCATGGACGCGCCGGTCAGCGGTGGCCCGGTCGGCGCCGAGCGAGCCACCCTCCAGGTGATGGTCGGCGGCGACGAAGAGGTCTACAACCGGATTCGGCCCGCCCTGCTCGGAATCGGCGACAAGGTCAGCTACATCGGGGCGATCGGCGCTGGCGCCATCGCCAAGCTCTGCCACAACACGATGAGCTACTGCGCCAACCTGGCCCTCGCCGAAGTGTTCACCCTCGGCGTCAAGGCCGGTCTGGAGCCTGAGAAGCTGCTCGAAGCGATCCAGGGCGGCGCGTACGGCCAGGGCAACATGCTGAAGCACCGCATCCCAAACCTCATCTTCAAAGAGGCGTTCGAGCCGGCCGGCTTCTACCTGGCGCTGGCCCGCAAGGACGTCGGCCTCGCCACCGAGCTGGCCCGCGAGTACAACGTCCCGATGAACGTCGCCAGCCTCGCCGAGCAGGCACTCATCGAAGGGCTCTCGCGGGGCTGGGAATCGCTCGACTCGTCGGCGATCTGGCTGCTCCAGGAAGAGCGCGCCGGCGTCAAAGTCCGCTCCAAGCAGGACGGCGCCTGACCGATCGCTACTGACAGACGAGACCTGGGAGCGCGGCACCCTGCATCGCGCTCCCAGATCTTGTTGTCTACGGCGACGACAGCTCCTCGTGCTTCGCCAGCACACGTCGTCGAGCGCCGCGGCGATCTCACCGTGCCGGCTGCGGGTGGGCCTCCACGCCGGCGCGAACGTACTTCCGCCCGAGCGCCTCTTCCCAGCGCAGGTACTCGATCATGTCCGCGTAGCTGCGCTCCGGGCCGGCCGGCACGAGGTCGTCCGGCGGGTCCATCACGCCGCTGAGGCCGCGCTCCGAGGTCAGACCGGCCGCCGCCCAGGCGCGCGTGCCGCCAGCCAGCGCGGAGACGTCGTGGTAGCCCAGGTCGAGCAGGGTGGCTGCCGCCAGGGTGGCGTCGACGCCGTCCGGGTCGGTCACGACGACCGGCTCGGTCCAATCCGGGACCAGCGCCTCAATGCGTGGCTCCAGCCAGCCCCTCGGCACCCAGCGCGAGCCCGGCACGTGACCGGCCGCGAAATCCCGGCTGGTGCCGACGTGGATCACCAGCGGCGGGCCGGGTGTCTTCAACAGGCCGTCCAGCGCGGCCGGCTCGATCGAGCGGACCCGCTCTTTCGCCTCGGGCAGGCCAGCCGACGGGTCGTCGGCGGTGCCCGGCGCCAACCCGCGCCCGGAGGACGTCCAGGCCGCCGTGCCGCCGTCCAGGACGTAGACGTTTGGGTAGCCGAGCTGCCGCAGCCAGGAGGCCGTCGCCCCGGCCCGCGCGATGCCGTCGCACGTCAGCACGAGCGTGCCCTGCCGCACGCCGATCGCGTCGTCCGAGCGCTGCACGACCTGGCCGCCGGGGAACCACCAGAACCCCTCAATGTGGCCCGCTTCGAATTCCTCGCGCGTCCGAACGTCCACGAAGTAGACCGACTCGTCGGCGTCGGTCGCCAGCAGGTCGGCCACCTCGTCGGCGCTGAGCGGCCGCACGCCATCCTCGGCCATCACCCGTCGCGCGTACGCCTCGGCGGCCGCGCGCGTTTCGGCGGACGGCTCCGGCAGCTCCACACGATCCGCGCCAGTCTCCAGCTTCAGGCCGGCCAGCACCCAACCACTGGTCCCGTTCTTCAGGCCGACCACGTCCTTGACGCCCATCCGCTGAAGCGCCCGCGTCCCGATGATGCTCCGGGTGCGGCCGGCGCAGTTGACGACGACCCGGGCATTCGGATGTGTCTTCTGGATCTCGCCGATCCGGTACGGCAGCTCGCCGTTCGGTATCGACTGGCCGCCCGGAATGCAGAACCGGCTGTACTCCTCGGGCGTGCGAGTGTCCAGGATCACCAGCTCGTCGCCACGCGCGATCCACTCGGCCAGCTCGCGCGCCTCGATCGAGGGCACGTGCTCCTGGACTTCGACCTTCTCGCCAAAGTCCTTGCTGGGAACGTTCATGCCCCACTGCGTCAGGCGGTTGTCGCTGGCCCAGCCATTCAGGCCGCCGTCCAGCACGCCGACGCGCTGGTAGCCGAGCCGTTCCAGCGTCTTCGCGGCCAGCCGCGAGCGCAGGCCAGTGTCGTCCACCAGGACGATTTGCGTCCCCTTGCCGGGCACCAGCCGCTGGATGCGGTGCTCCAGCAGCCGCCTCGGCAGCGACGACGTGCCGGGAATGTGGGAGGAGTTGTACTCGCCGTGCTCGCGGACGTCGAGCACGGCGACCGTCGAGCCGGTGTCGAGCAGGTGCTGAAGGGTGACCGCCCCGATCTCACGCATTCAAGCCCCCAGGAGACAGGAGACAGAATACAGGAGACAGGAGATTCTACCCCTCCTGTCTCCTGTATTCTGTCTCCTGTCTACTCGCCTAACAGTTGTCGAACTTGGAGCTCTGGAACAGCTTGATCTGGCCAGAATCCAGGTCGTACTGGCAGCGCGGCAGCCCCACGAGGTCCGTCCCGTACACGTGGATCTCGAACGTCGCGCGGTCGCTGAAGTTGTCCATCGCGTGGATCTCGTCAACCTCGGGCACCAGCAGGCTCACGTCGCCCGGCTTCACCAGCGTGGTGCGGTCCTTCTCCAGCTTCGCGAAGTTCTCGCGGTCGCGGTCGTCCACACGGCGGTAGCGCGTCTCCTGGATCGCGTTGCCGGCCACGCCGATCATCCCCCAGGTCTTGTGATCGTGCGGGCCGACGTGGTCGCCAGGCCCCCAGACGACGGAGCTGACGAAGAGGCCCGGGCCGCGATACAGCGCGTAGCTGCCATGGTTCGAACGACGGCCCCTGCCGGAGGGGACGCGGAACTGCTCGGGGATCGCGTCAGGCGTGGTCACCAGCCGCTCCAGATAGGCCGAGCCACGGTCGAACAGCTTCGCCTGGTCCGTTCCGGCATCGACCAGCTCCTGCATGTCGGCATAGAACTGCTCGAGCGTGTACGTGCTGATGGCCATCTGCGCTCCTCCTGGTGGACCCGGCTCGTCACCGGTCCGCGTCGTTGCGGCGTGACTCCAACTGCGGCGTGACTCCAGTATAGCCCTGCCAGTCGCGCCGTGGACTGATACTCTGATGAATTCAACCGCGGGTCACCGCCCGTGGGACCATGAAGGGGGCAGGACGATGGCGACGATCTCTGCCGAGCTTATGGCGAAGCTCGCGACGATCCGGACTTCACTCACAACCACCGGCGCGACGGCCGTCCGGCTGCGCGGCGTGGACTGGTTCGCCTGGGCGACGTGCGGCGGCTCGAACGTCGTGATCCTCAGCACCGAGACCGGCATCGCCGAGGTGCTGGTGACGGCAGACGGCGCCTGGATCCTGACCGACGAGATCGAGGCCGGCCGGCTCGCCGCCGAGGAGATCCCACCCGGCTTCGAGGTCTGGGCCGGGCCGTGGAACGACCTCGCGCAGCGACAGTCGTACGTCGCGAGCGTCGTCGGGAGCGGCGCGGTCCTGAGCGACCGGCCCGGCCCCGGCGAGCAGCCGCTCCCAGCCGCGATGGTCGCGGCAAAGCGCCGCCTCCTGCCGGAGGAGCTTGACCGCTACCGTGCCCTCGGCCGAGACGCCGCCGAGGCGATGACCGAGGTGCTCCGGGCGGCTCGTCCCGACTGGACCGAGTGGCAGCTGGCCGGCGCCGGCGCCGAGGCGCTCTGGCGGCGCGGCATCGAGCCGACCCTCACGCTGGTCGGCGGCGAGCAGCGCGTCCCGATCTTCCGCCACGCCACCGCCACCCGCGTGCCGCTCGGGGCGCGCGCAATGTTGGTGTTCTGCGGTCGCCGCCACGGCCTCTACGCCAATCTGACCCGATTTGTCTACTTCCGCGAACCGACCGCCCAGGAGCGCCAGCTCATCTCCGACGTGGCGAACGTCGAAGCGGCCACCTTCGCTGCCTCGACGCCGGGCACCACGGCCGGCGCCGTCTACGATGCGATCGTGCAGGCGTACGCCCAGCTGGGTCACTCCGGGGCGGAGGCGTTCCACCACCAGGGCGGCACCACCGGCTACCTCTCGCGCGAGGCGTTCGCGCTCCCCGGCCTGGACCTGACCATCGAGGACGCCACGGCGCTGGCCTGGAACCCGAGCCTGCCCGGTGCCAAGATCGAGGACACCGTCGTCACCAGCGCTGCCGGCATCGAGATCCTGACCCTCGACCCCGCCTGGCCGACCGTCCAGGTCGCCGGCCGCCCCCGCCCCGACGTCCTCGTCCGCTAACCAGAGGAGACCCCACCCTCAACCACCAACCGCCGTAGATACCGCCGATTCCACCCCACGAACCAGCCCAGCCCCGCCAGCGGCGACAGTCCCACCAGCCAGCCGAGCCAGACCGGGATCGCGGGCGGGCCGGCCACGCTGACGGGGACGCTCGCCGTGGCCGGCCCGGCCGATCCGTTCACCTCGATCTCCAGCCGCCACTGCCCCTGAACGGGAATCTGGATCGTGCCGGCGTACGACGCCCGGTCGTGCGACTCCGGCTGCAACACCACCAGCCGCGTCGGCGTACCGGCCGTGCCATACGCCGGCACCGCCACCACCGTCACGCGACCGCCGCCATTCCAGCCGACCGGCTCGCCATCTGGCAGCGCTCGGACCGTGACGGCGAGATCCTGTCCCGTCCTCGGCGGATCGCGGTCCAGGCCGATCTCCAGCTCGTACGGCCCGGCCTGCCGCCGTTCCAGGACGGCGATCGTGTCGTGAGCCAGGGCCGGACGCGGCCAGAAGTAGCAGCCGAGCGCCACCACCAGCACCAGCCAGCGCGTGTACCTCCTCATCGTCGGCTCCTCCCCAGCACCTGCGACAGCTCCAGCCCGAGGGCCGTGCTCGCCATCGCGGCGGCCAGCGACACCGGCAGCGCCAGCAGCAGCGACAGCGGTGATGCCCCCGTGCGCGAGATCTGCACCGCCAGATCCCCGATCAGCCCGATCTGCCGCGCCGCGAACAGCGCCAGTCCGGAGCCCAGCAGCCAGAGCGCCAGCCCCAATCCGGCGCCGCCGAGCAAGAGCGTCTTGCGAGAGAGCGCCCGTCCCAGCGACCAGCCTCTCAGCAGCGCTGTCGCCAGCGCGCCGACCAGCCCCAGCCCCACCACCAGCAGGGCCGTCAGCAATGCCAGCCCCGCGCCAACCCCCTGCCCGCGCAACGGCAGCCCCTCGGCGGCCGCGCCTGCCTCGACCAGCCACGGCACGACCACCGACAGCGACAGCGTGAACGCTGCCCACATCCCCACCGTCAGCAGGGGCGCCCAGACCGAGCCAGTCACCCGCCGCGCCACCACCAGCAGCCACGGCACGAACAGCGCCAACAGGACCGGGTAGAGCGCGATCTTCACGCTCCCGAGCGTCAGCATTGGCGACGTCGCCAGCGCCGGTCTCGCCTGGACGGTCGCCGTCCCGACGAGCAGCATCAGCGTGCCAAGCACGCCCCACGCCGGCCGACGCAGCCGCCACGATCTGGGCCGCGGCCCGCTCGCGAGCAAGCTCGACCACGCATACAGCATCCCGAGCAGCCCGATGAATCCGCCCAGCGAGCCCATCGTGTGGAACGGCGCCCAGAGCGCCACGTCCACGCCGTACAGCTCGTGCCAGTAGTTGTCCAGCGGCGCCGCCAGGGCCGTCGTCAACGCCCCGAAGCCCGCCAGCACGAACCCGACCGGCGCCCGGAACAGCCCGAAGACCCGCACCGAGTTGGCGTCGTCCACCCCGGCGCCGTACCGTGCCCGCCAGGTGTCGAACAAGACCAGCGCCAGGCAGAGCAGACCGATCAGGGTGACGCTGGTGTAGAGCAGGATGTGCGGCGGCGTCAGGAACGTGTCTCGGCCGACGCTGATGTGCCACTGGATGTCCCAGGCCAGCCCGACCGCCCCGACGACCTGCGCCAGCAGCACCAGCAGCGCAACCACGCCGCGCACCCGCCGCTCGTCGATTCGGACGCCGCGAGCTGCCGGTCGGCTCTCTGGTCGGGCTGGGGAGAGTACGGTCATCGGTGGGCGCACCATACGCGGGCGAGCCACGGTCGAAGTGATCGCTGCCATGAGAGCTCCTCGCACCGCGCACACCCGCCACGGTTCTGGCGTAGACGACACGGCGCAGTCGATGTCGACGCCACCCCCGTCCGTGATTCCCACCTGGAGACCCTCGGCCCAATCATCTTTGATCTGAGAGGGTGTCGTCGCACCTTCATCGTGCACCCCAGCTGTCAACGAGGTGTGTCGGCCGCGTCACCGTTCCGCTCGCGCTCGCCAGCACGCACCGTCTCACCAGTCGGGTACGATCTCGGGAGCGCACACTCTCACTATCGTCCGTCAGTCCGGCCGACAACATGGTTCGGACCCGTCGTTCTGGAGCACTCCGTGTCAGATCGCCAGCCGTCCGACCGCCACGCCAGCCGCCGCCCGCTGATCGGCATCCCGATCGGCCGCCACACCGACCGACGCGGCCGGGTCTACGTCCGCCTCCCTGAGAGCTACGGCAAGGCGCTCACGGCCGCCGGCGCCGCACCGGTCCTGATCCCGCCGCTGGACGACGAGGGCGCGCTCGAACGGATCTTCTCGACTCTGGACGGCATCCTCTTCCCCGGCGGCCTTGACGTCCACCCGGACCGCTTCGGTCAGGGCAACGCCGTCCACCCGACCGTCACCGTCGACCTGCCGCTCGACGCGCTGGAGCTGACCCTGGCCGGCTGGGCCGCCGAGCGCGAGATCACCACGCTCGGGATCTGTCGCGGCCAGCAGCTGCTCAACGTGGCGCTCGGCGGGACGCTGATCCAGGATCTCCCGAGCACCGGCGTGGCCCACCCGCAGAGCGACGCCGCCGTCCGCAACCACCTGGCCCACCCCATCGAGGTCGAGTCGGACTCCCGCCTCGCCAACATCTTCGGTTCAACTCAGTTCGAGGTGAACAGCTTCCACCACCAGGCGGTCGAGCGGCTCGGGCGCGGCCTGAAGGCTGTCGGGTGGTCGCCGGACGGCGTGATCGAGGCGGTCGAGAGCACCCAGCACCCCTGGCTGCTGGCGGTCCAGTTTCACCCCGAGAACCTGACCCCCGCCCACGAGCCGAGCCGCCTCCTCTTCGAAGCGTTCGTCGCCGCCTGCGCTGAGCGCTCCGGCGCACGCCTCGCCATCGCCCACTGACCCCGCTACTGCTGCACCAGCGCGTACACCCCCACCGCCGTCACCGACGCCGAGATGTAGTTGGCGCCCGGGTCGTTCGCCTGCTTCGTCGCGGGTGACCAGCGCTGACCGTCGAAGTAGACCAGCGAGAGCTTCCCTCGATCCACCGACTCGCCCACCCGGTTGCGGTAGCTCACGCCCAGGTTGACCTCGTTCGGCAGGCTGCCGTACGCCCCGCCGCCGCACGGCGACCCGCTCAAACGGAACACCGTCTCGCCCACCACCGAGCCGGGCGGCCCCGGCACGCCGGACCCGTCCACCCGCTCGAGTTGCAGCGCCAGCCCGTCCTGGAACGCCTTCGCCGTGATCCCAACGCCGCCGAGCGTCAGCGACACCGAGCCGCCGCTCGACAGGCACGCCCCGGCATTGTCCACCGGCGCTGGTGGCGGCGGCGCCTGCCGTGGTGGCGGCGGGGGCGCCGGCGGCGGGTTGTCGTCGTCGTTGTCGTCCTTGTTGTCGTTCTCCTCGCGACCCTTGCGCTTGTCGCGGTCGTCGCGCTCGTTCTGGTTGCTCATCGCCACGCCGAGCACGCGCAGCCCGCTCCACCATCCAGATCGGACCGACGTGGTGCGGCCGAAGCCGTCCGTCTGGGCATGTGCCTCGCTCACCTCGCCCGGCCAGCGGAGCAGCGGCGCGAGCGTCAACATCGCGAGCAGTGCCGCAGCCATCAGATACCGTGGTGCTGGCATAGAATCCCTCCCTCGCCAGGTTGCGTTCCGTTGACCCGGTCTGGGCCGAACTACCGTGAGCCGGCCTGACCAGAATGCAGTCTCTCGATCTCCAGCCCGACCACCTCGTCCGGCTGCTTGCCAGAGCCGACCCACCGCGCCAGCGCACGCCCGGTCGCCGGCGCCAGCAGGATGCCATGCCGGAAGTGGCCGGACGTCACCCAGGCGTTGCTCAGCCCCGGCACCCGGTCGATCACCGGCAGCGCATCCGGATGAGTCGGGCGGAAGCAGACCCAGGCGTGCGAGACGGCGATCCCCTTCAACGCTGGCAGCGCCGCCTCCAGCTCGGCCACGATCCTTGCAATCGTCGCCCCGTGCACGTCCGGCGTGTCGTCACCCTCGTCCACCGTGCCGCCGGCCAGCAGCCGTTCCTGCTCGATCTGCGTCGCGATGGGGGCGAATCCGCCGCCCAGCCGCACCGAGACCGGCTCGGTCGTGAGGATGTGGCCCTTCAAGCTGCCGGCCGGGTACTCCAGCCTCAGGCCGTCCAGCTTCGGCGGTCCACCCGTCGCGAAGATCACCGCGCCGGGGCTGATCTCGCCGGCCGAGGTCGTGACGGAGACCAGCCGTTCGCCGCGCACCGTCACCCCGCGCACAGCGACTCCCGTGCCCACCGACCCGATCCCCTGTGCCAGCCGCGAGACCGCCCGCAGCGGGTTCATCCGGGCCTGCCTCGGAATGCGGACCCCCGGCGCGGACCAGGACAATCCCGGGATCAGCCGCGCCACGTCGTCCGGCGTCAACGGCTCGGCGGAGTCTGGCATGTTCGCCGCCAGCTCGGGTGTGTACGGCTCCACCTTGATCGAGTCGTACGGCGTGATCCCGACGCCGCCCGGCACGGTCTCCTGGAGCTCCCGCCAGAGCTGGATGCTCGCCTTCCCGAGCGCGACATACTGCGCGGGGTACGTTCCGGCCAGCGTGTCGGCGCTCAACAGGCCGCCGGCGCCTCCAGTCGCCCCCGAGCCGAGCTGGTCGCGCTCCAGCAGCAGCACCGACCCGAGCCCGGCCCGCTCGCAGGCCACCGCCGTGGACACCCCGACGACCCCGCCGCCGACCACCAGCACGTCCGGCCGGCGGTTCAGGTCGCCCGGCACGCCAGGATTGAGCCCAGCGCGCTCGTCGTCGGTCAGCTCGTCTGGCCAGAACCGCCCGATCTTCATCAGCTCACGGCCACTCGCACCAGATTCGACCCGTCGCCGGCTGGCCGCGCCGCCAGCTGGCCCACCACGAGCCGGCGGCATGATCCCCCGCGCCGAAAGCTTTCGTCAACCATATGTCCGCTGGCCACACGATCTCCCAGATGGCCTATCCTCATGCCGGCCAACGGTCGAGAAGCGCGGAGCGCCAGTATGGAAGACTTGAGGTTTGAGCTTCATGCACGTGACGAGATGCAGCGCGACTCGATCTCTGAGGACGCCGTTTATCATGTCATCGGGGATGCAGACGATGAGATCGTCCGCGACGATGGGCGAGTCGAGTACTGGCGAGTGATTGAAGATGGCCGACAGGTCTGCGTTGTCGTGGATGAGGCGGCCTGGATGGTGAAGACGGTCTTCTGGAACAAGCGAGGGAGCCGAAGGAGGCGACGGTCATGAAACTCAGCTACGATCCCGGCGCCGACGCAGCGTCGGTCCTCGTACGGGGGCCGATCCTGCCGGGCGGTCGCGACGCGCTGGATCGTCTTGATGCGGATCGCTTGATCCACTACGACGAGGACGATCGGGTGATCGAGTACGAGTTTCTCAACGTCAGGCGCTACGGTGTGCGTCTGGACGATCTCGAACACCGGGAGGAGCTCTCTCGCCTGTTCCACGAAGCAGGCTTTGCCGAGCGAGACTGGGGTCACCCGATTCCGTCCCGCAGCCGGAGACACCGAGAACGGGCGACAGGCTAACCGAGAGCGCGCTACAGCGAGTGTACATTGCCTCCCGTCGGGCTGCCCTACTTCGATCTACCGAGAGGGCCACGAGCATGACTGGTCTCGAGGAGTACTTCGGGCCGAACGCCGGCTACGTCGCCGACCTGTTCGACCAATACGAGCGTGACCCGGCCTCGGTGGACGCCGAGACCCGCGCCATCTTCGACGCCTGGCTGGCCGGGCCGGCCCAGGCCGTCGCCGTCGCGCCACCCAGACCCGCCGTGGACACCCTCGACGTCTCGGCGGCAGCCGGCGCGGCGGCGCTCGCTCAGGCGATCCGCCTGTTCGGCCACCTCGGAGCCAGCCTGGACCCGCTCGGGAGCGCGCCGCCCGGCGACCCCCAACTCGACCCGGCGTACCACGGCATCGACGACGACCTGTTGGAGCGGTTGCCCGGTCGAGCGGTCGGCGGGCCGGTCGGCAGGGCAGCCCCGAACGCCGCTGTCGCGATCCGCCAGCT
Source organism: Chloroflexota bacterium (assembly GCA_046328125.1). Lineage (GTDB taxonomy): Bacteria > Chloroflexota > UBA6077 > UBA6077 > JACCZL01 > JADZEM01. The sequence continues at coordinate 33,119 of JAXLXF010000014.1, forward strand.
TCGCGCCCTTTACTGCTACGCCACCGGCTACGAGCTGGCCCACGTCCAGTCTCCCGAGGAGCGCGCCTGGCTGTTCGAGGCCATCGAGGAGCAGCGCTACACCCCGCCCAACGATCCGGTCGACGAGCGCGGCCTGCTGGATCGCCTGACCGAGGTCTCGGCGTTCGAGCGGTTCCTGCACCGCGCTTACCCCGGCCAGACCCGCTTCTCGGTCGAGGGGCTCGGCATGATGATCCCGATGCTGGACGAGCTGATTGCGCGGGCAGCCCGCAGCGGCACCCGCTCGATCCTGCTCGGCATGGCCCACCGGGGCCGGCTCAACGTCCTGACCCACGTCCTCGGCAAGCCGTACTCGCAGGCGCTGGCCGAGTTCGAGGGGCGGGGTCGCGCCCTCCGCATCCACCCCAGCGACACCACTGAGGGCGGCTGGGCCGGCGACGTGAAGTACCACGCCGGCGGGCGCCAGGAGTACAAGGATGGCGCCGGGGCCGTCTCGGTGGTGCTGGTGCCCAACCCCTCGCACCTGGAGCTGGTCGATCCGGTCGTGCAGGGGATGGCCCGTGGCGCCGACGAGGACCGCTACCAGCCCGGCCGTCCCACCCAGGACGAGGTCGCCTCGCTGGCGGTGCTGATCCACGGCGACGCCTCGTTCATCGGGCAGGGGATCGTCGCCGAGACACTCAACCTCTCCGGCCTCCCCGGCTACCGGACGGGCGGCACCCTCCACCTGATCGCCAACAACCAGCTCGGCTTCACGACTGGTCCCTCTGAGGACCGCTCCACCCTCTATGCCAGCGATCTCGCCAAAGGGTTCGAGATCCCGGTCGTCCACGTCAACGCCCACGACCCGGCGGCCTGCCTCGCCGCCGTCCGCCTCGCGATGGCGTACCGTGCCCAGTTCGGCAAGGACTTCCTGATCGACCTGATCGGCTACCGCCGCTGGGGCCACAACGAGGGCGACGAGCCGTCGTTCACCCAGCCCGAGATGTACCGCGCCATCTCCGAGCTGCCGACCGTCCGCGAGCGGTTCGCCGAAGACCTGATCGCACGCGGCGTGGTCCGGCCAGACGAGCCGGACGCGCTCCTCAAGGCCGGCCTCGACGAGCTCCAGCGCATCCGCGAGAACGTCCTGGCGCGCGGCGTGGACGCCGCGCCGGCCCCGGATCTGAACATCAGTACCAACGGCTCGCAAGTGGTGCGGCCCGGCGTCAGCCAGGGCGGCCCGACTCTCGACGCCCTCCGCGACCTGAACGCCGCGCTACTGCGCTTCCCGGACGACTTCACCCTCAACCCGAAGCTGGAGCGCGCCATCTCGCGGCGGCGGGCCGCGTTCGACTCCCCAGACGCCCCGATCGACTGGGGCCACGCCGAGACCCTTGCCTTCGCCACCCTCCTCCGCGACGGCGTCCCGATCCGCCTGACCGGCCAGGATGCCGTGCGCGGCACCTTCAGTCAGCGCCACCTCTCCTTCTACGACGCCGAGACCGGCCGGCCATTCACCCCGCTCGAAGCTCTCCCGACCGCCCGCGCCTCGTTCGAGGTCTGGAACAGCCCCCTCTCCGAGGCCGCCGCGCTCGGCTTCGAGTACGGCTACAGCGTCCAGGCCGAGGATACCCTGGTCCTCTGGGAGGGCCAGTACGGCGACTTCATCAACGGCGCCCAGTCCATCATCGACGAGTTTGTGGTGTCTGGGCAGGCGAAGTGGGGGATGCTCTCTGGGCTGGTCTTGCTGCTGCCACACGCCTGGGAGGGACAGGGGCCGGACCATTCGAGCGGGCGGCTGGAGCGGTTCCTGCAGCTGTGCGCCGAGGACAACGTCCGTATTGCAAACTGCACCACCGCCGGCCAGTACTTCCACCTGCTCCGGCGGCAGGCGGCCAGCCTCGGCGAGAAGCCGCGCCCGCTGATCGTGATGACGCCCAAGAGCCTGCTCCGGCACCCGCTGGCGGCCTGCCGGGCGTCCGACCTGGCCGGAGGCGCCTTCCACCCGGTCCTGGACGATGCCCGCGCCGCTCGCAACCGCGAGGCCGTCCGGCGCATCGTCCTGTGCAGCGGCAAGGTCTGGACGGACCTGGAGGGGGATAAGCGCCGCGCGGACCTCGACTCGCTCGCCGTCATCCGCGTCGAGGAGCTGTTCCCATTTCCGATCGAAGAGCTCACGGCCATCGTCGGCGCCTATCCGAACGTCACGCAGGTCTCCTGGCTCCAGGAGGAGCCGCAGAACATGGGCGCCTGGAGGTACGTCGAGAGCCACATCTGGCAGGTGCTCGGCGGTCGCGTCCCGCTGGAGTACGTCGGGCGACCGGCTACGGCCAGCCCGGCCGAGGGGTGGTCGGACGCCCACGCCGCCGAGCAGCGGCGCATCGTCGGGGCGATCCTGGAGCCGCCGACCGCTGCGTCCGAGCCGCCCGTTCAGGCGCCGACTGATGCAGCACCGCAAGCATCCTCTGAAGCCACGTCAACAGCGCCAACCGTCGAGCCGATTCTGGAGCGAGGTGTGAGCCATGCCGGTTGAGATCCGCGTCCCGCCGCTCGGGGAGTCGGTGACCGAGGCGACCGTCGCCTCCTGGCTGAAGCACGAGGGCGACGTCGTCGAGGCCGGCGAGCCGCTGGTCGAGCTGGAGACCGACAAGGTCAACGTGGACGTCGCGGCGGATCGGTCCGGCGTGCTCAGCAAGATCCTGGTCGCCTCCGGCGCGACGGTCCAGCCCGGCGACGTCCTGGCGACCGTCGCGGAGTCCAGCGAGGCCGCCGCCGCCGCGACGAACGGCCAGGCGAGCGCGCCAGCCGCCGCCAGCAGCGAGAGCGCCTCGAGCTCGTCCGCACCCGCCAGCAGCTCCTCCAGTGCCCCCGCGTCGTCGGCGTCCGCGCCAGCTCCTGTCCCGGCCGCCGGATCGGCCACGGCGTCCGCGCCCGCCGCACCGCCGAGCACGTACCGCCCCCACGCCTCGCCAGTCGCCCGCCGCATGGCCGACGAGCATGGCGTGGACCTGGGGCAGGTCGCCGGCTCCGGCACGGCCGGCCGAGTGACCCGCGAGGACGTGGAGCAGTTCCTCTCGGCGCAGCGTCCGGCCGCGGCCTCATCCGCCGCCGCCACCTCACCCGCCGCCGGCCCGGCCCCATCCGCGGCCCCCGGCGCCCGCCCTGCCGACCCGCGCGGCGAGGAGCGGACTCGGATGTCGCGGCGTCGCCAGACCATCGCGATGCGGCTCCTCGAAGCGCAGCGTACCGCCGCCATGCTGACCACCTTCAACGAGGTGGACATGAGCGCCGTCATGGCGTTGCGGTCCCAGCGCCGCGACGCGTTCCAGCAGCGGCATGGCATCGGCCTCGGTTTCATGTCGTTCTTCACGAAGGCGGCCGTCGCGGCTCTCAAAGCGTTCCCGAACGTCAACGCCGAGATCCAGGGCGACGAGATCGTCCGCAAGAAGTACTACGACGTCGGGATCGCGGTGGCGGCCAGCGAGGGGCTGGTCGTGCCGATCGTCCGCGACGCCGACCGCAAGGGCTTCGCCGAGATCGAGCGCACCATCGCGCAGCTGGCCGAGAAAGCGCGCAACAACACGCTGACCCTCGAAGACTTGAGAGGCGGCACCTTCACGATCACCAACGGCGGCATCTTCGGCTCGCTGATGTCCACCCCGATCCTGAGCCCGCCGCAGGTCGGCATCCTGGGCATGCACACCATCAAGCAGCGCCCCATCGCCGTCAACGGCGAGGTGGTCATCCGCCCGATGATGTACCTGGCCCTCTCCTACGACCACCGCATCGTGGACGGCCAGGAGGCAGTCCAGTTCCTGGTCCGGATCAAAGACCTGATCGAGGACCCGACCTCGCTACTGCTGGACGCCTGACCGCGTCCGCAGTCGTCACGATGCGACCGACCTGGGCTGACAAAGCCTGTTGACTACCGTTTTGGCTCATACCGCATCGCCACCGCCCCCGAGCCGAATTCCCGCCGGCTCACGAGCTTCAAGTCCACATACGAAGACAGGCCAGCGAACAACGTCGGTCCGTGGCCTGCCAGTCTGGGATGTACCACGAATTCGTACTCGTCGATCAATCTCAGCTCCGCCAATGCCAGCGGCAGCTGGACGCCTCCGACGAATATCCCGTTGCCTGGCTCCTCCTTGAGTTGTCCAACGGCCGTTCCCAGATCGCCACGCACAAGCTCGGCGTTCCAGTCGACCCGCTCCAGCGTACTCGACACGACATACTTCTTGGCCGCGTCAATCGTCCGGGCGAAGGGCTCCATCCAATCGGCCATCCACGCAGGCAACGCGCCGGTCGAAGGCAGCCGCCATGCTGCCTCCATCATCTCGTAGGTCACCCGGCCAAAGAGGAGAGCATCAGCCTGCGCGAGGCTCTCGGCCCAGTAGCGATGCAGCTCTTCGTCTGTCGAACCCGCCCGATGATCGCAACACCCGTCGAGGGTGATGTTGATGGAGTACCGAAGCGGCCGCATGGCGTGTCCCGTCCGTCGTCGTAGGATGCTGAGCCGATCGGGCGTATCACCCACGGATTCGGGGTGGCCGTGCCGGATTCCGTCCCGCCAGATCACCCCTCTCGGTTCCTCCACTCTCGGCTGTCGGCCTTCCGCTACGCGCCCAGCTGCTCCGCGAGATCCACGAAGTTTGTTGCCACCACGTCGATCTTCTCGCGGTCGGGCTGGCCCTCCTGCGGCCCGTTCTCGCCCCACTCCTTCGGCCGGCGAATGAACGCCGTCGCCATGCCGTGCTCGCGCGAGGAGTACAGATCTCTGAGGTGCGCCGCCGACATCATCACCTGATCCATCGGCAGGCCGGTGAACTGGCCGGACGAGAGGTACATCTCCGGCTCGGGCTTGAACTTCTTGACCAGCTCGGCCGAGAAAATCGCGTCCCAGGGCAGCCCGCCCCACTTCGCCATGTTCGTCAAGAGCGCCACGTTGCCGTTCGAGAGCGTGGCGATCACGAACTTCTTCTTCAGCCGTGTCAGTCCCTCGACCGAGTCCGGCCATGGGTCCAGCCGATGCCAGACCTTGTGGAACCAGTCACGCTGCTGCTCGGTCATCGCGTCCAGGCCGTACTTCGGGATCATCTCGTCGAGCTTGTGGCGCATGAAGACGTCGGTCGTCTCGTACGGCGCCTCGCCGCTTCGGATCTTCGCGATCTGCTCGTGATACCCCTTGCGCCGCCACTCCTCGGCGAACGTCGGCCAGTCCACCTGGACACCCAGCTCTTTGGTCAGCTTCTCGCCGTCCCGGATCACCGAGCTCCGCCAGTCCACGACGGTCCCGAACACGTCGAACACCAGCGCCTTGACGCGGTCGCCAATCTTCCCATCGGCCATGCGGTCTACTCCCCTCGTCGAGCCGGCGCTCGCTCGCATCCCCGCCAGCTACCGCCCGCTCGGTTGTCCCCGACGACATGGTACCCTCCGCGCACCAGCGGCGTCGGGAATGGTTGACGACGATCCTGCCCGGCCGGATACTCGCGGCGCGAGGCTCGTACGCGGGGGGTGAGCGGTGAAGATCGGCATCGGCGTGCCGACCACGATCGAAGGCGTTGAGGGGGAGCTCCTCCTCGAATGGGCGCGGCGAGCGGACGCCAGCGGCTTCAGCAGCCTGAGCTTCATCGATCGCGTCGCCTACTCGAACTACGAGGTCATGACCACCCTCGGGGCGCTCGCCGCCGTGACGACACGCATCCGATTGATGCCGGCCGTCATCCTGGGCACGACTCGCAGCACCGGCCTGCTCGCGAAGCAGGCCGCCACCGTCGACCGGCTCTCGAACGGACGGCTCTCGCTCGGGCTCGGGATCGGCGCCCGCCAGGAGGACTACGACGCCGTCGAGCTCAGCTACCGAGACCGAGGGCGGCGCTTCGACGAGCAGTTAGCGATGCTCAAGCGGCTCTGGCGCGGCGAGCCGTTCTCCGAGACGGTCGGACCAATCGGGCCAGCGCCGGTCCAGCCTGGCGGCCCCGAGCTGTTGATCGGCGCGTTCGCCCCCGGCGCACTGCAGCGCGTGGGACGCTACGCCGACGGCTACATCGGCGTGCGGACGCCATCCGACATGCTCGCCTGCTTTCAGCACGTCGAGGCCGGCTGGCGTGAGGCCGGGCGCTCGGGGAAGCCGCGCTTCGTCGGGCTCGGGGCGTTCGCGCTCGGGCCGGACGCCGCCGAGCGCGGCGAACGCTCCGTCCGCGCGTACTACGCCTACTGGAAGGACCGCGTCGATTTCATCGCGCGCAGCACCCTGTCCACGCCGGCCGCCATCCGCGACTTCGTCAGCGCCTGCGAGCAGATCGGCGTGGACGAAGTGCTGCTGAACCCGACCATCGCGGAGCTCGACCAGGTCGAGCGCCTGCGCGAAATCGTCTCAGAGCATGAGGTCGTCTGAGACCATGAGATGGAACCCGACGCTCGCGCAGCACGTCCCTGATCGGTGCGGTACGCCGCCAGCCCCGAACGAGTCGTAGCCAGGAGTGGATGAGATGCAGCGCGGGATCGTCGTCTTGATGGCGCTGGTGTCGCTCGCCTGGGTCATGGAGATCGGCGACGCGCTGGTGCCCGGCAACTGGCTCGACTCCTGGGGCATCCAGCCGCGCACCATGAGCGGACTGTGGGGCATCCTGTTCGCCCCGCTCCTGCACGGCGGGCTGCCGCACCTGCTGGCCAACACCGTCCCCTTCCTGGTACTCGGCTTCCTGGTCATGCTGCGCGGGCTCGGGACGTTCGTCGGGGTCTCGCTGCTGGTGATGGTGCTCGGCGGGTTCGCGGTCTGGCTGCTCGCACCCGCCAACACGATTCACATCGGCGCGAGCGGCCTGATTTTCGGTTACCTCGGCTACTTGATGTCGCGCGGCTACTTCGAGCGCAACTTCGGCTCGATCGCCGTCGCCCTCCTCGTCGCGATCGTCTACGGCGGCGCGCTCTGGGGCGTCCTGCCGGGGCAGCGCGGCATCTCCTGGCAGGGCCACCTGTTCGGGTTCCTGGCCGGCGTGGCGGCGGCCGGCCTGCTGCGCCCCCAGCGTTAGCGGTCATCCTGGGCAGACTATCGGGATACCCCGCACAGATCGTGGAGCGCGGCCATCCTGGCCGCCCCGGTTGTCAGGCCCGGCGCATGCTCGGTGTGGTCGATGGTGTCACCACGAAGCGGCCAGGATGGCCGCGCTCCACGGGCAGGTCGGCGCTCTTCCCGATGTGTCCGGCGGGGACGAAGCCAGATCAGGCCCGCAGCTGGCGGAACAGCGCGTCTGCGGTGATCGGGATCTCGGGGCAGCGGACGCCCGTCGCGGCGTGCACCGCGTTGGCGATGGTCGCCGAGACCGGGATCACCGGCGGCTCGCCGACGCCGCGCAGCCCGTACGGCCCCGACTGGGACGGAATCTCCAGGATCACGCTCTCGATCGGCGGGATCTGGTGCGAGCCCGGCAGCGTGTAGTCCAGCAGGCTCGCCGTTACCAGACGGCCCGACTCGTCGTAGCGCATCTGCTCGTAGAGCGCCCAGCCGATCCCCTGCGCCACCCCGCCGTGGATGTTCTCCTCCACCATCGCCGGGTTGATCGCCCGGCCCACGTCGTGGATCGCCACGTACTCCAGCACCTCGGTGCGCGCCGTGTCCGGATCGACCCGCACCCGCGCCAGATGGGCCGCCATCGCCGACGCGCGCACCTTCAGCGCGATGTTGCCCCGCCCGAGCACGGCGGGATGCTGCGCGTACATCATCGCGGTCAGGGTGTGGATGCGGTCCAGCCCGATCACGCGGTCCGGCGCGCCCCGCACCCGGATCCGGCCGTCCACCAATTCTAGATCCTCCAGATCCGCCTCCAGCTGGTCCGCCGCGATGTCGAACGCCTGCTTCCGAGCGTCCTGGCACGCCTCCACGATGGCCGCCCCCACCACCAGCGTGATCTTGCTGCCGCCGGACATCGGGGAGTGCGGCGCACCCGTGCTGTCGGCGTTCGAGATCGCCACCCACGAGATCGGCAGCCCGAACGCCTCTGCCGCGATCTGGAGCAGCGCCGTGTTCGAGCCGGAGATGTCCACCGAGCCGACCACCACCGTAACCGTGCCGTCCGACTCCAGCCGGCAGAGCGCGCTGGCCGACTGGAGCGTCACCATCAGGCCGCCAATCGCGATGCCGACGCCCTCGTTCGACCGCGCCGGACCGCCGCCCGTCTGCCCGGCCCGGTCACGCCGCCACACCTGCCAGGTCGGGTGCTCCCGGAGCCGCTCCAGGCACTGCCGAAGCCCGATCCGTGCCCACTTCTGGCCGTGCGGCATCAGGTCGCCCTCTTCCACGCAGCTTTTGAGGCGCAGCTCGATCGGGTCCATCCCCAGCCGCTCAGCCAGCTCGTCCATCGCCGACTCGATGGCGAACACGCCCTGGACCGCCCCCGGCGCACGGTACGCGCCCTGGGGAATCGTGTTAGTGACCACGTCGTAGCCACGGATGCGCAGGTTCGGCACCCGGTACAGCCCGCCGATGTAGATCATCGCGTTGGTGACCGGCGAGCCGGGATAGAGGCCGGCATCGAACAGCACCCGCGCCTCGATGGCCGTCAGCGTGCCGTCCTTGCGCGCCCCGAGCGCCACGTCGATCTGGCTCCTCGGCGCCGGCGTGGCCGCCAGAAACTCGTCGATCCGCGTCATCACCACCTTGATCGGGCGCTCGAACATTACGGCCAGGACGCCGGCCAGCGGCTCCAACAGCACGCCCTTGCCGCCGAACCCGCCGCCGATGACGGTTGGGATCAGCCTGATCCGCGAGTCCGACCACCCCAGCACCCGCGCCGTCTCCTCGCGCGGCAAGAAGACGCCCTGCGTGGACGACCAGATCGTCAGGCCGCCGCCCGGCTCCGGCGCCGCGAGGGTCGCGTGCGGCTCGACGTACCCCTGGTGCACGATCGGCGTCCGATACGTCCGCCGGACCACCACGTCGGCCTCGGCGAACCCGGCCTCGACGTCTCCCCGGCCCATCCGCTCCCGCGCCGCCACGTTCGGCGCGTGTGCCAGCGGGTCGTCGCCAGCGGGCGGCCCCTCGCCAGCCGCCTCGACGCCGTGACCGGCCGCCTCAGCTCCCACGCCGGGCAGTCCTTCCGGCCAGACGGCCGGCGCACCAGGCGTGATGGCCGCCTCCGCCGTCAGGACCGCCGGCAGCTCCTCGTACTCGACGTCCACCAGTCCGAGCGCATCCTCGGCGACAGCCTCGGACTCCGCCAGCACCGCCACGACCGGCTGGCCGCAGAATCGGACCTCGCCGTCGGCCATCAGGCAGCGGGCGCGGGAAGTGGGGGCCACCTTCACGTACGGCGCCAGATCGGCAGCGGTGAGCACCGCCACCACGCCGGGCAGCTCGCGCGCCGCCTCCGTCCTCACCCCCACGATCCGGGCGTGCGCGTACGGGCTGAGCAGCAGCCGGACGTGGAGCATCCCCGGCAACGAGAGATCGGCCGCGTAGCGCGCCTCGCCGGCGAGCTTGGCCGGCCCGTCCGGCCGCGTCAGCCGCGCCCCGATATACGAGCCGTCGGTCGTGCCCTCGGTCACGTCGTCGGAGGCGGCCATCCTACCCTGCTCCCAATCGTCAGTCTCTCTGGATAAGTCTATCCATTCCCACGGGCACGACGAACAGACGCCCGGCCCAGACCCCGTCCCCGATGCCGCGAACCTCATCGTACCGCGACGAACCGCGTGCGTCCGGCGTCGCAGCGCGACGCCATGACTGTAGGCGGGGCTTTCAAGCCCCGACGACGCCCTGGACGGCCTATCCCGAGCTCGACAGAAAATGCGCCGCTTGGGTACGATTGCCCGACTGTCTCACAGTTCGCGAGTCGCGCGGTCGCCTGGGGCGTTGGTATGGCGACGGCGCACGACGACTCGCGCCCGTCAGACGGCGATGAGGAGGTGCGGCTACGGCAATGGCAGTGCGCGCGGCAACCTGGAAGCCCTGTGCCGTTCCGATGAGTCGCCCTCGTCGGGACGTACCCTGGGTCGTTCCAGTCCTGGCACTGCTGCTGGCGGGGCTGCCGTCCTGGCTCGGCGTAGACCTCGGGCTGCCACGACCGCTCGGCCGCGAGATCCAGCTGCTGGTCGTCTCCGAGGCGCCGCGCATCGCGCCGGCCATCCAGACGGCTCCCGCTCCGGAGCTGGCGGCACTCCCGCCTCCCAGCGTGCTCCCGATCGAGCGCGAGGAGCCGCCGCCCACCATCCTGCGCCCCCGCGGCCGTCCCACCGTGGCGGTCGTCGGCGTCGGCCTGCAAGGGCTCGTGATGCGGTCCGAGCCGAACGGCGGCGAGAAGCTCCTCCTGGTGGACGAGGGGACGGACCTGCGCGACCTCGGCGAGGAGCGCGAAGCTGGCGGGCGTGCCTGGCGTCACGTCATCCATCCGGACGGCCCGACCGGCTGGGTCGCAGCAGAGTACCTCGTGCACTGGGACGGGGTGGACCGTCAGGCCCGGACCGTGGCGCTGCTGAAGCGCAGCGCCGGCGTCGAGCCGACCGCCCCTAGAGACCGCTCCTGGATGCAGGCGCCGCCCGAGCAGCGCTCGATCACGCCAGACCAGTTGAAGGACAGCCAGTCGATCTCGCGCTGGGAAGCGTACGCCGCCTGCGGACCGGCCGCCAGCGTGGCGTTCGCGCGCGCCATCGGCCAGGATCTCACCCTCGATCAGGCCACGACGGCGGCCCGCACGGTCGGCTGGAACGCCTGGGCCGGGATGCCCGGGCCGCGCGCCGAGCTGGCGCTCCTGGCATCGTTGGGCATCTCGGCCCACCAGCGCGGCGAGTCCGAGGACGCCATCGACTGGGACCGGGTGATCGGCGACGTGCAGGCCGGGATGCCGGTGATGGTGGTGACGCCGCTTCACTACTACGTGGCCGAAGGGTACGACCCGGCGACCGGCAAGCTCGACTTCGGCAACTCGGCGATGGTGCTGGCGGGAGCGCACGGCAACCGCTGGTTCACGCCCGATCAGCTGTCCTGGCTCGGGTACGGGTCGCCGTTTACCACGATCCACCTCGGCCCCGGCCCGCAGCCCAGCGAGTACCTGCGCGTCACCAACCCCGTCTACTGAGCACCTCGACCACATCGCTCGTCGTCGGCCAGATCGTGACGGCAGACCGGTTCTACTGCGAGTATGAAGACTGCTGTCTCGATCCCGGATGATGTGTTCGCCGAAGGCGAGGAGTATGTCCGGCGTGCGAAGGTGAGCCGTAGCGAGTTGTACGCTACGGCATTGCGCGAGTACCTGGCGCGGCACGATCCAGACGTTGTGACAGCTGAGCTCAACCGCGTTCTTGGCGAGGCGCAAGCTGAACCTGATCCCGGTGTTCTGGGTGCGGCGATAGCGGCGCTTCGACGCGCGGAGTGGTGATCGCGCAAGGACAGGTCTGGTGGGCTGACCTCCCTCCACCTGCGGGATCAGGTCCAGGATATCGTCGGCCCGTCCTCGGGCGTCGATCGGCAGGGAATCGTGCTGTCCCTGCTGCTCGCACGGGAGACCAAGGCCGCGAGGGTGTGCGTCGAATCTTTGTGGGCGCGATTCATCACGCCCCAGGTGTCTGGCTCAGCACAAAACTCTGACGCACACCCAGACCGCGACCGAGGCTTGTGGCGGCGCTCGTGATGCGCTAGTCTACGGATGCCCCGGCCCCCACCCCGCGACGCCCATCCGGTGGCCGGCATGAGGAGCCTGCTTCGGTGATCGGCGGTCAGAGCGGCGGACGGCTCGTCATCGCCGACCCCAGCGGGTCGATCACGCGGCACGACATCACCGCCGACACCATCGTGCTCGGGCGCGCCCCGGCCTCAGACATCGTGCTCAGCCACGCCGTCGTCTCGAGCAGGCACGCCCAGGTCTCCCGCGCCAACGGCCAGGTCACCCTCACCGACCTCGGGAGCATGAACGGCACCACCGTGAACGGCGTCCGGCTCGCCGCCGTCCGCCCACGCACCCTCCAGGACGGCGACCGCATCGCCATCGGGCCGTTTCGGCTGGTGTACCAGGCCGCCGCGTCAGCCGGTCCCGCCATGCCGGGCCAGTTCACGCCGTATCCCGGCTACCCCGTGCCTGGCGGCCCCGGCCAGTCCCTTCCGCCCGGGATGTCGGCCATGCCCGGCACCCGAGCCCAGGCCGTGCCGGGCATGCCGCCCGGTCAACCGCCAGGCCAGCCGTTCGGTCAGACCGGGAACGCCCCTGCTCGTCCGGCCGGCCCGCCCGCTGGAAACGTGCCCCAGCAGCTCGACCTCGGCACGAAGACCTCGCTCACCTTCGGGCGCGCCCCCACCAACGACATCGTTCTGGATCATCCCCAGATCTCGCGCAACCACGCCACCCTGACCCGCCAGGGCACCGAGCTCGTCCTCCAGGACCTCGGCTCCACCAACGGCACCTACGTCAACGGCGCCCCCGTCACCAGCGCCGTCCTCGACCGCAACGACCACATCCGGATCGGGCCGTTCGACTTCGTGTTGGCCGGCGCGACCGGCTCCGCACCGAGCCTGCGCGCCGACGACGGCGTCCGTATCGACGGCATCGACCTCACCACCCGGGTCGGCAAGGGCACGATCATCCTCCAGAGCGTCAGCCTGACCATCTTCCCGCGCGAGTTCGTGGCCGTCGTCGGCGGGAGCGGCTGGGGCAAGTCCACCCTCGTCAAGGCGCTGGCCGGCGCCCGCCCGGCTACCAGCGGCACCGTCCTCTACAACGGCCTCGACCTGAGCAGCCACTTCGCCGCGTTCCGCACCAGCATCGGCTACGTCCCCCAGGACGACATCATCCACCGCGACCTGACCGTCGAACGGGCACTGGAGTACGCCGCCCGGCTCCGCCTCCCGTCCGACACCACCGCCGCCGAGCGCGAGCGCCGGGTCCAGGAAGTGCTCCACGACCTCAATCTGACCCCGCACCGCGCCAAGTACATCGACGACCTTTCGGGCGGCCAGCGCAAGCGCGTCAGCATCGGCGTCGAGCTGCTGACCCGCCCCAACCTCTTCTTCCTGGACGAGCCGACCTCCGGCCTCGACCCCGCCACCGAGACCCAGGTGATGCGGCTCCTCCGCGAGCTGGCAGACCAGGGCCGCACCCTGGTGCTCATTACTCATGCCACCCAGAACCTCCTCCTCTGCGACAAAGTCGTCTTCATGAGCCGGGGCGGCTACCTCGCGTTCTACGGCACGCCCCAGGAAGCGCTGGCCCACTTCCAGGTCGAAGAGCTGGTGGACATCTACGACAAGCTGGAGCAGGAGCCGGCCCCCGGCGCCTACGCCCAGATGTACCGCACCTCGTCGTACTATCAGGCCCACGTCGCGAACGTGCCGCCGCCAGCCCCGCCCGCCAACCGGCCCGGCCAGGGTCCAGGAGCCTCGCGGATGCGTGCGCCCGCGTCCTGGCTCCGACAGTACCTCGTGCTGACCGCCCGCTACTTCGAGATCATGTTCGCGCAGCGCCGAGCGGCATTGGTCGCCCTGGCGATCCTGCTGCTCCAGGCGCCGGTCATCGCGCTGCTGCTCGGGCTGGTCTTCCCGCGCGCCATGTTCAACGAGCGCCCGCTGCTGGTGGACGCCAACCGCGCCGCGACGGCCGGCGTCAACGTCCGCGAGAACGGCCCGCCCAAGAACTGTGACCTGACCCAGAGCGAGATCGACGCCCTGCCCCAACCCCTCCGCGACCAGGCCATGCGCGATCCGTGCGGCGACGCCCGCAAGGCGATGCTGATGCTGTTCCTGCTCGCCATCGTGGCGATCTGGCTCGGCGCGTCCAGCGCCGCCAAGGAGATCGTGAAGGAGTTGCCGATCTACCTCCGCGAGCGGATGGTCTGCGTCAGGATCGTCCCGTACCTCTGCTCCAAGCTGACCGTCCTCGGCGCGATCTCGCTGGCCCAGGCGGTCATGCTGCTGGCGATGGTGATGCTGATGATCGACTTCCCGCTCGGTCGCTCGGGCGTCTTCACCGGCATCTTCACCACCGTCGTGCTGACCTTCTTCACCGCGACGCTGATGGGCCTCTGCGTCTCGGCCCTGGCGACCTCGACCGACCAGGCCGGCAACGTCATCCCGATCCTCTTGATCCCCCAGATCATCTTCGCCGGCGCCATGCTGGCCCAGGGCGAGATGGGGGAGTACGCGCGCGTCTTCTCGCAAATCGTCATCAGCCGCTGGAGCTGGGAGACGCTTGGCGCCGTCGTGGACATCCCCCGCTACGCCCGCGCCCAGGGCGGCCCGATGCTCAGCCTGCTGGACGAGCAGAAGTGGAAGACGACGTTTGACTTTGCGCCGTCTGGCCACTACGCCGTCTTGATCGTCTTCGGGCTGTTCTTCGTCGCCACGGCCGTCTTCGCCCTGCGCAAGAAGGACAGCCTGTAGCCTCGCGCGACATCTCGCCGGTCAATAGTGGTACCGCGCCTGGAGGAAGTCGATCCGGTCATTACGCACGAGATAGACGACGCGATGCTCCTGCGTCAGCCGCCGCGACCAGAGATTCGAGCCGAGATGCCGAAGCGGCTCAGGCTTGCCAATGCCGGTGAACGGCTCGCGAACAATCGCCTCGACCAGATCGAGCAGCCGTGACGCCACCCGCCGATCTGTCTGGACCCAGAACCGAAGATCCTCTCGGAATTCAGGCTGAACGACGACGATCCTGCGTGGTGCTGGCGATCGGTCCTCGCTCGTCTCACGGCGCCTCGGCACGGTCTGCCTCTGCGCGCAGATCCTCCACCGTCGTGATCTCGCCCTCCCCCGAAAGCGCGCGCCGAAGGGCCGCAAGCAGCCTCGCCGCGTTGGCTGGCGACCGCAGCAGGTGAGCCGTCTCCTGGAGCGACGAAAGCTCGTCGGCCGCGATGATCGCAACATCATCGGCCCCACGCCGGCTGACAATCACGGTCTCGCGATCGTTGGTCGCCTGGTCCCAGAGCCGCGCGAGATTCGCGCGCGCTTCCGTGTAGGTAGCATGGATCGCCACGTGGCCCTCCCGGACGAACGTCGTACAGAGGTACTGTACAACACACTGCCGGTCAGCGGCTGAATAGGAGGCTGACGCCCGCCCGACCTCAGCGACCGGGCGGGCGGATCTTCAGCCAGCGCCAGCGCTGGACCGGGTCGCTCACCGCCCGCAGCCAGGTCGCCACCAGGTTGAACGCCAGCGTCGTGAACAGGATCGCCAGCCCCGGGAACGTCACCAGCCACCACGCCGACGTCATGTACTGGCGCCCCTGCGAGAGCATCAGCCCCCACGACGACTCCGGCGGCTGGATGCCCAGCCCCAGGAAGTCGAGCGACGCCTCGGTCAGGATCACCGAGGCCATCTCCAGCGTCGCGAGCGCCAGGAGCGGCGAGAGGATGTTCGGGAGCAGGTGCCGCCCGAGAATCCGCGTGCTCGGGCAGCCGAGCGCCCGCACCGCCTCCACGAACAGCGACTCCCGCAGCGTCAGCGTCAGGCTGCGTGCCACCCGCGCGTAGATCATCCAGCGCGTGACCCCGATCACCAGGATCACGTTCCAGAAGCTCGCCCCCGCCGAGTAGAGGATCACCAGCGCCAGCAGCAGCGTCGGGAACGCCATCTGGATGTCCACGATCCGCATCAGGATCGAGTCCACGCGGCCTCCGAAATACCCCGCCACCAGCCCGACGATCACCCCGAACGTCCCCGACAGCGCCACGCTGACCGCGCCGACCGCCAGCGAGACCCGCGCCCCGTAGATCATCCGGCTCAGCTGGTCGCGGCCCAGGAAGTCGGTCCCGAGCAGGTGCAGTCCGCCCTCCTCGGCCGGGCTCAGCGGCGGGAGGTTGCGCGCCATCAACGACTGCGCGATCGGATCGTGCGGCGCGATGAGGCCAGCCCCGAGCGCCCCCAGGACCGTCGCCAGCAGGAACACCAGCGACCCCAGCGTGACCGGGTCGCGCAACAGGCCGCGCACGTACAGCCCCGCACCGTACGGTCGCCGCCCGGCCCGCGACCACTCGCTGGCGGCCTGCGCCGAAGGATCGGAGACGGCCGGCGCGGCGCCGGTCATGAGTAGCGCACCCGTGGGTCCAGGAACGAGTACGACAGGTCCACCAGCAGGTTGAGCACCACCACCGTGATCGCGATCACGAACAGCGCCGCCTCCACCAGCGGGAAGTCGCGTCGTTCGATGGCCTGGATCATCAGCCCGCCGATGCCCGGCCACGCGAACACCGTCTCGATCACCACCGCGCCGTTCAGCAGGCCAGCCATCTCGTCGCCGGCCAGCGTGACGATCGGCAGCGCCGCGTTCTTGAGCGCATGCACCCGGATCACAGTCCGGTCGTGGAGCCCCTTCGCCCGCGCCGTCTGGATGTACAGCTTGCTCAGCTCCTCCACCATCGCCGCCCGCGTCATCTGCCCGATCCGCCCGATGGGCCGCAGCCCGAGTGTGATGGCGGGCAAGATCACGAAGCTCGGTCCGCCGATCCCCGAGGTCGGCAGCCACTTGAGCTGCGCCGCGAACACCAGGATCAGCGTCAGCGCCAGCCAGAAGTTCGCGACGGAAACTCCCGCCAGCGAGAACACCGTGATCGCGCGGTCCACCACCGAGCCCGGCCAGAGCGCCGCCAGCACGCCCAGCACCAGCGCAATCGGGATCGACAGAATCAGCGTCGCGGCGGCGAGGTAGATCGTGTTCGGGACGCGCTCCATGACGAGCGGCAGCGCCGGCACGTTCTGCCAGAGCGAGTCCCCGAAGTCGAGCCGCGCCATCCCCAGCATGAACGTCGCGAAGCGGACCGGCAGCGGCGCGTCCAGGCCCAGCTGCTTGCGCAAGGCCAGGTACTGCTCCTCGGTCGCCTCCTGGGGCAGCATCAGGCGGGCCGGATCGCCGACCATGTGCATGACGAAGAACACGATCGCCGCCAGCCCGACGACGACGACGACCGACCACAACAGCCGTCTGACGAGGTATGCAGTCATGGTGGTGAGCCCCCCTAGCCGGCCAGGCTCATCTCCTTCAGCATCAGGAAGCCGTCGATGCGCGACTCCCACTGCAGGCGCTTCGAGGTGCCGTGGATCAGGTCCAGGTGCACCACCGGGATCGCGGCGTACGTGTCGTAGAACTTCTTGGTGATCGCCGCCAGCGCCTTCGCCCGCTCGTCGCCGGTCAATGGGATCGCCGCGTCGATCAGCTTGTCCATCTCCGGGTCGCAGAAGGTGGACGACGACCCCGTGCAGCGGTAGTAGCCCATGCTGCGGCTGACGTCCATGATCTCGTTGCTGTGCGGGTTGTTGGCGATCCAGCCTCGGTCCTTCGGCGTCTTGTCATAGCCGCCGTTGGTGAATTGCGGCTGATGGACGCCCGGGTCCATCACCTCACTCTTCGCCTTCAGCCCGATGGCGTTCAGCTGGTTCGCGGTGTACTCCGAGAACTCGTCGTGGCGCGCGTAGACGCCGCGCCGGGTGGCGCTGGTGATCACCATGTCGACCGGCACGCCGGCCGCCTTCGCCTCGGCAACCAGCTGCTTCGCGGCGTTCATGTCGTACGGGTACGGCTGGAGGTCGGGGTTGTAGCCCGTCACCACCGAGGCCACCAGCTGCGAGGCCGGCCGGGCCGCGCCGCCGAAGATCTTGTCCGCCACCGCCTGCTTGTCGATGGCCAGGGCGATCGCCTTGCGCACCCGGATGTCGGCCATCGGCGGGTACATCGTGTCGAGGCGTAGGAAGACCGTTTCGAGGCTCGGCCCCTTGACCGCCCTCGGCACCGACGCCATCAGGTCCGGCGTCAGGAACCGCGCGAAGTCGGCCTCGCCAGACTGGAGCATCGAAGCTCGGACCGCCGTCTCACCCCGGAACACCAGCTCCACGTCCTGGATGGTGGCCGCGCCGAGCGCGTCCTTCTTGCCGTGACCCCACCAGTCCGGATTGACGGTCATCCTGATCCGCTGCCCCTTGACCCACTCCACGAACTGGTACGGCCCGGTCCCGATCGGCTTGATCGGCAACGACGCGGCGTCGTTCTTGATCTGGGCCGGGTCCGGCAGCGGCGCGAAGTACAGCCGCGACGGCAGGATCGGGTCGGGCGAGTCGCTGACGACGTCGAGGGTCAGCTTGTCCACCGCCTTCGCCTGAAACTCCGGCCCGACGTTGCTGCGAATCGGGAAGTTGTTCTCTTTGGAGAAGGTCCAGTTGACCCCGAACGCCGCCGCCTCGGCGTCGAATACGGTGCCGCTGTGGAACTTGACGCCGTCGCGCAGCTTGAAGCGCCAGGTCTTCGGGTCGGGCTGCGACCAGCTCTCGGCAAGCTCCCCCGCCAGCGCCGCCGTCTTCGGATCGCGGTTGACGAGCGCCTCCTGGACGTTCCGGTTGACCGGGATCACGTCGGCCAGGGTGGTGCGCCAGTTCTCCAGACCGATCGGCTCGCCGCTCATCGCCATCACGATCTTGCCGGCGGCGGTGGGCTTGCCAGCAGCCGGCGCGGCCTGGGCCGGTTTCGCATCGGGTTTGGCCTCAGCTGGCTTCGACTCGGCGGCCGGCTTCGCCGCCTCCGCTGGTTTGGCCGCCTCGGCCGGCTTCGACTCGGCGGCCGGCTTCGCGGGCGCAGCGGGCGGCGCCGACGGCTGGCAGGCCGCCACCAGCGACGCGCTCGCCAGGCCAAGGCCGGCCAGCAGGCCACGTCGGAGGGCAGCGCGGCGCGAGAGCCGCGACTGTGTCAGGACGAGATTCACAGGCTGCATTGCCGAGCCTCCTCACCGTCGTCGTCGACGTCTCTTCCAGAGTAGACGTGCTTCCGTTGCATCTTCCAGGCAACATGCAACGCAGAATGCTGCGCCAGATGCACGCATGACGGTGTCGCTGCTCGTACCACCTGAGGACACGCAGCGCCCGCGGCGTGTTCCAGCGGCTGGGCCGGCCGTCGCCCGCTTCAAACAGGAAGGAGAAGGTACGCGCGACGCGGCGGCTATCGGACCGCGTCAGCCTGCGTCCGCGGTCGTGATGCTGGCTCGGCCGGGACCGGAGCGGCGTCGCGGCCGGCGCGACGGGCCGCCGCCTCGCGCATGATCGCCGCGCCGAACCGGCCGAGGACGAACGCGCCGCCGAAGCCGACCAGGCCGATCCCGGCCGCGGCCCAGGCCAGGCTCGCGATGCCCGTCAACAGCGAGATCGCCAGCGGAGCCCCGGCGCTGCCCAGGTCGGTGACCAGCCGCCAGGCCGCCAGGAACACCGCCGGCCGGTTCGGATTCACCATGTCGGCCATGTCGGCGCCTGTCGTCATGATGATCCCGCTGCAGAGGCCGTCTGTCACCGCGAAGGCCACCACCACCGCCAGGAAGACCTGGACCGCCCAGGCATCGCCGTAGGTCAGCGCCAGCACCAGGTGTCCGACGCCGTACGACACGAGCGTCAGGACGCCGACGCCCCACCGACCGTAGCGGTCCATCAACATACCGCCGACGTAGAACAGCGAGAAGTCAATGGCCGACCCGACCCCGACGATCACGGCAATCGTCGGGGCGTCCATGCCGAGGCTCGTGGCCCACAGCGGCAGCAGCGTGCTGCGGCTGGAGCGCATCGCGCTCACCGCCGTGGCGGCGAACCCAACCCGCCACAGCACCCGACGAGATTCGCGCATCGTCGTAAGCAGTTTCGGCCGGGGCGCGCCGGCCGGCGTCACCGGCACGCCGACGATCTGTTCCGGATCCGGGATCAGCAGAACCGACACGATGGTGGCCAGGATCGCCACCACACCCACGACGAAGCCGGCCCGAACGCTCCCGGTGGCGGAGATCGCGGCGGCGCCGATGAACGGACCGACCAGGAGGCCGAGCCGTGACGCGCCGATCATCAAGGAGAAGGCCCGCGCGCGGAAGCTCGGAGCGATGACGATGGTGACGAGCGCCTGACGGGCCAGGCCGAACACCGCGTTCGCGACGCCGACGAGCAACGCGCATGCGATGAGAGGCTCCGGTCGAGTGGACAGCGCGCAGCCGGCCAGGGCGGCGATGTTGAGCCCGGCCGCCACGAGCATGGCGTTGCGCTCGCCGAACCGGTCCACGGCCCAGCCGCCGGGCAGGTTGCCCAGGAGCTGCCCCACCAGGATGAACGCGGCGACGAGCCCGGCCAGGGCCAGGGACGCGCCCAGGTCATGCGCGTAAACGGCGGTGATCGGCAAGATCGCGCCGTAGGAGATCGCCTGCAACGCGGACGGCAGCAAGACACCCGGCGCGATTCGTCGCCAGGCCGTGTCCGTGCTCGTCACCATCTCCCGGTCATACGCTCGCCCCAACCCCGGGCTACTCGCGCGGCATCGCCCCAGTATAGTCGTGGCGGCCGGTCGGCCGATCACCTGAGGTCGCGCCGCGATTCTACATTTCGCACCGCACACTCCTGAACTACAGCAGCGGAAGCGCCATCTGCAGCGGCTGAGGAGGAGCCGGGGCAGGCGTCAGCCCACGCATCCGCATCGACTCCTCCCCGAACCCGAACTGCTCGCGGATCTTGTCCACTCGGGCCGTCAGGGCGTCCTGGTACGCCTTCGGGGCGTTCGTCACGGGATAGGCCCGCGCGTACCGATCCAGCAGGTCAGGAAACTCCTGCTCCACGAACCCCAGGTAATGCTCCTTCACGATCGGCCGCAGCCGCAGCGCCGAGCTCCCCAGCCACATCGCGCCGTGCTCTGCCGCCGCGTCCGCCACCCGCTCCAGGCTCTCCACCGAGTCAGTGATCCCCGGCAGGATCGGCGCCAGCAGCACCCCGGCCGGCACCCCGGCCTCCACCAGCCGCCGCAGGGCATCGAGCCGCTTGTACGGGTTCGCCGTGCCCGGCTCGATCGTCCGCCACAGCTCCAGGTCCATCGTCGTCACCGTGATGAACACCCGCACCTTCACCACCCGCGCCAGATCTGCCAGCACGTCCGCGTCCCGGATCACCAGCGGCGACTTCGTCACCAGCCCGACCGGCGTCCGAAAGTCCCGAAACGCCTCCAGCGCCTGCCGCGTCAGCCGGAATCGCCCCTCGGCCGGCTGGTACGCATCCGTGCTCGTCCCGATCGCGACCGTCTCGCGCTTCCACGACCTGCGCGCCAGCTCTTGCCGCAGCACATCCGGCAGGTTCGCCTTCACCAGGATCCGCGTCTCGAAGTCTCGCCCGGCGCTGCCGTGATCCGCGATCTGGTAGTACGCCCGCGCGTAACAGTAGTGGCAGCTGTGCGAACACCCCACGTACGGGTTCAGCGACCACCCGAACGGCATGCCCTGGACGCGGTTGATCGCCGACTTGCAGGCGATCTCGACGTACTCCACCCGACCCATACCCCACAGTAGCACAAATGTTCGATAATCACAACAGGGGCGTCTGGTTCTGGCGGCAGCTCCGGTCGCATCATCGCGCG
The DNA here is from genome assembly GCA_046328125.1 of Chloroflexota bacterium. Lineage (GTDB taxonomy): Bacteria > Chloroflexota > UBA6077 > UBA6077 > JACCZL01 > JADZEM01. The sequence goes on from JAXLXF010000014.1 coordinate 54,437, forward strand.
GCGGTGTGCCACAATGCGACCGCCTGTCTGAGAGGGGGTCAACGATGGGCCAGCATGGGGATGACGCGGACTCCTGGTCGCGCCGTGACGACCGGCTCCTGCACGCTCGCCTTCTCGATCGCGACCCTGCCGCGCCAGCCGAGCTCGCCGAGCGCTTCCTTCCGCCGCTCGTCGCCTGGCTGCACCGCGCCTTCCGCAAAGACGATCCACTCCTCCTGGAGACCATCGCGGTCGATCTGATCCTGAGCCTCGGCGAGCGGCCCGAGCAGTACGATCCTGACCGCCTACCCCTGACCTCCTACCTGCACATGGCGGCACGCGGCGACGTGCGCAACGCCCGCGAGCGCGAGCAGACGCAGTTCCGAAAGCTCGCACGGCTCGACGACGTCGAGCTTTCGCCGTCCGGGCGGAACACCCTGCGAGAGCACGCGTCAGACCCTGCCGACGCCGTCGCGGACGCACACGGCGGCGAGCGCGTGGATGCGCTGCTCGACCAGTTCGTGGGGCTAGATCGGGAGGTGGTCGAGTTGATCGTAGACGGTGAGCGGCGAACCGAGCGCTACGCCGAGGTGCTCGGGATCCAGGGCCAGCCGTGGGACGAGCAGCTGCGCGAGGTCAAGCGTGCCAAGGACCGGCTGAAGGGACGGATGAAGCGGGTCTGGAAGCGGATGGACGACGATGACTGACGCCGGGCTGCTCCGACGCGCCGCCGAACGCGCGGCCCAACGCCCGTTCTACCTGGCATCCTCGCTACTGGCCTACGCCCGCGCCGAGCGGCTGGACGACGACGCCCTCGCCGCGCAAGCGGGCTGCGACCTTGCCAGCCTGCCGCTCCTGTTGCTCTGTCGCCGTCCTTCGGGAGGAGGGGCCGTGTTCCGTGCCGACGTCGAAGCCATCGCCGCGCGCTTCGCGCTCGACGCGGTACGCCTCGCGCGCCTGATCCGTCGCGCCGACGCCGTCGCCGGGCTCGGGCGCACGACGCTCGACCGGAGCCAGGGGCTGCTGGCAGCGGCCCGCGACCGCGTCCCAGACCGAGAGCCAGACCCAGACCCAGCCCTGGCCCCAGCTCCAGCCCTGGCCCCGGACGCGCCCGACCGAGCCGATCCCGGCGACGCGCCGTCGCCCGGCTCGCCGCCCGACGGCGGTGCCGCGTGACCGCGCTCTGGGTCCACGAGATCGCGGACCGGTTCTGGGCGGACGTGGGCGACCTGCCGACCGTCTTCCCCCGCGAGCTCGCCGATGTCGCCTGCTGGGCCGTGCCGGTCGAAGTGTTCGAGCTGCCACAACTGAGCATCCACGCCGTCAACTCCTGGCTGGCCGAACGCAAGGTGGAGCACCTCCTCACGATCCCAGACCGCCCGTTGCGGGCGTGCGTGCTGGTCCACGAGGACAGTGGCCTGCTGTTCGTGGACGCGACCGACCCCGACGACGAGCGGCGGTTCAGCGTGGCGCACGAGCTCGCGCACTACCTCGTCGAGTACGCCGCGCCACGCCGGGTGGCGCGCGACCGTCTGGGCGACGGCATTCTCTCGGTGCTGGACGGCCGGCGGGTCGCATCCTGGGAGGAGCGGCTGGGAGCTGTCCTGGGCGGAGTCTCCCTGGCGGTGCAGGTGCACCTGATGGAGCGCACGTCGGACGGGCATCTCCCCGGCCGCGAGGTCTCCCAGGCCGAGCGCCACGCCGACGACCTGGCGTTCGAGCTGCTGGCTCCGTTCGACGCCGTCCGGGCCGCGCTCGTGGCCGGCGCCACGACGGCGACCGTCGAAGCCGTCCTGCGGCGCCAGTTCGGGCTGCCGGCGGTCCCGGCCGGCGCCTATGCGCGCCGCCTCGCCCCTGAGCCGCCGGCCGGCTCGCCGTTCAGACGCCTGTTCAGCGTCTCATGAGGCCCGCACGATGAACGACGACCAGCAGGCACGCACCAGCCAGCACGCCACCGCCGACCAGGCGCAGGCCAGTGCGCCGGACGACGACTTCCGGGCCGCGTACGGCGAGCCCCTGCGCGACGTCCTGGACGTCACCAGATGGCGCACCGGCGACGACCTCGGCGAGCTCTACGAGCAGCTCACCCGCGAGGTCACCTCAGCAGTAGAGCAGGAGACTCGCCTGCACGACCCGATCCGTCGCAAGGTGTTCGCGCGGGTGCAGTCCCAACAACTGGTGCGCGGCGCGGGCGTCTACCGCGCCACCCCGGACGAGCTCAAGCTGGTCCACGAAGGGCTGTTGATGACCGGCGCCGTCGAAGCGTGCGACGCCACCCGCCACACCCACGAGACGCTGCCGCTGACCGTCACCCAGATCGGCGTCAGCCTGGTCCGCTACCAGGGAGACCTCGGCACCTGGGTCCAGCGGCTCTTTCGCCGCTCGCTGCGCGAGAGCCTGCCCGATCCGGTGGACGAGGCGCTGGCGCTGCTGGAGCGGCGCGACCGTCGCCACAGCGTCCCGGCCGGCGCCGACCAGGAGGAGCCGAGCCGCCTGCTACAGCGCGCCATCATGACCTACGCCGAGCGCGCGATCCTGACCCGGCGCTCCACGGCCCGCTGGCGGATGGGCCACGGCAACCCGGCCGCCTACGAGCTGCTGAGCGGCGCGGCCGGCAGCATCGACCTCGTGATCGAGTCCACGAAGGTGCTGGAGGAGCTGATTCTGGGTCACCGAAAGTTCGTGTTCGTGCCGAGCGAGCCGAGCGACCAGCTGATCCTGACCATCGGCGACGCGCTCCGTCCGCTGGAGTACGCGATCGTCTACCCGCTCAGCTTCCAGGTCGAGCGCTTCCTCGAAGGCGCCGACTACGACCTGAGCACCACCAGCAGCACCGTCACGCGAGACGGCCGGCAACTGACGCCGCGAGCCTGGATGACGCGCTTCCGCGACGACGTGGCGGCCCAGGTGGTGGTCGGCGTCTACCGGGCCAGCGAGGTCGCGCCCGCTCGGGTGTTCTACGCGCACCTGGACCATGCCCACGAAGCGGCGCGGATCGCCCTGGCGGACAGCCTGCTCCAGCCTCATCGCGGCTTCCCGATGCTGATCGACGTGGCGGACCACGTCTGCACGGCGACGATGGGACCGGACACGCTGGCCGGCCCGATCCAGGCGGCCTACACCCGAGCCGGCGTGCCGCTGCGCTACCTCGGCGAGCGCCGAACCAGGGGACGGTAGGAGGAGACACGATGCAACACGATGGAATCGAGCCGTTCCCCGAGGGCCTTCGCCGTCGGCCGGACGACGAACGTGGATCGACGTTTGACCTCGGAGCGGTGCTGGAAACCCCGGTCGCGGCGCTCCACGCCATCGGTCAGGAGATCGAGGCGGCCGGCGTCCTGCTCCAGCCCGACCCAGACCGCGAGGGCGCCGTCGGCTCGACCATGTTCGACTCGCCGGCCAGCGAAGACAACTCGGTGACGGTGCTGCTCGCCGACGCGCACATCAAGGACGTGCCGTCACAGTCGCTGGTGCGGATCATCAGCAAGGACGGCCGGCGCTACCTCGGGACGGTCGTGGCCGGCCCGTTCGCCGAGCCGGACGGGCTGCGCGCCGACTCGCACATCCTGGTGACGACGGTCACGCGCGGAGGCATCTTCGTGCCGCCGTACCACGGGCGCGTCCAGGTCGAGATCATGGGCGAGGAGCAGGACGGCGTGCCGGGCGCGCTGGTGCCGCCGCGCCACCGCCCCATCCCGAACAGCCCGGTCCGCGTGGTTGAATCGGCAGAGGCCGGGCAGCTGCTCGGCGTACAGGGCGAGCTGCAGCTCGGGCAGGTGATCGGGATGCCCGAGATCGTGGTCGGCGTGCCGGCCACCCGCAAGGACGTCCTGCCGCGCCACACCGCGATCCTCGGCACGACCGGCGGCGGCAAGTCCACCACCGTCGCGCGGCTGATCCAGCAAGCCCAGGCGGCCGGCTGCGCGGTGGTGCTGCTCGACGTGGAGGGGGAGTACACCTTCCTGCACCAGCCGACCGAAGACCCGCGAATGCTGGCGGCGCTCGACCGCCGCGGCCTCGAGCCGGCCGGCATCCCGAACACGTCGCTCTACCACCTGATCGGCCGCGAGACCGCCAACCCGGACCATCCGGCCCGGCGGACGTTCTCGCTCCAATTCGGGCGGTTCTCGCCGTACACGGTGATGGAGATCCTGGAGTTGTCGGACGCGCAGCAGACGCGCTTCCTCCAGGCGTACGACGTGGCGAAGGCGCTCCTGCGCGAGCTGGGCATCTTTCCCGAGCGTGGAAACACCGAACAGCAGCAGCTGGCCGTCGAGATCGACGAGCTGACGCGTGGCTGGCCGCGCTTGACCCTCTCTTTCTTTCTGGACGTCGTGAACGCCGGCCTGCACGTGGCGCAGAAGGGCGGCGAGGACGACTTCGACGCGTTCGACGCGCGCCTGAAGGGCCACGAGAAGGCGTTGCTCCAACGCTTCAAGGGAATCGAGCGCGCCGAGAACGCCATTTCCTGGCGGGCACTCCGATCCCGGCTCTGGACGCTCCACCGCCTGCGTGTCTTCGACCAGGAGGTGCCGGGCGCGGGGGCCGGGCGGGCACTCCGCTACAACCAGCTCCGCCAGCCGGGCACGGTCAGCATCCTGGACCTGTCCGACACGGCCTCGCCGGCGCTGAGCAACCTCGTCATCGCGGACCTGCTGACCGGCATCATGGACGCGCAAGACGCGGCCTACGACGCGTACGAGCGCGCGAAGCGGGAGGGGCGCGAAGCGGACCCACCGGCCCGCGTGCTGGTGATGATCGAAGAGGCCCACGAGTTCCTGAGCGCTCGACGGAAGGAATCGATGGCACACCTGTTGGAGCAGGTCAGCCGGATCGCGCGGCGGGGCCGTAAGCGCTGGCTCGGGCTGGTCTTCGTGACGCAGCTACCGCAGCACCTGCCGCCGGAGCTGTTCGGACTGGTCAACAGCTACGTCCTGCACAAGATCGCCGATCCGCAGGTGGTGGCGACGTTGCGACGGACGGTCAGCGGCATCGACGACAGCCTCTGGAAGCGGCTGCCCGGGCTGGCGCCGGGCCAGGCGATCGCGGCGTTCCCACACCTGGCCCGACCGCTGCTGGTGGCGATGGACCCGTCCCCGGCGCAGCTCCGCCTGGTGGACTGACCGCCCCGCGCAGCTTTTGCCTACCTTTTGACCGAGGATGGGCCACCTGACCGATGCTTGCATGGCCCCCTGTTTGGCGTTGTAGTCAGTGACCTCACATCTTCGCTGAGAACCATTCACTCTGAAGACCGTGCACTCCACGGCCGCTAGACCAGTCGTAGTAGAGGATCGTATGGGGGCTATCATGCACTGGTATGCCAATCTCGGTCTGCGCTGGAAGCTGCTCGGCGGCTTCGGCATCGTGCTCGCCTTACTCGGGATCGTAGTTGCGGTCGGCATCAAGGGTATGGCCGACATGGAGACGCAGACCACGCTCATCACCGAGAATCGTCTTCCCGGCCTCTTCTACGCCGAGGAGGCATCGCTCGCCAACTACGCGGTCCAGCGCGGGATGTCCAACCTGATCCTGGCCGACGACGCCGCCGACCTCACCACCCGCGCGAACAACCTGAAGGCGAACGCGACGGACTTCGAGGCGAACCTCGCGAACCTGAAGAAGACCGCCTTGACCGACGAGGGTCGGGCGATGATCGCGGACGTCGAGAGCGCCTGGGCCAATCTGAAGGCACTCGACGCCACGGTAACCGCGCCGGCGCTGAAGAACGAGGACGAGGCTGCCAAAGCGGCGCTCCAGTCCTGGCGCGCTGCCTCCGACAAGGTCGATCTCGCGCTGGACAAGATGGTCCAGCGCCGCAAGGGCCAGGTAGACGCGGCCGGCGACGCGGCCCTGGCAACGTACCAGCAGGCACGCCTGGTCGCGCTCGTCGCCAGCGGCGTCGCGCTCCTGGCCGGGCTGGCCGTCGCCTTCTTCCTCGCCCGTGCCATCGTGCGTGGTGTCGCGCAGGCCACCAGGGCCGCCCAGGGGCTCGCCCGCGGCGACCTCGACCAGACCATCGACGTGCAGTCCCACGACGAGATCGGCCAGATGGCCGAGGCGTTCCGCGCCACGATCGCCTACCAGCACGAGATGGCAGAAGTCGCCCGAAGCATCGCCGATGGAGACCTCTCCAGCAGCATCCAGCCGGCCTCAGAGAAGGACGTGCTCGGGCACGCGTTCCAGGAGATGATCGCCAACCTCCGCGCCACCATCGGCGAGGTGCAGTCCTCGGCCGTCGGGCTCGCCAGCACCTCCGGGCAGCTTGGACAGGCCGCCAGCCAGACGAGTGGCGTCGTCCAGCAGGTCGCGCAGGCCATGCAGAACGTCGCGGCCGGCTCCCAGGAGACGAGCCACTCCGCGCAGGCGTCGAACGCGGCCGTCGGCCAGCTCTCTCAGGCCATCGAGTCGATCGCACGCGGGGCGGCCGAACAGGCCCGCCAGGTCCAGGGCGCGTCCGCCACGGCCCGGCAGATGGCCGCCGGCGTCGAGCACGTCGCCGCGAGCGCTCGCGACGTTGCCGATGCCTCCCAGCAGGCGCGCGACTCTGCCGAGCAGGGAGCACGGGCGGTCCGTGAGACGGTTGACGGCATGCACGAGATCAGCGCCGTCGTCTCGGCAGCCAGCGACAAAGTCGAGGAGCTCGGGAAGCTGGGCGAGAAGATCGGCGCCGTCGTCGAGACGATCGACGACATCGCGGAGCAGACGAACTTGCTGGCGCTGAACGCCGCCATCGAGGCAGCGCGAGCCGGCGAGCACGGGCGCGGCTTCGCGGTCGTCGCCGACGAAGTCAGGAAGCTGGCCGAGCGCTCCCAGCGCGAGACCAGGGCGATCGCCGACCTGATCCGCGACGTCCAGGCTGGCACGACCCAGGCCGTCGGAGCGATGCACGCCGGCGCCGAGAAGGTCGCCCACGGCTCTGCCAGGGCCGACGAGGCCGGGCAGGCGCTCGGCGAGATCCTGCGAGCGGTCCAGGCCACGGTGACCCAGGCCACCCAGATCGCGACGGCCGCCCAGGAGATGGCCGGCGACGCGCAGGGTGTCGTCGCGGCGATGGAGAGCATCAGCGCCGTCGTCGAAGAGAATTCGGCAGCCACCGAGGAGATGGCGGCACAGTCCGATCGAGTGACGACGGCGATCGACGCCATCACGGGGGTCGCCGAGGAGAGCTCAGCCGCCACCGAACAGGTCTCGGCGTCCGCCGAGGAGATGAGCGCACAAGTCGAAGAGATGAACGCCCAGGCCGAGGAGCTGGCGGCCACCGCCGCGCAGCTTCAGCAGCTGGTCGCCCGCTTCCGACTCGAGGAAGGCACCAGCCCGGCCGACCGGGCGCCGATCGCCCGCCGTCGGAGCGCCGACTGGTCCGGCGCGTCTACGCCGCCAGTCGTGCGCCAGCTCGCCTGACCCGCCGGCGGGAAGAGCTTCGCCGACCGACGGGTTGACGGGGTCTCCGGGGCGGCTGGCCGTCGGGCCAGCCGCCCCTCCCCCATCCTGTCGTGCCGGCGACGCGCTCCCCACCCTATAGTTGGCATGGCTCCTGCATGCGCGCCATCTGCTCAGCATATCCACGCGCCACTCACGCCGACCTGACTCGTGGGGGAAGATGCCAGCACCAGACCTGAGGCGCCTCATCCGCATCGTGCCGCCGCTCCTGTCGCTGCTCCTCCTCGCCGCCCTCTTCTTCGCCGAGCCGATTGGCAATATCGTCGCCTCGTTCACGGACGACGACTCGGACCGCCCCCGACCGCCCCTCACCCCCCGCTGGGCCTACGAGCCGTGGGTCTGGGAGGACGAGGAGAACAACGCCGCCGCCACCCTCGCCCTGGTGGACGGCTACCGCCAGCGCGGCATCCCGGTCGGCGCCGTCATCGTGGACAGCCCCTGGCAGACCAACTACAACACCTTCGACGTCGCCCCCGAGTTTGGCGATCCCAGGCTCCTGCTCGGCCAGCTTCGTGACCGCAACGTGCGCGTCATCTTCTGGGCCACCGGCTTCGTCAACACCTCCTCCATCGACGGCCCCGACTCCGGCCAGGCTTCGAACTACCAGGAGGCGTTCGAGCGCGGCTACTTCGTGGACGGTGGCAAGGTCTACGAGTGGGACAAGGGCGATGGCAGCGCCATCGACTTCTTCAACCCGGACGCCGTCGCCTGGTGGTACCGCCAGATGGACAAGACCTGGACCCACGGCATCGACGGCTGGAAGGTAGACAGCCCCGAAGGCAACCTGCCCGATCAGGTTCAGACTGCCGCGGGCTGGAAGACCAACCGCGAGTACGGCGACGCCTATTACCGCGCCTTCTACGCCTACGTCGCCCAGAAAGGTCCGGACGCCATCATCATGGCCCGCCCGTACGACTCCGGCACCATCTACGCGCCGGTCGACGCCAACCCGGCCGGCTGGGTCGGCGACCAGGAGCCGGACTGGGGCGGCAAGGGCATCGAAGAGGCGCTCGACAACGTCCTCGCCTCCGCCGAGCTCGGCTTCTCGATGCTCGGCTCGGACATCGGCGGCTACCGGCCCGGCGACCGCTCGGACCGGCTCTTCCTGCGCTGGACCCAACTCGGCGCGCTCAGCCCGCTGATGGAGAACGGCGGACGCGGTGAGCACCGGCCCTGGGAGATCGACGAGGAGACTGTCCCCCCCTACCGCTACTTCGCGAAGCTCCACAGCCAGCTCGTCCCGTACCTGTACGGCCTCGGCGTCGAGGCCCACGAAGGCGGCGACCCGATCGTACGCAGCCCGGACCGGACGCTCCGCCAGTACCAGCTCGGCGCCGACCTGTTCGTCGCCCCGGTCGTCACCCGCGACGACTGGCGACGCTTCGAGCTGCCGAACGGCAGCCAGTGGTACGACTACTGGGACGACAGCAAAGTCCTGCCCGGCGGCGCCCAGATCCAGTACGAAGTGCCCGTCGAGCGCGTCCCGCTCTACGTCCGCGCGGGCGCCATCATCCCGATGCAGGTCCGCGACGAGCAGACCGGGCACGGCAACGTGTCGTCCGCCGATGCCCTGACCCTCGTGCTGTACCCCGAAGGCGTCACGCGGCGCGTGTTGCGCCCGGATCTCGGGCAAGAGCTGGCCGTCGAGAGCCGACGCGACGACGCCGGCGTCACCGTCACCCTCGGCCCGTCCACCGAGCGGCTGATCCTCCGGATCAAGGCATCCTCCCCCCCGACCACCGTCTCTCTGCAGGTCGCTGGCGCGGACGCCTCATTCGACCGCGTGGACACCCTCGGCGAGCTCCAGCAGCACGACGCCGGCTGGACCCACGAGCCCGCTCGGGGCTACCTTTGGGTGCGCCTGCCCGCGTCAGACTCGGAGCGCACCGTCCACTACCGCGACGCCCGCTGAGCCCGCCCCCAGGCAGCAGCATCCCTGGCCGATGGCGTACAACAGCACCAGTCAGGTGGACGGACGATGAACGACAGCACTGACGCGACCGAGCCCCCGATCCTGGTTCAGCACGCCGCGGCCGACGGCGGCGCGAGCGGAATCGTGACGCTGACGCTGAACCGCCCCGCCCAACGCAACGCGCTCGACCCAGAGCTGGCCGGCGCGCTGGTGGACGCCGTCGAAGCGGCGGCCGGAGACCCGGCCACCCGCGTCGTCGTCCTGCGCGGCGCCGGCAGCGCGTTCTGTGCTGGCGCGAAGCTCGACGCACTGCTGACCGCCAGCGAGGCCGGCGACCTCGCTGGCGTCCGCGCCAGCTTCGAGGTGATCGAGCGCGTCTACCGCGCGCTGCTCGCCGTCCGGCAGCCGACCATCGCCGCTGTCCACGGCCCGGCTCTGGCCGGCGGGGCCGGCATCGTCGGCGTCTGCGATCTGGTGGTCGTCTCGGAGCGGGCCTCGTTCGGCTACCCGGAGGTGCTGCTCGGCCTGACGCCCGGGATGGTGCTGACGCTGCTCGTCAAACAGGCCGGGCCACGCGCCGCCCTCGACCTGGCGTTGACTGGCCGTCGCGTCGGGGCTGACGAGGCGCTCCGGCTCGGGCTGGTCACCGAGGTCGTGCCGTCGGAGCAGTTGGACGCACGGGTGACGCGGCTGGCCGCACAGCTCGCGGCGCTCAGCCCCGCCGCGCTGACGGCAACCAAGCGCTGGACCTGGACGCTGGCCGAGATGCCGAGACTGATGGAGCAGGGCCGCGATCTGAGCACGCTCCTGGCGCTGACCGAGGAGGCCCGAGCAGGCATGCGGGCCTTCTTCGACCGAAGCGCGCGGCCAGCGCGGGAGTAACACGGTCGTGCGCTTGCTGCTCATCCGTGTGAGACGTCAGCGCGATGTGCCGCCCGCGCGTGGGTGACGCCAGCGTCGGCGTGTTCCCAGCGCCCGCGCGTGGCAGAATGTCGGCCGGCGCCAACCCTCCAGCGCCACGGGGGTGACGTGAGCGATCCCAACCCGACCGACGACCCGACCACCGCGCGGCCCACCGCGAGCGGCCCACGCCTCGATCCGAGCGGCTTCCCGGACCCGAGCCGCCCCGGGCTCTGCATTCGGTGCGGCACGCCCACCGACGAGATCGACAAGGGCGACCGTCCCCGTCCGACCTGCCCGAACTGCGGCTGGGTCTACTATGCCAAGAACGCGCTCGGCGCCGCGCTGCTGATCGTGCGGGGCCAGGAAGTGCTGCTCGTACAGCGGGCGCACCAGCCGTACCTTGGAGAGTGGATGCTGCCGGCCGGCTTCGTCGAGTACGGCGAGTTTGCCGAGGAGACGGCGGTCCGCGAAGCCGAGGAGGAGACCAGCCTCCAGGTCGAGCTGCTCGGACTCTGGGGCTTCTACTTCGGGACCGACGATCCTCGCAACGTGTCGCACCTGGCCGTGTACACCGCCAGGCCGGTCGGCGGGGAGCTACAGGCCGGCGACGACGCCATTGACGCGCGCTTCTTCCACCGCGATGCGCTCCCGGAGAAGATCGCGTTCCAGGGGCACCGTCGGGCGCTGGCGGACTGGCGCCGCGATCCTGGCCGGGTGGCGCTGCCGCCAGTCAGCCGTCCCGCTCAGGGCTGAGACACCTCACCGCGAGCGTGAGCGAGTCGGACCCCAGAGACCGGATGCCCGGCTCGCCGACGGCACGCCGAGCACCCCGAGCCGCGCGGCCAGATGGACCGGCCCCCGCGCGGACGCTCGCATCTTCCGCTGTACCACGAGTGTGAGCGAGTCGGACCCGTGGCGCCGCGCGGACTGCCGCATCTGGTACAAGCAACGCCGAGGGAGGGCTCGGCCACGACGGCCGGGCCAGGAGGAGCGCTGATGTCGGCGAACGGCTTCGATCGCGTCCACGATCGCATCTATCGCCTGCCCACCCCGTTCGAGGGCGGCGGCCTGACCAACATGTACCTCGTGCGCGGCTCGAAGACCGCGCTGATCGACACCGCCGTGCTCGGCGGCCCGACCGACTACCTGGCGCCGGCGATGGCCTCGATCGGGCTGGCGCTCGGCGACGTCGACTACGTGTTGAACACCCACGGCCACATGGACCACCTGGGCGGCAACGCCGAGATGAAGGACGCCGGCGCCGAGATCGCGATCCACAGCGCCGACGTCGAGCGCACCCACTCGAATCAGGGCCACCTGGACCGCGCCTCCTCGACGCTCCGTCTGCTGGGGCTGGAGGACCGGGTGGCGGCGCGCGAGGCGATGCTCCTGCGGCTGCTCGGCCGGGAGGTCGGCTGCGACCGCATCCTGGAAGACGGCGACGTGGTGGACCTCGGCTCGGACGTCAAGCTCACCGTGGTTCACACGCCGGGCCACACGCCAGGCGCGGTCTGCTACTACTGGGAGTCCGCGGGCGTCCTGATCACCGGCGACTCGATCCAGGCGAGAGGCAGCCGGGTCGGCGGGATGCCGGTGCTGGAAGACCCGAGCACGTACGCTGCCAGCCTGAAGAAGGCCGAGTCAGTCGGGGCGACCTCGCTCTTCATGGGGCACGCGTTCAAGGGGCCGGACGGCGACCTCGGGCCAGTCGCGACGGGTGGCACGGTGGCGGCGGTCTACCGCGAGAGCCTGGCCGTTCACGAGGCGTGGGTCGGGGCGGTGCGGCAGGCGATCTCGGAGCTGCCGAGCGGCTCGCCCGGCGAGCAGGCGTTGCGGGCCGCCGCGCTCTTGCGGGACCAGTACGGCCTCGGCGACGCGGACGCTGGCTACCCATCGTCTGGCACGACCACCATCCCGGCCTACCTGCGGATGGCCGGACAGTAGCCGCCTGACGACGCTGGCCGCCCCGCTCACCCGCTCGCCGCGCGTTTGGCAGCGTGGGCGGCCCTTTGCTATGCTCCAGCATGGCGAGCGCATCGCTGCTCGCCGTCCACGCCGACGTAGCTCAATCGGCAGAGCAGCTGTTTTGTAAACAGCAGGTTGCGGGTTCGATTCCTGTCGTCGGCTCCACCGGCAACGTTCCTATCTGGCAGCGGCGCTCTTTTGTCCCTTGGGGAGCCTAAGGGTCCGTCAAGAATCAACTTCCCGTTTTGGCTGGGGCGACCTGGACGGACGGTCGAGCGACGGCTAGCATGACAGAACCGACTGCAAACTGTACGGGTGGCGGCCATGAGCGCGATCGAAGTCCGGGCCTGCCAGTGTCCGCCGTGCCAGGCCGGGGAATCGCACCCTGACCGGCGACTCCATGAGCAAATGAACCTGCTGCTGAGTCGGCTCGGCGAGGCTGAACGGCGCTGGTACGCCGCCGTCGAGGCGAATCGGCTGGGGCATGGTGGGGTGCGCCTGGTGGCGCAGATCACGGGGCTGGATGAGAAGACGATCCGGCAAGGCCAGACGGACGTGGCGGGCGAGCTTGCGGACGCGCCCATCAAACGGCGGCAGCGGCGGCCTGGGGGCGGTCGCCGGCCGGTCGAAAAAAAGATCCGGCCATCGTGACGGCGTTGCACGAGCTCGTCGAGCCGGTCACGGCTGGCGATCCGATGAGCGAGCAGAAGTGGGTGCGGGCGAGTCTGCGGAGCTTGAGTCGGCGGTTGGGTGACGCCGGGCATGCGGCGAGCCCGCCGACGGTGCGCCGCCTCCTGGACGCTCAGGGGTATCGGCTGCACGCGAACACCAAGCAGTTGGAGCCGCGTGCGGCGCATCCCGACCGTGATCAGCAGTTCGGCTACATCACCGAGCAGCGGCAGGTGTTTGGCGCGGCCGGGTGGCCCGAGATCAGCGTCGACACCAAGAAGAAGGAGTTGATCGGTCCGTTCAAGAACGCCGGGCGCGTCTGGAGCCACGAGCCCGAGCCCGTCAACGTCCACGACTTCCGGACGGACGCGCTCGGGCGGGCGGTCCCGTACGGCATCTACGACTTGACCCACAACCGGGGCACGGTCTACGTCGGCCAGTCGGCCGACACGCCCCGGTTCGCGGTGGACATGATCGCTCGCTGGTGGATCGACGAGGGCCGGGCCGCGTATCCCGAGGCGAGCGAGTTGCTCATCCTGGCCGACAGCGGCGGCAGCAACAGCGCTCGCTCGCGGGTCTGGAAGCAGCAGCTCCAGGAGCAGCTCTGCGACCGCCACGGCCTGGCGGTCACCGTCTGCCACTACCCGACCGGCTGCTCCAAGTGGAACCCGATCGAGCACCGCCTGTTCGGCCCGATCAGCCAGACCTGGGCCGGCCATCCCCTCGTCGAGTGGGAGACTATGCTCGGCTATCTCGCAGCGACCACCACCCAGACCGGCCTCACCGTCCGCGCCGCTCTCCACCACGGCGTCTACCAGACCGGCGAGTCCGTCCCCGATGCCGTCATGGCCACCCTCAATCTCACCAAGCACGACATCTGCCCGACCTGGAACTACACCCTACGCCCACGCTCACCCGATGCTCCCGACTCGCCTGCCAACAGCCCGAGTCGGGAACTTGTTCTTTGACGGACCCTAACGGGGAGCGTACGTTCTCTGGAGAGGCTTCTGGAGCGTGGGCAATCGAGTCAGCCGCCCGCCGCGTGGACTTCGCCAGACGGCCCGCATAGATGTCCGCCGTGGTGGTGATGTTGGCGTGCCCAAGCAGACGTGAGACGTCGATCAGCTCGGCGCCGTGCTCCAGCGCCAGTTCGGCAGCCGAGTGACGCAGGTCGTGCAGGCGTGTCTCCTCGGGCAGGCCGGCGTCTTTGAGCAGCGCCTTCCAGCGCTTTAGCACCTTGCTTTCTCTGAGCGGCCGGCCGTCGTCGTCGGGGAAGAGCAAACCGAGGTCGGGCCGGTACCAGCGCTCTCCGGCCGCCTGGCGCAGCTCAGTTGCCTGTACCGCCGCCGCTCGCAGTGCGGCCAGAGCCGGCAATGAAAGTGGAATCGTCCGCCATGATGCGGCGTTCTTTGGCTCCTTGAGCTCCCACCAGCAGTCCGGGACGCCTACATCACGGAGCTCAACTGGCAGGCGGGCAACCGCCCGACGGAGCACCGCGAGCCGGCGCTCCTCGTCCACGACGTCGGGCATGAGCGCGGCCGCCTCGCCGAAGCGTGCAGCACTCCAAAGCAGGAATCGCCAGAGATGCTCGTGTGGATGGCCTTTGATTGCCGTCAGCAGCGTACGCGCATCATCGACGTCGAGAGGGTGTGCCTCGTACATCTCTTTGGGCGGAGGCTCAACTAGATCGCATGGATTACGGACGATCAGCCCTTCGAGCTCGGCCACACGCAATGCTCGGCGCAGAGCAGTATGGATCGCCCGCACCTGGTTCGGTGCCGCGCCGCTCCGTCGGAGTTCCGCGTACAGGGCACGGATGTCACCGGCCTTGAGATCACTGAGCCGCTTTGAGCCCAGCGTGGGCATGACGTGCTTCTCGAGCCGTGACTGGTACGCCTCGTACGTACGGTGAGCGCGATTTGGCAGGATACTGTCGGCCAGCCACTCGACGATCCACTCGCGAAGCGTGAGCCGCGATATCGAGAGCCGGCCGGCCCCGTGCTCCGCCACTAACTCTCTCACCTTGGCTTTAGCCTGGGCCTCGGTTCGGACCAGACGCTTGGTCACTCGGCCACCGATCGTGATAGCGGCGACCCAGCGATCCTTGCTGGCATCGTAGTAGACGCGGCCTGACCCGCGCTCTCGATGGCGTCTGGATCGGTTCTTCGGGTGATTCTTCTGGGTCTGGATCTGGTGCGCGATCAGAGCCTGGAACAGCCTGAGCAGCGCTCGGAACTGGGGCTGCTGCCTGCTCCTGGCTGTAACGGTCTACCAGCGCGCTCACCACGGAACTGATCAGACGGCAGTCAACGCTCGTGAGTGCGTGGTGCGTGACGACCCAGTGGAGTCTGGTGACGACATCGACGAGCTCGTGACGCTCAGCCTCGTCCGACGAGGCCGGATTGCTGTGGGTCAAGGTCAGGGTCGCCTCGACTCTGACGCTCCGTGTCTCCGCCAAGCTCTCATATCCAGCAGTGGTCAGAAGCGTAGCGCGCAGTTCTCGGGCGCGGTGAGCGTCAAACACCCCATACAGGTTAGTGGCGAGGCCGTCCGCCAGGGCTTCGATGGTGTGTACACCGGGACGCACGGGCTTGCCTCGGCTGCCCGCTCTACCAGCCTCAAGCCGTGCGATGGTTGCACGACTGATGTGAGTTTTCTCCCCCAGGTGCTGCTGCGAGATTCTGGCGGCGAGTCTGGCACCCGTGATGATCTCGCCGAACTGACGCGCAGCCTCTTCATTCCACTGGTTCTTCATGCGCCGAGTGTAGCACAAGGTTGACGAACGGTGTCTAGAGTGAGACTGTACCTGTCTAGTGATATAGCATAGTAGACAGATATTGTCTCACGATGGTACGCTAATGCTACCGTCTCCTGGAGGTAGTGTGTCTCATGACCAACCGCGTCCGTGAGATCCGCCGCGCGCTGGACATCACCCAGGAAGTCCTATTGCAGAGTCAGGCGGCCTTTTCGGGAATGGTGAGATGGGGTTCATGGGGACAGCCATAGGCGTCGGAGGGTGGATGGTGAGCAAGCCGTCTGCTTCGAGGACGCGGCGTTTGCCGTGGACCCAGGTGGCCTCGATGGCGTTGAGCCAGGGGCTCTTGATCGGCAAGTAGCAGGCGATGATGCGGACACCGTCCCCGTCCTGCTTGACCTGGCGGTTGTGGTCGCGGATCCAGGCGCGCACCTGCTGGCTGGCGTGCCAGGGCGCATTGTCCCAGATCATGAACAGGGCATCCTTGCCGTCCGCGTGGAGCTTGTCGCAGCACCAGTCCAGATAGTCGATAGTGACGGTGCTGACCGGCCGCCCATCGACGAACCGCAGCCACATCTGGTCAGCGGCGTCCTCAGCCGCCGGGTCGGCGCGCAGCAGCAGGCCGTAGCAGGCCAGCGCCTTGGGGTCCGGGTCATCCTTCGCGACCGCCTGCTCGACCAGCCGCATGACCTCATCCTCCCCTGCTCGAATCGCTTCAGCACATTGCGGACCGTCTGGTCGTCGCAGCCGAGCATCTCCGCGATCCGAGGTACCCACGCGCCACGATCGCTCGCCAGCAGAATCTGGCAGCGGCGCACCACGAACGCATCCGACGAGCGTCGCCCAGCCTCGAGTCGGTCGTGCTCCTTCTCCGTCAGTTCACGCACAAATATCGGAGGTCTCATACCTCCTCTGCCGCACGATCCGCGCCATTCCCGACGACCCGCCGTGGGTCAGCATTGAGTCCCGGATCACGCTGTTCCTGAACTGGGTGATCGGCTTGCCGCCGAGGCCATAGTTGGTCGGGAAGGACTTTACCTCTAGCAGAAGTCGAACGTCGGCGCGGGAGAGCACGAGGTCGACGAGCTTGGTCCGCCCACCCGCTACGATCGGTACTTCGGGGCTCACAGTGAGGCCGGCCACTCGGCCAAGAGCATCGGACAGCTTCCTGACCAGCCAGTCTTTCTCGCAGCTCCTGTACTGCGCTGCCGAGAGCCGGAGTAAATCCAGATTGGCATGGATCGTGGTGGCGATTTTCGCCCGCAGCTCGCCCTCCAGCGCCTCCAGATCAGCCGCAATCGTAGATGTGGGCTCCACTGGTCCTCCGAGATCCGTCCGTGCACCACGGCGCGCCAGGGCAGGCACGTCCTGAATACACTCAGCCGCGAGTCAGTCAGCGCTCCTCGAACCCCTGACTGGAGAACTTCAGCGTGCGGCCGTTCTCGGTGACGGTGCGGACGACGTGCTCGGGGAAGCCGGCAGGAAGCTCAGCTTCGATCTCCAGCGTCACCCGCACGTTCGCGCCGACGAGTCCGCTAAGATGGGCGATGAGCTCCTCGGCGATCTTGCTGGCGTCCCGGCCGGGTCGTGAGGGGTCGAGCGTCACGGTGCCGTGGTAGCGGGTCGGGGCGGCCGGCGTCTTGGGGCCGGTCGTGTGGGTGACTACGGTGCCACCACCCGAGCCGCCACCCGCACCGATCGCCCCGTCGGGTGTGCTGTGCTCACCAGAACCGCCCCCCGATCCGGTCTGGGGGACTTTTGGTACGGAGGTCTCCGCCTCTTCCTGGCGGCGGACTGCCTCGGGGCGCACCAGCAGGCCGGTCACGTTCTCTTCCGAGAGGCTGACGAGCTGGCCGCCGCGTAACCCGCGATAGCGCCCGGCCGACTCGTCCCAGGCGTCCGCATACCCAAACGTGTCGGTGCGCCAGGTCAGGAGGCCCAGCCCGTCGCGGATGGCGCCCAGCACCACGGCGGAGCTCTTCACCCGAGGCAGGTAGAGGTAGCGTCCGAAGTCCTCCAGCAACTGCTGGACGGCGACGTGGTCCCCGCGCCAGAGTGGCACGCGATCCAGCTCCATCCGCAACCGCGAACCGGCCAGCGCCGTCACCAGCAGCTCGTCGCTGCGCAGCTTCTTGCTGGCCCGCACCGCCAGGGCATCGGCCCCCGTCAGCCGGATGGCCTGCCACTCGATGCTTGCTTGGGGCGAGGTCTGGATCGGGACCAGCAGCCACTGGTACGTCTCTGGTAGGCGAGCCGTTACTGCGCCGTCCGCTGATGCTTTCTGCGTCTCGGCCTGGCGGACCTGATGCGGCGAGAGGTTCAGCCCGTCCTCGCCCTTCTCTGCCAGGATCGACTCCCAGGCCAGATACCGACGGAGCGCTTCATCGAGATCCTGGAGACGCGCCTGATCGGCGGCCAGGAAGACCAGCGCGTTGCGATGCAGACGCGGCGCGTTGCCCCGCGACTCGAAGATCGCCTTCGCGGCGGTCTCGGCGGCGCTGCCGGGCACCCTGCTGTACGGGTACTCGCTGCTCAGCACCACCAGACGGGCGTCGAGATCGTCGGGTACGTCCTGGCCGGAGCGTGGCAGCGGGTGGACCCGGCTGAAGTCGCTGGCCTGGCGCAGGTTGGCACGCACGCGCTTTTCCAGCTCCTGGAGGACAGGGTCGGGGTTGCGACGTAGCTCCTCGGCGCGCTCCTCGGCGATCTTGGTAACGGTCGCTCTGGTGGAGTACCAGTAGCGCGTGCCGTCCTGGTAGAGGAACGTCGCCGCCATGCTGAGCCGCCGAAGGGCGTCGCCGAAGACGGCCGGCGACTCGCCCGGCATCGCGCAGCCGAGCTTGACTCGACGGTCCTCCAGCCCCTGGTTGGCGGCGGCCGTCTCGGGCGCTGAGCCCAGGTAGATGGTGCGAGCGACTCGCCGGCAGGCTGAGAGCTTGCCGAGGTTCGGGATCTCGCCGTCCAGCCGCAGCGGCAGGGCGTTCGTGCCGTCCACGTCCTTCTCGATGACAGGCACCCAGGTATCCGAGAGGTAGCGGGTCAGCTCGAACTGGACGCGGGTGTCGTCGATTGGAAGGTTGCCGGGCATGATGAGCGGGTTGCGGTCGCCCTTCTCCCAGAGGCTGTGGATCACCGCCGCCATCAGCCGCAGTACCCCGCGCGTGCGCTGGAACTTCACCAGCGCGCCCCAGTCCGTGTACAGACGGTCGAAGACCTCAGGATGGATCGGGTAGGCCGACTTCAGCCGCTGCTCGTACTCGCCATCCGCACACTCGGCCGGCAGCTCCTGGCGCTGGCTCTTGTAGAAGTCCGAGAAGGCGCGGGCGACAGAATCGCGGGCCACGAAATGGCGACGATCCGTCAGTGGCTCGAACAGGCGCCGTCGGACAATCTCGAAGCCCTCTTCGGCGCTGGCCGGCCGCCAGGACGACTCGACGCGACCGACGGCGTTCCGCAGCCGCTCCAGCGCCTGCTGTCCCCGCACACCGCCGACCTCCTCGTCGTTGGCGAGGGTGTGTGGCGAGCCGGTCGTGTCCGAGGCTGGCAGGCTGATCACCAGCAGGCACTGCCGCGCCAGCTTGGCCGACTCCGTGAGCGCCTGGGCGAACGTGAAGTGGGTCTCGAAGGTGCCGGCGGGGAGGTCGCGACCGTCGTGGAGTTGCCGAGCGTACGCCACCCACTCGTCCACCAGGATCAAGCACGGGCCGTACTGGTTCATCAGCTCGCGGAGGGTGTCGCCGGGACTGGTGGCCCGCTCGTCGTCGGCGCGGACCCGCTCGAACGCTTGGTGCGCCTTGGCGATGCCGCCGGCCGACTCACCGAGCTGCCAGGCGAGCTCGCCCCAGAGCGTGCAGACTTTCGTGCCGTCCGCCTTGACGACCGGATTGCCTGGCGAGATCTTGTTGCCGACCAGCACGACGCGGTTGACCTTCGGCAGTGCCTTGACCTCGGCAGCCTTCAAGACATCGTCGGCGCCGAGCAGCTCGCCGGGCTGCGCTCCCGAGAACAGATGGTAGAGCGCCAGCATCGAGTGGGTCTTGCCACCGCCGAAGTTGGTCTGAAGCTGCACGACCGGGTCGCCGCCGGAGCCGGCCAGCCGCCGCACAGCATCGGTGAGGAGCCCGCGCAGGCTGGCGGTGAGGTAGGTGCGGCGGAAGAACTCGGCCGGATCGCGGTACTCGTCCACGCCCTCGCCTAGGTGGACCTGCCAGAGATCGGCGGCGAACTCGGCCTGCTGGTAGCGGCCACTGGCGACGTCTCGGTGCGGGGTGGCGACCTCCCGCCAGGGGGTGAGGGCGCCGGTCGCCTGAGTCTCGATGGCGGTGCCGGCCCCCCGTCGCCGCTCGACGCGCATCTGCTCGTCGAAGATCAGGCGGCGCAGCTCCATCTTCATCTTGTTGATCTCGTCGGCCTGGGGCGCCGAGATCGCGGTCAAGAGCCGGGCGGCCGAGTCGAGCGCGCGGTCGGTGTCGTCGCCGGAGAACGCCTGCTGGTGCGCCCACTTGTTGCGGGCGTCACGCAGCTCGAACACGAGGCTGCGCTCGGCCTGTCCGAGGGTGTTGCGGAAGACGGTTTGCCAATGATCCTGCATCAGGCGGATCAGGGCGGCGATGTCCAACCTGGGCTCGTCCTGGTGTGACGGCCAGACCAGCTCCTGACGCCAGCCGGCGGTCGCCTCGGTGATCCAGTACTTGCCGAAGTGGGCCTCGAGCTCCCGCCCGACGAACGGAGCCAGCCCCTCGCGGAGGAGGTCCATCGCCTTGCCGACCCGCTCGTAGTTGGTGATCGCCATCGGTCGCTGACTCCCGAACGTCAAGGATGCGCGATGGGTACCGAGATCAACGGTTCGCGTCAAGCCAGTCTGCCGGCGAGACAGCTCCGGCCCGACGAAACAACTCGGCGTCCCAGGTGACGAGCGCTGTTTGGGTGAGGCGAGCCGTCGCGACGTAGAGCGCGTCTGCGCCACGCAGTGCGTACTGCATGCCGAGCAGGACGGCATCGTCCAGCAGCACGTCGTCAAGCGCGTGGAGCCGCAGCAAGGGATGGGCGCGGATCTCGGTTACGGCTTGCGCGCCGATGCTCGGGTCGCGGAGCTTGCGCCGTAATGCGCAGGCCACTTCGACGACGAGGAAGGCTGGAGCGTGGATCGGGAGCTGGAGGCGCGCAACCCGACGAAAGAACGCGACGCTCGGGGCGTGGAACACGTCAGTCGGGTCGAACGTGGCGATCCAGGCGTTTGCGTCAACGGTGGCCATGCCGTCAGCGCCGCTCCAGCCGATCGCGGTCAGCGTCGAGGATCTCTCGCGCCGACGGCCCCGGCAGCGCATCCTCGAACGCCGATTCGCCAAGGCGCAACCACCGGTCGAGCCACGCTTCGGCGGCGCTCACTGTCGCTATCTCCGTCGCGGACGAGTCGCCGTCCAGCCAGCGTCGGAACAGCTCGACGGCCACGTCACGGACCGGGCGCCCCTCGCGTGCGCTTCTGGCCTCGACTTCGCGATACAGATCGTCAGGAATCTCGATGGTTGCCGTCATAGGATGAAGCGTACCTGCCCTTCCGTCTCGCTTTCAACGGTCGCATTCGTGCCGTGCGCTGGTCGTGGCGCTAGAGGTCCAGGGCGGCCTGCCGGAGCTCGGCGGGCGTGACCTCGGCGGCGAGCCGGCCGATCTCCGGCCAGCTCTGGACGAGGCCGTTGTAGGAGAGCGCTTCTTGCGCCCGCTTCTTGCGCTCGCAGACGGTGTAGAGGCGGTAGGCGAGCTCGCGGGCGGCCTCGGCCCGACCGCCCAACTGTGCCATCAGGTTCGCCGCCGCGCTCTCGCCGCCCGATTCCAGGCGACGGATTAGCTGGTGGACCATCTCCCAGACGGTCAGGCGGGGATCGTCGCCGGGCGCCCAGTCTGGCGGGAGCTCCTCGGGACGAAGCAGCCGGACCCTGCCCCGGCCGGACTGGACGATGCCGGCCGCCTTCAGAGCATTCTCTGCGGTGTTGTAACGTAGGAAGTACGTATGCGCATCACCAAACGGTCCGTCGCCGAACGCTTGGTCACCGAACCACGCCACCGCCCAGCGAGTCTCATCATCGAAGTCGCCGTCCTGATCCTCCTGAATTTCGTCGAGTACTTGATTGATGAGCGCCAGCGCCTGCCGTACTGAGAGAGGTCGCCCCTCAACGTCATCGACACGAGCATATCGTGTGAAGACAGCCATCCCAGGTCCGATAGCTGCCTGTGCTAGGTCAACGGGCGCGATGTTGCCACGTTGAAGATGGTGTAGCGCGTCTCGCAACTTGGCACGTAGTTCCACCAAGAAGTCAAGCCGTCTGACTGTTGCCGCGTCGCTTGGGCGGGGACGGCAAACCAGAACAATGCTGGACGCGAGCGAGCCGAGTCTCTTCTTGAGATTGCCTGTGTACTCCGTTCGCATAGGCCATGTTCCGGTGATGACAAATCCAGCACGGATCACAGCATTTAGAAAGGTCTCCCAGCCGGTGCTGGCAGTGCCGTCTCCACCACGAGTCTCAGCTTGCTTGAATGCGTAGAAGATCGTGACGGGGAAACTGGGGTGGACTTGTTCTGCCAAGATGTGCATCGCGCGCATCATTCCATCAAGGAAGAACTTCTCTGCTTGAGCCATGCCTCCATGGCGAGATGGTGCCGCAACTAGCTCTTCAGTCTTGGGCACGACCAGTGTAGAGAAGAGTTCGGGATACTGGTTCCGTAGGCAGCTTCGAAGCCACACGTAGAAGTAGTCCGACAGGTCGGCATACGGCACATTGTCGAAGTACGGTGGGTCTGTCGTCACTACCTTAGATCGGCTGAGTTCTTGACGAGCTGCATCTTGTGAGACCGCGTGACCCATTGTGAGTGCAGGCATCTGTGCGAGTACGCCAATGAGGTACTCAAGTTGACCGAGGAAATTTCCAGTGGAAGAGCTAAATGGGTTAGCTTCAACGAAATCCCAGGGCACTGGCAGGGCTTGCCGAGCAAATACTTGCTGGACGTTTTCACCGAGAGAGTCCCAGAAATTTAGCGAGGAGCATCTATTCGCTAGGCGACTGACAGCGAGTCCCAGATAGGCTCTCACCGCTTCTGGATACTCAATCGACCTGCTCTTACAGGCATCCATTGTTCTGTCTTCATCAGAATGACCATTCTGAGCGTCGCGATCTACTTGCTCTCTAGCTACCTGCACCGCTTCCGAAAACGTAGTGAGTGCTGTCAGTTGGCGATTCGTGAAGAGGTCGCAGAACTGCGTGAGTCCGTAGAGCACGCAGTATGTGGCACCAGAGTGCGGATCGTAGGCAATCTCCTGATCCGGAGCCCAGGTTGGCTCGGCTGAGGCGGCAATGCGCTCGTGTTCGGCGTTGGGCGGCAGGTAGACTCGGCCTCGGTCGCCCTCCGCGACGATGGCCATCATCCGAGCACCCATCCGCTTCGCCATACCCTCCGCCTTGATGTAGTCAGGCGTGATCGGCGCGCCTGAAAGCAGGCATCGGAAGTTCGCGCCGCGCGCGAGCTTGGTCCCCACATTCGCGGCCTCAGGGTCGGTGGGCTTGCCGACTTTCACCGTGAAGCGGTAGCTGTCACCCTCAACGACGGGTTGGACGTACGCCTCCTTCCCAGGCTTCGTGGAGAGCATGAACGTCGAGGCGAGGGGAACGTCCACGTGGGCGAAGGCCGGGTTCGGGCTCTTGACCGTGCGTGCCCAGAGCCAGGCGATCACCGTCAGCTTGCGGCCGATCAACGGCTTCAGGTCCGGGCGCTCCTCGGCCATCTCGGCGGTGATCTCGACCTTCGGGTAGAGGTGCCCGATCCGCTTCTCGGCCTCGTCGCGCATCCACTTGCCGTAGTAGCGGACGTCCTCGGCCAGCCCCTCTGCGCCCTTCCACTGCCGCCCGATCAGGCGCTGCTCTTTGCGGGCCTCCGGGTTGACCGGCGGCATCCCGGCGAACTTCGGTGGAATCTCGATCATCGCCTTGTTGATCAGCACGGCCACGGGGTTGAGGTCGCTGGCGTACGCCTCCAGCCCGAGCCGCTGCGCCTCTAGCGGGATCGAGCCGCCACCGGCGAACGGATCGTGGAACGCGGGCAGCTTCTCGGGATTGAACAGCTCAGCGGCGCGCGGATGGTCCTGGTTGGCGGCACAGGTGTCGCGCCAGGACTTCCAGATTTCCTCGCGGGCCTCCTGGAGCACCGTCTCGTTGGTCGTGTTCTCCCACTTCACCAGCTCTTCGATCAGCCGGAACAGGCGCTGGCGCTCGGCATCCTGGGCCTCCTCGGTCGGGAAGCGTTCAGGATGGGATGACGGGTCGTCCACCATCTGCGCGAAGATGACGGCTCGGGCCGCCGCGAGCGGACGCCGTGCCCACCAGAGATGGAGCGTGCTCGGGTGGCCGTGGCGGATCGACTTCTCGCGGGCTGACGCGACGTTGATCGCCTCCAGCGGCAGGGCCACCTCGATCAGCTTCTTCTTCTGGGCTGTCGACATCAAGCTACCTTCTTGTGGCGGACGTGTTGTCCTGAGATCCTGACTCGTAAGCTCGCACTGTACCTTCTACTGAATCTCCTCGTCAGTCGCGCCGAGCCCGTCTAACGACAGTGTGAGCCGCCTTGTCGTGCCAGGTGCGATTTTCCTTGTCCCTCCAGACGGAGAAAGCGGAGAGTAGCCAGAATGTGAACTTTGGTCCGGTGAGTGCCTTGATACAGTTCCGACCGAGCGCCTGGCCGACGCTTGGTGGTCGCCCATCTTCATTGGTGACGCGGATGGAGAGCAACGCCTTACCGATGGTCGCATGGACTGATGAGCCTTCAAGGACAGTCCCATAGACAATCATGGTCCCTGCCTGGATGAGAAGCTCAATGGTGCGCATGACTACTGGGTTGGTGGATTGTCCCTCGCTTACGACTGCCATGACGCCCACCACCAGCAGATACGCTATCCCGATCAGAATGAGGTCAATCACGAGCGCTGCCCCCCGCCGCCAGATCGGGGCCAGCCCAGGTTCGACGGAAGCGACGTTTTCCACGCGCTGATTGCCACCCTGCTCACTCGTTCGCAGTGTGTCCGATATGGCATCAGAGGGAGGAATAGGCTCGGCCAGTCGTGAGGATCCGTTATGGGTGAATCGGGGATCCGTCGAACCTCTCTGAGGGAGCGAATCGGTTGCAGCGATATGCGCGTGCGACTGTAGCCGGTGAGCCTCAAGCGTCGCCTTGTCGGCCAGATCGAGTCGGCCCAGGACCCGGTACAGTCGGGCGAGACGGAAGTAGATCGAGCTGGTTCGGACGCCGGACGCGACGTTGCTCTCCAACAGTTCGACGGCTTCATCAAGCTGTCTACGTCGCTCGAACTCGGCCGCCAGAGCAAAGCGCGCCTCAATCTGCTGACTGGCCGCGCCGTCCCGAAGCAGTTCGAGCCACTCGATCATGGACAGTTTGCTTCGGTCGAGAGAGTTGACCTTTGGGCTGGAACTGGCGAAACCTCGAGGTGGCAGAAGGGGCATCACATCGCGTGCGTTCCCATACGCCCTCTCGATGGTCGCAGTCGGAACCCGCGCGAGCGTAGCGGCCTCAACGCGCCTGAGCAGCGTGACTTCATCATCCGCGAGAGCGGCCTCCAGTAAGGCGCGATCTAGCGATTCCCAATTCCGAGCATCACGCCAATAGTCCACGTCATAGGGCGCCATGCAGGCCCCCGGCGGCCATCCGCTTAAACCGCTCGACGGTCTGAACGAATGAGGCGACGCTCACTGGCAGCTCGTCACCATCGACCCGCGCAACGAGGAACACGTTCGTCTCGGCGCCGCTTGGCCACTGCACCGTGCGCACGTCGCCGTCAGAGAAGTACGTTCGGAACGCCTGCTTGCCGATGCCGCGCCGTCCGCCGCCAACCTTGCCCGAGTGCGTCAGGTAGACGGCACCATCAGCATCACGAGCGAAGAGGCCGGCGCAACGGCGGTTGATGCCCTCCATCGGTGGGTTGATCTCGCAGGTCAAGCCGACCATCCGGGCAGTGTGTGGATCGGTCGTGCCGAGGCCGAACCAGTAGCGGCCCGTCGTGAAGTCCGGCTCCATGACGCCCCAGACACCAAGGTCTGGATGCCAGGCCAGGCTGAATGTGCCGTGACCTCCGGGCCACCCCACGATGCTTTCGACTGTCTGGCTGCCACGCCGCACGCCCCGGCAGAGCGCCTGCCAGGCGTCGGCGATCTCTTGCCGGTCGGTGAGCGGCGTGAGCACATCGGCGAGCGTAAGTTCAGGTGAACCAACGGGTAGCCCCCCGTCCTCGTCCTCGTCTACGCTCTCGTCGCCGAGTGTCCCTGTACCAGTCGCTGCGAGGGATCCATCAGCCGCGATGTCAGTCGGGGTCGTGCCAGCCACGACGGCCGGCGTCATCGTCGCATCCACCGACTCGGTGACTCGCTGGATCTGGTGCCTCAGCGCATCCTGGCGCCAGTCCAGGAACGTCTCGAAGTCGTCGCTCCAGAACGGCGAGCTCTCGCCGGCCGGCAGCGTGTGTGAGATCAGGAGAGACGCGAGCTTCGTGTTACCCAGCTCGCCCTTCATCTCGGCCATGTAGTCCGACGGCGCGCGGGCGCTGATCCGTTGGTTCGTCTCACGGTCGATCAGCGTGCGGTTCAGGACGCAGTCTCGGAGGCGAGCCGCCACTCCCTGCTTGCCGAGATACGCATACGGGAAGATATGGTGGTCGTCGATGTGGTTGTCGGCGATCATCTTGGCGGTGATCTTCGTCACGTAGTGGAAGTCACGCGGCTCACCCGAGAGTACCAGGCAGATTGTCCCGCGATACAGCGCTCGCTGGCGGGGAGTCGTGTCGCGCAGGATGCCCGGGTCGAACTGGAAGCTCGCGACGGACGCCGGCTCGGTACCTCCGTTGAGCCACGCAACCAACTCCACGAAGTCACGGGCGGTCTGGCTGTTCGGGCTGCTCTCGTATGCCTGCCCGAAGACCGAGCACCAGAACCAGCGAATCAGCTTCTGGCGGCGCGCACCCGCACTCGGCCCACCCACCGGCGGCAGCTTCGCAAGCACCGCCGCGAGCGTCACCAGCATCGTCTGGTACGGTAGCCAGCCCGGGATCAGGACGCCACAATCGTCGCGCAACAGCTCTAGGCCGCGTGCCATGCCGGACGCCGCCCGCGTCCACCATGTCGTAATGTCGGTCGCCGTGAGATTGAGCACGTCTCCCCGCTTACAGGATGGTGCTGGCCGCGCCAGCAGCGCCACCACCTGGAGCAGGTAGTACGGATCGACAGCGAAGTCGGTGATAATCGGATCGTCGGCCCGTGCCTGCTCCCAGTGGTCGCGCAGCTTGACATCGTGCGGCCAGAACCGTGCCGTCAGCAGCTCGAACGGGCTCAGCTTGACGCCGGTCCGGTTGAGCGTCTCGAAGATGGTGCAGACTGCCTCAGCGCTCGTAGCGTCTGAAAGCGTTACGACGGGGAACTGATAGTCGTCGATCGCCTGCACAGCGTCGAGGTGCATGAGCCGTTTCTGAAGCTCGATTGCCGTGTCAGGGCCGGCCGATCCGGCCATCTGGGCGATTGTCAGCATCCATGAGAGAAAGCCGCCCATGCCGTTCTTGAGGATGCTGAGCGGCAGCGTCAGCTCTTGGGCCTGGACGGCGATGTCGGCGAGTGCCTGCGCCTGCTTCGCGGTGGTCCGCAGGTGAAAGACACACTCTTCAAGGTCATCGCCGCCGAGCAATCGCCGCAAGTTGAGAAAGTAGCGGTATTCGCCCACGCCGTAGAACGCCTGGTACAGCGAGGTCAGCCGCTGCTGGCCGTCGAGCACCAGATAGGTCGGGTGGCTACCGTTCAGCACCGGTGCGCCCTGGAGCTCGCGGCAGGCAAACAGGTTATGCGTGTTCCGAATGCGCAGCAGGCTGCCGGCTGGGTAGTTGCTCGCCACCGAGACGATCAACTCCTGGGTCGCGTTTGGGTCCCAGACGAAGTCGCGCTGGAAGTCTGGCAGGGCCACCTCTCGCGAGTTGATCTGCCCGAGAAGCTCCTTCAGCGCGCGAGGATTCGTGTCCTCGAACAAGCTCATCGGCAGGAGACCTCCCCCCACAACGGCATCGCCTGGTGATTGCGCACCGCGTTACTCGTCACATCCATATCACACGCAATAGCTGGAGGGCGCCTCCAGAGAGGAGTCACGGCTATCGCTCCCCCGATTGCTGACTGATTGCGTGGGCATTGCGTGTTCGGACACGATGACACGCAATACTCGTCAAAGAGGCCCCCTGGTCACGGCATCCGAGAGGTGCATGACAACTGCGCACGACCACCCGGTGTACGAGACTCACGCAATCTCCTCCGGACCCGGATACCATCGGCTGTTTCGTGTCTGACCTCGGCTGTGGATGCGGCCTTCGGCCTTCATGGTGCGGAGGAGCCATTGCACCTGATGGCGGGTGAGCGCAGGTAACACCTGAGACAGGTCCTCTAAGCGAAGGAAGCGCTCGTCCTGAATCTCACCATGCAGCGTCACCGAAACCTGGAAATCATCCGTCCCAGAAAAATCGGGGCGCGGCTTGCTCTCCTTGATCTGCTCCTCGAAGATGCGGTTCATTCCCTGCCCAGCCCGCTCGACCAACCCGCATCTCTGGAGTACTTCGGCGATGCGTCGGTTGCGAGGCGCCTGCCGCCAGAGCACGTTGTCAGGCGAGATGCCGTTCAAGAAGCTGCCGGGGCTGACCACTTCCAGCCGTCGTGGGTACTGGCGAACGAAGACGGACTCCGGCCGGCGATAGTCACGGTGACTCACCGCGTTCAGCAGGACTTCCCGGACCGCGCGCTCGTTGAACGTCTGGATCTCATACCGAACCAGGCCGAGCTGGAAGGGCTGACGGTCATTTCGCAGATTGATCCGCTCCCAGAGATCATCCAGGTAGCCCAGGAACCCTTCGCGGTACTCCTGCCGATCGCCCGCCGGTAGCGAGGCGTCGCTCGACCGGTACTCGAAAACGACCTCAGCCTGTCCGAGGTGCCGACCGAGTGCACGGTGGGTTCCCAGCAGGATCAGCGCGGCGTAGGTGATGCGCCCTTCGTCGATCAACTCGGCGTCGATCAGGAGTTGCTCATCTGAGACGGTGAGGAGGCGGTCGTTTCCTGAACGACGATGCCACATCTCCCTCAGTCGTCGGATCGCGTCCGGCGCGAGGTCCGCCAGCGTGGCCTGGGCGCACACCTCTTGCGAGAAGTCCGGTCCCGACTCCTCGAAGATCCGCCGAAGCATGTCCGACGTCATGTCGACCAGGCTCTCTCCGGCCCGCATCCTGTACGCAGCCTTGTAGGAGATCGGGACGCCGATTGGGCGTGACGGCACGTCGAACACCACGACCCGGCCGTCCGGATGAGGAGCCTCCCACGCTTCGATTCGCAGATGAAGCCGCTCGATCAGACCGGCCTTCGTTCGTCCGAGCTCCGAGAACGCCTGGCTGCCCACGACTCGCCGAGGCCGCCGATCCGTCACTCCGAGGATGATCTTGCCACCGCGCTCATTTGCGAGCGCGGCACAGTAGTCCGCGAGCGTCTCGAAATGGAAGTTCGACTTAGCCTCTTTGAACTCCAGATGCTCGTCCTCATCGTCGTTCATCCAGTCTTCGAGCTGGGCGACCAAGTCGATCACGCAGGCGCCTCTGATCGGGCTAGCAGGTCGGCGAAGTCGTAGTTAACACTGGTGACGCCGAAGTCAGGCTCACGTTGGAATGGACGGCGCACGTAGCTGACACGATGGCCGCCGTCCTCGCGAAGCTCGACCAGCGCCAGGATAAACTCGTCCGGCTTGTTCAACGAGTAAAGGATCTCGTTCTTCGTCACCGTCACCGTGTCCGCCCCGGCCATGCGCCCCTTCACTTCGATGAAACGGAGACGCCCCGTCCCAGGTATGCGACTTTCGATGTCGTACCCCAACCGTTCAAACTCGCGGTCGGTCGGCTCGAAGCCGAGGTCGCGCTCAGTCTGCATGACGATGGCGCGGGCTCGTGCTGCTGCTGCCTGGGTGTCGGAGGTGGCCGTTGGCGCTGGCCGTCCTGTCATCGCGGCGACCAGACCGGCCGGCACCACGAGCACGCCCCCGATCGCGACCGGCGGCAGTGGCGAGACCTGGCGCTCCAGCCGCAGCTCGCCCATCCGTTTCTCAAGGCGAGCCTGGAGCGCATCCGCCCGCCTGCGCGCCTCTCCCGAGTTGAGACGGGCATTCGGCCGTCCGGCCTGCTCCTGGAGCCTGAGATCCTCGGCGCGGAGGTCCCAGTAGTTGATCTCCTTGGTCAGACGGTCCTTGACCGCTGCCTCGGTCTTGTCGATCAGTGCCAGCTTGCGCGAGCGGACCTCGGCGAGATGCTCTGGCACCACGTTCGCCACGGCATAGCTCTGCGCAGTCTGCTCCAGCTCGCGACTGATCCAGGTGCACTCGGGCCGAGCCAGCAGCGCGTCGATAGACGGCTCATCGGCTTCGAGCGGCCGGTAGTCAAGGTACGGAGCGTAGCTGAGATGCCGGGCCTGGCCGGCGGCGTCCAGCTCCACGTACAGCATCCGCTTCGAGACAACCCGCCGTTCACCTGTTCGCGTCAGGCTGCCATCCTGGATAGCGTGCTCCAGGTAGAACAGCACGCGCGGACTGGTTCCTGTATCTCGCTCGTCCACCAGCACGGTGCCACGCCTGAGCAGATCGCGATGGCGTTCCAGGGTCAGGTCGATGACGGAGTCGAGCAGGGGATGGCCGGGGCAAATGAACGCGGCCGGCGATTGGCCGGGCGGGGCCACCAGCGCCTTCTCGAAGGCGATGCGCTCGTAGCGCGGCATGACTGGCTCACCGGTCCCAATCGAACGGTCACGGTATCGGACTGGCGACGGTACATGCGTGACTTCGTAGCGACGCGACTCACGCTGCCTGGCTGCGCCACCCAACCGACGGAAGCCTTCCAGGAAGAAGCTCTCCACGTAGTGCGGCTGGAGGCGTCGGGCTTCGGCTCGTTCCATCTCCTCCCGAATCCGGTAGACGCGGCTGGCGTCCATCGCATCGTGCACCAGCGCGCGGTCCTCGATCAGATCCTGAAGCTGGGACGGATCGAAGGCATTGCTGACCACTCGTGTCAGGCGAGCGCGCACGTCCTCCTGCTCGCCGTACCGGATCGCCTGGATCAGCAGCTCTCGGAGCGGCCTCCCCTCGAACTGGACCTTGCCGAGCACGTCAAATACCTGGCCACCGAGCGCAGCCCGTGCCTCGTCGAGCTTCTCCAGGAGCGTGCGGTAGACGTCGCCCTCGCGAGTCTCGTCGGCGACCAGATTCCAGAGGTGGCAGACTTCGGTCTGGCCGATGCGGTGGATGCGTCCGAAGCGCTGCTCCAGCCGGTTGGGGTTCCACGGTAAGTCGTAGTTCACCATCAGGTGAGCGCGCTGGAGATTGATGCCCTCGCCAGCAGCGTCGGTGGCGAGCAGCACCTGCACCTCGGGGTCGTGACGGAACGACTCCTGCGACCGCAGGCGGTCTTCGCGTCCCATGCCGCCGTGGATCACCACCACGGCCTCCTGCCGCCCCAGCAGGGTGCTGATCCGCTGCTGGAGGTAGTTCAGGGTGTCGCGATGCTCGGTGAAGATCACCAGCTTCTGGTGCGGTGAGCCCACCGGTCTAGCGATTGCGCCGGCTCCGTACGGTGCCGGTGTTTCCGCCACCCGCCCCGCGATGCCAGACGGCGTGAAGATTTCTCCGAGCAGGCTGGCAAGCTCGCGCCACTTGCGGTCCTCACTGCTGCCCCGAACCGCCTGCGCCAACGACTCCAAACGCTGGAGCGTCTGAATCTCGGCCTTCAGCTCCGAGATGGTGCGGGCGGCGGTCGCTTGGTCGAGGATCTGCTCCTCGGCGGCCTCGAGCTCGTTATCGGGCGCGTCTTCCAGATCGTCGATGTCCTCGTCGTCAAGCCCTGGCAGGAGCGGCGTGAAGGCACCGGTAACCGCCGCCCCGCGCTGAAGCAGCTCCAGCTCGCGCAGGCGGCCTTCGAGCCGCTCGCGACGCCGGCGCAGCGACTGGTAGATCGCTTCCGGCGACGATGCCAGCCGTCGTTGGAGGATCGTGAGCGCGAAGCCGACTGTGCCGGCCCGCTTGTCGTTCTGGAGTGCCTCAGCGCGGTTGAACTCGTCTCGGACGTACGTTGTGACCGCGCCGTAAAGGCTCGCTTCGGCATCTGAGAGCGCGTAGGGAACGGTGTAGGCGATCCGCTCGGGGAAGAGCGGTGTCGCGTCGAACTTGACCAGGCTCTCCTTGACCATCCGGCGCATCAGGTCGGACACATCTGCTGTATGCACACCATCGCGGAAGCGGCCCTCGAAACGGTCGCCGTCCAGCAGGGCCATGAAAAGCTGGAAGTCCTCTTCTTTGCCGTTGTGCGGCGTGGCCGTCATCAGCAGGAAGTGGCGGGTCAGCGTAGAGAGAAGCTGCCCGAGGCGATACCGCTTGGTGTACTTGACTTCGCCTCCGAAGAACGAGGCTGACATCTTGTGCGCCTCGTCGCAGACGACCAGGTCCCAGGCGCAGTCGGGTGCCTGGAGCTTCTCCTGAACGTCCTCGTTGCGCGAGAGCTTGTCGAGGCGGGCGATGACGAGGTTGGTCTCTAGGAACCAGTTACCGGTCCGCGCCGCCTCTAGCTTGTCGTTGGTCAGGATCTCGAACGGTAACTGGAACCGGCGGTACAGCTCGTCCTGCCACTGTTCAGCCAGACTGCCAGGGCAGACGATCAGGCACCGCTGGAGATCGCCCCTGGCGATCAGTTCCTTGATGAGCAGGCCGGCCATGATCGTCTTGCCGGCGCCAGGGTCGTCGGCGAGTAGGAACCGCAATGGCTGCCGCGTGAGCATGCTGTCGTAGACGGCGGTAATCTGGTGTGGCAGCGGGTCGACGATCGAAGTGTGGACCGCCAGGACCGGGTCGAAGAGGTGGGCTAGACGAATCCGATGCGCTTCGGAGGCAAGACGGAACAGCGCGCCGTCGCCGTCGAAGCTCCATGGCCGCCCCGCTTCGACGATCTCGATACGCTCCTCGTCGTGGCGGTAGAGCAGCTCGTCGGCCACTTTGCCGTTCGCTGCCCTGTATGTCAGGTTGAGCGCGTCGGACCCGTACCATTGCACGCTCACGACCGCCACGAGGCTGTCGGGCAGGATGCCTCGCACCGCCGCGTTGGGCCTGAGCTCCTCAAGCGCGCTCATACGCAGGTCACCCTTTGACACCCGGTCCGAGGCTATAGCGACCGCGCACACTCGCCCCAACGCGCTTACAGTCGTAACGACACGCGGACGCCAAGACGAGTGCCTCCCTATGCCTCGCCCACATCTCTAATAGGCCAACGAACGATCGTTTCACCGGCTTTGGCTCCAGCGACGTGGTTCGCACAAGCTACCTCTGTGACGTCCACGGTTTGCAATGAGGCGTCGCTAGCGTACAGCGCCTTGCGTGAAAAGTGATCGTTTCGTCAAACTGTGGGTATGAAGGCGTATTCGCGGGATTTGCGGATTCGGGCGCTCGATGCGCTGGATCTGGGGACGCCCCGACCGGAGGTGATCCGGCTGTTTGGGGTTTCGACGGCGACCCTGACGCGGTGGCGTCGTCGGCAACGGGAGACGGGGAGTTTGGCCGAGTCGCCCCGGCCGGGTCCACCCGGCGTGAAGACGGTCGGCCTGGCGGCTGCGCTGGTGCCTCGCTTGCAGGAACACCCGGATGCGACGCTGGAAGAGCACTGCGTGTGGTGGGAGGCGAGCAGCGGCGTGCGGATCAGCCACGCGACGATGAGTCGGGCAATCACCCGGCAGGTCGGCTGGACCCGGAAAAAAAGTCTCGGCGGGCCAGCGAACGCGACGAGACGAAGCGGGCGGTCTGGCGCGAGCAGGCCCGGGACGTCGACCCGGCGCGGTTCGTCTGGGTGGACGAGACCGGCAGCGACCTCGGGATGACCCGGCCCTACAGTCGGGCGCCACGTGGGCAGCGGGCCTACGGCGACGTGCCTGGCCGGCGTGGGAAGAACCGGACCCTCATCACGGCCCTGACCGTCGACGGCTTCGGGCCTGGCCTGCTGCTCGACGAGGCGATCGACCGGGCCGCCTTCGACGCCTACGTCATCCACCGGCTGGCCCCGACCCTGAAGGCCGACCAGATCGTGGTCGTCGACAACCTGAAGGTCCACTACAGCGACCGCGCCAAGTCGGCGATCGAAGCGCGGGGCGCCCAGCTCTGGTACCTGCCGGCCTACTCACCCGACCTCACCCCCATCGAGGAGGCCTTCTCGAAGTTCAAAGGCGTCCTGCGGACCAGCGCACCCCGCACCGTCGAGGCCCACAGCACCGCCGTCTGGGCCGCCCTCCGCACGATCACCTCACAGGATGCCGCCGGCTGGATCGCCCACGCCGGTTACGGCCCCCGCCGACGCCGACCCAAGCGCTCACCACGCCGCCGCCCGGCACCGCTCCCGCCCTCGCGCTTCCCAGACGCCCCACCCGTCATCACGCTTCAGGTGCCGACCCCCATCCTCTTCGATCACCTTTGGTGAAATCCGCTGTAAAGCGCGAGCGGCCGAATAATCAAGCTCGTTCGAGAAGAGCAACAGAGAGTGCAATCACGCACGGATACCGATCATCGACGTATGATGGGGATCCCGAGCAGAAACCTACGTGAATCTCGTCGCGACGACGACAGATATACCCTCATCTCGGTACAGACGTGCCGACCGTTCCCGGATGCTGTGGTGCACCTATCGAGGCGGCGTCCCCGAGGCATCGCGGGACACGTTCGATACTCTCAGAGCCCATTGGGTGAGCGGACGTTGACAGAGCTGGCAGCGATTCACCGCGTCGACCTGGTGCGGCCAGGGCAATCATCCCTGGCCTGGCTGGTCAATGCCGTGGTTGCGCTCCAGAAGGATGATTCCCTACGGCGGGTGTCGGTGGTCACCAGCCCGTACCTCGCGGCGGCGGCACGACGGGCGCTGGCCGAGCGTGGCTGCGCGAACGTACGGATCGTCATGCCGCACCAGCTCGCCAGCATCGTGGCCGGGCGCACCGGCGCCACTGACCCCGACGTGCGCACGGGCGTACTGGAGACGGCGGCCGTCCGACTCGCCGCTCACGATCCCGGATCAGCGGAGCTCGCCCACGTCGCCAACCACTCCGGACTGCACGAGGGGCTTCGAGCGCTATTCCGTGAGCTGCGCCTCCACGATGACGAGCGTGCCGCGTTGGACGCCCTGGTCGCGCGCGGGGCGGTCCCAGCGGCCGCTGTGGCGACCTACCGTCGCTATCTCGATCTCGTCCGCGACCTCCGTGACGCCCCAGACCTCGCACGAGTCGCCGCCGAACGCGCCGAGTTCGGCGTCGGCGCCTGGGTCTCGTCGCTCGGCGCGGTGATCATGTACTTGCCGCAGCGACTTGACCCGGCGACCATCCGCCTACTCGCGGGGCTCGGCCGGCACCTGCCGGTGCTAGTGGCGGTGCCGCATCTCGGCGATGTTGCCGCCGAAGCTCTGATGGCTGAAGCCGCAGCGCGCCTGGCCGAACACCTTGGGGTCATACCCGGCTCGCAGTCTGGACACATCACCGCGCCGGCACAGATCGACGTGATCAGCACCCCAGACCCATCCGAGGAGGCACGCACCGTCGTGCGGCGCGTCGCCGGCGACATCCGGGCCGGTGTTCCGCTTTGGAAGGCGGCGATCCTTTACACCGATGAAGCCGCGTACGGCGCGTCCGTCCGAGAGGCGCTCAACGTGGCCGGATTCCCCTGGCACGCCGCGAGCGGCCAACCGTTGAGCGGGTTCTGGGCCGCGCGCTCGCTGCTTGGGCTGCTGGTGCTGCCGGAGCGGCGGTTCGCCCGCGACGCGGTCCTGGAGTGGCTGACCTCTCGTCCGCCGGTCGGCGATCGCAAGGCGGACTCATTGCCGCCGGTACCAGTCAGCGCCTGGGACCGCCTCTCTCGACAGGCCCAGATCGTCGAAGGTGCCCGTCAGTGGATCGAGCGGCTCGGCGGGCTGGCGCGGGCGCTGGCCGCTGCCGAGAGCCACGCCGACGACGAAGATCGGGTAGCCGATGACGATGACTGGACGCTCCTCCTCGGTGACGTGGAGGCGGCTGACGCCATCGCGCGGGCCATCTCCCGTCTGAGCGCCGATCTCACCCCGCCGGCCGACGGCTCCTCCTGGGACGCATTCGTCGCGTGGGCCGCCGACCTGAAGGCGCGCTACGTGGCGCCGGGTCCGGACTGGCAGGCCGCCGAGGTCGCGGCCTCCGAAGTGCTCGATGCGGCGTTGGACAGCCTCCGCGACGCGATGGTGCTCGAACCAGCTACCGATCTACGCGTCGGATCAGGTCTCGTTGCTGGCGGCGGGCCGCCCCTGGCTGCTGCGGGTCGCGTCGGTGCGCGACGGCGCCCTGCGTGTGGCGGACGGCGAGCTGGTCGCCGCCGACCTGGCCGACCGTCGGCTGGCCGCTGTGGCGGCTTGGAGGCGCGTGCATGGCGACCTCGCCGGCCATCCGCTGGCCCGGCGGGCGGACCTGCCGCTCGGAGCGGCGCTGCGAGCGCTCGATGCCCGCCGCTCGCGCTCCTTCACCCAGTACGACGGCAATTTGGCGGAGCTGGCGGGTGCGTCGCGGCTGATGGCCCGCGCCTTCGACCAGGGGCGGACGTCCGCGACCTCCATCGAGCGGTGGGCGACCTGCGGATTCCTGTATCTCCTGCGCGACGTGCCGCGGGTACGGGCGACGCGGCGGCCCGAGGACGAGTGGACCGCCTCGGCGCTCGATCGGGGCAGCGTGGTCCATCACATCCTGGAACGGTTCTACCGCGCGCTGGCCGACGAGAAGCGACTGCGGCCCGGCGATAGCATCGGTCCGGCCGACCACGACCGCCTGGACGACGTCGCAGCCCAGGTGTTCGCCGACCTGGAGGCCGACGGGCGGGCCGGCCATCTGCTCGCCTGGGAGAACGCCCGCGCGGCGATCCTGGCCGACCTGCACGAGCTCCTGGAGCGCGACCAGGCGTGGCGCGATGCCGACGGGCTGGTCCCGATCCGCTTCGAGCAGTCGTTCGGCCGAACCGACGATCCGCACTCCTGGCCGGCCGTTTCGCTCGCACTGGCAGACGGCCGCACCGTGGCGTTCAGCGGCATCGTCGACCGGATCGACGTGGACCGGGCGACCCATCGGGCGATGATCATCGACTACAAGACCGGCGGCGCGGCGGCGTACAAGGACCTGGAGCAGGACCCGGTCGCCGGGGGGCGTCGCATCCAGCTCGCCGTTTACACCCAGGCGATGCGGAATGCGATGCGCGACCGCGATGGCGCCCCGGACGCCTGGCAGATCGAGGCGCAGTTCCGCTTCGTGACAGCGCGGGGCGGGTTCCAGCGGATCGGCGTGCAGGACGGCCCGGACATCGAAACGCGCCTCGGGCAGGTGGTGCAGTGGGCGGCCGATGGCGTCGGGAGTGGTGCGTTCCCCTCCGTGCCGGGCGTCCGCGACCGAGGATCGTTCGCCAACTGTGCGTACTGCGACTACGACCGCGTCTGCCACACTGTGCGAGACGAAGCCTGGAAGCGCAAGCGCGGCGCGCTGCCGGTGCTGGACGCGGTGATCTCGTGACCGACCAGCGGACGCCGGTTGACGCCGCCGACCGGGCGAGGTTGCTCACGGAGCACGACCGGACCTTCTTCGTGGAGGCTGGGGCTGGCACCGGCAAGACGACGGTGCTGGTCGGTCGCATCGTCGCGCTGGTCCGAGCCGGCCACGTCGAGATGGCATCGCTCGCGGCGATCACGTTCACCGAGGCCGCCGCCGCCGAGCTGCGGGACCGCGTCCGGGCCGAGCTGGAGCGTGCCGCCGCCAACGTCGAGTACTCGGACGAGGAGCGGGGGCGCTGTCACGAGGCCGCCGCCGGGATCCACCTCGCGCAAATTTCGACGATCCACGCCTTCGCCGCCTCCCTCCTGCGCGCCTATCCGCTGGAAGCCGGCCTGCCGCCGGGGATCGCTCCGTTGGACGACATCGAGCAGGGGGCGCGCTTCGACGAGCGGTTTCGGGCCTGGTTCTGGGGCGACGCTCTCCGTCCTCCGGCGTCCCACACCGTGCGGCGGGCGTTGCTGCTCGGGCTGACCCAGGATCACCTCCGCGAGCTGGCGTTGGCGCTGCAGGCCCAGCACGACCTGCTCACGCCGACCACGGCGTGGCCCTCGGCGGCGCCCGACGACGCGGTCGCGGCGGCCCACGCGGTGGCCGCCGTCCTCGCCGAGGCCGACGGCTACCTGGGCTATGCCGTCAACGGGCCGCGCGACCCGTTGGCACAGGTCATCCTGCGCGCCAGGCCGTGGGCGGCCAGGCTGCGCGACAGCACCAGCGACGAGGGTTCGCTGGCGGCCCTGCTCGGCCTCGGAGTGCTCAAGTCGCCGGGCAGCCAGAAGAACTGGGGGAAGCTCCCGGAGGGCGAGAACGCCTGCAAGCGGATCAAGGATCTGGTGAAGGAGGCCAACGAGCGGATCGCGCTGGTGCTGGAGGGCCACCGCGCCGTTACCCTCTCGGGGATGCTGGCCGCGCTCCGCGACTTCACCCTCGTCGGCGTCGCCGAGCGGCGCTCCGACGGCGCCGCGACCTTCCAGGATCTGCTGGCCTGGGCGCGCGATCTCCTCCGCGACCTTCCCGAGGTTCGGCGACGCGCGCAGTCTCGCTACCGGCGGGTGTTCGTCGACGAGTTCCAGGACACCGATCCGCTCCAGGCCGAACTGGTCTTCTACCTGTGCGCCGTACCCGATGCCCCCCTCCCGGCCGATTGGCGCGACATCCGCCTGGTCCCCGGCAAGCTGTTCGTGGTCGGCGATCCGAAGCAGAGCATCTACCGCTTCCGCCGGGCCGACATCGGCGTCTACGACGACCTCCAGGAGCGGCTCGCCGACGGTCGCGTCTACCTGGTCCAGAACTTCCGCTCGGTGCCGCCGGTGCTGACGTGGGTGAACTACCACTTCGCAGGACACATGCGGCCCGCTCCCAGAATCCAGCCGGCCTACGTCGACCTGCACCCCAGGCGAGGCCCGTTCGACGGCCACGACCGGCTCGGCGTCTACCGCATTGGGACGGCGGTCGGCGGCAACGCGGCGGCGGTCGCCGCCGCCGAGGCGGCGGCATTGACGGCCACCGCCCACGCGGTCGTCGAGGATGGCTGGCCGGTTCTCGGCCATGGCGACGACGGCACCCCCGTCGTGCGGGCGGCCGGCTACAGCGATATCTGCATCCTGATCCGCTCCCGGACCCATCTCCGCGCCCTGGAGCGCGCCCTGGAAGATGGCGGTGTCCCGTACCGGGTCGAGAGCGGCACGCTGCTGCTGGCGACGCAGGAGGTCCGCGATCTGCTGGCCGGCCTGCGCACCATCGACGATCCATCCGACCAGGTGGCCCTGGTCGGCGCGCTACGCTCGCCGGCGTTCGCCATCACGGACCCGGACCTGTTGCGCTGGGTCGAGGGTGGCGGGCGACTCGACTACGAAGACCCCGGCGACGGCCCCGATGGTCGCGTGAAGCAGGCACTGGCCTGCCTCGCGGAGTTTCACGCTCGGCGCCACCGGTTGGCGCCACCGGCCCTGATCGAGGCGTACATCGGCGAGCGGCTGCTGGCGGCATCGGCGTTCGGCGATGTGCGGCCACGCGAGTCCTGGCGACGACTGCGCTACGTGGTGGCGCGGGCGCGTCAACTCGCGACGAGTGGGCGCCACTCGCTGCGGGCGTTCCTGGACTGGATAGACGGGCTGGCGCGAGCTGAGGCCCGCGACGCGGAGTCCGCCGAGGCCGAGCCGGACGAGGCGGCGGTGCGCATCCTGACCATCCACAAGTCCAAGGGATTGGAGTTCCCGGTCGTGCTACTGGCCGGGCTCGGCTCGGGGCGCGGCGGCGGCACCAGCGCGGTCGAGCTGATCGCGGACCGCCAGAGCGGTGCGTTGATCTGTCGGGTGGGCCAGGAGTGGCGCACCGCCGGCTTCGAGGACGCGCAAGCGCACGAGCAGCGGCTCGCCGACGCCGAGCTGGCTCGGCTCCTGTACGTGGCGACGACCCGCGCCCGTGATCATCTGGTGCTGAGCCTGTTCCGCACCACCAGCGCCATCTCAAGCCCGGCGGCGCTGATCGAAGATCGTCTGGACGGGACCAACGGCCTCTGCCACCCGCTCTCGCTGGCCCGCGACGGCTCCGTGTCGACGAACCTCAGCGGCGAACAGGGCGAAAGCACACCGGCCGCGCGCTGGGGAGACGAGGAGGACGAGGCCGCCTGGCTGGCCGAGCGCCGCGATCTGCTGAAGAGACTTGGCGCCGAGCCGCGCATCGACGACGGCGACGCATCGGGGCTGGCCGGTGATCCGGACGCCGACCGACCCGACGGCCGCGAGGCATCCTTCGTCCAGCGGGTCCGCGCGCTGGCATATCGCTCTGATCCCGGACACCTGCGTCTGTATGGCGAGGACGACCCGGACGTGATAGCGCGGGCCGAGACGATTGTGGGCAGCGAGGCATTCGAGCGTGCGGTCACGAGCCCCACCTGTCGGCGCGCTGTGCCGCTACTGGCCGTCGTGGATGGCGTGGTGCACGACCTGGTCGTAGACCTCGTGTACGAGACGGCTGACGGGGTGACACTCGTGATCTTCGACGTGGACGGCCTCGCCGGCTCAAGTACCAGTGAGAACGGCACACTGGCCGAGCACCTGGCCCGTGCCTTTGAGCGAGCGACGGGACGTGCACCCGCCGCCGTCGACGTCATCTGCGGCAGCGAGGGCTCGTGCGCCAGATTTGCGCTGAGGGAATCGGACACCCTTCGATTTCACAGTAGCTAAGCGAGCCTATTCCACGGCGAGAAGCCGGCGAGTGCCTGATCTTCGACGAGGCGCGGGCGCGCCGACTAATCGACCGGTACCACGCACTGAGCTGCGAGTCATGATGGACAAACATGGGCATCATGATGCCGTGCGCCGATCGTCGGGGAGCGTATTGGGGAGCGGAGCCGTTGGTGGCATGGGGAGCGCTGGGGCGTCCCGCCGGGCGGAATCCTCGTGTTCAGTATCACCCCAAACGCTCCCTTAACTGCCAGCGGTGGATTCCTGTCGTCGGCTCCACCACTACCGAAGACGAAGACCCCTCAGAAGCCGGCTTCTGAGGGGTCTTTTCTCGTCCGACACTCACGCGAGCCGCCGACCTGGGGCCGCGGCTCGCTGCTCGCGTCTTCGATTGTCTGGGATACCGGCGTCCCTCGCCTTGACCGCTTCAGCCGTACACCTGCCAGGGGGCGTCGCCGCGTCCGATGCTACCGGATCGGTCCTCCGCCTCCACTCCGCGCCTTCGAGCGTTACCTTCTCAGCGGGCTACGGGTCGGGGCGCCAGGGTCGTCGCGCTGATCGCTCTCACCGCTACCACTCGCCTCCTTCCCACTCATAGTATACCCCCTGATCAGAAGGGCTGACCGACAAGGGGCTGACCGGACAACGGTGTCCCGTCCGCCCGCCCAATCGAGTGCGAACAGCGCGCCAAAACGGGCGGGACACTCCGGACAACAGCGCGTACACCGAGCGTTGTCCGCCGCGGGGCTGTTTCAAAGTCGTGCCTACCGCCTGGGAGCGCGGCCATCCTGGCCGCCCCGGTTTTGCAACGAAGCGGCCAGGATGTCTCTGTTGATTTATGTCTGGCGCGGGTCGGGGGAGCAGGCGCCGTTGGAGGCGGGGAGCGGGGGAGCAGGGTGGGCCGGGGATGCGGGAGCGGCTCAGGGGAGTGCGCCGGCCGGTCTGGTGAGGGGCGGTGGGAGGAAGGGGCCGTGTTGGAGGGTAGCGAGGGCACGGGCGAGACGCTTGACGTTGCAGGCGGCGGCCTTGAGGAGGTGCTCGAAGTGGCGCTTGGCGTCGCCGCGGTAGCGATGGCGGCGCAGGCCATGGGCGCGGACCAGTTCGGAGAGGGTCGCTTCGATGCCGGCGCGGGTTTTCAGCTTCTCCCGGAAGGCCGGGGTCTGGGCCTCGGCACGGCGAGCGGCGAGGCGGGCGTAGTGCTCGGAGATGCTGAGGTTGCGGCCGCCCTTGCTGTCGGTGCACTGGGGCCGGAGCGGGCAAGCGGCGCAGACGGCGGCCGGGAAGCGGATCTGGAGCGCGTGACTGCCGTCGCGCTCGCGGCGGACCGCCCATTTGGTGGACGTCTGACCGGCCGGGCAGATCGCCTGGCGCGCGGCGTGGTCGAGGGTGAAGTCGGCGATCTTGAAGCCGTTGGGCGAGGTGTCGGCCAGGGGTGGGCCGACCAGGTCGATCTCGGCCGCGGCGCTCTCGGCGAGGTGCTTGCCCGAGACGTAGCCGCTGTCGACCACCT
Organism: Chloroflexota bacterium; assembly: GCA_046328125.1. Classification (GTDB taxonomy): domain Bacteria; phylum Chloroflexota; class UBA6077; order UBA6077; family JACCZL01; genus JADZEM01. Next base: position 96,435 of record JAXLXF010000014.1, read on the forward strand.
GCTCGGTGGGCAGCAGATCCTGCTCGGTCAGGTGCGCGCGGATCTCGGCCAGCGCCTGGCCGTCGCCACTGGGCGCCGGGCTGGTCGTGACGTCGGTGATGAAGCGGACCTGGTCGGCAGGATCGACCGGCCCCGCGTCGTCAGCGGCGGGCGGCTCGGCGATGGTCTCGGTGACGTGGACCTTGTCGCCCCACCAGACGTGCCCCCGTTTCTGCCCGATTCGGACCCCCGGATCGTGTGGCGTCACGATCAGCTCGGTGCTGTCGAGCGTCTTGCTCCGCCACCGCACGCCGTCGTCAGCGCGCTCGTACCGCTGCTGCCAGATCGTCGTCAGCGTCTCGACCTCGGGCAGGGTGCGCAGCACGCCCGCGTCCGTGGCGGCGAGTCGGTCGAGCAGCCAGGCGCCGTCCTGCCCCACCCGCACTAGCTCGGCCTGCCGCTCCTCCGCCGTCAGCCGAGAGTCCGACCGCCGCTCCAGGTACTGCGTCCGATACGCGGTCGGCACCGCCTGCGCGACCCAGGCCGCGTCGACCTCCCCCAGCGCCCGCAGCGCCAGCCGCAGCGCCTCCCAGACCAGCTCCAACTGGCTCAGCTCCCGCACCGCCCCGAGCACCCCCAGCGCGTCGGTCCGCTGCTTCCCCACCTTCTGCAAGAACCCCAGCCCCCGCACCTGCTCCAGCACGAGGTCGAACAGCAGCCGACTCTGCTCGTGCTTGAGCAGCCGTCGCCGAAAGTAGCTCAGGCACGAGAAGTCGAACCCCGGATCGTCCACCGCCAGGTGCAGCGCGTACTTCCAGTCCAGCCGCACCCGCACCGCCCGGGCCGCTTCCCGATCTGGCAGGTTCTCCATGAACTGGAAGATCGTCACCAGCATCAGCACCGATGGCGACACCGCCGCACGCCCACGCGGCTCGTACAACTCGGCGAACTGCCCGTCCCGGACCAGCTCCGCCAACCGCTCCCCGATCACCCGATACGGGTCCCGCTCCTTCAACACCGCCGCCCCGACCGCCGCGATGTCCTCGGGCATCTCGTTCGGGTCCCGTTCGCGCAGCACCATCCCCCACCCCCGCCGCTCTGCCTCCGCTTTACCAGCCATATCAAACCCCATCAGGCTTGACAAAATCAACAGAAACAGGATGGCCGCGCTCCCAGGCGGATCCGACTCACACCGCTCACGCCACAGTGGCCGGACTTTGAAACGGCCCTATCATCCGCCACCCGCGGTTACCCGTCGTTCACGGGCGGCAACCGCCACAGAAACGCCGGCGGCACACACTGACGACGGACGGCCACGACGTCGCCAGTCGAGCCGGCACAGACGAAGCGAGTGGCCGATCGGACCAGACCTATCAGCGATGCTCGGAACAGAGCATCGGAGAGGAGCGATCCGCGATGCGAAACCTCCAGGAGCCAGGTCGGGCACGGCCACGGCTTATCACGATCTCGGCGTATCTCGCCGTGGCTGTTGCTCTCATCATCGGCACGAGCGCCCAGGGCGGGCCAATACCCGCTGCGATCGCTCGCGGATCGCCCGACGCTACCGGTGACGCCGCTGGAGCCGTTCTCACAGCCAGCGCACCCCGGCTCGACGACGGAACGCTCGGACAGAGCGACGCGCAACTGCTGACCACGGCTCGCCAGGACGACCGTGTCGATCAGTCCGCCCCAGCCGGGCCACCAGGACCCGGCGGTCCACCTGGGCCGGGCGGTCCACCTGGGCCGGGCGGTCCACCTGGGCCGGGCGGGCCTCCAGGACCCGGCGGGCCTCCAGGACCGGGTGGCCCCTCCGGACCACCAGGGCCTCCCGGACCTCAGGGACCAGCCGGCCCGGCCGGTCCCGTCGGTCCCATAGGTCCGGTCGGTCCAACTGGTCCCGCCGGGGCTGACGGACCGCCTGGGCCTCCTGGAGCCATCGGGCCTGCTGGCCCCACCGGACCAGCCGGGCCGGTCGGCCTGACTGGCCCAGCCGGTCCGACCGGAGCCACCGGCTTGCCTGGGCCAATCGGCCTGCCTGGGCCAATCGGCCCGCCCGGACCGCAAGGATCGCACGGGCACGACGGCGACGACGGGCCGGAGGGCGCACAAGGCCCGCAGGGCGCCACCGGGCCTGAGGGTTCGCAAGGCCCCCAGGGGCCACAGGGTCCACAGGGTCCACAGGGGCCTCAAGGTCCACAGGGGCCTCAAGGTCCAGCTGGTCCGCCAGGACCGCAAGGCTCATCCGCCTTGTTCGAGTATCGGGCCGACCAGGCGGCCATCGGCGCAGGCCAGCACGCCACCCGCGTCACCTTCTCCTCACCGCTGCCGGACGCCAGCTACCGCGTGTCGCTGGTGCCCATTCAGTCGGACTCGTCCGGCTGGACCGTGGATGACACCTGCCACTACCTGACGGTGGTCTCGAAGACGTCCGTGGGATTCGTCATCGACGTTCGGACCTGCGACGGCTCGCACGGCGAACAGCCAGTTCCGACGACGCTCTACGTCGATTGGATCGCGCTGCCATCGCGGTAGAGGCCGTGCAGCGCACGGCGCCCTGGGCGCTCACGCAGCATCTCATGTCGGCGTGAACACCCAGAGCGCCCCGCCCGGCCCAATCGTCCAACGGGCCAGCCACTGATGCGCGCAACGGCAGGCGCCAGCATCGCCGTCGACGATGGCCCACTCAAGACACGTTGGCACCGAACTGACACTGGATCCGGGCGGAGCGGCGCAGCTTGCGAAGGGCCGCGTCCTCGATCTGACGGGCCCGCTCACGCGTGACCCCGAGCGCCGTCCCGACGTCCACGAGCGACGACTCCCGGCACCCTCCCAGACCGTAGCGCAGGCGCAGCACCGCGGCCTCGCGCGGCTGCAGCATCTCCGTCAGCGCATCGTCGAGGCCGCTCGCCGTGAGACGATGCTCCACGATCTCCAGGGCGTCGTCCACCGACTCGTCCGGCAGGATCTCCGCCAGCGTCAGATCCTCGGTCACTGGCCCGTCGATCGAGACTGGCCGTTCGAGTGCCGCCGCGCGCGCCATGACCCGCTGCGCCGCCGGATCCAGATGGTCCCGCTGCTCGGTCGGCGTCGATGCCCGCCCCAGCTCCTGCTCCAACCTGTGGACGGCATACCGAGCGCGGGCGAGCTGCTCGCCAACGTAGACCGGCAGCCGGATCAGCCGGCTCGAATTCGCCAGGCTCCGATGGATAGCCTGTCGGATCCACCACATCGCGTAGGTCGAGAATCTGGTCCCGCGCCGCCAGTCATACCGGCCGGCCGCGCGATAGAGCCCGAGATTCCCGTCCTGAATCAGATCCTCGAGATCGACGCCGCGCCCGACGTAGCGTCGTGCCACCGCCACGACCAGCCGCAGGTTCGACTCGACCAGCTTGTCGAACGCCGCCTCGCCGATCCGAACGGCTTCCTCCAGCTCGTCGCGCGTCAGGCGATCCACGGCGGTCGTGAGAGCGTTTCGCGCCTCGCGGCCCGCCTCCACCTCTTGCGCCAGCGCGATCTCCTGGTCAGCGGTCAAGAGCGGCGACGATCGCAGCTCGTCCAGGTAGATCGCAAGGTCCGACACCGGCTGGTCAGATCGACGTTCTTCCGTCGCCGCCGTCCCACCGGGCAGCACGGCGGGCTCCTCACTGGATGGCAGCATGGCGATCATGGTCTCACATCCTCAGGTCATCCGCTGACGCCTCCGAAATCACCGGCGCCCTAAAACAAGTCTCGCCCACCGACGTTGCCACTCAGGTGGCCGGACGTGAACCCGGGGTTACAGCATCCGACCGCCACCGCCACCAGCGCTGCCTGAGAGGCGTGCCGGCTTCCTGGGACCACGGCCATCCTGGCCGCCCCGGTCGGTCACCCCACCGCGGCGGCCAGGATCGGAGAGGCCGCGCTCTCAGGGCGGGTGGGCCTCAATAGCGCGTCCAGCCGCCGAGCCAGTCAGATGGCGCAAGCAGCGTTGCTGCCTGGCCGGACACCAGCTCGACCCGCGCTCCCTGCTGCCCCGCGAGCTCGATCAGGCGCTCGCGGAGGTCGCCGATCGTGCGGGTGGGCGTCCCGCACATGACACACGCGCCGAAGCCCACGGTCACGCGCCCACAGGCCGGACACTCGCCCCCCTCGCCCGCGAACCCCTCCGCGATGAACAGCACCGACACACGCCGATCGTTGAGTGCGTCGAGCGTCTGGCGCAGGCCAAGCTCGACGTGCGGGGTTGACGCTGCGTCGAGCAGCTCCTCGACCTCGGTCTGCTCCACGCGTCGCTCGATCCGTTCGGCGGCTTCAGCGGTCGCCTCCAGCACATCCGCGTCCCGGGCGTACATCCCGAGGCTCAGCGTGCCAGCGATTCGCGCTCGGAGCCTCCGGGGGAGATGGGCGCGCAGCACGGCCAGTGCCTCGTCCGGGCCGCCGATCAGCAGGTGCTCGAATGGACGTGCCTGGAGCAGCGCCGACAGCTCCTGGATCGTGTGCTTCGCGTGGCGCAGGACGTGATCCTCGTGATGGCGAGCGTAGCGCGTCTGGGCGAGCGCGAACCAGCCGCCCGTCGCCTGCTTAGCCGGCACCTCGTCCCGGACCTCGCGAGACTCTTCGATCGACCCCAGGTAGACCGAGAAGATCCGAGCGCGCTCCTTGTCGAAGAGGACGACGGCGACGCGCTCGCACTCCTCGAGCATCATCTCCAGCGGCGCCAGGGCCGGCCGCTCGCCCCACGACACTTCCTCGTCCGGCCGTCGTGGCAGAGGCACGGCGTAGAAGTAGTCGTCGCCGCCCGACGCGAACACGGCCAGACCAGGAGGCCCACGGCGGTCCGTTCCGACCACGTACGCTTCTGTCTGGCGAACCGATCGCTCGAACCTGTCGCGCTCCTCCTCGCCGAGCGAGGCCCGAATCCGCTTGCACCCGTCGCGCAAGGCCAGCACGTACGCCTGCCTATCGGAGCGCATCGACGAGGTGTCAACATACGCCGTGAGCACCCGCCGTGAGACCGGCGTGGTGTCGCTCAGCCGTCGCAGCAGCTCCGGGATCGCCTGCGTGCTCTCCATCGTGGTTGCCATCATGCTGCTACCCTCGGCGCCGAGGTCTGTGGCGTTGCACGACGCGCTTTGCGGCGCTCGGCAGTCGTCTCGGCTACCTTGAGGATCGCCGCGCCGGGTTGCCCGTGACGTTGCCGCTCGTGAACCGGGCATTGCTTCGCGCGCAGGTCGTGCCTGGCCGATGCACAGCCGCCGCCTCGTCTTTCGTTCACCCAGCAGTAACCGACAGTCATGGAATGCGCAACCTGCCGCCCCTACGCTGGCGGTGTCGGCCACAGCGCAGACTGACAGGTCGGTGCCGCCAGGGCGGCTGGCCGCTCGAACGGCGAGCCGACGGACGACCCTCGGCAGTACCAGAACGTCAACGCCCGGCGCCATGGGAGGAGACATGTCCGCGGACATCTCGGCAGGTCCGGGGCTCGAGCTCAGCAGCGAGCAGGTCCGCCGGACCTGTGATCCAGAAAGCTTCGACTTTCAGACCACCTCAGAGCTGACAGGCGGCACCGCCCTGGTCGGCCAGGAGCGCGCGGCCAGCGCGCTGGCGTTCGGCCTGACGATGACCAATCACGGGTTCAACGTCTTCGCGTCGGGCGCCCCAGGCACCGGCAAGACGACGGCCGTCCGCACGTTCCTCCAGGACGCCGCCCGGTCGAGGCCCACCCCCGACGACTGGTGCTACGTCCACAACTTCCACGATCCGACGCGGCCCCGGTCCCTGCGCTTGCCGCCGGGCCAGGGGCGTCGTCTGCGCGACGAGCTCGCCAGACTGGTGCAGACCGTCCGGCGAGAGCTGCCGCGCGTCTTCGAGGGCGACGAATACATCGCCCAGCGCGAGGAGATCGTCAAGGATCTCAGCAACCGACGCGACGAGGGGCTCCACCAGCTTGGCGCACGCGCTCACGAGCTCAACTTCACCGTCCGCGCCACCCCGACCGGCTTCATGCTGATTCCCGTGCACGGCGAGCAGCCCCTCTCCGAAGACGACCTTGGGAGGCTGTCGCCCGAGGAGCGCCAGAGCATCGCAGGTGACCGCGACCTGTTGATGGCCCAGACGAGCGCCTTCTTCAAAGAGATGCGTGCCGCCGAACGCGAGACCATGCAGCGGCTCGAAGACCAGGACCGCGAGGTCGCGCTGCATGCGGTGGGCGGCCTCGTCGACGACCTGATCGACGACTTCGCGGGGCAGCCCGACGTCGCCGCCTTCCTCCACGACATCCAGGAAGGCATTCTCGCCGACGTCGTCCTCTTCCGAGAGCATCCCCTGACCACGAACGGCACTCCGACAGCCCAGCCAGGGCCGGACAACCTGGAGCACGCCCTGCACGAACGCGCCTTCCGAAAGTATCAGGTCAACGTCGTCGTGGACAACGCCGACACTGTCGGCGCACCCGTGATTGTCGATGCCAATACGACCTATCCAAACCTGGTCGGCCGCATCGAGCGCGAGGCCCTGTTCGGCGCGTTGCTGACGGACTTCACGTTGATCCGGGCGGGAGCCCTCCACCGCGCCAACGGCGGCTTCCTGGTGATGCGGATCGAGGATCTGTTCCGCGCCCCGATGGCCTGGCAGGGGCTGACGCGCGCGCTCCGTGAGAAAGCCGTCGTCATCGAAGATCTCGGCGAGGCGCTCGGCTTCGCCGGCACCCGCTCGCTCCAGCCGGACCCGATCCCGCTCGACCTGAAGGTCGTCCTGCTCGGCCAGCCGCTCCACTACTACCTGCTCCACGCCCTCGACCCTGACTTCCAGGAGCTGTTCAAAGTCCGCGCCGACTTCGACACCCAGATGGACCGCACGCCGAGCGGCGAGCTCGCCTACGTCGCCTCGATAGCGGCCGGCGTCACTCAGGACGGCCTGCCCCTCGACTGCGCGGCGGTGGCCCGCCTGATCGAAGAATCGTCGCGGCTCGCGGCGGACCAGCAGAAGCTCTCGATCCGCTTCGGCCAGGTGGCGGACATCGTCCGCGAGGCGGACTACTGGGCCACCCAGGCCGGCGCCTCGGCCATCGGCGCCGAGCACATTCGCAAGGCCGTCGAACAGCGCCGCTACCGCTCCTCGCTCGTGCAGGACCGCCTGCGCGAGATGACCGCTCGTGGCGTACTGCTCATTCGGCCGGACGGCGCGGCCGTCGGACAGGTCCACGGTCTCGCGGTCATCCAGGCCGGCGACGTCGCCTTCGGCCGGCCCTGTCGGATCACGGCCACGGTCGCGGCCGGCCGTGAAGGGCTGCTCGACATCGAGCGCGAGACCGAGCTGGGCGGCCCGATCCACAGCAAGGGCGTGCTGATCCTCGGCGGCTATCTGGCAGACACCTACGTCCAGGACAAGCCGCTCGCGCTTTCGGCCCGGCTGGTGTTCGAGCAGAGCTACGAGCAAGTCGAGGGCGACTCGGCGTCACTCGCCGAGCTGCTGGCGTTGCTCTCGCGGCTGGCAAACGTCCCCCTCAGCCAGGCCATCGCGGTCACCGGCTCGGTGAACCAGCGTGGCGAAGTACAGGCCATCGGCGGCGTCAACGAGAAGATCGAGGGGTTCTACGACGCCTGTCTCGCCTCGGGCCTCACCGGCGCGCAGGGCGTCGTCGTGCCGTACGCCAACGTCGAGAACCTGATGCTGCGCGACGACGTCGTCGCGGCGGTCGCGGCCGGGCAGTTCCACGTCTACGCCGTCCGCACCGTAGACGAGGCACTGGAGCGCCTCACCGGGCGGTCGGCCGGTCCGCGTCAGGCAGACGGCTCCTTCCCTCCAGACGGCATCCACGCCCTGGTGGACCGTCGTATGCACGCGCTCGCCGTCGTGCTCCGCGACTTCGCGGCGCAGACGGACGACGGGCCGTCCGTCGAGGCGAGGCCGAGCAACGGCAAGGTCGTCGTGCCTGCCCACGCCTCACGCCGAGCCTGATCTCTGTGGCGTAACCGCGGCTGTCCGATCGCACCCCTGCCGTGCCCACCATGCGGGCACGGCAGGGGGCTCGATCGGCGACTGCTACATCACGGGGATCAGGCTGGCGGCCGTCAGCTCCCCAGCCGTCGGCTTGACGAGCCGCTCGAAATCCACGTACGAACAGGCGATCGTTTCGGTGTGCGTGCCGGCATTGAAGACGATCCTCCCCTCCTCGGCGAGCGCCCGGTCCACGTACACCGGGATGTCGTACAGGTTGCCGAAGGGCGGCATCGCGCCGACCTCGCAGTCCGGGAAGGCGTGCTCGAACTCATGCTCGCCGGCCAGCCGCACCTCCTGGACGTCGAGCGTCGCGGCGGTCGCGGCCTCGTCGATCTTGCGGGAGCTCGGCACTACCAGCATCGCCAGCACGCCGTCCGCCACCACCATCACGACTTTCGCCATCTGTGTCGCCAGGACGTGCTCGCTGGCCGCCACTTCATGGGCTGTGTAGACGAGAGGGTGATGCTGCACCTCGAACGGCACGCCGTTCGCGCGGAGATACGCTTCGAGTCGTTCGCGGCAATTCATGGTTCACTCCTTTCGCCGTCGTCCGAGCTTCGCTCCTCGCGCTCGACCGTGATGCTGCACTCCGTGACGAGCGCCGCCAACGCTCCCAGGGCGGCAGCCTGGGGCGCCAGCAGGACGCCGACGACGCCGACCGTGAGTGGCACCTCCAACAGCGTGTGGCCGTCGTGCTTGACGATGACACGCCTGACGTTCCCCTGGCGCACCAGCCCCTTGACCCGCGCCAGCAAGGTTTCACCGGTCTCTGTCAGCTCTTCGCGCCAGGTTCGTGTCTCCCGATCCACAGTGGGCATCGGTACGCTCATCGTGCACCTCCATCGGTATCTGGTGTAGTCGTCCACGCCGTCTCCTGTCGGCGCGGTGGCCGGATCGTCCGCCCTTTGACTATCGGGCGTGTGCATTGCCGGGGTCGTTGCCGCGGGTGAACCAGAGGTTGCACGCCATCGCCTCAGCCCCTCGCCATCCCGTGAATCCGTTCACCCACCCGTTACGAACGGCAACGCCGCCGGCAACGCCGCTACCCGATGCTGACGATGATCGGAGCAGCGGGTCAGCACTTCGTGACGTAGCTCCCCGCGCTTCGACGCAGAAGCGTTGGGAGGAGGCGGCTGACGACATGGGGTACGACATCATCCACAAGACCCGTGATGGCCGTTCAGTCGAGCCGAACTTGCTCGACTACGAGGCGACTCGCGCCGCCTTCTCCTGGGAGTCAGCGCGCCAGGAGCTGTCCGGCCTGCCTGACGGCACGGGTCTCAACATCGCCTACGAAGCGATCGACCGCCACGCGGCCGGGGATCGTCGCGACCACCTCGCCATTCGCTGGCTGGGCCGTCACGGCGAAGTGCGTGACTTCACCTACGGGGACCTGCACGAGCAGACCAACCGGTTCGCCAACGTCCTGCAGAAGCTCGGCGTCGGCAAGGGCGACCGCGTCTTCGCGCTCGCCGGACGCATCCCAGAGCTGTACGTCGCGGCGCTCGGCACCCTCAAGAACGGCAGCGTCTTCTCGCCGCTCTTCTCGGCGTTCGGCCCCGAGCCGATCCGGCAGCGCCTGACGATGGGCCAGGGCAAAGTCCTGGTCACCACCGAGAGCCTCTACAAGATGAAGGTCGCCGGCCTGCGCGAGTCGCTGCCAGACCTGGAGCACGTGCTGGTCGTCGGCCGCGACGGTCGGCCGGTGAACCTGCCGGGCACCCTCGACCTGCGGGCCGAGCTGGCCGCCGCCGAAACCGACTTCGACGTGGAGCGCACCCAGCCAGAGGACATGGCCCTGCTCCACTTCACCAGCGGCACGACCGGCAAGCCGAAAGGGGCCGTCCACGTCCACGGCGCCGTCGTCGCCCACTACGCGACCTCGAAGTTCGCCCTGGACCTGCATCCCGACGACGTCTTCTGGTGCACCGCCGACCCCGGCTGGGTCACCGGCACCTCGTACGGGATCATCGCACCGCTCCTGCACGGCGTCACCAGCATCGTGGACGAGGCCGACTTCGACGCCGAGCGCTGGTACGGCATCCTTCAGGATCAGGGCGTGACCATCTGGTACACCGCGCCGACGGCGATTCGCATGATGATGCGGGTGGGCACCGAGGTGGTCCGCAAGTACCAGCTCGACACGCTGCGCTTCCTGGCCAGCGTCGGCGAGCCGCTCAACCCCGAGGCCGTCGTCTGGGGGCACGAGGCGTTCGGCCTGCCGTTCCACGACAACTGGTGGCAGACCGAGACCGGCGGCATCATGATCGCCAACTACGCGGACATGGACATCCGGCCAGGGTCGATGGGCCGGCCGCTGCCGGGGATCACCGCCGCCATCGTGGACCGTCACGATGACGGCTCCGTCGGGATGGTGGCCGAGCCGGGCGTCGAAGGCGAGCTCGCGCTCAAGCCCGGCTGGCCGTCCATGTTCAGGGGCTACCTGAACGACGAGGCCCGCTACCAGAAGTGCTTCGCGGGTGGCTGGTATCTGACCGGCGACCTGGCACGGCGCGACGACGACGGCTACTTCTGGTTCGTCGGCCGCGCGGACGACGTCATCAAGTCGTCCGGGCACCTGATCGGCCCGTTCGAGGTCGAGAGCGTCCTGATGGAGCACCCGGCCGTCGTCGAGGCCGGCGTGATCGGCAAGCCGGACCCGGTCGCCGGCGAGCTGGTCAAAGCGTTCGTGCTGCTCCGGCCGGGCTACGAGCCGAGCGACGCCCTCCAGCGCGAGCTGCTGGCGTTCGCGCGGACCCGCCTCGGCGCGGTGGTGGCGCCGAAGGAGATCGACTTCCGAGAGACCCTGCCGCACACCCGCAGCGGCAAGATCATGCGCCGCTTGTTGAAGGCGCAAGAGCTCGGGCTGCCGGAGGGCGACATCTCGACCCTGGAGCGTGACTGATGACGACACAACATCTGGCATCCCCACCCATTGCCCCGGCGCCAGCGCTGGAACGGGACCACGCTCTCTCCTTGCTGCGCCAGATGCTGCTGATCCGGCGCTTCGAAGAGAAGTGCGTCGAGATGTACAGCGCGACGAAGATCCGGGGCTTCCTGCACCTGTACATCGGCGAGGAGGCCGTTGCGGCTGGCGCTGTCCCGCTCCTACGCCCGGATGACTCGGTCGTCGCGACGTACCGCGAGCACGGCCAGGCCCTCGCCCGTGGCGTCTCCGCGCGCTCGATCATGGCCGAGATGTACGGCAAGGTCGAGGGCTGCTCCCGCGGCCGGGGCGGCTCGATGCACGTCTACGACGCCGCGACGCACTTCTACGGCGGCAACGCCGTCGTCGGCGGCGGCCTGCCGCTCGCCGTGGGGGTCGCGCTGGCCGACCAGATGCGCGGCTACGACCGCGTGACCGCCTGCTTCTTTGGCGACGGGGCCGTCGCCGAAGGCGAGTTCCACGAGTCGATGAACCTGGCGGAGCTCTGGAAGCTGCCGGTCCTGTTCTGCTGCGAGAACAACCTGTACGCGATGGGTACGGCCATCGAACGTGCCCTGTCGGAGACCGACATCACCGCCAAGGCCGCCGGCTATCGGGTGCCGGCCGAAGCCGTGGACGGCATGGACGTGCTGGCCGTCGAAGAGGCGACCCGCCGCGCGCTGGCGAAGATCCGGGCTGGCCAGGGTCCGATCCTCCTGGAGTATCGGACCTATCGCTTCCGCGCCCACTCGATGTACGACCCTGAGCTGTACCGCGTTCGGTCCGAGGTCGAGGCCTGGCGCGAGCGCGACCCACTCCTGACGTTCCCCCGGCTCCTCAAAGAGCAGGGGCTGCTCGACGACGCCACCATGGCCGAGGTCGAGCGCTCGGTGCAGGCCGAGATCGACGACGCCGTCGCGTTCGCCGAGGCCGGGCACCTGGAGCCGGTCGAGGAGCTGACCCGGTTCGTCTACACGGAGGAATCATGAGCGTCAGCGTTGAGCCAACGACGATCCGGCTGACGTACCGGGAGGCGGTACGGGCCGCGATTCGTGACGCGATCCTGCGCGACGACCGCGTCTTCCTGATGGGCGAAGACGTCGGCAAGTACGGCGGCTGCTACGCCGTCAGCAAGGGCCTGCTCGACGAGCTCGGGCCGGACAAGATCCGCGACACGCCGCTCTCGGAGTCCACCTTCGTGGGCGCGGGGATCGGCGCCGCCATGGCCGGCATGCGCCCGATCGTGGAGATCATGACGGTCAACTTCAGCCTGTTGGCACTCGACCAGATCATGAACAACGCCGCGACGGTCCTGCACATGTCCGGCGGCCAGCTCAACGTCCCGATCGTGATCCGGATGGCGACTGGCGGCTCGCGTCAGCTGGCGGCGCAGCACTCGCACAGCCTGGAAGGGTGGTACGCCCACATCCCCGGCCTCAAGGTGCTGGCCCCGGCCACCCACGAGGACGCCAGGGGCATGCTCTGGCCGGCCCTCCAGGACCCCGATCCGGTCCTGATCTTCGAGAACGCCTACCTGTATCCGCTCGAAGGCGAGATCGCGGCCGACCCCGGGCCGGTCGACATCAGCACGGCGAAGATCCGGCGGCCGGGCCGCGACGTCAGCCTGATCACCTACGGCGGCTCGCTCGCCAAGACGCTCCAGGCGGCCGAGCAGCTGGCCGCCGAGGGCATCGACGCGGAGGTCCTCGACCTGCGCACCCTGCGCCCGCTCGACACCGCCGCCATCGTCGGCTCCGTCACCCGGACCCGGCGTGCCGCGATCGTGGACGAGGGCTGGCGCAGCGGCGGCATCTCGGCCGAGGTCACCGCGCGTATCATGGAGCAGGCATTCTACGAGCTAGACGGGCCCGTCGCGCGGGTCTGTAGCGCGGAGGTGCCGATGCCGTACGCCTATCATATGGAGCAGGCGGCAATGCCACAGCCAGCCACAATTGTGGAAGCCGTCCGGAGCCTGGTAACGGGGCGCGCCTGAGCTGGCGAGGCCGTCCCACGACGGGGAGGCGGCGTGACGCCGCCTCCCATGACATCGAGCTGGAGTGCAGTGTGGCTGAGTTCGTGATGCCGTCACTGGGCGCCGACATGGAGGACGCCATCCTGGTCGCCTGGCTGGTGAAGCCCGGCGACCAGGTCGAACGCGGCCAGGTCATCGCCGAGGTCGAGACCCAGAAGGGTGTGATCGAGATCGAGGCGTTCGAGACTGGCGTGCTCGCCGAGATCCGGGTGCAGCCAGGAGCGAAAGTGCCGGTCGGCGCGGTGCTCGCGACGATCGGCGCCGAGGGCGCACCAACGATCCCGGCGGCGCCAGCGCCACCCGCGCCAGCCGCCGCCCCGCCAGCCGAGCCGTCGCCCACCGTAGCGGCGGCGACGGCGCCAGGCCCGGCTGCCGTTCCGGCCCACATTCGGGTCTCGCCGGTCGCCCGCAAGCTGGCCGAAGAGCTCGGCGTCGATCTCAGCACGGTGACCGGCACCGGTCCCGGCGGGGCGATCCAGCGGGCAGACGTCGAGCACGCCGCCGAGGCCGCTCGCGCTACCCCGGCTGCGCCTCCGACGCCACCCGCACCCGCGCCACCCCCTCCGCCGGCGCCCGCCGAGCCGGCGGTCCCACCGGCGGCCACCCCACCAGCCGCCAGGACGCCAGCCACCCAGGCCGAGCAGCAACGGCTCGCCATGCGCGACGCCATCGCGCGGGCGATGGCCCGCTCCAAGCGCGAGATCCCCCACTACTACCTCGGCCTGGAGATCGACTTCCTGCGCGCTCAGGAGTGGCTAGCCGCCGAAAATCTCAAACGTCCCGTCGCCGAGCGCATCGTCTACGCCACCTTGCTGCTCAAGGCGGCTGCCCTGGCGGCGCGCGAAGTCCCGGAGGTGAACGGCTTCTGGGTGGACGGGGCGTTCCGCCCCAGCGAGGCCGTTCACGTCGGCGTGGCGATCTCGCTGCGCCAGGGCGGCCTGGTCGCGCCGGCGATCCATCACACCGACCTGCTGAGCCTCGACGAGCTGATGCGCGCGCTCCGCGATCTGGTCATGCGGGCGCGGACCGGCAAGCTGCGCGGCTCGGAGATGACCGATCCGACGATCACTTTGACCAACCTCGGCGAGCAGGGCGTCTCGTCGGTCAACGGCATCATCTACCCGCCACAGGTGGCGCTGGTCGGGTTCGGCGCCGTGGTGGAGCGCCCATGGGCCGTCAGCGGCCTGTTGGGCATCCGGCCGATCGTCACCGCGACGCTCGCGGCCGATCACCGCGCAAGCGACGGCCACCGAGGTGGCCTGTACCTGAGCGCCGTGAACCGGCTACTCCAGGATCCGGAGAAACTACGATGAATCAGGACACCATCAAGCAGACTATCCTGCAGGCACTTGGCACCATCGTGCCCGAAGCTGATCTCGACAACATCGAGCCGGACCTCGAATTCCGCGAACAGCTCGACATGGACTCGATGGACTTCCTCAACTTCGTGATCGCCGTAGACCAGCAGCTCGGCGTCGAGATCCCCGAAGTGGACTATCCGAAGCTCACCACCCTGGACGACTGCATCGCCTACATCAGCGCGCGGCAGGTGACGGTGTAGCAGCCGTCCCGCCCCACGCCGCGCAGCCTGAAGCTGTCGGTCGTGGCGGTCAATCAGTCGGGAGCGGCCGGCGACGACGTGTCGCCGGCCGTTCCTGTCTCGGCCGTCACACTCCGACAGCCGCCTCGGCCAGCATCGACTTGATGCCGGCCACGTCCTGCTCCGCCAGCGCCTTGAGCACGTCGGCCCGCGACAGGATGCCGACCGGTCGCCCGTGCCGGGTGACGGGGACGCGCCGGTACGGTAGCTCCAGGAAGATCGGCACCGCCGCTGCCAGCGGCAGCGACTCCTCGACGCTGACGACCAGATGTGACATTACCTCCCCGGCGCGCACGGTCCCGAGCAGCTCCGGCAGCGTCGGCTCGTCGGGTGCCTGCCCCGCCCGCGTCCGCGCGGTCTCCAGTTGCCAGCGCAGCAGGTCGTGCTCGGTGATCATCCCGATCAGCCGGCCGTCCGCGCCGACCACCGGCGCGCCGCTGATCCGCCGCCGCAGCAGCCGACGGATGACCGTGTCGAGCGGCTCGTCCTCGCACACCGAGATGACGTCGCGCGTCATGACGTCCCCGACGCGGTACGCACGCCCGACCCGAGCGAGCAGCGAGCGAGCGCTCACCAGGAAGACCGGTGCCGACGCTCGGCGCACGACGTCGCTCGCGACGCTCCCCAGCCAGCCGCGCCCGGTCCCCGACATGCCGTGCGTCACCATCACGATCAGGTCGGCGGCGCTCTCGTGGGCCAGCGTAAGGATCTGACGACCCGGCTCGCCCAGGCTGACGCTGGTCTGGACGGCGAGCCGATCCCCTTCGACCGTTCCGGCGATCCCGCGAAGGTACGCCGACGCCCCGGCACGTGCTCGGTAGGTCGCTTCCGCGTCCGCGAGTGGCAGACGGCCCTCCGCCGTGTCCAGCATGTCGCCATCCGGCTCCACCACCTGCACCAGCTGCACGGTGCCGCCCCGAGCACCCAGCTCCGTCGCCACCTCCAGTGCCCGTTCGGCCAGCGCCGAGCCGTCGAGTGGCACCAGCAGGCGGCGCAGCGACGGAGCACGACTCACCGCGTCGCTCCTGACCGGCACCAGCAGCAGCGGGACCATCGCAGCCTGGACGATCTGCTCGGCGACTCGCCCCATCGGATATTCGAGTGCCCCACCGTGACCGTGCGTCGCGATGGCGATTGCCGAGGCGTCGATCCGGTCGGCCAGGTCCAGCAGCGTCTGGGCCGGTTCGCCTTCGCAGACGGCGATCTCGACGTCGGCGCCGCCGTCGGCAAGCCGATTGCGCGTCATTTCGAGGTAGAGGCGCGCATTCTCCCAGCCTTCGACTTCCTGTGGTGATTGTCCAAACCCGTTCTGCCCACCCTCCAGTCCGGCCGGCGTGACGACCCGTGCCAGCGTGACAGCCAATCGCCGCTCGCGGGCAAGATACAGACTCCACGGCAGGACGGCCTCCGCGAGCTCAGAACCGTCCAGCGGGACCAGGAGCGAACGCAACATCGCCGTCCTCCTCTGTGTCGGGCACCCAAGGCCGTCTACGGCGACTCGGCGCCGACTGTGGCAGCGCGCCGACAACCGCTCCGAGCCTTCGCTCGCATTCTCCGCCGGCGGCGTTGCCCGCCACGTTGTGCAGCGTGAACGGGAGGTTGCCCGCACACGCACGCGCACACGTGGCGCCGACGCTCACTCCCCCGCGACGAGCCGCTCCTCTTCGTCGAAGTACGCGATGACGTGGACGCAACGGCCGAACGCCTGCCAGGCCAGCCGATGTGCCTGCGAAGGCGTCAGGTCGTAGTAGTCCAGCGTCTGCGTGTCGATGCAGCCGAGGTTGTAATTCCCAGTCAGCCGCACGTGCGCGTACGTGCGATCCGGATCCGGTGCACCCGCGTCTCTGATACGTCGGATGTCACCCGGTTCGAGCCCGGCGATCGAGTGGCCGTGCAGAATGACCTCGGGCGGCTCCTCGGGCATCGGCGGCGGGTTCGTGGCCCGTCCGCTCGGTCCGATCCATTGGCCGTGGTACGTGTCCTGGACAATCATGGTCCCCTCCATGCGCGGGGACTGCCGCCAGCCGCCATCGACCCGCCAGCGGCGTCACGTCCGCGAGTCGTCCGACCGGTCGCGTCGGCGGCAACCGGCAGGTGGCGGACGAACCAGTCCCGTGCCTGCTTCGCGACCTCCTCCAGCGTGCCCGCCTCCTCGAACAGGTGCGTCGCGCCCGGCACGACGACGAGCGCCTTCTCGCACCCCAGCTCCGCCAGCGCCGCGCGGTTGAGCGCGATCACCAGCTCGTCGCGACCGCCGACGAGCAACAGCGTCGGCGCCTGGACCCGTGGCAGCGCCGCCCCGGCCAGGTCCGGTCGTCCGCCGCGCGACACGACCGCCCTGACCGACGCCGGGTCTTCCGCCGCCGCCAGCAACGCGGCCCCACCCCCGGTGCTCGCGCCAAAGTAGCCGACCGGGAGTCCTTGGGTCGATGGGTGCTGCTCGATCCACCCCGTCGCACCCACCAGCCGCTCGGCCAGCAGCCCGATGTCGAAGCGGAGCTCCGCCGTCTGAACGTCCACCCGCTCCTCCGCCGGCGTGAGCAGGTCGAACAGCAGCGTCGCGAGCCCGGCCTCCTGCAGCGCCCGAGCTACCATCTGGTTCCGGGGGCTGTGGCGGCTGCTCCCGCTGCCGTGGGCGAAGAGCACGACCCCGATCGCCCCATCGGGCACGGTCAGATCGCCGTCGAGCCCGACGCGACCGGCCGTGACCTGCACCGGCTGTGTGGAGAGTCTCATCACAGGATCTGCGCTCATCGTCTTCTCCTTCCAGCCCGACGTGCTGCCTCCAATTCCTGGCATCGTTACTGTGGTCCACGCGCGTTGCGAGTACAGTTGCCGGACGTTGCCCGGACGTCTCAATACAGGGCCACGGCCAGGGCGGTCTCAAAATCGTGCTTGCCGCGTGTAAGCGTCACGGCCCGTTCACCCAGGTCAACCCTCTTGTCTACGCAGCCGTCACATGCTGGCATGGAGCGTGCGCAACGTCGCCGCGCGGAAGGGTGGTCTGATGGAATCCCAGCTCACACTCGAAGTCGTGACGATCGACAAGCCCGAAGACCTGAACCTGATCCTGGGCCAGTCCCACTTCATCAAGACCGTCGAAGACCTGCACGAAGCGCTCGTCGGCGCCGTGCCAGGCATCACGTTCGGCCTCGCCTTCTGCGAGGCGTCCGAGCCACGCCTCGTACGCGCCAGCGGCACGGACGCCCGGCTCGTCGAGCTCGCCGTGCGGAACGCCCAGGCCATCGGCGCAGGCCACACGTTCACGATCTTCCTCGGCAACGCCTTCCCGCTGAACGTCCTGAACGCCGTCAAGGCCGTGCCGGAGGTCTGCTGCGTCTTCTGCGCGTCCGCGAACTCCGTCCAGGTGATCGTCGGCGTGACCGAGCAGGGGCGGGGCATCCTCGGCGTGATCGACGGGCAGCCGCCGCTCGGCGTCGAAGACGAGGCCGCGACCAACCAGCGCCGCGCCTTCCTGCGGACGATCGGCTACAAGCTCTGAGACGCGGCCAGGCCGACCGCCGGCTACCAGGCGTTCGGGCCACCGCCCACGAACGTCGGCCAGGCCCCGCAGCCATCCACCACCGTGAACGACGCCGTCGCACCACGGCCGGCTGACTGCCTCGTCACCACCAGATCGAGCGCGGTTGCCCCGGCCTGGGCGGTGTACGTCTGGCCGCTGCCGACGATCTGACCGCCGATCTGCACCGTCGCGTTCTGCAGCGCGCCTACAGTCAACTGACGGAGCGCGTTTGGCTGCTGCCCATTCAGCGGGCTCGTCTCGACGTGGACCCGGAGTGCCCCGCCGCTGGCGACCGACTGGACGCGGACCGTCGGGCGTGGGTTGCATGCCGTGGGCGTAGGCGACGGGCTCGGAGACGGGGATGGGGACGGCGACGGGGATGGGCTCGGCGAAGGCGGCGGCGTGGCGGCCACGTCTATCCGCCGGCTCGCCAGGTTACTCGGCACCGTGCCCGCCATCGCCTGCACGGTCACCGTGCGTGAGGACGCGGCGCTGGCGGTACCGGTATGCTGGTACGTCACGCTACGGAGTGCGTCCTGGTATTCGGCCGGCGTCGCGGCGCCGCTCAGGATCAGCGTCAGGCTGTCGGGCCGGTCACTGAAGCTGCCGGTGATCCCATGCACCGAAGCGGGATACCGGAGCTGGTCCTGACCCGGCACGTAGCCGCCCGCGAGCTGAACGGTCGCCCCACTCAGCGTGGCGAACGGACCAGCCTCGACCACCAGCCCGGCATCGACCGGCACCGAGCCGGAGCCGTCACCGTACGCCAGCGGGACAGCGCTCACCAGAACCTGGGCCGCCGCCAGCTCGTACGCTCCGACGTCGCAGTTGGCACCGCCGTCGCCGTCCCCGTCGAGCGGGCGCGTCGAGCCACGGGCGTCAACCGTCAACGGGTGGATCGCGGTGTCCACGCAGACCGCCACCGGCACGGCGTCCACGGCCGGGCTCCCCACCCGGAGCGCACGCGTCGGCGCCGAGCCGGAACGGTTCACCCGGAGCGGGTCCAGCAGCGGGTTCAGGCCGGTCCGGTCAGACGGCGCGAGACCGTCAGCACCCTGGGCCGCCTGGATCAGGTTGTACCCGGCGCTGGTGACCGTACCGGCGATGTCCGGCCCATTCGTCGCCGTGTTCCCGGCCACGATGGTGGTCCGGACCGTCAGCGCGCCGCCCGGCCCGACCAGACCGCCGCCGCTCCCGGCGCCGGCCCGCCCGTCCGGATCCACGGACGGCTGCGCCGAGAGGCCCCCGGGGCCGCCGCTGGCCGCGTTACCGGCCACGGTGCCGCTCGCGATGGTCACCACGCCGTCGTACACGAACAGGCCCGCCCCGACTGCGCCGCCACCGCCCCCTGGGCGACCGACCGTCGCCGCGCCCGGCGAAGGGAAGCCGTTGAACGCGACGCTGGTGCTGCCTGCACCGCTGCTCCCGCCACCGCCGCCGGCGAATCCACCGTTCCCGCCGAGCGTATTGCCGCCACCGCCAGCGCCGAACCCACCGCTGGGGAGGCTCCCGAAGAAGAGGCCGCCGCCACCCCCGCCGACGCCAAACGCGGCCGGATCGAATCTGCCACCCGCGGTACCGCTCGGCGAGGCGCTGCCACCACCGCCGCCCTGGCTGCTGTTGCTGTCGAGGGTCACGTTCGTCAGTCGCAAGAGGCCAGCCGCGTTGAAGATCGCGGCCCCGAGCGCCCCCCCGCCGCCGCCGGCCAGCGTGCCTTCACCCCCGTTCCCACCCTGGGCCTGGTTACCCGTGAAGGTGCTCGCCAGCACGGTCGCGGTGCCGGTGTTGTACAGGCCGGCCCCAAGCGCGGCGCCGCCGCCAGCTCCGTTCTGCACCCTGGACCCGTCCGCAAGGGCCTGGCCGCTGCCGCCGTTGCCGCCGCCGGCATGATTGCCCGACACCGTACTGTTCGTGAGCGTCAGCACGCCAGCATTCCAGATACCGGCCCCGATGCCGGGCCGACCGCCGGTCGTCGCCTGTTCCGCACTGGTACTCAACAGCCCCGCGGAGCCAAGAGCGACGTTCACCCGAACCACGACGGCGTCAGCGGTCAGCGTCGCCCCGGCCTCGATCCGGATCCCGGCCCCCTCGGCGTCGCCGCCCTCCTGTACGACGACGTTTCGAAGCGACACGTCCGCGCCCGAGAGCAGGTGCAGCACCCGATGCGTGTGGCCGCCACTCAGCGTGACAGTCCCGCCGCTCGTGTTCTGGATCGTCAGGCCGGTCGTCAGCGCCAGCTCACTCGCCAGCGCGACCGTCTTCCCGGCCAGCGCCGGCGCGAAATCGACCACGCCGCCAGCGCCGGCCGCGCCGACAGCGGCCCGCAACGAGCCGGCGCCCGCGTCCGCTGTCGTGGTGACCAGCACCGGCGATCCGGCCGCGCGAGCGGGCCGGGCCGGCGTCAACGCGGCGGCAATCGGGGTCAGCAGGAGCACGGCCGCGACGATGGCCACAGCCAGCAAGCGTCGGCGCAGGTGACTCCGAGCGACGGAATGACCGGATCGGCCGGTGAACATGGGCGAGCCCCCTCCTGAGTGGCCGCGCGTCGTCGGCCCGGAGGTGGCGGCGCGTGAGGCGTGTCTCCACCCAGCATCGGCGGCTCGTCAGGTGCCGGTCATCGGACGAATGTGCCATTCGCGTCGGCAGGCGGCCATTGCCCAGGCCACCCGGCATGGCACAAATGTGCCGGTCGATCCGGGCCGGCTCCGCGCCTCGTCCACCAGAACCTGCCCGGTCGCGCGTCTCGGCTGCCGGATCACCCGTCCTGCCAGATCCGCACCGTGTTGTCTTCAGACCCGGAGGCGAGCAGGATCGAGTTCGGCGAGAACGCCACGCTAAAGACCGGCCCGGTGTGCCCGGTCAGAGCCCCAAGCAGGCTCCCGTCCGAGACCCGCCACACCCGCACCGTCGTGTCCATCGAGCCCGATGCCAGCACCTGCCCGTTCAGCGAGAACACCACCTGGGTGACGACGTCGGTGTGACCCGTCATCCGATGCAGGAGGACGCCGTCGGAGACGCGCCACAGCCGCACCGTGTTGTCAGCCGAGCTCGACGCCAGCAACTGGCCGTCCGGCGAGAACATGACGCTGGAGATCGGGCCTCCGTGGCCCAGCAGATAGCGAAGCCGACTGCCGTCCTCCGCAGGCCAGAGCCGGATCGTCCAGTCCGCCGATCCAGACGCGATCGTCGCGCCGTCCGGCGAGAACGCCGCGCTCAGGACCTCCCCAGTGTGTCCGGAGATGGCACGAATCTGGCTGCCGTCGTCCACCCTCCAGAGCCGGATCGTCCCGTCGTAGGATGCCGAGGCGAGCGACTGGCCATCGGGAGAGAACGTGACGCTCGCCACCTGCGCGGTGTGGCCCCTGAACGCGCGTCCCGGTCGGCCGTCCAGGTACGACACGCGGACCGTCTTGTCGTCCGAAGCGGTCGCCAGGCTGTCGGCGCGCGGGGAGAACGCCACGCCCTCGATCGCGTCCGTATGGTCGCCGAAGATGCCCGCCTGACTCCCATCGGCCACGTGCCAGAACCGCGCCGTCCTGTCCTGAGACGCAGTGGCCAGCAGCCTGGCATCAGGTGAGAACGCCAGGCTGTTGACGGGCCCGGTGTGCCCCTCGAGGATCCGAACCGTGCGCGGCCCACGCGGAGCGGCGGGCGGTTGGACGGCGGGCGGCTGGACGGTCGGCGGGCTCTCCGGCGGCGTCGTCGCCACCGCGACCGCCGTCGCCGAGGACACGGTCGGCGCTGACTCCAGCGACGGCACGGGCGCGGTGGTCGGAGCCGGCGCCGTGGTCGGAACCGGAGCAGTCGTGGCCGGCGGGGGCGCCACCGCGACCGCCGCCGCTGCCGGTGTCGCGAATGCCGTTGCGGCCGGTGTCGCGACCGAGGTTGCCACGGTCGTCGCGGCCTCCGCCGCCACCGGCGCTGCCGCGACGGTGCTCGTCGGCGGCACGCTCGGCACCGCGGAGACGAGTGCGGGCAGAGCCTCGTGGCCGCCAAGCCTCCAGGCGAGCGTGCCAACCCCGGCGCTGGCCACCACGGCGCCTATCCCCAGGAGCACGCGCCGCCGCGAGGCGCCGCGTCGGGCTACCACGCCAACCTGGGACGGCGGCTGGGGCACCCGGATCGGCTGCGACGGCGGCAGCATCCGCGCTCCGGCCGTCACCACGGTCGTGCCGGCTCGGACAGGCGGCGCTGATGCCGGCGCGGTCCGCCGCAACGCCAGGATGAACGCGGCGCCGGAGGGGAACCGGTCGGCCGGCGCCTTCGACAGCACCTTGAGCAGCGCCCCCTCGACGTCGCACGGCAGGGCCGGATTCAGCGCGCGCGGCGGCGGCAGCGGCTTGTCGATGTGCGCCCGCAGCAACGCCAGCGGCGTCTCCGCCATGAACGGCGGCCGCCCCGTCAACATCTGATACGCCACCACCCCCAGGCTGTACAGGTCGCTGGCGCCCGTCACGAGGTCCGCGTTCGCCTGCTCCGGCGACATGTACATCGGCGTGCCGATCACGAGGCCGGCCTGGCTCACCAGCGACGTCCCCTCCACCATCCGTGCCACGCCGAAATCGCTCAGCACCAGCCGGCCGTGCTCGGTGAACAGCACGTTCGACGGCTTGACGTCGCGGTGGACCAGCCCGACCGCGTGCGCGTGGTCGAGCGCCGCCGCCAGCGGTTCGAGCACCGCCACGCTCTCGGCAACCGTCCACGGACCACGATTGAGGCGGTCGGCCAACGTCCCGCCCCCGATGAACGGGCTGACCATGTACGTCCAGCCGCCCTGCTCGCCAAAGTCCAGGACCGTCAAGATGTTCGGGTGGTCCAGGCGGGAGATCGCCCGGGCCTCGCGCAAGAACCGTTCGAGGTAGCTCGGGTCCGTGGCGAAGCGCGGGGAGAGAAACTTGATCGCCACGAACCGCTGGAGGCGCGGATGGTACGCGCGCCACACCTCGGCCATGCCGCCCGCACCGGCCGGCTCAACCAGCTGATACGGTCCGATCGAGGTTCCGGTGGTGAGCTCCATGCGCGTCCTCCGCGACGGTCAGCACTGATGGTCGGGCCACTGCGGCGGCGAGACGGACGCCGGAGTCTAAGTCTGCCCGGTCGGGTCGTACGGGAACGGCACGCCGTTCGCGGCTTTCACGTCGCACCCGGCCTCGGTGCAGACCATGTGCGAGATCGCGACTCGACCGTCGCGGTGCACGTAGGCGAGGCGCACCACGTACGGGATCTGCCCGGCGTTGTCGATCTCCATGTAGTAGCCGAAGCCCTCTGACGCGAAGGTGTAGCTCTTCCAGATCGTCGGCTCACCGGGGCACTGGATGCCCTTCTCGTTGACCGGCGCCGGCAGAAACTTCTCGACGCACTCCGGTTGTTGGGGCGCCTGGGCGAGCGCTCGGTCGGCGGCTAGCCCGCCCGAGGCTGCCGTCACGACGGCCACCATCGCCAGTCTGGCCCAGGCCCGCCGCGCCAGTCCGATCATCGCTTCGGCCCCTTCCACGAGTCCGCGTCAGTCGTCTTCGACCAGCGTAGACCGAGATGAAGACCGGCACTGTCAAACGGTGCACCCGCACACTGTTCGCACCCGGACACGCCAATGCCCAGACACCCGGTGGCAGATACCCTCGATGCCCGCCAACAACAACAAGCCCGCCGACGGCATTCGACCGTCGGCGGGCTCCCGGGTTCGAGTCCTGTAGGTGGTCGCCGTGTGCGACCGCGAGCGACCTAAACCAATGCCACGGTGGGATCTTCATGCCTATGGAGAGGAGTGCGGTTCGGAAGGGGCGCGATACATCGCGCCCGTACCAGGGGGCGCTGCCGAGTACGGGCGCGATTTATCGCGCCCCAGGCTCCTCGCTCACCGCGGGTTCCAGATCGGCATGGGTTTAGACGAATCGCGAGGCCGATATCGGCCCCCGCGTCCCTTTCCCGTGGCAGAGCTGGCAGCGCACCGCGCCCGCGCCGTGGCACACAGAGCACCCATGTTGCACCGCGCCGGCGTCAGACGGACGCGTCCCGCTCACCTCGACCTGACCGATCCCGTCGCAGACCCCACATGCCAGGGCTCCAGCTCCCTGACAGCCAGGGCAAGAATGATCGTAGCGAACCGGGTCGTACCGCATGGGCAGCTCCTCTCCTCTGGTCTCGCACGCCTACACGGACACACCCGAGCAGCCGCCGTCGAGGTAGTCTCAGCGTACGCGCGCACCTGACCCCCGGTGAAGTGACAGGCGTCCCACGTTTCGTGGGACCAGCAGCCCCCTGAAGCCACCCAGCAGGCCCCGCCGCCCGCTCGTGCCACGGCACGACAGCAGAGGTCACTACAACGCGACAACAAAATCTCAACCACGAATCAGTGCAACAAACTCAGTTTGGCAGTACCCACAAGACGCAAAGTTTCGTTGATCTTAGTGGGACCGAAACGGCAAACCCGTCGAAAGACGGCGACGCAAAGCTCCGGATCTACCGTCTCGCAGCACGCGCTGCGAGGCCATGATGGCCGAGTTACCGAAGTCTACTGGCTCTCGCGACTCTCCGCGCGGCGCCACGGTCCCGGAGGACCGCTGTGCGTCGCCTGCTCGCCGCTCTCACACTCGCCATCGCCACCCTCGCGGCTCCGCTCAGCGCTCCGTCAGCCGCGCTCGCCGCGCCAGAGGCCGCGCCCGTCACCGCGCCGCTCGAGGCCCCGTCCAACGCCTACCTCGACCAGCTGCTGAACGAGATCAACGCCCGCCGCGCGAAGCTCGGCACCCAGCCGCTCATCTACGCCGGCCCGGACGCCAACTTCGCCGTCACCCACTACCTGGCCGACCTCACCCCGCTGATGCAGCAGCGCCATCTCTGCTTCCACGGCGCCAACAACCCGGTCGCCCCGGGCTGGGACTACGTCAAGGCCAGCGGCTTCGACGCCAGGATCGGCGGCGAGGTGCTCGGCTGCCCCGGCGACGGCTGGTACTGGACCCCGCAGCAGATCGCCGACGGCTGGTGGAATTCGGCCTCTCACTTCCGCTCCCTCTACGCCGATCCGAAGGCGAACGCCGTCGCCTGCGGCGCCTACGCGGTCGGCAACGGCGGCAAGGGCTACCAGACGGTCGCCTGCGTCACCTTCCAGGTCTAACCGTTCGGCTCCAGGCCCGAGGCGTCAGCGCGGACGCACCACCACCGCCACCACCCAGCCCTGATAGCTTCCGCTCCGGATCTGCCGCCATGCTCGCCCCTCCGAGTTGACCGGCTCCCCGATCACCTCGACTGGCGTCCCCTCTCGAAGGGTCGTCACCACTGGCGCCGAGGTCGAGGGGGCGCTCCGCACGTTCGCGCCAGCGCCGTCCGTCGCCACGATGACGTAGCCGGCCACCGGCGACGGTGACGGCGAAGGTGACGGCGACGCCACGCTCCCCGGCGAGCCAACCACGACCGCCGGCGAGGCCGGCGAGAACGGCGACAGCGTCGGCGGCGGCCCCGTGTCACGGTCCGCGCTCGCGGCCTGCGCATCCACGCCGGTCGGCGCACCCTCACGTGGCCGTTCGACTGGCAGCGGACCACTACAGGCGACCATCGACAGGGCACACAGGCCCGTCACCATCCCGATCCAGCCGCTGGCGGCCCGGCCGCCGGCGATCGGGTTCACTCCAGCACCACGCATCACACTGGTATGACTCGCCGCGCGAGGCGACGGTTCCTTTCACGCACAGCTGCCCCGACCAATCCCGGGCCAGCGCAGGCCGGCGCGGGGTCGCACCGCGAGCACCGTACCGCCCTTGCAGGGAACGTGCCGCCGAGATTGTGGCATCTGGCGCCCCGCGCGGCACGGTCAGGCCACCGGACCTTCGCGTCGCTGCCGACGTTGACGCCCGCGATCCGCCTCCCCCACACTCAACCCGTCTCGCACGGCGCCCAGCTTCGGCAGACGTCACACGAGCGACAGGGGGGACAGAGACGTGAGCAGGCTAGCACGCTTCGCACCGATCGTCGTGCTGTTCGTCATCGGTTCGATGCTCGCGCCGGCCGTCGCGCCGGCCGGGGCGTCCGTCGCGCTCGCCCAGAACGACGACGTCTGCCCCGAGCCGAACGACGAATTCCAGAAAGCGTGCAATCTCGGGCCGGCCTCACCCGCTCTGGGCTTCCTCAGTAACGGCAACGACATCGACGTCTACCGCTTCGAGGTGCTCGACTTTGGGGCGCAGGCGACGCTCCAGCTGCAGACTGGCGGCCTGCCGTACCGCGTCTCGATCGCCAACTGGGCTGGCGACGTCGTCGCCACTTCGGTCCAGGAGGGCGACGTCCAGGTCGCGCGGCTCGCCGTCCTGCAGCCCGGCAGCTACTACGCCTTCGTGGACTCCTCGACGGGCGCGTTCGTGCCGAGCCAGCCGTACACCGTGGCCGTCAACGTGGCCTACGCCTCGGCGCCGCCGATGGTCACCACTGAGGGTGAGTTCCGGGCCAACGAAGGTGAAGACGAGAACGACGTCCGCGAAGGCGAGGATTTCATCCAGGAAGGCGGCTCGCGAACGATCCGCACCAGGCGTCCCGGCACCCATGACGCGCCAGTCGCCGCCAACTGGATGATGGCGGCGGTCGGCGAGAATTTCACGGCGACCATCGACGCCCGGGTCATCGAGGGAAACAACGCCGGCTTCAGGATCCTGTTCGGCGGTGATGCTCAGAACCGCTACAGCGTGCTGATCGACACCACCGACAGCCAGGTCCGGCTCTCCTACGCGACACCCGAGAAGACGAACGAGATCGTCAAGGCGTTCGTCACCAAGGCGATCGTGCCTGGTAACGGCGTGAACCGGGTGACCGTGCAGTCGCTGAACGGCACGATCCGGGTCTTCATCAACGGCCAGCGCGTGATCTCAGTGGACGGCCAGAAGGTGCCGGCGGCCAACATCGGCTTCGGCATCGTCTCCTGGGAAGGGCCGGCAGCGGTCCGCTTCGACAACCTGCTGGTGACCGCCCCGGCCCGCTAGCCCGGCCTACACGTCCGGTGGCAGGCCACCCCGCCAGCAGCGCGGGTCGGCCAGGCCCGCCACGAGGTCGTCTAGCCGTTCGAGGCTGAACCGCGAGGCCGGCACCCGGTGCACGATCGGCGGCTGGCGATACCCCATCGCCCAGCGCCACTCGACGCTGCCGGTCGCCTGGTGGAGCCAGATCTCGACGGCGTGCGAATCACTCGCGCCGCTCCGCCAGCACGCCTGAAACGCCGCCGTCCCCGGCGAGCGGAACAGGGACTGCTCGACTGCCAGATCCCCGTCCGAGGCCGCGGCCAGCTGCGCCAGCCGCTCGGGGATCTTCGCTTCGAGCTGCGCGAGCCGCGCCCGGTCGGCAGCCAGCTCCTGCTCCTCCAGCTCAGCCTCGTGGGTGGGATCGGTCGAGCGCCGCCGCTCGCTGAGGCGGCGAATCCGCTCGACCCCTCGATCCATCAGTGCCACAACGTCCTCCCATCTGTGACGCTCCCTGCGTGCTCCCCAGTGTGTGAATGAGCCAGGCGCGGCCCAGGCGACGCCGAAACGCCCGGTCGCAGGCTCCCACACACGGACGGTCTCGTGTCTCGGTCCGACCGCCCCGCTGCGCCTGTCACAGAGCGATGACAGAGCCGCCGTGGCTCGTCGATTCGAAACGGTCGGCCTCTATGATCGCACGGAGGGGCGCCCTCTGTCGCCGCCGCGCATGTCCTGGCGCCCGCCACGCTCTGCCACCGCACACCCCGCCCCACCCCGGTCAGCAGACGGCGCCATGCGACGTTGAGCGAAACCCGGCGCTTGACGAAATCGTTTCTCAGTGTGGCGACAGCAGCGTACGATTCGAGAAGGAGGGACGTCAGGATGAGAAGCTCGCTCGCCGCGGCATTCGCTCTCGTGCTGCTCGTCAGCTCGACGGCAGCGTTCGCACAGGAAGAATGGCACCCCACGGACAACCCCGGACCGCAGAACGCCCCGATCTACGCCGGCCAACGCGAAGCGATCAACTGCCCTGACTTCGCCACGCAAGCCGCCGCACAGGCGATGCTCCGCGCCGACCCGAGCGACCCGTCCGAGCTGGACACCGACCGCAACGGCATCGCCTGCGAGCTCAACCCGGAGCCGCGCGATCTGGTGCCCGTCCCCCGCTGACCCGCACACCACCAGCGCGCCCGGCCACCGCCTTTCTGAGGCTCCCCCACACCCTGGGAATGCGTCGAACGTGCCCGTGGAGCGCGGCCATCCTGGCCGCTTCCGTGTTGGCTGTCCCCGGACTCAGGGCAGCAGCATCGCTCGTCAACAACCGGGGCGGCCAGGATGGCCGCGCTCCACGGGCACGTTCTCGATTATCCCGAATCCCGGGAGCGTATCTGCCCTACCGCCAGCCCAGCGTGACCATCTCTGGCTGTAACGGATGCTGGTCGTTCGTCACGATCACCGTCCGGATCTCGCCCGGCTCGAGATCCAGGTAGTTGTCGCTGAACCGGGTCGCCTCGTCTGGTACCAGCAGGTGCACCAGCAGCAGGTAGCTGTTCGGCGGCGCCTGGAGCGTCACCTGCAGCTCGCCGTCGCCGTGCGCCGTGACGGTCATCTCCGGGGCCGCCGCCGTGCGCTTCAGATCCTTGATCGGCGCGAAGAAGTGGCGATTGGTCGGGAAGCGGTCGGCTGACGAGCGCACGACCAGATACCGCTCCGGACCCGCCTCCAGCCGCTCGGCGTCCCACCGCCCGACCCGCTGGCTGGTGTGGGCCGGCACCCGGATCGGCACCGGCTCGCCCCAGAGCGGGACGCCATCGAACTGCCCCATCTTGACCGTCGCCGTCTCCTCGACAGCCCGGTCCGTGTCGTTGGTAACCCAGAGCTCCACACCGCCGTCATCCCCGGACTTGAACGAGGCCAGGACCGGCGAGAAGACCCGCCGCAGGTAGAAGTAGCCGGCTTTCCCGAAGCTGTAATAGTCCAGCACGCTCCATGAGAGGACCGGCCAGCAGTCGTTCAACTGCCAGACCAGCGCCCCCGAGCAGTGGGGCGTCCGCCGCCGGAAGTGCTCGATCCCGAATTTCAGCCCCTCGGCCTGTGCCAGCTGGCTGAAGTCGACGTACTCCGCCAGGTCGGACGGCACCCCGGTGGTGGACTGCATCAGCATGTCGCCCTTGTCTTTCGGGGTGTCCTTGTTGTGCCAGTCCAGGGCCGGGCTGTGGTGGTACCGCTCCGCTTCCGGGATGGCACGCTTTAAGGTCTCCAGGACCGGGGCGGCGTGCATCCCGAACTCGCTCTGGAACCGGCAGCGGTCCTCGGCATAGCGCAGGTAGGTGACGCTCTCCGGCGTGAACTCGCGCCTCGGCTCCTCCCCGAAGTGGCGCGGGTACTGGCCGTGCCAGACGTCCCAGTTGTGGCGGTCGCCGTCGTCCATGCTGTTGTAGTCGTCGCCGCCGTACGGACTGCCCGGCCAGTATGGCGTCCGCCCGTCCAGCTCGGCGCAGACGCGCGGCAAGATCTCGTGGTAGAACAGCGCCCCGTACGGCGGCACCTCGGGGCGGTCCCAGTTGCGCATCTCGTGGATCCACTGGTTCTCGTTGTTGCCGCACCAGAGCGCCAGGCTCGGGTGGCTCCGCAGCCGCCGCACCTGATAGCGCGCCTCGGCCTCCACCTCGGCGTTGAAGTCCGGGTCCTCCTCGGGATAGGTGGCGCAGGCGAACATGAAGTCCTGCCAGACCAGGATGCCCAGTCGGTCGCACTCGTCATAAAACCGGTCGTGCTCGTAGATGCCGCCGCCCCAGATCCGCAGCATCGTCATGTTGGCGTCGCGGGCCGCTTCGAGCAGGCGGGTGTACCGCTCCTCGGGAATGGCGCCGACGAACGAGTCGCACGGGATCCAGTTCGCGCCCTTGGCGAAGACCGGCACGCCGTTCAGCACGAACCGGAAGAAGCGGGTGCCCGGCTCGTCGGTATCCGGCGACTGGTCGAGCACGAGCGTCCTGATCCCGACCAGCTCGGCCCGGCGGTCCAGCTCCGTGTCACCATCCAACAGGGTCACCGTCAGCTCGTAGCGGGCCGGCTCGCCCAGGTCGTGGGTCCACCAGAGGCGCGGCTCGGCCACCCCGAAAAACTCGGTGCCGTCCAGCAGGCGTCTGGCACCGGCCTCATCCGACCCGTCGAGCGCCACCCCGTCGCCGCCAAGCGGGCGCTCGGCCACGATGGGCGCCACGTTCGGCCGCACACCGTCCGGGCCGGGCGCTGGCGCAAGGCTGATCCGCGCCCGCAACGCCGCCGTCTCGGCGAACCGCTCCGCCTCCACCCGCACCGCTACCAGCGCCCAGGAGTGGTCCGGCGCCAGCTCGACGGTCGCGGCGTGCGTCCCCACGAGCGCAGCCCGCTTCTCTCGCCGCAGCTCGACCGGCCGCCAGATCCCGATCGTCGGCAGGCGCGGCCCCCAGTCCCAGCCGTAGCCGAACTGCGCTTTCCGCATCGGCGCCCGCTCCGGGTTGCGGCCCCAGGCGCTGTACTGCTCCTTCGGGGCATGGTCGAGCGGGCGGTCGAAGCAGACGACCAGCACGTTGGTCAGCCCGAGCCGCAGCGTGCTGCCCACGTCGAACTGCGCCGGCCGGAACATGTTGCGGTGCTTCCCCAGCTCCTGGCCGTTCAGATAGACGGTCGCGTAGGTGTCCAGGCCGTGGAACACGAGCATCAGGCGCTCGTCGTCGGCCAGCGGCTCGGCCGGCGCCACGAAGCGCACGCGGTACCACCACTCGCGCTCCTCCATCCAGGCGCAGGCCGCCTCGTTCTGGTCGTAGTACGGGTCCGGGATCCGGCCCGCCTCGATTAGCGTCTTGTGGACGTCGCCGGGCACCTGGATCGGCAGCCAGTCGTCGTCCGCGTACGCCTCGGACCGGGCGCCAGCGTGGATGCCGTCGCCGGGCGCGAAATCGTGAAGCCGCCACTCGTCGAACACCGCCGTACCCTCCGTGGCCGCCGGCCCAGCCGAGGCAAGCGGCACCCTGGGCCAGCCGTCCAGAACGGGTGGGGGCAGTCAGGCAGCCAGCCAACAGTCGGATTGTACCGATGCGCGCCTTACCTTCCCGCCACGGACGCGAACAGCGCTTCTGACAGCTCCAATTCGATGGCCTCGTGCTGGGCGATCGACTCGACGGCCGAACGCTCCGGGGCGGCATCCTGGAGCATCGCAGACACCGCGTCGAGGTCCGCGCCCAGCGCCGCGAGCCGCACGCCGAGTGGTGGATGTGAATTCGTCGGGTGACTGAGGTGGCGCTCCTTCTCGGCGTCGAGCGTCGTCTCTGGGCCACGCTTGCGGACCAGATCGGCGAACGAGGCGCAGACGTTGTACGGCTCGGCCCTCGCGACTCGTGCCTGACGACGGAACAGAGTCAGCGCATGGTCCCAGTGCCGGTCGAACGCCGTCAGTTTCGCCAGCGTGCTGGCGCCCGCCACGGCATCAGCCGCCTCGACGCCCACACGGTCGGCGGCCAGCTCGCGGTCGCGGCTCAACGTCGCCTCTGCCTCCGAAAAAGCGTCATAGAAGTAGTGCATGATCGCCAGCGCCGGGTAGAGCGGCAGCGTCTGGATCAGGCCACCGGCGGCCATCGCCAGCCCTTCGAGCGAGCGCCGCGTCCCCTGGAAGATCGGGTAGAAACGCCGGGTGAACCAGAGGTCATTCCCTCGGAAGTGCCCCAACTCGTGCCCGACCACGAACGCCAGCTCGCTCGGTCGGAGCACCCGGCAGAACGGCAGCGAGAGATACAGCACGCGCCCGCTGGATCGACCGTTCAGGCACTGGACCGGCGCCTCCGTCACGAAGAACCCGGGATCGAGGCCCACGATGACGTGGCGTGGCGCCTCGATGTTTAGGTCAACGGCTAGCTTGTCCACGGTGCCCCAGAGCGCCGGCTGGCTCTCCTTCGTCAGGCCCACGCCCATGACCTCGATCGAGGACCACTTGACGGTGCCGAGCGACGCACTCACCAGGCCAAGCACCCCGACGAGCGCAGCCAGCCCGACCGCGATAACTACGAACCCCGGTACCGGCGCGCCGGCCAGTACGAGCGCGTACAGCCCGGCCGCCACCAGCAGGCCGTTAACGGCCACCAGCACGATCAGCAGCAGGTTCGTGATCGGCAGACCGACACTGAACGCCACCAGCAAGAGCCATCGGCTGCGACGCGCCACCAGGCCAGCCAGCCCGATGCAAGCCAGCCAGACGACGCCGACAGCGGCGCTCCCCAGCGCGATCCGGCCGACCATCCGAACGGCCATGTACTCGGTGCAGATCTCTGGCCGTCCAGCCTGCGTCCCCGAGCACACTTCCGCGAGCGGCGGTCCAGACGGGGATATCGAAGGGATCGTCGGCGCAAGGCGCCCCGTCCTGGCGACGGCGCCGGCCTGTTGGAGCTCCAGACCCGTGCTCGCCACGAGGGTGCACGCGAACACCACGAGCGGGATGCCCGCAACCAACGCAACCAGCCCAAGCACGCGTGCCATCGACGGCTCCTCCCCGGCCTACTACAACGCGACCGAGAGGGCACCGGTGACGCACCATTCAGGAACGAGCGCTCAGTGTCAGGTCGTAGCTCAGGCGGTCATTCCCAGGCCGTGAACCAGCCGGCCACATCGTCCTCCGTGACGCCGTGCTCCCGCGCCATCCTCGTCGGCGTCCCGCCAAGCCACGAGCGCCAGTGGGTCGGCGTGACGACAATCGTCACGTCGTCTGCCACGGCAAGGTGCTGGCCGTAGACGGCCTCGCCAGCATCGGTCAGGTAGCGGGCACGGGCACGGGCGTTGAGCGCGACGGCGTCGTCACCACCGACGATCTCGGCAGTGCCAGAAGCAGACGCCCAGCGGTGGCTCGTCGGCTGGCGCTGGTCCACCATCACCGTGACGCCGGGCCGCGCTCGGATGTTGCGTACCTTGTGGCTCTTCGACCCGGTCGGCAGATACAGCCGCCCGTTCTCATACAGGTACCAGATCGGCGTCAGCAACAAAGACCCGTCGCCGTTCGCCGTGCCGAGGGTCGCGGTCAGCCGCAGCCCGAGCAGCTCGACGACGGCGTCATCAGCAGAGACCGGCAGGTTGGGAGTGTCAGGCACACGGCACCTCGCGCAGGGAGTCAAGCCTCACCTGCGCGAGTATGCCAGCCCCGGCTCGCCCAGGCGATCAGGAAGCCATGTTGACGATCGAGGCGACGAAGTTGAAGATCGAGGCGACAAAGCTCAGCAGGTCGCCGAGCAGGCGAAACACGCCGAAGACGACGCTCAGGATGTCGCCAAACACGTTCCCGGGATTCGCGGCCAGCGCCGGCGCGGACAACGTCGCGGCGTGGGCCTCGTGCGGTGTGGCGAGGATGGCGAATCCGATGACGGTAGCCAGGACGACTGCCAGGCGGGCGTAGCTCGAGAGTCGGTGCAGCATCGTGGTCCTCCGTCCAGTCGGCGAGCGAGCTTGGTGTCGGGAAGCCGTTGCCATCCCGACGATCGTATATCGAGCGTACGCTGACGGGCGCTCGCGCGCTGTCACGACCGACACTGGCTCGCCGTTCGCTCGCCAACACCACCTGGGAGCGCGGCCATCCTGGCCGCTTCGTCCTCGCACCGGCAGCCATCATGGCATGCAGCTTGCATGATGGCGCGTCGTCATTCGCTTCATGCGTGTCCAGCCGAGGACATCAGGGCAGCATGAGGAGGTGCGAGCTATGGCACAGGGCGAGGGTGCTGGCAAGACCATCGTCGTCATCAACGACAGCCCGGAGCTGCTCGAGCTGGCCGAAATGCTGCTGCGCGAAGAGGATTACGACGTGAAAGTCGGGCTGCACGGCTCAGGCGCACTCGACCTGATTCGGGCGTCCAGGCCGGACGCGGTCGTGCTGGACATCCGCCTGCCGGACGTCTCCGGCTGGGACATCTTGCAGGCGCTCAAGCTCGATCCCCAGACCGCGTCCATTCCCATTCTGGTCTGTTCGGCGGCCGTCCAGGAGCTCCGTACGCTGGAGACTCAGCTCGCGCGGATGGGAATCGACGTGCTGATCAAACCGTTCGCTATCGACGCGCTGCTGTGCAAAGTTCGGGCGCTCGTCGAGCGATCCGAACGGTCATAATCGCGCGCTCAGCCTGGGGTAGCAGCTGAGCGCGCCGCGCGGAGTCACCAGTCGGAGGGGGACGCGGTGCTCGTGTTCTGGTTGACGTGTCACGCATCCTGATCGTCGAGGACAACCTCGACCTGCGCACGCTGCTCTACGATGCACTGCTCGACGCAGAGCTCGAGGTCCGCGCAGCGGCAGACGGCGCCGAGGCGCTGGCCATCGCCGACGAATGGCAGCCAGACGCCATCGTGCTCGACCTGATGATGCCGAACATGGACGGCACCGCCTTCCTCCGCGAGCGCAAGGCACGACCCCAGTTGGAGCACGTCCCGGTCCTGGTCCTGACAGCCCACCCGTACCACCATCGGCTGCTGGACGGCCTGGACGTCAACCTCGTGTTGCGCAAGCCGTACGACCTGAACGAGCTGCTCACCGCCATCGAGATCATGAGCGCCGGCGAATCCGGCCACGAGCACGCCTGCTGACGATTACGGCCAGCGGCAGGTGCTCGCCGTGATCTTCTGGAGCCGCCGCGCCATCCCGTCCGCGATCGCAGCGTTCCCGAGCGCCCGGTAATGCTTGTCGATCAGCCGCTCCACGCCCGTCCGCTTCTGCGCCTCGAACAGCCGCTCCGTCAGGTCAATCGCCGAGACGTTCGCCTTGTTCAGACGCTGGAGCAGCGGCTCGTACACCTTCTTGTCGCCGTGGCGCATCGCCACCACGTCCGACTTCCGGCCGAAGATCAGCACGACTGGCGTCGCTCCGTCCGCCTCGACCTGCCGCGCGAACTGGATCAGCACGCGCGACGCGATCTCCAGCCCCTCGCTGTTTGGCTGGTACGCCCAGGCGATGTCGCTCGCGTCCTCGTTGTCGTCCCGCAATGACGCGAACTTGCGTTGGTACGCCACCGTCTTGCCGAGCCGCACGAACGTGGACAGGTCCCACACGCTGCCGGCGAACATGCCCGGGTAGTACCAGAAGTCGTGCGGCCCCAGCTCCCGCTCCACCCAGGCCGGGTCCTCATAGTCCAGCGGCGAGCGAGCCGGGATCGGCAGCAGCTCCAGCCCGTCCCCCTGGATCAAGAAGCGGGGTTTCGCCAGGGTGATGCCAGTGTCCGGCTGGTAGAACGGCCGGAAGCGGTTGACCATCCGGTTCACGTTCTCCACCATGAACCCCATCAGCACCGCGCACGGCTTGTACGCGCGCCCCTCCTGCTGGTAGCGCAGCCACGCCTGGTCCGGCGCATACCCCGAGACGCCGAAGTTCAGCACCTCCACGCCCGGCATGTCGCCCTCCAGCTGGGCCGTCCAGCACTCGTCGTTCTCCACGTCATCGCAGTGCGTGAACGAGTCGCCGAACGCGGCCAGCCGCGGCCCGGTCTCCGGCGGGGCCAGGCTGTACTCGCGCAGCGAGCGCATCCCCGCGCTGTTCGAGGTGTAGACCGCCTGGGTGGACGCGCGGCTCATCCCCTTCGAGACGGTCCAGCCCAACGACGGGTCGAACGTGATGTAGGTGTCGTGCGCCGCGATCCGGTCCAGGCCAGACTCGTCGTATGAGAGCGGCAGCAAGTCAGCCGGCTTGACGGGGGAGATGATCCGGACGGCGATCTCGCCCATCAACAGGCCGAACACCAGGCCAAACGCGATCGCGGAGAGACGCCGTGCAGTACGAGCAGTCATGGGCCATTCATCGTCGTGAGCGGGTCAGGCCAATGATCTTCGCACGTGCCGCCCGACGATGTCGAACAGCTCCGCCAGACTGAACGGCTTGGCGAGGTAGCCGTCCGCGTCGATCTCGGCGGCCCGGGTGCTGGCGTCGCGGGCCGCCGTCACCACGATCATCGGCGCGTGCGGCCCCGGCTGCTCGCGGTACGACCTCGCGAACGTCCAGCCGTCCATCACCGGCATCCGCATGTCCAGCAGGATGATGTCGAACAGCTGCGACCGCGAGGCGTTGAGCGCCGCCGCTCCGTTCGGCGCCAGCACGACCTCGTACCCCTCTTCGGACAGCGCCATCTGCACCAGCTCGGCGATATCACGGTCGTCGTCCACGACGAGCGCCCTGACTCGCGATCCGTCCACGTCGCGTCCGACCTCACCCATCCAGGATACGCCGCGCCTCTTGCATTCTACGCACGTCACTGTCCAACGCAACGGATTGTCGGCGAATCGTGAGGCTTCCTCTACGCTCGCGCCGGTCGAGCGGCCAGGAGCTACTGCACGATCCGCGCCAGCCGGACGCTTCCGCACCGCGAGTCCGCTCGCTGCGCGCAAGGCGGGCGCTATCATGCCGGGTGCCACGCGGCGTGCAGGGAGGATCACGATGGTCACGGCACTGGTTGGCGGCGTCCTGATCGACGGCAACGGCGGGCCGGCCGTGCCAGACAGTACCGTCGTCGTGGACGGCGACACCATCGTCGAGGTCAGTCAGCAACGCGAATTCGGCTCCGAGGTCCGCACGATCGACCTGGCCGGCCGCACCGTCATGCCCGGCCTGATCGACTGTCACGCCCATTTTGCCCACTGGGGCATGAACCTGATCGCCCACCAGGACAGGAGCCTGATGCTGCTGGCCGCCGAGACCGTGGCCGCCCTGCGGACCACCCTGGAGGCCGGCTGCACCACCGCCCGCGACCTGGGCGGCCTTGACGGCGGCTTCCGCGACGCCGTCGCGCAGGGGCTGATCCCCGGCCCGCGCCTCCAGTGCAGCCTGATCGTCGTCTCGCCCACCAACGGCATCGTCGATCCGACCACCGCCCAGGGCCTCCCCTCGCCGCTCGTCCCGGGCCTGCCGAGCCCCGGCTGCAACGGCCCCTACGAGGCCCGCGCCAAGGTCCGCGAAGTGCTCCGGGCCGGCGCGGACGTCATCAAGATCGCCACGACCGGCGGCGTCAGCTCGGCGAAGGTCGATCCGCGCCGGCAGTTGTTCACCCGCGAGGAGGTCGAGGCGATCGTGGACGAGGCCCACATGGCCGGCGTCCAGGTCACCTGCCACGCGCTCGGCGGCCCCGGCCTGCTGATGGCGGTCCAGGCCGGCGTGGACACCGTCGAGCACGGCGGCTGGCTCGCCGAGGAGGCCGTCTCCGAGATGGCGAAGCGCGGCACGTGGTACGTCCCGACCTTCGCGGTGTACCGCTGGCACGGCACCATCGGGCCAGAATTCAAACAGCAGCGCGCTCGGGGGATGCGTCAGGATCACCTCGCGAGCTTCGCGCTGGCTCGCTCGGCCGGCGTCCGCATCGCGATGGGCACCGACATCGGCGGCTACGGCTACGGCGACACGGCGTTGGAGCTGGAGCTGCTGGTGGAGGCTGGGCTCTCGCCGGCCGAGGCGATCAATGTCAGCACCCGCCGCTCCGCTGAGTGCATGCGGATCGACAGCACGGTCGGCACGCTGGAGCGCGGCAAGCAGGCCGACCTCCT
Organism: Chloroflexota bacterium; assembly: GCA_046328125.1. Classification (GTDB taxonomy): domain Bacteria; phylum Chloroflexota; class UBA6077; order UBA6077; family JACCZL01; genus JADZEM01. The sequence goes on from JAXLXF010000014.1 coordinate 133,944, forward strand.
GGTCGTAGACGGCGACCCCCTCCACGACATCTCGATGCTCCGGCGGCGGGAATCGCTGGCACTGGTGATGAAGGGCGGCGTCGGCTACGCTGGAAGCCTCCTCCACTCTTGAATTGAAGGGATACTCCATGCGAATCGTGGATGCGCAGATCCATGTCTGGAGCGGCGGCATGCCGGGCAACCAGGCCCACCGCCAGGTGATGGCGTTCACCGCCGAGGAAGCCATCGCCGAGATGGACGAGGGCGGCGTGGACGCTGCCGTCATTCACCCGCCCAGCTGGGGACCGAAAGACGACCAGATGGCGACCCAGGCCGTCATGGACTACCCCGGCCGCTTCGCGATCCTCGGCAAGCTGCCTCTGGACGACCCGGAGAGCCATCACAAGGTGGACGAGTGGCGGATGCAGCCGGGCATGCTCGGGCTGCGCTACGGCTTCCTCCGCGATCCCGAGAAGGGCTGGCTCGCGGACGGAACCCTGGATTGGCTCTGGACCGCCGCCGAGCGGCACGGCGTCCCGATCGCGATGCTGGCGACGGACTCTCTCCGCGAGATCGGCGCCATCGCCGAGCGCCACCCCGGCCTGCGGCTGACCATCGACCACCTCGGCGGGCGGGGCGGCAACACCACGCTCAAAGACGACGCCGCGATGGAGCATATACCGCAGCTGCTGCGGCTCGCGCGGTACCCGAACGTCGCCGTCAAAGCGACCGGCGCCCCTGGCTACTCCAGCGGCCCGTACCCGTTCACCAGCATGCACACCTACCTGAAGCAGATCTTCGACGCCTTCGGGCCGGACCGCATGTTCTGGGGCACGGACATCACCAAAATGCCGTGCCCCTGGAAGCAGTGCATCACCATGTTCACCGAGGAGCTGCCCTGGCTCAAAGGCGAAGACCTCGAAAAGGTGATGGGCAAGGCCGTCTGCGACTTCTGGGGCTGGGAGTAGGCGCGCCGGGCGTCGGTGCGGAAGGGGCATATCATGCGAGTCGTCGATGCGCAGGTCCACATCTGGTCGGCGGGGCGGCCGACCACCGCGACTCATCGCCAGATCGAGCGGTTCAGCGCCGAGGATCTCCTGAAGGAGATGGCCGAGGCCGGCGTGGACGCCGCCCTCCTCCACCCACCCGGCTGGGACCCGAACGCTACGGCGGTCGCCATCGAAGCCGTCAAGAAGTACCCGGACCGGTTCGCGATCCTCGGCAACTTCCCGCTCGACAAGCCAGAGAGCCGCGATCTGATCGCCACCTGGAAGAACCAGCCCGGCATGCTCGGGCTGCGCTTCACCTTCCACGCGCCGCACCAGCGCACCTGGCCCCACGACGGCTCACTCGACTGGCTCTGGCCCGCCGCCGAGCGCGCCGGCATCCCGATCGCGCTCCAGGCGGCCCGCTTCCTCCCGACCGTCGGCTTCATCGCCGAGCGCCACCCCGGGCTGAAACTGATCGTGGACCACTGCGGCGGGCTCGGCGGCACTGCTCACAACAAGGGCGCCGACGCCTTCACCCACATCCCCGACCTCGTAGCGCTGGCCCGCTTCCCGAATGTCGCCCTCAAGGCGACCGGCGCCCCGCACTACTCCAGCGACCCGTACCCGTTCACCAGCATCCACACCTACCTGAGGCAGATGTTCGACGCCTTCGGGCCGGACCGCATGTTCTGGGGCACGGACGTCACGCGGATGCAGTGCACCTATCGCCAGTGCGTCCAGCTCTTTACGGAGCAGTTGCCCTGGCTCAAAGGCGACGACCTTGACAAGGTCATGGGCGGCGCTCTCCGCAGTTGGATTGGTTGGAAATGAGGAAACCGTCCGTGGGTTGAAAACCACGGCATGTATTACCCTCGGATGCCTACTGGATGACCTCGGTGGCTTGTTGGAGGACGGCCTGAGGCATGGATAGCCCGAGGGCCTGCGCTACCCTAAGGTTCACGACGAACTCGAATTTCGTCGGCTGCTGGATCGGGAGGTCGGCTGGCCTCGTACCTTTCAGGATCTTGTCGACATAGGCGGCGGCGCGCCGGAACATGTCGGTTCGGTCGGGTCCGTAGGACATCAGCCCGCCGGCGTCCGGGAACTCTCGAAGGTGGAAGATCGATGGTAAGCCGGCCTTCGCCGCCAGGTCCGCGGTTCGGGCCATGTTTACCGCAAACAGGGGGTCTGGCAGTATCACCAGCGCTTCGTCGCCTGCACCGAGAGTGCCTTGAAACACACGCTCGAGATCGTCGAGACTCCGGGCCTCGAGCGAATCGATTTGGATCCCCAGCTCCCGTGCCGGCGCCTGGATCTCATTCCAGGTAGCCATCGAGCTCGGACCTTGCGGATTCCAGAGCACGCCAATTCTGGACAACCTCGGCCTAATAGCCCGGAGAAGCTCGAGACGCTTGCCCGCAAGCTCAGGGGCGATCTGAGACAGTCCCGTGACATTACCACCGGGGTGTGCCAGGCTCTCCACCAGTCCGCTCGCGACTGGATCGGCTGGTGACGCCATGACGATCGGGATCGTCCCTGTCGCGCGCTTGGCCGGGATCGCATCGGTGGATGTGGAAGTGACGATGACGTCCACGCTCTGGCGCACGAGGTCGTCGGCCAGTTCGGGCAATCGATCGGACCTCCCCTGCGCGTAGCGGTACTCGATTATGAGGTTCCGCCCTTCAACCCAGCCGAGGTCCGCCAGCCCCTTACGGAGGGCCTCCTCCCAGCGGCCGGTCTCGGCTGGCCCGAAGGGCGAGAGCAGGCCAATGCGGGCCACTTTCGGTGCCGCCGGAGAGGAAACTGGCAGCAGGGTGCAGCCGACTAGCAGCCCGGCCCCGGCCAGGGCCAGGGTGGCCCACAGGAAGCGACGACGGGCGAACGCGGCCACGGCTTACCTCTCGGCGCCAGTATAGAGCGTCGCCCTGACGGCGGCGTGTGACGCTGGTCACTACTCGGAGATATCGACCGGGCCCGTCAATCCATGCTCGACAGAACCACTACGCAGTGCCGCTGCCGGCCCGGATCCGGCGCGGGTCGAGCGCGTCCTGGAGGGCGTCCGCGAAGTAGTTGAGCCCGATCACCGTCAGCGTGATCGCGAGGCCGGGGAACAGCGCGTAGCCCCAGGAGCGGGCCAGGTACGACTGCGAGCTCGCCATCATGTTGCCCCAGGTGGCGGCCGGCAGTTGTGCGCCCAGCCCCAGGAAACTCAACGTCGCCTCCACCAGGATCGCGTCCGGCGCGGCAATCGCCATCTGCACGATCAGCGGCGCCACGCAGTTTGGCAGAATGTGCGCGATCATGATCCGCCAGGGCGAGCAGCCGAGCGCCCGCGCTGCATCGACGTAATCCGCATTGCGGGCGCCCACGGTCACCGCGCGCACCAGTCGCGAGGAGACTGGCATGTTGATGATCGCGATGGCGATCACACCGCTGAACTGACCCGGCCCGAGGATCGAGACGATCCCAATCGCCAGGAAGATCGCCGGGAACGCCAGCAGCGTGTCCCAGACCCGCCCGACGACGGCGTCCAGCCAGCCGCCGAAGTAGCCCGTCGCCAGCCCGGTCAGGCTCCCGACCAGTCCCGCCAGGGTGACCGCCAGGACGCCCGCCTGCACCGCCGGCCACGCCGCGATGACCAGCCGGCTGAAGATGTCGCGGCCCAGCTCGTCGGTGCCGAGCCAGTAGGTTGCGGAGGGGGAGGCAAAGGCATCTGCAGGGTGGGGCGCATTCGGGTCGTACGGGACGGCGTACGGCCCCAGGACCGCCACGACCAGCAACCCGAGCAGAAAGCCGATCCCGACCCGACCCTTGTAGTTGCGAGTGAGCCGCCTGAGGGTGCCAGCTGAGGCCGGCACCCTGACCGCGCGGGTGGTTTCGCCGGACGTCGGGGCCGCGCCTCGCCCGTCCACGCCCGGCCCCGTAGCCGAAGCTGACACTGGCCCTGACGGCTCCCCGGCGCTCATCAGCGCGCACGCTCCAGCTTGACGCGCGGATCGAGGAAGGCATACGACGCATCGATGATGATATTCGTGATCAGGAAGATCACCACCACCAGCATCAGCGTCGCCTGAACCACCGGATAGTCACGGTTCAGGATCGAGTTGATGACCAGCCGTCCGATGCCAGGATACGCGAACACGGACTCGGTGACGACGGCCCCGCCGAGCAGTCGCCCGAACTGGATGCCGACGATGGTGATAACCGGGATCATCGCGTTGCGGAGCGCGTGCCCGGCCACCACGGCGCGCTCGCCCAGCCCCTTCGCGCGGGCGGTCCGCACGTAGTCCGTGCTCAGCACGTCGATCATCGCCGAGCGGACGTAGCGAGAGAAGACGGACATATTCGAGACGACGATCGTCGCGACCGGCATGATGAGGTACGGCAGCCGCTCGTACAGCGGCCGGGCCGGGTCGCCGAACCCCGAGGCCGGCAGGATCTTCAACTGGACGCTGAAGAGGATCAGCAGCATCAGCCCGAGCCAGGCCGCCGGCGTCGCCAGCCCCAGCGAGTTGAACCCCGTAATGATGGCGTCCAGGCGACGATTGGCGTTGACGGCGGCCAGCATCCCGAGCGGGAACCCGACGAGCAGCGCCACGGCGAGCGACGTCAGCGCCAGCAAGAGCGTGTTCGGCAGCGCGTCCCCGATCAGCGAGGACACCGGCCGCCGATTCGACTGCGACACGCCCAGGTTGAGTCGCGCCACGTCGGTCAGCCAGATGCCGTAGCGGACCGGGATCGGCTTGTCCAGCCCAAGCCGCTCCCGCTCGACGGCCACCTCTTCCGGCGTCGCCTGCATCCCGAGCATCATCCGGGCCGGGTCGCCCGGCGCCAGCGCGATGATCCCGAAGACCAGGATGGACGCCAACAGCAGCGTCGGAATCAAGAGCAGGAGGCGGCGAATGAGGTACCGCTGCATCGTCCCCTACTGCCTACCGCCTACTGCCCTCTGCCTACTTGTCAAGATACGCCCCGCCCAGGGCCATGTTGCCGCTCAAGTCGTACGTCACACCCTTGACTGGCTTCGTGAACGCCCAGATGCGCGGGTCCGTCGCCACGTAGATCAGATTCGCGTCCGTCACCATGATCTCGTTCGCCTTCTGGTAGATCGTCTTCCGCTTCGCCGGATCCAGTTCCACCGCCCCGTCCGCGATCAGCTTCTCCAGATCGGCGCTCCGGTACCCGAAGACGTTGCGCTCGTTGCCCCGGAAGTTGCCCTGTGTGTTGAACAGGATCGCCGGGTCGCGCGTGGTGCGGGCGTTCAGCCACGGGATCAGGTCCGCGCCCAGCATCTTCGAGTCGGCGCCGTAGTCGTAATACTTGGCGATCTCGACCTCGGTGACGGTCATCTTGACGCCGATCTTCGCCAGATCCGCCTGCCAGAGCAGCATGAACAGCTTCATTTGCGGCCAGCGCGGCGTCACGATACCCGTCAGCTCCAGCCCCTTGACGCCGGCCTGCTCCAGCATCTTGCCGGCCTTGTCCAGGTCGAAGGCGTAGTAGTTGACCAGATCCTCGCGGTACGCCATCGAGTTGGGGTTGTAGAACGGCGACGAGATCGGCTTCGAGACCCCGAAGAACGCCGTCTTCGCCATCTCGGCCCGGTTCAACGAGAAGGCAAGCGCCTGCCGAACCTCCTTCTTGTCGAGGGGCGGCTTGGAGACGTTCACCAGCAGGTCGAAGATGCTGCCGGTGTTTTCGTTAAGCTCCAGGGTGACGTTCGGGTTGTCCTTCAAGCCCGCCACATCGGCGGCGCTCGTGACCTGGATGCCGTCCACCCCGCCGGATTGGAGATTGGGGATCAGCGTCTCGGCCTTCTCGAGCCGCTTGAACATCATCTCGTCCAGGTACGGCTGGTCCTTGACGAAGTAGTCCGGGTTCTTCGGCAGCTGCGCGAACTGGGTTGGCTGCCACTTCGCCAGCTTGAACGGCCCGGTCCCGACCGGCGGCGTCTTGGTGAAGGCCGGGTCGGCCGGATCGTCGATTCTGACGGCGTACCAGTAGTCCAGCAGCTCGGTGATGAACGGAACCGGCGTCCCGAAGATGAACTGCACCGTGTACTTGTCAACCGCCTTGACCTCTTTGACCGGCCCGACCAGCCCCTGGTGCTTCTTGACGGCCGGGTCTTTGAGCAGGTTCTCGTCGCGGGTGTAGCCGAGCATCTTCACGTAGTCGTCGGCCACGTGCTCCTTGCCGTCGTGCCACTTGACGCCCTGCTTCATCTTGACGGTGAAGGAGAGGCCGTCCTTCGCCATCTCCCACGACTCGCCGATGTCCGGGTGCTCCTTGCCAGTGCCGTCCTTCCAGAGCAGTCGATTGAACACCTGGTTGTAGATGCCCTGGTTCGGCGGCGTGACGGACCACGGGCTGAAGTGCGTAAAGTCGGCGGCCTCCGCGTAGTTGAGGGTGCCACCCTTCTTCGGAGCGCCGGCAGCGGCGGCTGGCGCGGCGGTCGGCTTCGCGGCATCGGCTGGCTTGGCGGCATCGGCTGGTTTGGCGGCGGCGGCAGGCGCGGCTGTTGGCGCGGCGGCCGCTGGTGCAGCCGGCACGGTGGTGACAGCCGGTGCGGCCGGCCGGGCATCGGCCGGCTTGGCGGCAGCGCTGTCGGCCGGCTTCGCGGCCGGGGCCGGCGCCTGCTGGCAAGCGGCCAGGAGGGCCGTGCCTCCCAGCAACGTGGCGGCTCGGAGGAACGAACGGCGGCTGATCTGTGTGGTGCGAAGCTTGGCGCTCATCATGCTCCCGCGGCGACGCTGCCGGTGACGGTCCCGGGCGACTGAGCGGGATGGTAGCGGCGGGGGTGCCGGTCGTCAACAGTCGGCACGAGGAGACCCCACCCCTCAGCCCCCTCCCCATTGCGATGGAGAGGGGGGCAGGCTTACCGGCTCCCCCTCTCCACCGCGGTGGGGAGGGGGCTGAGGGGTGGGGCTTTCTCGTCTACCCGCCGACCGACGCCGTCCCCAGGATCACGTTCCCTGTCAGGTCGGCGCTCAGGCCGTTGACGCCCTTCTTCATCGCGAAGATGAACGGGTTAGTGGCCACCTGGATCAGGTACGCCTCGTCCACGAACATCTCGTTCAGCTTCTGGTACATCGACTTCCGCTTGGCTGCGTCCACCTCGCCGGCGGCGTCCGCGATCAGCTTCTCCATCTCCGGGCTTTTGAAGCCGAAGATGTTCTTCTCGTTGCCACGGAAGTTCGCCTGCGAGCTCCAGAGGATCGCCGGGTCGCGCAGCACCCGCCCGTTCAGCCAGGGGTGGATGTCCGCCCCGAGCATGTCCTTGTCCGCCGCGATGTCGTAGAATTTGGCCGTCTCGACCTCGTTGACCGTCAGCTTGACGCCGATCTTCGCCAGGTCGGCCTGCCACAGCAGCATGAACAGTTTCATCTGCGGCCAGCGCGGCGTCACGTTCGTCGTCATCGAGAGGCCCTTGGCGCCGGCCGTCTCCAGCATCTTGGCGGCCTTGTCCAGGTCGAACGGGTGGGCGTTCACCAGCTCCTGCTTGTACGCCAGCGAGCTCGGATTGTACCACGGCGTCGCGATCGGCTCGGAGATCCCGAAGAACGCCGTCTTCGCCATCTCCGCGCGGTTCAGCGAGTAGGAGAGCGCCTGCCGCACTTCCTTCTTGTCGAAGGGCGGCTTGTTGCAGTTCACCTGGATGTCGAAGACGCTGCCGACGTCGTAGAGCGCGATCTTCAGCTCGGGATTCGCTTTCAACGCCGCCACGTCGGAGGCGCTGGTGACCAGCACCGCGTCAACGCTGCCGGACTGGAGGTTCGGGATCAGCGTCTCGGCCTTCTCCAGCCGCTTGAAGGTCAGCTCGTCCGCCGACGGCTCCTCCTTGCGGTAGAAGTCCGGATTGCGCACGAACTTCGCGAACTGGTTCGGCTGCCACTCGGTCATCTTGAACGGGCCAGTCCCGACCGGCGGCTTCTTCATCGAGTCCGGGTCGGACGGATCGTCGATCCGGATCGCGTACCAGTAATCGACGATGTCCTCGAAGTACGGCGCCGGCGAGTTGAGCTCGAACACGACCGTGTTCTTGTCCGGGGCCTTCACGTCCTTGACGATCGCGATGTAGCCCTGGTGCTTCTTGACGGCGGCGTTCTTGAGCAGGTTCTCGTCTTTGGTGTAGCCGAACATCGTGACGTAATCTTGCGCCACGTGGTCTTTGCCGTCGTGCCACTTCAGGCCAGACTTCATCTTGACGGTGAACGAGAGGCCGTCCTTCGCCATCTCCCAGGACTCGGCCATGTCCGGCACGGCCTTGCCGTCCTTGTCCTTGTAGAGCAATCGTGAGAACGCCTGGTTGTACATCGCCTGATTGGTGGCGGTGACGGCCCACGGGTTGAAGCTGTTGAAGTCGCCAGCTTCGGCGTAGGTGAAGCTCCCCCCACGCTTCGCGGCCGGCGCTGGGGCGGCCGGCTTGGCCGCTTCGGCGGGCTTCGCGGCCTCGGCCGGTTTGGCGGCAACGCTGGTCGGCGCGGCGGCAGCTGGCGCGGCCGGGGCGGTGGTCGCGGCTGGGGCGGCCGGCTTCGCGGCCTCGGCGGGCTTTGGCGCCTCGGTGGGCTTGGCAGCGGGCGAAGAGGCCTGCTGGCACGCCGCCAGCAGCGCCGAGCCGCCAGCCAGCGCGGCCAGCCTCAGGAACGCACGACGGCTCTGGAGCTTGCTCGTGGCAGAATCGCTCATGATGCACCTCGAAGGAGCAACGGGCGGGCCGCTCGACGACGTTGGGCGGCCACGATCGCAGGCTAGCATCGTAGATGGGCCTCTGGCCGCTGTCAACACGTGGGCGCCCGGCCGCTCGGCACGATGACACGAGCGCGCACGAGCTCGGAGACGCAGCAAGAAGTCTGCCGCACTCGCGTTGGAGGAGGGCATGGTGAGCACGCAGCCCGGTCGAACCCCCGACTCGCCTCGACGCACCGAGGGCGCTCGGCGCACGGATTTCGAGCGGCGCCTCCTGGCGCGCGTGCGTGAGAAACGGCTGGCGCGCGCGCTCCAGCGACCCGCCGAGGCGCCTCACACGTTCGGCCAACGCGTGGCGGACCTCGTCGCCGACACGATCGGCAGCTGGCGGTTCATCATCATCCAGAGCGCGATCCTGGCCGTCTGGATCGCCGTCAACGTCGTCAGCCCGGTCGAGCAGTGGGACCCGTACCCGTTCATCCTCCTGAACCTGATGCTCAGCTTCCAGGCAGCCTACGCCGGGCCGGTCATCATGATGAGCCAGAATCGCCAGGCCGACCGCGACCGCCGGCAGGCATCGCTCGACCTCGAAACCGACCTCAAGGCCGAGACCCTGGTCGAGGAGCTGCTCGGCAATCTCGAAGACCTGCGTCTGACCCGCTGGGAGGAGCTGTTGGAGATTCAGCAGCGCCAGATCGACATGCTGACCGACCTCGTGGAGCGCGCCACCGGCGCCGAGCTGCCCGAATCCTCCGAGGCGCCCCTCACACCGAGATCGGCGTCCTCTGCTCCACCTTCGACTCGTCCAGGCTGAAGCCCAGGCCCGGCAGCGTCGGCAGCGCGATCGAGCCGCCCTGGGGCATCATCGCCTCGGTGTGGAACTGCTGCTTGCCCGGCAGCGCCAGCAGCAGCGTCTCCGCAATCGGGCAGACGTACGGCGACTGCGCCGCGATCACGTGGACCGCCGCGTGGATCGAGTGGCCGTGCGGGATCACCACCCGCCCGTACGCCGAGGCCAGCGTGCAGATCTTCACCAGCTCCGTGATGCCGCCGCACCAGTCAGGGTCCGCCTGGATCACGTCGATGGCGTCCGCCTGGAGCAGCTTCTGGAAGCCCCAGCGCGTGTACTCGTGCTCGCCCGTCGAGAGCGGGATCCGCGAGGACGCCTTGATCGCCGCGAAATCGTCCGTCCGGTCGGCCGGCACCGCCTCCTCGACCCAGCGCGGGCGGTACTCCTCGATCCGCTCCAGCATCCGAATCGTGTAGGTCAGATCCCAGCCCATCCAGCAGTCGAACATGATCTCGACGTCCGGACCGACCGCCTCGCGGACCGTCCGCACGAGATCCACGTTCTTCGCCATGCCGGCCAGCCCGTGGATCGGGCCGTACTTGAAGAACCACTTCTGGGCCTTAAATCCCTGCTCGACGGCCCACTGCGCCCGCTCCGTGACCTTGTCCAGGTCAAGCGAGTGCCCCAGCATCGAGGCGTAGCAGTCGATCTTGTCGCGGGTCGGACCGCCGAGCAGCCGGTAGATCGGCAGCCCGAAGTGCTTCCCCTTCAAATCCCACAGCGCGTTGTCCACCGCGCTGATCGCCATCATCTGGTTGCCCTCGCGAGCGTGGCGATCCTGGCGGTACATGACGTCCCACAACTGCTCGGTCGCGAGCGGGTCTTTCCCGATCAGGTGCGAGCGCAGCTTGAGGAGGATCAGGTACGCCGTCTCCGGGAAGATCGGGCCGAACAGCCCGACCGTCCCGTCGTCCGCCTCGACCTCGACGTAAACAGCATCCGCCTTGGCGCCCTTCTGCGACTCTACCGAGCGCGGCGTCACCGTCCGAGCCGCGTACTCCGGATAGATGTCGAGCATCCCGATCTGGCGCTCGGCGATGAGCGACGGCGCAGCCGGCCCGCGCACCTTGAAACAGCGAACGTCGGCGATCTTCATGGCCGAGCCTCCACCGGAGCGCTCAGTAGTGCCGGCGATCGTCCGAGTAGCCGTTGCCACCCGAGTACGTCGCCGCGACGGCGCTCCCGAAATAGTCCCAGACGAAATCGTCCGAGCAGGTCATGCACTTCAGCGTCAGGATGCGCCCCGGCTGCTTCGGGCGCCAGGGGCTTGGCGTGCCGCCGGGGTCGGAGCGGAGCGTCACATGACCGCGATCCGTGGCGCCGGTGGCGCCGTAGTTGACGGAGCAGACAGGGCACGCTCTTGGGTAGGCCACCTGGCTCGCTTCTCCCCGGAACATCCACAGTACGCGGCGCGCGGTTGGGGTGATAGCAATTCGAGCCGCTCGAGCGCCACGTCGTCAGCCCCGATTGCAGCACGGCGGTTTGCCCACCTTGCAGACAGAAGCGTATAAACACCCGTCCTGACGAGGGCGCCTGACTCTCACTCCGCCTCGATTCATCCTCCTCTTCCTCGTCAGCAGTAGGGGTCGCCGTGGCACGAGAACTGGTCATCAACGGGACGCGAATCGACGATGACAGCCCGGCCTACGTCATCGCCGAGATCGGCCACAACCACCAGGGTGACGTGGCGAAGGCGAAAGAGCTCTTCGACCGCGCCAGGGAGTGCGGCGCTTCCGCCGTCAAGCTCCAGAAGCGAGACAACGAGACCCTGTTCACCCGCGAGGCGTTCAACCGCCCGTACGACAACGAGAACAGCTTCGGGCCGACCTACGGCATCCACCGCCAGGCGCTCGAGCTGGGCCGCGAGGAGCTGGCCGAGCTCAAGGAGTACGCGGCGAAGCTGGACATCGACTACTTCGCCACGCCGTTCGACATCCCGAGCGCGGAGCTGCTCGAAGAGCTCGGCGTGACGTTCTACAAGGTCGCTTCGGCGGACCTGACCAACACGCCGCTCCTGAAGCACATCGCCCAGTACGGCAAGCCGATGCTCATCAGCACCGGCGGCGCCACCCAGGAAGACGTAGACCGCGCGGTCAACACCGTCTTCCCGATCAACCAGCAGCTCTGCGTCATGCAGTGCACCGCCGCCTACCCCGCCGACTACGCGGAGCTCGACCTCGGCGTGATCCAGACCTACCGCGAGCGCTACCCCGAGATCGTCATCGGCTACTCCGGCCACGACAACTCGATCTCGATGCCCGTCGTCGCCTACATGCTCGGCGCCCGCGTCATCGAGAAGCACTTCACCCTCAACCGGGTCATGAAGGGCACGGACCACATCTTCTCGCTGGAGCCGCCCGGCCTGCGCCGCGTGGTCCGCGATCTGACCCGCGCCCGCCAGGCGATCGGCGACGGCGTCAAGAAGCGCCGCCCGTCGGAGTTCGCGCCGATGGTCAAGATGGCGAAGAGTTTGTACGCCGCCCGCGCCCTGCCGGCCGGCCACGTCCTCAGCGAAGCCGACCTCTCGATCAAGTGCCCTGGCGGCGGATTGCCCCCGTACGAGCTGGACAACGTGATCGGGCGGCAGCTCCTGGTGGACCTGTCCGAGGAGGACGCGCTGGCCGTCGAGCACCTCGGCCCAGTCGCCACGACGGTCCAGGCCGGCGCGGACGCCGGCCGCGCGTAGCCACACCTGTCATCCTGAGCCACACCTGTCATCCTGAGCCACACCTGTCATCCTGAGCCACACCTGTCATCCTGAGCCACACCTGTCATCCTGAGCCACACCTGTCATCCTGAGCCACACCTGTCATCCTGAGCTTGCGAAGGATCTCACAACACTCCCCCGAGCCCCGGAAAACCCCTCACCCCCCGACCCCCTCTCCCTACCGTGGGAGAGGGGGAGCGCAACCCCGGAAACCGCAAATCGCGCTGTCGTGTCGAGGCCGCGCAACTTCCCCTGTCATCCCGAGCGGCCATCGACTCGCCATCCGACGTACATCCCGCCGCGAGGGATCTCACGCTGGCTTGCTTCGGAGCATGAGATCCCTCGGTCGCCCGGGGCTCCCTCGGGATGACATAGAAGGAGGGCTCCCTCAGGATGACACAGAAGGAGGGCTCCCTCGGGATGACAGAGAAAAAGGGCTCCTGAGATGACAATCTGGGCATCGGCAGCCTCGGCTTACCCGTGGAGACATCATGACTAGCGGGCAGCCTCTCAATGGCCGAATCGCGGTGGTGACCGGGGCGTTGGGGAAGCTTGGGCCGGTCTGGATCGGCGGCCTGCTCGACGCCGGCGCCAGCGTGGCCGCCATCGACCTCGAAGCCGCCCCGCCGTCCGCCGTCTTCGACGGTCTGCGCGAGCGGCACGGCGCAGACCGCCTCCGCCTCTACCGCGCCGACGTCCGCGAGCGCCCCCAGCTCGACGCCGCCCGCGACCGCATCCTGGACGACCTCGGCACCCCGCACGTCCTGGTCAACAACGCCGGCATCGACCAGCCCCCCAACACCGACGCTCCCCAGTACCGCCTGGACGAGATCCCGCCCGACGTCTTCAAGCGCGTCCTGGAGGTCAACACGTTCGGGACGTTCCAGGTCAGCCAGGTGTTCGGGACCGAGATGGCGAAGGAGGGGCGGGGGTCCATCATCAGCATCGGCTCGATGTACGCCGAGATCTCGCCGGACAACCGCCTGTACGAGCACCTCGGGTTCGAGCCGCCGTTCCTCAAGCCACCCGCCTACGGCGCCTCCAAAGCGGCGGTCCTGAACCTGACCAAATACCTGGCCGCCTTCTGGGGACCGCGCGGCATCCGCGTCAACGCGATCTCGCCGGGCGGTGTGCTGGGCGGCCAGGACGAAGAGTTCAAGCGGAAGCTCTGCGACAAGATCCCGCTGCGCAGGATGGCCGTGGACGACGACCTCGTCGGCCCCCTCGTCTTTCTGGCCTCGGACGCCTCCTCCTACGTCACCGGCCAGAACCTCCAGGTGGACGGCGGCATCACCGTCTGGTAGCCACCGCTCCCCCTCTCCACCGCGGTGGGGAGGGGGCTGGGGGGTGGGGTCTCCTCCGTTACCGGCGCACGCCCTCGCGCTTGTCCAGCGCCGCCAGGTACTCCTGCGCGATGCCCCGGTCCGGGTCGTAGTCGGCGGCCTGCTCGAAGCGGCGCCGCGCCCCCGCCAGATCCCCCTGCGCTTCGAGGGCTCGGCCGTCCTCGACGTACGCCGCGTACAGCTTGTCGAGCACCATCGGGTTGCCAGGGTAGCGGGCGTCCAGCTGCTCGAACCACTCGATCGCCAGCGGCCAGTCCTTGCCCCACGCCTGGTTGATCTTGTCCACGTACGACCAGACCGCCCAGTCCTCGCGCGCCCCGAGCGGCACGTCCGGCGGCACGATCGGCGGGCGACGCGGCGGCGCATCCACGATGTACGCCGCCAGCCCGACGCTCGGCGCGACGAACAGCCCGCCCACCACCAGCCCGATCGTCAGCCCGGCCGACAGCAGCGCGCCCACGCCGACCTTCAACGCCGCCAACCCGCCACGACGTACCAGCACCCTGGCCCGCACGGCGCGGCTCACGGCTGGCCCAGCCACCGCGGCTCCGTCAACCGCCGTCGCCGCGCCCGCCGACGGCTCGCCGGCGTCCAGGGCAACCGGCGATGAAACCGTCAGACCAGAGGTCGGTGCTGGCGCCTGCTCCACCCACGCGCTCCGAAACTCGTCAGAATCCGCGCGATGCTACCACGTTCGCGGACCGCCGCGCGAGCCTCTGGTGTCGATCAAATGCGGCACAATAGTTTCACTATGCGCATTTCTGCGCCGACTGGTGCCCTGGCCCCGTCCCGGCCGCGTGGCTCTCGGCGTTGACCTAAGTGATGGCAAACGCTCCCGGATACACCCATGGCAAGAATCCTCGTAGCTGATGACGCGGCACTCCTCCGAGTCCTGGCCTGTCGGTCGTTGGACGGGCACCGGACGATCGAGGCTGAGGACGGTACAGAAGCGCTCGCCCTCGCCCGCGAGCACCACCCAGACGTCGTCATCCTGGACTGGATGATGCCGGGCATGAGCGGTGTCGAAGTCTCGAAGGCGATCAAAGACGACCCGGACCTGGCCGACACCCCGGTCATCCTGATGACCGCTCGTTCCGGCTTCGACTCCCAGGCCCAGGCCCACGAAGCCGGCGTCGACCACTTCATCACCAAGCCGATCATGCCCCGCCAGCTCTCCACACTCGTGGACAGAATCGTCGCCGAGCGACGGGCCGCGCGGCTGGCCGTGGGTCGATAGCCTTTCCGGCCGACGCAGAGGGCGCATTCCGCCCCGGCGCCTCGTCGGGGCTTGAAAGCCCCGCCTACGATCATGGCGTCGCGCTGCGACGCCGCGGCACGCCATCCTGTCGCAGAGCGACAACCGATTGTAGGCGTGAGTTTCAACCCACGGACCAGACGGGCTGCCTACGGGCATGGTACCCTCCTCCCGGTCCACCGGGAGGCGCTGGCCATGAAGATCCGCGAGATCCGCTCGATCCCGCTCATGGGGCGCACCCCCGATGGCGGCTGGGACCACGACGTCGATCCCGCGCTCAACCTGCACACCCTCGTCCAGGTGCTCACCGACGAGGACGTCAGCGGCATCGGCAGCGTCTACACCAGTCAGGCCCTCGTAGAGGGCGGCCTCGCGCTCGTCCGGCCCTGGTGCATCGGCGACTCCGCCATCGAGCCCGAGCGCGTCGCCGAGAAGCTCCGCCAGATGGCGTTCTGGCAGGGCCGAGGCGGCGCCGTCGAGCACGCCATCTCCGGCATCGACATCGCCCTCTGGGACATCCTCGGCAAAGTGTCAGGCCAGCCCGTCGCGCGGCTGCTCGGCGGCTACTACCGCGACCGCGTCAAACCGTACGGCTCGATCCTCTTCGACGAGCCGGCCCGTCTCCGAGACACCCTCTAGGCGACCGTCGCACGCGGCTTCCGCGCCATCAAGCTCGGCTGGCGGCCGTTCGGGCGAGTGGACCGCAAGACCGACCTGCTCCTGATGCAGGCCGCCCGCGATGCCGTGGGGCCAGACGTCGAGCTGATGGTGGACGCCGGCGGCAGCGAGCAGTTCTGGCCCCACGGCTACAAGTGGGCACTCGAGACCGCGAAGATGCTGGCCGATTTCGACGTCGTCTGGTTCGAGGAGGCGCTCCCTCCGGACGACATCGAAGGGTTCGCCCGCCTCACCGAGCACGCCCCGCTTCCGATCTCGACCGGCGAGGTCCTGACCCGCCGCCAGAGCTTCGTCCCCTGGATCGAGCGGCGCGCCGTGGACATCGTCCAGCCGGACTGCACCAAGGTCGGCGGCCTCTCCGAATCGCGCCGCATCGCCTGGATGGCGTACGACCACAACGTCCAGTTCGTGCCGCACGGTTGGAACACCGCCGTCGGGCTGGCGGCCGACTTGCAGCTGGTTGCCTCGCTGCCGGTCGCCCGCTACGTGGAATACCTGACGCCCTCGCCGTACATCGAGGAGATCGTCGCCACCCCGTTCAGACTGGACGCGGACGGCTTGCTCCCGATCCCAACCGCCCCCGGGCTCGGCATCGAGCTGGACTGGGACGGCATCGCCCGCTTCGCCCGCCCCGCATCCTGACCGTCTCGTCACGACACATTCGGCCGAGACTTTGTCCCGGCCGCGACGGGACATCTGTCCCTCCGCGCATTCGGCTCCGGCCCCGTTGTCCTCGATAGAGCGTCGCTGATTGCAGTGCAGCAGACGCGCCAAAGCCGGACTCCCATTCCCGTTCCTGCAACGATGTTCGCTCCTCTCCCCTATCGCTGTCGTCCGGCCTGGCGCGCGTCTGCCCCCTCCTGCGACCAGCGGCGCTTCTGTGCTACCCCCGCCACCGTTGACGCTACGAGGGTCTCGATGAATCTTCTTGCCGCCATCAACAACCTCAACCTCCGCGCCAAGCTGGTGCTCCTCCTCCTCATCCCCGGCCTCGGCATCCTCTGCTTCCTGGTCCCCCAGGTCGCGGACCGACTGGCGACGGTCCGTCAGATGGACGGGGTCGTGGAGCTGGCGCAACTGGATGAGCGCCTCTCGGATCTCGTGCACGAGCTCCAGAAGGAGCGCGGTCGCACCGGGCTCTTCGTCGGAGCCAGCGGCAAGCAGTTCGGACCAGAGCTCGCGCAGCAGCGCGCAGCCACCGACACCAAGATCGACGCCCTGCGGACGTTCCTCCACGACTTCAACCAGGCGCCGTACGGTCCCGCGTTTGCCAGCAGCCGGCAGGCGATGGAGACACGCCTCGACGGGATCGAGGCCCACCGCCAGAAAGTTGACGGCGTCAACCTGCCGGCGAAAGACGCGCTTGGACCGTACACCGAGCTGATCCGCGCCTCGCTCGTGCTCTCCAGCACCATCGCCAACACCAGCACCAGCTCAGAAGTCGCCCGCCTGGTCTCCACCAGCGTCGCCTTCTCCTGGGCCAAAGAGAACACCGGCGTCGAGCGCGCCACCCTCAGCAACGCCTTCGCCAGCGGCAAGTTCGCGCCGGGCCAGTACGAGACGTTCGTCTCCCTCCGTGCCGCCCAGGCCAGCTACCTCGACACCTTCGGCCAGTCCGCCGCCGACGAGCAGACCGGCTTCTACAAGAGCACCGTCCAGGGACCATCCGTGGACACCGTCGCCAAGATGGAGCAGCTCGCCACTGAGAAGGCGACCGCCGACAGCTTCGGGCCGGTCGACGCGGGCGCCTGGTTCGACCGCATGACCGACAAGATCGACCTGATGCGCAAGGTCGAGGCCCGGCTCGTCGGCGACGTCGTGAGCGCCGCCGCGCGGCTTCGTCAGCAAGCCGCCACCAGCCTGCAGCTCTCACTCGGGCTCGGCGGGCTCGTCCTCCTGCTCACCGTCGCCGGCTCGCTCGTCGTCATGCGCAGCATCGTCCAGCCGGTCCGCCTGCTCACCCAGGCAGCGGCTGGCCTCGCGCGCGGCGACCTGGAGCAGGGCGAGGCGACCGCCCGCACCATCGCCCGCGCCGACGAGATCGGACACCTCGCCGACGCCTTCCGTTCGATGGTGGGCTACCAGCAGAAGATGGCCGCCGCTGCCCAGTTGATGGCTTCCGGCGATCTCAGCCGGGACGTCCAGCCCACCTCCGAGCGCGACGTCCTCGGCTCCGCCTTCCACGAGATGACAGTCGGTCTGCGTCACTCGATCGGCAAGGTCAACAGCTCCGCCGAATCCCTCGCTTCGATGTCCCGCCAGCTCGGCAGAGTCGGCGACGAGGTGACCGAGGTCGTACGGCAGGTCGCCATCGCCATCCAGGAGATCGCCGCCAACGCCGACGAGCAAGCCATCGCGGCAAAGGCCAGCGATGCCTCGGTGCTCCGACTGAAGGAGTCCATCCAGCAGATCGTCGGCGGCACGTCCGAGCAGACTCGCGCCGTCTCGGACGTCTCGGCGGCCACCGAGCAGATGGCGACAGGCGTCGAGCAGATCGCCCAGAACGCCAACACGCTCGCGGCAGCCTCCCAGCAAACCAGGCTGTCCGCCGAGCACGGCGCCGTCGCGGTCCGCCGGACGGTGACCGGCATGGCCGAGATTCACGCCGTCGTCTCGGATGCCAGCGTCAAAATCGAGGAGCTGGGTCGCCTGGGCGAGCGGATCGGCGCCGTCGTCGAGACGATCGACGACATCGCGGAGCAGACCAACCTGCTGGCGCTCAACGCCGCCATCGAGGCTGCGAGAGCCGGCGAGCACGGGCGGGGCTTCGCCGTCGTCGCGGACGAGGTCAGGAAGCTGGCCGAGAGAAGCCAGCGCGAGACCCGTGCGATCAGCGACCTGATCCGCGAGGTCCAGGACGGCACCCGCGACGCCGTCGAGGCGATGGTCCAGGGGACGGCGAAGGTCGGCGAGGGCTCTGCCGAAGCGGACCGGGCTGGCCGGGCGCTGGATGAGATCATGGCGGCCGTCCAGGGCACCGTCCAGCAAGTCGAGGAGATCGCCTCGGCCGTCCAGGAGATGGCAGCGCGCAGTCGTGACGTCAGCGAGTCGATGATGGTTGTCACCGCCTCGTCCGAGGAGACCACCGCCGCCTCCGAAGCGGTCGAAGTGTCCGCGCAGGAGGTCGGCGTCTCGATCAAGTCGATCACGGCCCACTCGGCCCAGAACGGCGCCGCGACCGAAGAGGTCTCGGCCGCCGCCGAGGAGATGAGCGCCCAGATCCAGGCCATGTCCGACGACTCCCAGGGACTCGCCTCGATGGCCGAGGAGCTCCACGAGCTCGTCTCCCACTTCGTCCTGGACGGCTCCGCCACCGCGCCGGCCGCTCCCACCTCACAGCCAGTCGTCGAGCGGCGCCACTCTCCCGACCGGCCCTGGTCGGCCGTCGCCGGGCCAGCCCACCGGGCCAGCTAGCCCACCTCCCAGACACCTCCTCCTCACCCGGTCGCCGATCCGCCTCCCCACGGATCGGCGGCTTTTTGCGTCCCATCGCGGGTGTCAGCGGAATTTCAGCCGCAAAAGCCCGGAGATCGTACGGCGTCACCGTAGCATTTCAGGGACAAGGGTGTTGAGGACCGGGCTGACTGCCTGCCGATCGACGGCGACCGGCAGGGTCAGGCCACATCCCGAGGTGCACCGCATGACGCTGACCCGACTCGCCATCGTCAGACCGCTGGCGATGCTGATGCTCATCCTCGGGATGGTGCTGATGGGCGCGGTCTCGTACACCAGGATGCGAGTCGACCGCTTTCCAGCCATCAGCTTCCCGGCCGTCTTCGTCTCGATCCCGTACCCCGGCGCCTCCCCGAGCGACGTCGAAGACCTCGTCGTCAAGCCGGCCGAGAACGCGGTGGCGGGCCTCGCCGGCGTCAACACCATCTCCTCCACCTCGTCGGAAGGCTTCGGCAGCCTGAACATCCAGTTCGTCGAGGACGCCGACGTCAACCAGGCCGCGATGGATGTCGAGCGGCGCATCGCCGCCATCCGGGCCAGGCTCCCGGACGACGTTGGCGACCCGTCCATCGTCAAGGCCGACGCCTCCGCGCAGCCAATCGTGAACGTTGCGCTCTCGGGGTCGCAGTCGCTCGAAGACCTGTTCCAGCTCGCCAACGACACCGTTCTGCCGAAGCTCCAGTCCACTGACGGCGTGGCGGACGTGACGATGTCAGGCGGCCTCCAGCGCGAGGTTCACGTCGAGGTCGATCAGCAGCGTCTGCAAGCCTACGGCGTCTCCCTCCAGACGCTCCAGACCGCCCTGGCCCGCGAGAACGTCAGCCAGCCCGGCGGCACCGTGAACGCCGGGTCGAGCACCCAGGACGTGCGAACCCAGAGCCAGCTCAAGTCCGTGGACGACATCCGCAACCTGACGATCCAGACCACTCCGGCCCTGGTCAAGATCGGCAACGTGGCGACGGTAACGGACACCACCGCCGATCAGACCCGCATCCAGCGCTTCAACGGCAAGGACGCGATCGGCTTCTCGATCACCAAGCAGTCCGACGCCAACAGCGTCCAGGTCGCGGATAACGTCAAGGCGACCCTCGCCCAACTCCAGAGTCGCCTGCCGGCCGGCGACCGGCTCTCCGTCACCAACGACACCTCGATCTTCACCCGCCGTTCGCTCTCGGGCGTGCTGGACGACCTGCAGATTGGCGTCATCCTGACGGGCATCGTGCTGCTGTTGTTCTTACACACCTGGCGCAACACCCTGATCGTCCTCCTCGCCATCCCCACCTCGCTGATCTCGACCTTCCTGGTGATGTACTTCCTCGGGTTCAGCCTGGACATCGTCTCGCTGATGGCGCTGGCACTGACGATCGGTATCCTGGTGGACGACAGCATCGTGGTGCTGGAGAACATCACCCGCCACCTGGAGCACGGAGAGAATCCGCGAGACGCCGCCTTCAAGGGCCGCACCGAGATCGGGATGGCGGCGATGGCGATCACCCTGGTGGACGTGGTGGTGTACTTGCCGGTCTCGTTCATGAGCGGCAACATCGGACGCCTCTTCCGCGAGTTCGGCATCACCATCGCCGCCGCGACGCTCTTCTCGCTGTTCGTCTCCTTCACCCTCACCCCGATGCTCGCCTCGCGCTGGCTCTCCGGAGTTGTGAAGGGCGAGGGACGAGGGACGAGGGACGAGGGCGCACTTCCGGCTGCGGGCGCACTGCCGACTGCGGGCGCACTGCCGACTGCGGGCGCACTGCCGACTGCGGGCGCGATGAATCGTGCCCCTACCGGAATCTCCGCTGTAGGGGCGCAATTCATTGCGCCCGCATCCTCGCCCCTCGCCCCTCGTCTCTCGCCCCTCGAACGTTTTGGCCGCTTCTGGGATCGCGGCTACGACCAGCTGGCGGCCGGCTACCGACGCCTGCTCGCGGTCGGGCTGCGCTTCCGCTGGATCGTGGTACTGATTGGGTTCGGGGCGCTGGCCGGCGCGCTGATGATGCTCCAGCTCAACCTGATCGGCTCGGAGTACGTCCCGACTGAGGACGACGGCCAGTTCAGCATCAGCATCACCCTGCCGCCCGGTACCTCGCTCCAGGCGACCGACGCCGTCACCCACCGCATCGAAGACCTCTTGAAGGGCATCCCCGAGATCGACAGCCTGTTCACGACCGTTGGCAGCGGCGGAGGATTCGGCGGTGGCTCCACCAGCTCCCGCAACGCCCAGATCGCCGTGCAGCTGGTGGACAAGAGCCAGCGCAAGCGCTCGGTTCAGCAGGTGCTGGCCACCGCTCGGCAGCAGTTCCGCCAGGTGCCGCAGGCCCAGATCGGCGCCCGGATCGCCAACCCGCTGGCTCAGGGAGGTGGCGGCGGCCTGACCATCCGCCTCGCCGGCGACGACCTGACCCGGCTCCAGCAGCTGGCGCAGCAGGTTCAACAGGTGGTGGCGCAGACGCCCGGAGCCACCGACGTGCAGAACAACGCCCAGGATCAGACGCCCGAGCTGCGTGCCGTGGTGGACCGCGGCCGCCTGGACGACCTCCACCTGAGCGCCTCGACGGTTGCCAGTGCGGTCCGGACCGTGATCGGCGGCACCGTCGTGACTCAGATGCACCCGGACGTCGGCGACGAGGTGGACGTGCGGGTCATCGCGCCGGTTGCCCAGCGCGCGGCCGGCGAGATCTCCCAGATCCCGCTGTTCGGCGAGGGCGGCGCGCTGATCCGCCTCGGGCAGGTCGCGAACATCGTCCCCGACAGTGGCCCGGCCCGCATCCAGCGCACCAACCGTCAGCGCGTCATCGAGGTCTCGGCGAACGTCTCCGGCCGCTCGCTCGGCGATGTGACCCGCGACGTCCGCACGGAGCTCGCTCCGCTGCCGCTGCCACAGGGCTACCAGATCACCTACGCGGGCCAGGTTCAGCAGCAGGAGCAGGCGTTCTCGACGCTGCTCGGCGCCTTGAGCCTCTCGGTGGTCCTGGTCTACATGCTGATGGTCGCCCTGTACGAGTCGCTGTTGACCCCGCTTGCGATCATGTTCAGCCTGCCCGTAGCACTGGTCGGCGCGTTCCTTGGGCTGTTCCTGACCGGGAACACGTTCAACATCTTCTCGCTGATCGGCATGATCATGCTGATGGGGCTGGTCGGCAAGAATGCGATCCTGCTGGTGGACTTCACCGACCTGCTGCGCCGCCAGGGGGTGCCGCGCACCGAGGCGATCCTCCAGGCAGGGTACACTCGGCTTCGCCCGATCATCATGACCTCGTCCACGGTGCTGTTCGCGATGCTGCCGCTGGCACTGAAGCTTCAGGACGGCGGCGAGTCACGGGCACCGCTGGCGGTCGTCATCATGGGTGGCGTGCTGAGCTCCACCCTCCTGACACTGGTGCTGGTGCCGGCCGTCTACACGATCCTGGACGACGCGAAGGTTGCCCTCGGTCGCCTGACCAGCCGCCTGCCGAGCATCCGCCTCTGGCCGCGCCGCGCCACGAGTGGCGTGCCGGCCCCAGCCCCGGCGCTGCCCGCCACGCCGGCCCTCGACGACCGCTCCGCCCCGAGCGGCCGGCGCCGGATCCGGTTCGTCTCGGAGCGACGGCTGCGCCCGGCCACCTGACCATCTAATGCGGCGGCTCCATGATCGCAGCGCATCTCACCGACGTGCTACGCTGTCCAGGAGATGAGCGTACAGCAGGCCGTTCAGGAGCACCGTGACGAGATCATAGAGATCGCGGCGCGGCACGGCGCCTCGAACGTGCGGGTCTTCGGCTCCGTCGCACGCGGAACGGCCGGCCCTGACAGCGACCTTGATCTCCTGATCGACGTGACGGGCGAAACTACGCCCTGGTTCCCCGGTGGCCTCATGGCTGACCTTGAAGACTTGCTCGGCTGCCGTGTCGATGTTGCGACTGAAGACACACTCCACCGTCGCATCCGCGACCGGGTCATCGCTGAGGCACGCCCCCTGTGAGCTCGGCGTCGCTCTTGAACCCCACCACCTGATCGTCTGCCTGGCGGGTCCGTGGGTTGAAACCCACGTCTACATTCACACCGTCGCTCCGCGACGGACATGCCGTCTCCGGCGTGGCGTAGCCACGCACCAATGGTAGACGTGGACTTATGGAGTTTGACGAATTAGTCTGGGAGTGCGAGGCCGACGTAGCGCAGGAGCTCTGGCGAGCCGTCTTCGAAGCGCCGTAAGAACGCCCAGACCAGGGCGCGCAGAGCTGGGAGGTCGTCGGCGTGACGGTGGAGGTGCAGGACATCCTGCTTGAGCCAGCGCCAGAGCTTCTCGGTCGGGTTGGCCCAGGGGGCGTAGGTGGGCAGCGGCACGAGTTGGATGGGCAGGTTGAGCCGACGGGCGGTGGGGCTCGGGTCGGTCGGCCACGAGGGCGGGCGCAGGAAGGGGAAGCGTGAGTGCTGCGGCTCGAGGGCGGCGAGCACATCGGGATGGAAATGGACCGGCCAGTTGTCTTGGACGAGGTAGATGCGCTTTCCGGGATAGGCGTCCACGAGCGCTTCGTAGAAGCGGACCAGTTCGGCCACCCCGATCTGGCGCCCCTGGTAGGCGACGACCTGGCCGGTCTGTGGGTCGAGCGTCGCGGTCACCCGGGTGGTCGTGTTGCTCTTCAGGGACCGCTCGGCCCGTGGGCTGTCGCTCCGCGCGGCACCGTACGCCGACGCGAGGGAGGGCTGACGATAGTAGGTGACCTCATCCTGGTACAGCACCACGGCCCGGGTCGGGTCCGCCGTGACCTCGGCCTGGCGCGTCTGCACGTGGGCGAGCTTGGCGCGATAGTCGGGGTCGGGGCTGCGCACATGGTCACGCCCGCGCTTCCAGCGCAGCTTGTGCCGAGCCAGGATCCGCCAGACCCCAGACAGGCTGTAGGCCCAGAGCCACGGCACGCCCTCACGCAGCGCCCGCAGCGTCCAGCGACTCTGCGGCTGCGGCAGCTCCCACGCGCGCGGATCCGTCGCCAGCACCTCCAGCAGTCCGGCCCGCTCCCGCTCCGGGTCAGCTGGCCGAGGGGGGGAAATGGGCCGGTTTCCGCCCCCGACCCGCCGCCATCGTCAGCCCGGCCACCCCGAGCTCGTCAAACCGGTCGAGCCAGCGATACACCGTGTCGGCCGCTCGGCGCACCAGCATCCCACTCGCCGCCACCGCGTGCGCCGCCCGCCCGTCCGCAACCTGCAAGATCGCCGCAGCCCGTTCCCGCCGATACGGCTTCGGATCGTGCCTCACCATCCACTCCAACTCCGCACGCTGCTCCGCCGTGACCCGCACCTCTCGTCGCCACATCTCCTACCCTCATCGCCGAGTCAGGCTATTGTTCCACTACCTCGCTATTTCGTCAAACTCCATCAAGCCCCGACTCGGCCGGGCAGACCGATGACGACGGCTCTACGCCGACTCGGCCGGGCAGACCGATGACGACGGCTCTACGCCGACTCGGCGGGGCAGACCGATGGCGACGGCTTCGCCCCGACGAGGCTGGGCAGACCGATGGCGACGGCTTCGCCCCGACGAGGCTGGGCAGACCGATGGCGACGGCTCCACCCCGACGAGGCCGCGCCGATCGCTGGCGTGGGGTCTTAGCGTTACTCCGCGCCGACGAGGTACGCCGTCTTCACCCAGCCCGTCTTCTTGGTGTCAGACTGGACTCGCGCCCACTCGTTACCCGAGACTTCCAACACCGTCACCGTCGTCCCTTCCAGCAGGCCGGCCGGCTGGCGCGCGTTCTGGCGCGGCGCCGAGTAGAGCACGACGCCCTGGCCGTCCGTGTTGGCGACCCTGGCCCGGCTCCCCACCGCGAGCGCCTGGGCGGGAGTCGTCGCCGAGCCGGCAGCTGCCGGGTCCGCTGAGGCAACCTGCGCTTTCGGGACGGGCGCCGCGCCGTCGGTCGGGCGGGATGGCGTCGGGCGCTGCAACGAGCCGGTGAGCGAACGCGGCAGCGTCAGGTCAACGGTCTGGCTCAGCAGGCCCAGCCCGACGATCCCGACCACCACCAGTGCCACCAGCATCAACACCAGCGGCGCCGAGTCCTCGGCCGAACGACCACGGCCCCGACGTGCCCGGGGTGTGGTGCGGGGAACAGGTTGGCTGTGTGGCGCGCGAACGGCGATGGCCATGGCTCTGGCCCCTTCCAGCGTGGTAGGCGACCGGCGACGGGGGGCGATGGCGGAATCTTGGCGGAACAGTCCAGACTGGCCGTTTCATCGACGCTCGCGCGGGCCAGAATCCATCATACGCAGGCGGCGTTCCAGCGTTTTGTCTACTCGACCAGTTTTGTGCACCCTTTTCGGCAGTTTCGTCACAACCCTGACACAGCGGCCACTGCCATCGCAGCTGTGACCCCCGTCATCGCATGAGAGTGACGTCGATCACAGCACGATGCCAGAGGATGCTGTACCGTTCGATGCAAGACGGATGGTGCGCGGCCGGCGAGCAGTGTCCTTGACAGGCGTT
Source organism: Chloroflexota bacterium (assembly GCA_046328125.1). Lineage (GTDB taxonomy): Bacteria > Chloroflexota > UBA6077 > UBA6077 > JACCZL01 > JADZEM01. The sequence goes on from JAXLXF010000014.1 coordinate 159,338, forward strand.
CCGGCGCGCACGATAGTCCCGAGCATCACCGACGAGTGAGGGTGAACGAGCATGAGCGGCGACGATCCCGACGGCGCGAGTGGCGAGCTCCAGCGCCTGCGCGACGAGGTCGCGCGGCTCTCAGGGGCGCTCCAGAGCAGCCAGCAGCGTGAGTCTGCCCTCCAGAGCCAGGCAACCGCCACCGCCGATGTGCTCCGCGCGATCGCCTCATCGCCGGCCGATCTCCAGCCGGTCATCGCCACCGTCGTCGAGGCCGCCATCCGACTCTGCGGCGCCGACGGCGGTTCGCTCTGGGAGGTCGACGGCGACAGCATGCGATCTCTCTACCGAGTCGTGCCGGGCAGTCCCCCCGACGCCGGTCATCCGCTCACCCGACGGATCTCACGCCGGTTGATGACCGGGCGAGCGATCGTCGAACTGTGCCCCGTTCACGTGACTGACCTCCTGGCTGAGTCGGACGCAGAGTATGGCGAGGGCAAGGCTATCCAGGCCGAAACTGGCTACCGGACCGGGCTGGCCGTCCCGTTGGTGCGGGAGAGCAAGGCGATCGGGGCCCTGGTGCTGGTTCGGATGGAGGTCCGCTCGTTCAGCGACCGCGAGGTCGCCCTCCTGGAGGCGTTCGCGGATCAGGCCGTCATCGCGATCGAGAACGCCCGTCTCTTCCAGCAAGTCGAGGAGAAGAGCCAGCAGCTCGAAGTCGCCAGCAAGCACAAATCCGACTTCCTGGCCAACATGTCCCACGAGCTGCGGACGCCACTCAACGCCGTGATTGGCTACTCCGAGATGCTCCAGGAGGAGGCCGAAGACCTGGAAGCGGAGGCGTTCATCCCCGACCTCCAGAAGATCAACGCGGCCGGCAAGCATCTGCTCGGCCTCATCAACGACATCCTCGATCTCTCGAAGATCGAAGCCGGCAAGATGGAGCTGTTCCTGGAGACCGTGGACGTGGCGGCGCTCGTCCAGGACGTCTCCACCACGGTCGGCCCGCTGCTCGCCAAGAACGGCAACGAGCTGGTCATCGAGGTCAGCCCCGAGGTCGGCGAGATGGAGGCGGACGCCACCAAGCTCCGCCAGATCCTGTTCAACCTGCTCGGCAACGCCGCCAAGTTCACCGATCACGGGCGTATCGAGCTGCGAGTCGAGAGGGGCGAGGGGCGAGAGGCGAGGGGCAAGGAGGAAGTGATGCCCGCAGGGGGCGCGATGAATCGCGCCCGTACAGCGGCCACCCTGGTAGGGG
>JAXLXF010000015.1:0-157372 GCA_046328125.1 Chloroflexota bacterium
AAGACGCGGGCCTTGCGGTCGCCGCGCTCCTGCTCGACGCCGAGCATGTCGTCGTCCGCGAGCTCTACGCTGGCGCCGATGGCGCCGTCGCGGGGCGTGAACAGCAGCAGGCGGATCGGGACGTCTGGGGAGATCGCGGAATCCGGATCTGGCGCTGACGCCGTGACCGGGATGACGGTGCCTGCCCGCACGTACAGCGGCAGCCGTTCGAGTGGCGCGGTCGTCTCGATCCACTGCCGGCCCTCGTAGAGCGTGCCGGTCCACCAGTCGTACCAGTTGGCGAATCCCGGCAGATAGACGCGGCGCGACACTGGCTCGGCGGCCTCGGAGAAGATCGGAGCGATCAGGAGATCGCGTCCGAGCAGGAGCTGGTCGTCCACGTCTACGGCGACCGGGTCCCAGGAGAACTCCAGCAGCAGCGGTCGCAGCATCGGCAGGCCGCTCTGCGCCGTCTCTCGCGCGCAGTGGAGCAGGTACGGCAGCAGGCGACGCCGGAGCCGCGCGTACGCCCGAACGACAGCCGCCGTGTCCGAGCTGTCGTCGCCGAGGTCGATCGATCGCGCGACCAGCGGGGCGAGCAGCGCGACCTGTGCCCAGCGCACCGCGAGCGGCGCGGCTTCGGCGTGAGGCTCGGTGCGCCCGAGGGGCGCCTGCCAGTAGCCCGGCACGGTCAGCCCGAAGCTGAGCGCCTGCTGTACCAGCGCCCGCATCGCGGGAGCGTCGCCTGGGCTGTCAACCTGGCGTGCCGCTTCGGCATCGGCGTCACGTGGCAGGCCGAACGCCGATTCCTCCGGCGGATCGACCCGGCCGGTCAGCCGTGCGTAGCCGGCCAGCGCCGTCCTGGGCCAGCTCGACGGAAGGATGAGCAGGTCGATGGACGGCTCGTCCACGACCAGGGTGTAGACGCCAGCCAGCCGCACGCCGAGGTCGGCGGTCAGGCCGGCCGCGGTGTGAACGAGCACGCCGTAGCCGCGACTGGACAGCAGAAATGGCGGGCGGCCACGAGCTCCATCCGTCGGCGCATCCGCGAGCGGCGGCGCCGTGCAGTTGGTCCCGATCAGACTGAGCGGTCCCGTCCGGGCGCCCAGCCCGAACAGGCGCTCCTCCGGCTCCAGCGTCGCCGTCACAGCGCTGGCGCGGCGGTCGGTCCCATCGTCATCGGTCCAGCGCATCCAGGCCAGCGGTGCGACCCGTGCAGCCTCGCTCACGGTCGCGTCGTACGGCGGCAGGCCCACGACGACCTTGCCGCCGGCGTCCAGGACCGTCACGCCGAGCGGGTCGAGCGTGACCTGGACGGTCAAGTCTTCCGGATCGGGGCCGTAGCCGCCGTGCCGCTCGCTCGCCAATCGCAACGTGCCGTCCGACGTGGTCACGCTCAGCGGGGCCACGTCGATCTCTTCGAGCAGGCCCAGGTCGCGCGGCGCCGTCGCCCCGAGCAGCAGTCGCACGGCCCCCGTTTCGAGCACCATCACGGTCAGCTCGGTGCGGTCGATGGCGTCGTTCAGGGGCGCGCCGGCCAGGATCGCGGCGATGTCGGTCCGGTCCGGGTCGCGGACGCCCTCCAGCTCCAGAATGACGGCGCTCTCCTCCTGCCGCCAGCCGGTCGCCCGGCGCGCGACGAAGCGCTCGACGGCAGGGTCGTCCAGATACGAGAGCATGTCCGAAGTGTAGGCGAAGTGCGCGCGGGCTACAATCGGTCGCTCGGCTGTATGCAGGCTGATGCGCCGCAAGCCACTCACCGACGTCCGCCGAGTCGCGACGTCACACGCACATGGAGGTGCCACCGTGCAGGCGAACCCGATGAAGGCCGCCCTCAAAGAGGGCAAGGTCCAGATCGGCTCCTGGCTCAACCTGATGCGCAACCCGGCCATCCTGACGCTGATGAAGAGCGCCGGCATGGACTACGCCCGCGTGGACATGGAGCACTCGTCGCCGTCCATCGAGACCGTCGCCGACATGGCGGTCCTCGGGCGGGCGCTCGACTTCCCAGTGGTGGTGCGCCCGCCGGAGGGGAATCGCGAGTGGATCACCCGCCTGCTGGACTGCGGCGTCTGGGGCATCCACGTGCCCCAGGTGGACAATCCGGAGATCGCGAAGGCCGTCGTCGAGGCGTCGCGCTACCGGCCGATTGGCACGCGCGGGCAGGCCGGCTTCGCGCCGGGCACCGATTTCGACCGGGCCGGCGGCACGGCAGCCGGCCGAGCGTATCTGAACGAGCAGGTCCACATCACCGTGATGTTCGAGTCGAAGGAGGCGTTCGACAACATCGACGGTATCCTGAGCCTGGACGGCATCGACGCGGTGACCCTCGGGCCGTCCGACCTGGCGCAGGAGCTGGGCGTGATGGGCACGCCAGACCAGGGCCGCGTCATCGACGAGCACCGCTTCAAGCTGATTGAGGCGGCGAAGAAGCACGGCAAGGACGTGGCGATGCTGGTCGGCACGCTGGACGAGGCTGAGCGCTGGATCGCGGCCGGTGTCAAGATCATCGCCTACTCGTCGGACGTGGACATCCTGGCGAAGGGGTTCGAGGAGGCCGCGAAGCGCCTCAAGAAGTAGTCCGCCTTTGTCATCTTGAGGCGAAGCGAGCTTGCGAGCGGAGACGAAGGATCTCACCCCGAGCAGCCGCCACTGTCTGTGAGATCCTTCGCGAGCTCAGGATGACAGGGTGGGCGCCCGAGCTCAGGACGACAGGGTGGGCGCCAAGGATGACAGACTGCTACAGGTACTCGCGGAGGCCGGCTTCGAGCGTCTTGAACTGGACGCCGAACACCTGCTCGGCCTCTGTCGGGTCCACCCGCTCGTCCATCGTGATGAAGTCCACGGCCCCCGGCGAGAGCGGCGCGTTCGGCAGGTACTGGAGCACCGAGGCTGGGATCTTGACCAGCCAGGCCGGCTGGTGCAGGAGCGGCTTCTGCTTGCCGAGCACGCGCATGATGGTGCGGATGATCTCGTCCATCGTCAGCGGCGGCCGGCTGCCCAGCTCGAACACGCGGTTGGTGGCGGCCGGCTCGTCCACCGCCGCCGCCGCCACCTTGCCCACGTCCTCGACGGCGAGCGCCTGCACCTGCTCCTCGCCTGACCCGATCACCGGCACGACCGGCAGGTACTTCACGAACGCCACGAACTTGTTCATGCTGCGGTCGTCCGGGCCATAGATCCAGGAGGGGCGGAGGATCACGTACTCCATGCCGCTCGACATAATGGCCCGCTCGGCGCGCTCCTTGGCGCGGAACCACGGCTCGGTCCTGCCCGGCCGAGTCCCGGCGCCGCCCAGGTAGACGAACCGCTTGACGCCGTTCTTGCTGGCCGCGGCGACCATCCGCTCGGTGCCTTCGCCGTCGATCTGCTCGTACGTCCAGCCCTTGCGAGGGTTCTCGACCGGGTGGTTCGGGAACTGGACGCAGTGAACGACGACCTCGACGCCACGAGTGGTCGTCTCCAGCGAGGCCGGATCGGTGACGTCGCCAGCCACGTACTCGACGCCAGCGCGGCGCTTTGCGCGACTCGGATCGCGTGTCATCACCAGGACGCGATGGCCGCCCTTCGCCAGAAGCTGATCGACGACGCGCGAGCCGATGAATCCGGTGCCACCCGCGACGAGAACGTTCACCGCCCCTCCATAGTCTGCCGGCTCAGCCGGTCGTAGAGCACGATCACTCCTCGCGGTACGTGCGCTCCGACTCCAGGCTGCGCAGCAGGGCCAGGTACTCGTCCTTCGTCATGTTCGGCTTCGTCTCGGCGACGATCTTCTTGCCAACAGCCGCGCCATTCGCCAGCAGGTCGATCACGGTCATCGCCATCGCCTTCGCCGGCACGATGGCGGCGGTGTCGTAGTCCACGATCTCGTAATCGCTGCCGTGGCCGGCGCCGCGCGCGCCGCCGGAGTACGGGTGCATGACCGGCATAATCTGGCTCAAGTCGCCCATGTCCGTCGAGCCGCTGCGGTGCCCCATATCCGGAGTGATCTCGTCTGGACCGACAAGCTGCTCCGCGTTGGCGCCGTACAGGTCCACCATCGGCTGGTTCGGCTCCAGCGGCAGGTAGCCCGGCAGGGTGGTGATCTCGACGCCCGCGCCGACCGCCATCGCCGCGCCGCGCAACGCCCGGTCCACCTTGGCGTTCGCGTCCTTGATCGGCTCGATGGTGGCGCCGCGTACGAACGTCTCCATCGTCGCGACGCGCGGCACGATGTTCACGGTCTCGCCGCCACGAGTCAGGATCGGGTGGACGCGGATGTGGTCCTGGTCGCGGAACGTCTCGCGCTGGTGGTGGATCGCGGTGAGCGCCAGCGAGGCCGCGTTGAGGGCGTTGATCCCGTTGTGCGGCGCGCCGCCGGCGTGGGCGGCTTTGCCCAGAAACCTGACGAACTTGGCGACCAGCCCGTTGTTTGTGCTCTTGAGCGAGACGCGCTTGCCGTTCGGCGTCGCGTCTACGTGGACCATCATCGCCATGTCCACGTCGTCGAGCTCGCCAAGTTTGACCAACTCGGCCTTGCCGCCCAGGAACTCGATCTTGCCCTGCCTCTTCAGATCGAGGCGGTACTCGATCTCGACGTACTCCTCGGCCGGCACGGCGAACAGGACGACGTGGCCGGCCAGCTCCGAGAGGACGCCGGACTCCAGCAGCCCGATGCCAGCCCCGAGCATGCTGCCGATCTGGGCGTTGTGTCCGCAGGCGTGGACCGCGCCGGTGACCGGATCGGCGGCCGGGTTGTCGCCCACGCCGAGCGCGTCGAGCTCCCCGAGGATCGCCACGGTCGGGCCGTCAGCGGGGGTGTCGAGCTCGGCGCGGACGCCGGTCAGGGCGAGCCCCTCGCGCGGCTCCATCCCGAATTCGCGGAAGGCGTTGGCGACGATCCGGGCCGTCTTCACCTCGCGGAAGCCGGTCTCGGGGTTGCGGGCGATCTCCTTCGCGATTTCCACGATGGCGTCGCGCCGGGCGTCGATGGCGGCACAGACCCGGGCTTTCAGATCGTCGAGCGTCACAGAGCGGCCTCCTAGAAGTAGTCAGGAGTCAGGGATCGGGAGTCAGGAGGGTGGGGGCGGCTAGCGCAGGTTCAGGGGCGGATTGCGGCACGGCGCGATGCCACAGTCCATGTCTGAACGGGCGGCGTGTCGCGGGCATCAGCGCTGGGGAGCGGGCGGGCTGTCGGCGTCGCCGTCCGGGCGGCTCAGCTTCAGCAGCTCTTCGAGCTCGCGCATCACCTCGGCCGGGTCGGGGCGGCTGATCGGCAGGTCCGCCAGCATGTCCTCGACGGTCTGCTCGGGCTCCGGCTCGATCATCACGTCCAGCTGCTCGACGTAATCGCGCAGCTCCGGATTCTCCCGCATCGCGGCGTCCACTTTCGCTTCGAGCGCCTCGCCGGCCACTTCCAGCTCGGTCAGGTCGATCTCGACGCCCAGGAGCACCCGGAGCACGCGCAACATGGCGTGGGAGACCTTCGGATTTGGCGCGGCGCGCACGTAATGGGGGGCATGTCCCCAGAGGCTGGCGGCCTGGAGGTTGCGCTCGCGGCACCCCTCCAGCAGCGCCGATTGCACGCTGCTCGGCCCCTCGTACGACGACGACGTGATGCCGAAGCCGTCGAAGGTTTCTTGCAGCTCGGGCGTGCTCGCCTGGCCGCTCAGGCTGACCTGTCCGCGGTGGGAGACAGCGTCGTAGGTGCCGCCGAGGACGACGACCTGGGACACGCCGAGCCGCTCGGCCAGTCCCAACACGATCTCCACGTACTCGTGCCAGTTCAGGTTCGGCTCGCGGCCCTGGAGGATCACCACGTCACGCTCGCCGTTCGGGTTGTTCCAGGACAGAAACTCGTTCGACGGCCACTCCAGCGCACGCTGGCCCGGCGCCAGGATCACCGTGTTGGGCCGCGTCTCGGTGAAGACGTAGAACTCTTCAGGGTCGATCTCGGCGAATCGACTCGCGCGCAGCTTGCGCGTGAGAAAACGGGCCGTCCCCGATGCGACTTCGGCAGCGTCAGGCCAGCCGGCAAACGCGGCCACCAGGATCGGTTTTCGCAGGCTGGGGAGCTCCTGGATCTTGAGCGCGTCCGACGCCATACGCTCGACTCCTTGACCGCCGCACCGGTCGGGGGTGCCGCCGCGCGGTCGTCACTGTTGGAAGTGTACCCTGACCCGCCCGGCCGATGTCCGCGTTGCAGGCGTCAAGGGCACACGCGTCGCGCGGGCCACGGTCTCGTGTAACGCGGCGGCAGCCGGCTGTGACTGAGCGGGTGATTCGGACGCCGCTGGCACGGCGCGTGCATTTGAGCGTCGCAAGTCGCTCAGGCGGCCGAGCATCTGACCACAACGCGGGCGCCGCAGGCGCCCAGCAACGAACGAACGAGGGAGAGCATCATGGGCACCACCACGACGATCGCATCGGCGCAGTCGCTGTCGAGCCCGACCTTGACGGGCGACTTCCTCCAGGACGTCTCCGAGATGGCGAGCCGCATCGACCGCCGCCTGCGGCTGACGCTGACGCCGTCTCAGTACGCGATGGTACAGGATCTGGTGCTGGCGACGCGGATCACCACGATCGCGCGGGACGCAGCCGAGGAGTGCGCGGAGCCGTCCGCCGCTTGATCGCTCCCACCGCGCACGACCTGCACACATTCTGACACGTCGTCTTCAGCATACCCCCAGATTCCTGGGGCATGGTCTTCAGGCCCGGGCGCGATCCTCTGACGTGTAAAGAGGCGCAGCCCCCTTCCGCCTCGGCAGGCGGCGAACGGGCCACACTGACGGTGGCGCCAACTGGTGGCACACGACCATGTTCCAGACGCAGACGTATCCGTGGCACGATTTCGTCGCCGAACGCGGCCCGGCAGGCTATCCTGTTGTCGGTGACGACGACATGAACGGTCAGCCAAACGGTTCGACACATCCACGCATCCTGGTCGTAGATGACGAGGATGCCATCCTGGACTTCGTCGAGCTGGGCCTCAAGTACGAAGGGTTCGAGGTTGAGCTGGCGCGCGACGGCCTCGAGGCGCTCAGCCTGGTGGCCCAGCGTCGCCCGGACCTGATCCTGCTCGACCTGAACCTGCCGGGCCTGGACGGCCTGGACGTCTGCAAGCGCGTCCGGCAGGCCAGCGACGTCCCGATCATCATGCTGACGGCGCGCGGCGACGTGGACGAGCGGGTCGAGGGGCTCGAGGCCGGCGCGGACGACTACCTGCCGAAGCCGTTCAAGTTCAAGGAGCTGCTGGCGCGCGTGCGGGCCGTACTGCGGCGTCGCACCTCGGCCGTCGAGCGGGTGTTGAAGTTCGGGACCGTCGAGTTGAACCGGGACACCCGCGAGGTGTTCCAGGACGGCCGCCCAGTCCACCTGACCCCGCGCGAGCTCGACCTGCTCGAAGTGTTCATGCTGCATCCGCGCCAGGTGATGACCCGCGACGTGCTGCTGGACCGCGTCTGGGGCACCGACTATCTCGGCGACGGCAACCTGATCGAGGTCCACATCAGCGCCCTGCGCGAGAAGCTGGGCGACCAGGAACGGCGCCTGATTCGGACGGTGCGGGGGGTGGGCTACGCGCTCTCGGGCACGGGCTTAGGGTAGAGATGGGGGCGGTGATGAGCGTCGCGGCTCGCCTGGACCCCCGCACCTGGCCGATTCGCTGGCAGTTGACCGCGCTGAATGTCGGCGTCCACGCGGCAACGCTCATCGTGCTGTCACTCGTCTTCCTGTCGCAGCTGGACGGCGCGCTGGTCGGTCTGACCGCCGAAAACATGCGGGACAAAGTCCGCTCGATCTCCGAGGACCGCCGCCCGCCCCTGGACGATCCGACTCGGCCGGCCCTGGAGCTGACCCGCCCGCCCGGCGCTGTCAGCCGACCGCCCGGTCCGCCGCCGTCGGATGCGGGCAGCGATCCGGGACGCCCGCCGGGCGACGCCGGGCGCGTTCCGCCGCCGTTCAACCTCCAGCGAGCGGCGGCGTTCGCCGTACGGCGGTTCAGCGGACCCGACAGCGGTGTGCTGGTCTTCGACACGAACGGATCGTTGATCGACTCGACCCAGGTGTACGAAGACCAGGAGCCGTGGCCGCTGCCTCCTCCCGAGCTGATCGCGCAGGCGCTGGCAGGGGGTCAGCGGACGGCCATCGTGCGCCAGGAGCAGCGGCGGACGCTGTTGCTGGCCGTACCGTTGCCCGGTCAGGACGGCAGCACTGCTGGCGCCGTCGTGCTGGCGCGCTCGCTGGAGCTGATCGACGCCGTCCAGGCCCGGCTGCTCTCGTTCCTGGCGGTGGGGGTGGCGATCGCCGTGCTCGTCGGCGGCGGGCTCGGGCTACGAGCCACCCGTGGCGCCCTGCGCCCGCTCGACCGCGTCATCCACGCGGCACGGGCTATCGCGAGCGGCAAGCTCGACGAGCGCCTGCGGCCGACCAAGCGCGACGAGATCGGCGAGCTCGGGATCGCGTTCGACACGATGCTGGACCGCCTGGCCGGGATGGTCGCCTCCCAGCGCCAGTTCGTCGCGGACGCCGCGCACGAGCTCCGCACACCTCTGACGGCGCTCGGCGGCATGGTCGAGATGCTCCAGATCGGCGCCGACCGGGGCGACCCGACGACGGTCCGTCGGATGCTGGACACGATGAGCGGCGAGATCGACCGGCTCGGCCGGCTTGTGGCCGATCTGTTGACGCTCTCGCGGCTGGACGCCGAGCAGCCGCTCCATCCGGCACCCGTGGATCTGGCCCAACTGATCGGAGACGTGGCCGCTCAGACCCGCCTGCTGGCGGCCGGCCAGCAGATCGAGGTGCAGGTCGAGCGGCCGGCCACGGTGATCGCGGACCCGGATCGGATGAAACAGGTGCTCTTGAACCTGACCGCGAACGCGCTGCGGTTCACGCCGGCCGGCGGGCGTATAGACCTGCGCCTGCGGACCAGCGGCAGCCGCGCCATCCTCGAAGTGGCCGACACCGGCAGTGGCATTGCACCGGAGCTGCTGCCACGGGTGATGGACCGCTTCGTGCGCGGCGACGCCTCGCGGGCCAGGGCGACCGGCGGCTCGGGGCTCGGGCTGGCGATCGTCAGCGCGATCGTGCACGCGCACGGCGGCAGCATCGACATCGCGAGCGCGCCCGGGGCCGGCACGACCGTCACCATCGGCCTGGATCTGCCGGCCAGTGCTCATCGCTCCGATCCGCACCGTCATCCTCACGAGCCGCACATCGACGACGTCGCGCCCCACGCGCATGGCGCCGATGCCCCCACGACGGAGCGTGCTCGGGTAGCTTCAGTGGCGCGTGGTCGCGACGACAGCTCGGTCTGACACGCGTCGGGAGCGCGCGAGCGACTCCGCGACCGTCACGCGGCCCGTTCCGATGGCCTCTCGATCCCCCATTGGGGCTTTGTGCGATCTCGGGGCCATAATGGCGCCGGTGCTGCTCGGCAACGAGAAGACCGACCACGGAGGACGATCGAGCATGGCTGTCGACCGAGAAGCCTGGGACGCGCGCATCCGAGCCGCGGTGGAGGAGCTGAGGCCCCAGCTTCTCGCGTCGAGTCACGCTATCCACGCCAACCCGGAGCTGGCGTTCCGCGAGCACCGGGCCTGCGCCCGCCTCAGCGACGAGCTTGAGCAGGGCGGCTTCGCCGTCGAGCGGGGCGCCGGCGGGCTGCCGACGGCGTTTCGGGCATCGTACAGCGGCGGCGAGCCCGGCCCGACCATCGCCATTCTGGCGGAATACGATGCCCTGCCGGGTATCGGCCACGGCTGCGGGCACAACGTGATCGCGACCAGCGCGCTCGGAGCCGGCCTGGCGCTCGCCCGCGCAGGCGTCCGCTTCCCCGGCACCATCCTGGTCGTCGGGACGCCCGCCGAAGAAGGCGGCGGTGGCAAGATCCTGCTGGCCGAGGCCGGCGTCTTCAAAGACGTCGACCTCGCGTACATGCTCCACCCGTCCCAGACGAACATGGTCAAGCGCGGCTCGCTGGCGAACAGCCGGGTCGAGATCGTGTTCAACGGCCGGGCGGCGCACGCGGCCGGCGCCCCCGATCTCGGGATCAACGCGCTGGAGGCCGTGATCCAGACGTTCGTGGGCATCAACGCCCGCCGCCTCCACATGCGCGAGGACGCCCGCGTCCACGGCATCATCACCGACGGCGGCAAGGCGGTGAACATCATTCCGGACCGCGCGGCGGCCCGCTTCAGCGCCCGTGCCCGCGACCGCGCGTACCAGCGCCGCCTCATCGAGATGATCCGGCAGGCGGCCGAGGCCGGCGCGCTCGCGACCGGCGCGGAGCTGGAGTTCACCGAGACGCGCGGCTATTCGAACATGGTCGCGAACCACGTGGTGGCCGACGTGTTCGCGAAGCACCTCGGGGCGACCGGCCGCCAGGTGGACGAGCCGCGCCCGAACCAGCGGATGGGCTCGACGGACATGGGCGATATCAGCCAGTTGATGCCGGCCGTGCACGGCTACGTGTCCATCGCGCCGCGCACCGTCCCGAACCACACGGTCGGCTTCACCGAAGCCGCCGCCTCGCCTGCCGGCGACCAGGCGGTCATCGACGGCGCGCTGGCGATGGCGCAGACCGCGGCCGACCTCTTCGCCGATCCGAGTCTGGTGACGGCGGCGAAGGCCGAGTATCAGTCGAGGCTGGCGGCCGGCGACGTGGCTGGCTACGACGCCTGGCTGGAAGCGGGCAAGGCGTACGCGCCGGCCCCGCGCCCGGCCTGATCGGACCGGAGGCACCCAGGGTGACCCTTGACGACGTGACGCTCGGGACGCTGCTCGTCGCGACGCCCTCGGAGGACGACGACCCGATGTTCGGCGGGACCGTGATCCTGGTCGTGGATCGCGAGCCGCACTGGACGATCACCGGGCTGGTCTTGAACCGCCCCCTTGAGACGCCGGCCATCGACCAGGCGGCCAGGGCGACGTTGTTCCTCTCGGATTTCGCGGCGCCGGCCTACTGGGGCGGGCCGGTCGGGACCGATCCGGTCATCCTCGGCGAGCTGGCCCCCGATCGGGACGTCGAGTGGTTCCACCTCGATCAGCAGCAGCGCCGCCCGTTTCCGCTGCCGGGCCTGGGGCTGATCGCGCTGGGCGAGCACCACGAGCCGTTCGAGGGGCGGCTCGGCCGCGCGCGGCTGTACGTCGGCCTGTGCGTCTGGGCCGCGATCATGCTGGAGCGCGAGATCGACCGTGGCGACTGGTGGGTGACGCGCGCCACGGTCGAAGACGTTTTCGCGACCGATCCAGAGGCGCTGCTGGAGCGTGTCCGCGCCCGCGCGCGCCGGCCGGAGCGGCGCGGGCCGGCTGGCCTGCCCCGCCCTCTCGACGACACCTGACCGGTACTCGCGGCAGAGACGCATGGAACGCGGGGCGGGGCCGGGAAGGTGGCTACTTCGCGGCAGCCCGGGCCTTCGCCATGTAGTTCTTCATGCCGGCCTCGATCCACGGCTTGGCGCCGGTCATGAAGCACTTCACGCCGATGCTGGCGTAGTGCTCGACGTTGCCGTCCACCGCCAGGGTGCCGGCTGTCTTGCCGGCCTTGACGATCTTCTCGATGGCGCCGTCGATGGTTTTCAGCACGTCCGGATGGGTGTTCTCGCCGATGTGGCCCATCGACGCGGCCAGGTCTGACGGCGCGACGAAGAAGACGTCGATGTGATCGACTTTCAGGATCTCGTCCAGGTTGTTGACCGCGACGATGTCCTCGATCAGCACGATCAGCAGCGTGTTGTCGTTGGCGACCTTCAAGTAGTCCGGGACGCCGTACCCCTGGCGGCTGGTGAACATGCCGCGCCTGCCGATTGGCGCGAACTTGGCCGCGTCCACGACGTTCTGGGCCTCTTCGCGGTTGTTGACGTGCGGGATCACCAGCGCCTGGGCGCCACGGTCGAGTGCGCGGTAGATGTCGCCGTACTCGTTGTGGCTCAGGCGCAGCACCGAGGTCGCGCCCCAGAGATCGCAGGCCCGTGTCAGGTCCGAGATGTCGCCAAAATCGACGGGGCCGTGCTCGCCTTCGAGCCAGAAGCCGTCGGCGCCGATATAGCCCAGGTCGTCGATCATGTCGGCGTTGACGGCCCCGGAGAGGATGAAGGCGGTCTCGCCGGCGGCCAGCTTCTGCTTGATACGATTCGGTCGGATGTTCACGCTCGTTCCTCAGCGTCGAGCTGCCTCGGGCGACGCTCCGGTCCCCTTCTGGGACGTCCCGAGGCTCGGTCCATCGTAGCACGCTCGGCATTCCCGTTCCCGACCGTACCGTGAGTCACGGTCCACCCCGCGCCATCGTTGGAATGAGCGTGGACTGCGAGCGCGCGTTCCGGGAGGGCACCTCTGACCCGGGTCACCCCGGGAGTGGATCGGTGCGTATCGTCGAAGTCGGCCGCCTCGTCGTCACGTCGGGTCGGGTCTACGCCGGAGATGCGCTGATCAAGCCGAGTGGTCTGACGTTCTCGCAGCGCGTGCCGGCCGGCACCTATCCCGTCCTGCTCAGCGTCGCCACCCTCGAGAACAGAGACCAGCGCGTCGCGTTTGCTCGCCTCCAGCTCGGACCGGGCCAGCCGGTGCGCTGGGCGATGGCGACATCAGACGATCAGAACCTGGCGACGCTCGCCGAGGACGAATTCTTCGGCTACCCGGTCGATTCCGGGACCGGCAGCTTCATGGACGGCGACGTCGCCCATCAGCTCGGCGCGATGTCCTCTGCAGAGGCGGCGGCCTTCAACGAGCGCGTGGTGGACGAGTTTCTGAGCCACGCCGTGAACACCTGGCACTGGGCCGACGTGACCGTCAATGCGTCCAACGGCGCGAACCTCGTCGGATTCGCCTCTGGCTGGGGGGACGGGCGGTACGCTTCGTACTGGGGCTACGACGACCAGGATCAGGTCGTCTGCCTCGTGACAGACTTCAGCCTCTTTGGCGAGGACGACGACGAGAACGGCGAGGACGACGACGAGGACGGCGAGTAGCGCTCCGGGACAGAAGTCGTGGCGCGCCTGAGCGAACGCGAGCGGCAGGTGCTCAGATCTGGCCCAGGCGACCGCGGAGTGAGGCGGGATCGGCAGACCGAGTGCGCGTCGCCGTCTCGACCGCCTCGTCGATAACCGCCCGGCGCCGCGCATACCGAGCGTCGTCCACGTACGCGCCGGTCTCCTCCACGAACTGGGCGACCACATCTGGCACGGAGGCGTCCAGTCGCCCGCCGGCCGCCAGATCTCCTCGGATCGTGCTCGAAGCGATGACCCGTAGCTCCGGCGGCAGCGCGAGCGGTCGAACGGCGCCGGCGAAGCGCCGGTTCTCGGGCTGGCCCAGGAGCGCTGCCAGCGAGCCGTCGTCGTCGTCGCCGCGCGGCGCGACCAGGAACGTAGCGAGCTCGAACAGGGCCTCCAGGGCGGCGTCACGGTCCTCGTAGTAGCGCGGGTCGAAGATCTGGACGATCTTGTCGTGCCCGACCAGGAACACCAGTGCTCCGAGGTCTGGAAAGAGCGAGCGGACGATTCGGGCCTGATCGACGTACAGGCCCCGATTGACGACGACGGTCCCGAGTCGCTGGTCATCCTCCAGCAGGGCGTCCAGCATCAGCAGGCGGTCTTCCAGGCCGGCCCCGGTGACGACCTCTTTGTCCACGGTCCTGATGCTCAGAGCGTACTGGACCGCGCCGAGCTGGCCGTCAGCCAGACCGGCCAGCGCCAGGGTCTGGTGTGCGATGGTGGGCGGGTTGAACGAGCCGGCCAGCAGCCCGAGCCGTGCGCCGGGCACGAGGTGCCTGCCGGCGATCTGGCGGGCCGTTGGCTCGGGCTCAGCCGCCAGATCGCGGAGGGCCAGCCCATGCTGGATCAGTCGTTCGGCATCCAGGAAGCGGTCGCGCACGTCGCCATTCTCTCCGAGTCTGCCTGCGCTGCGCTGCCACGCGGCGCGTCGCCGTGTTGGGCTCGCGGGCGGGGAAGCTGGTCGCTGGCAGTCTACAATGTCGCAGGCCACGGTCGGGGGCAGGTGTGACGGACGAGCAGAGCAGGCGCATCGTGCGGTCGGAACGGGACGACCAGCCGTCGGGTGATCTGGTGCGGGTCGGGCGGGACGGTCGCGTCTCGCAGGCGCCGGTCGCGAGCCGGGCGGAGCTGGACGAGCACGCGGCTCGGCTCGCCCGCGCGACCCAGAAGCCGGAGCCGCCGCGTCGGTTCGAGGTCAAGCGCCGCAACGACAACGAGCTGATCCTGTTCGTGACGGAGCGCAGCGAGAGCTGGATCGTCTATCCGCCCCGCTCCCAGTACGAGTTCCTGGACCGCCCGACCGCCGTCACCGTCCTGGTCGAGCACCACCCGTGGTCGGCGTACAGCCCGATCGTCATGCACGAGGTGGACGCCAGCACCGGTTGTCGGGAGCACGGCCTGGACTGCGGCGCGAACGCGGCGATCCAGGCTGGCGCGCGGCTCGGCTGGAACCCGTTCGCCTAGACGGGGCGGCGATGCGGTACTAGCGAATGAGCGCCTCGGCGGTAGAGAGCGCGCCAGCCGAGCTTCGCGTGTGGCGGTACTCGGCCAGGATCTGCTCGGTGGGGCCGTCGGCGCGGATGCGGCCCTTCTCCAGCCAGATGCAGCGGTCGCAGAACGCCGACAGTGCCTCCAGGCTGTGCGACACGAACAGCAAGGTGCGGCCCTCGGAGACGAGCTCCTGGACCCGCTCCAGGCACTTCTGCTGGAAGTCGATGTCCCCGACCGTCAGCACTTCGTCCAGGATCAGGATGTCCGGGTCGAGATGGGCGGCCACCGCGAACGCGAGCCGTACCTGCATGCCGCTCGAGTAGCGCTTGACCGGGGTGTCCAGGAAGGCGCGGACCCCGGAGAACTCCACGATGTCCTCGAAGCGCTCGTTGATCTCGGCGCGGCTGAGGCCGTGTATCGAAGCGTTCAGGTACACGTTCTCGCGGCCGGTGAGGTCGGAGTTGAAGCCGGTCCCCACCTCCAGCAGCGAGACCAGCCGGCCGCGCAGGCGTGCTTCGCCGGTCGTGGGGTAGACCACGCGCGAGAGGATCTTGAGCAGGGTGGACTTGCCGGCCCCGTTCCGCCCGACGATCCCGACTCGCTCGCCGTACTGAATGTCGAACGAGACGTTGTCGAGCGCCCAGAAGATGCCGCTGTCTGACCTGGGCGTCCCGATCGTCTGGTGGCGGATCACCCGCGCCAGCGCCGCCAGGCCGCCGTGGAACGAGCGCCCGTTCTCCGGGCCGCGAACGTACTGCTTCGAGATCGCGCGGACGCTGATCATCGTCGGCAGCGGGGCCGCTGCTGGCGTGGGCTCGGCGTCGGGCAGCGCTGTGACGGTCATAGTCGGTCCACCAGGCGCAGCTCGGTTCGACGGAAGACCCGGATGCCGAGCGCGCAGATGATGAACGAGCTCACCAGCGAATACGACCACTCCGTGATCGGGAACGGAATGCCGTCGAAGAGGACGGCCCGGAACGCGAGCAGCGCGCCGGCCGTCGGGTTGAGATGGTAGAGCTGGCGGACGCCGCCAGGGATCATGTCCGGCGCGTAGATGACCGGCGCCAGCCAGAGGCCGATGGTCAGGCCGAACCCGAGCACACGCTCCCAGTCGCGGTCTTCGATGGCCAACGACGAGACGAGCAGTCCGAGACCGAGCGCCAGCATGATCACCGGCACGATCACGATCGGCAACAGGATGACCGACCAGCCGGGGTGGATCTCGTACAGCACCATCAGGATCGCCAGTGGCACCATCCCGATGAGCAAGATCACAAGATTCGAGACCGTCGGCACGAGCGGAGTCAGTAACCTGGGGTAGTAAATCTTGGTCAGAAGGGGCATGTCCATGCGGATCGCGCTGGCCGAGTTCGTGGCGGCGTCCGTGAAGTACGTCCAGAGCAGGAGGCCGGTGTAGACGTACGGGACGTATGGGACGTCCACGTACGTGTTGGCGCCGGAGAGGTTGCGGAAGAAGCCGAACACCAGCGCGAACAGGATCGGGCGGGAGATGGCCCAGATCGAGCCGAGCCGCATCGCGTCGAACTCGATCCTGAGGTTGCGCCAGACGAGCGCCAGGAATAGGTGGCGATACTCCCAGAGCTCGTGAAGCTGGACGGCAAGCGACCCCGCCGACGGCCGAACGACGATCTCCTTGGCGAAGACACGCTCCGGCGGGGGCGGTGGCGCTTTGCGGAGGGTGCCCTTCGCCGCGACGGCCGCGACGGCCTGCGCCGACGCGTGCGCCGTTCTCGCGGCTGCCGAGAGCGGTGTGACGGTGGTGCTGGACTCGGTCTCGGGCCGCTCGAACGTCACGGACTCGACGTGGGCGGCGACCCGTCGACCGTCCGGCGCGGGCAACCGCTGGACCGCCGAGAAGCGCAGCTGAATGCGCCATCGTGGGCCGCCCGCGGGCACTGGCGCCTGGACGCGAAACGTGCCCACGCCAAGCCGATGCCGGCTGGTCTCCTGGCCGTCCACCAGCACTCGGAGCTCCGTCGTGAACTCCGGATTGCTGATCAACGGGACGGTGCCCTGGACGACCGCCACGAGGTCATCCTGTGGTCGGGTCACTTCAAACGACGAAGCCGCCGCCAGCCATCCGTCAGTGTCCAGTCCCGAGGCCCGAAGATCGGGATTCGTGAGGTCTGCCGGAAGGTCACGGATGACGTACGGACGGGTCTGTACTGCCAACGGAGATGTCTCGGTAGATGCTCGAAGCAGTTGACTCATCCCAGACGCGGCAAAGCGCGACCGCCGTGAAGTGGGTGAAGAATACCATATCGACGGAAGATCGACCCGCTCATCGTCGCGCGTTCTCCCTGGAGAATGGTGCTGACCCGCCTTACAGTCGTGTCTCGAACGTGCCGCCGCGCGCCTGAGGTCGATAATTCCGCATCGATGGTCTTGGCGGAGGATGGTACCGTCGCCTCCAACACCATGCCATGCAAGCTCGACGAAACGACAGGGTTTGCCGTATCGACAGGTCTATGGAGGCTGCCCAGTCCCGCGCGCACCGGCTGCGACGTTCTCTCCCGATGAGACCCCGGGGCAGACGGCGCCGCGACCGTACGTCACGGGCCGACAAGCTGCTCATGGACAGACGTTTTAGGTATCAGATGTGCGTGCGGTCCGGGTCGGAATGGCGGGGACAGTCGCGGGGCGACGATGCGCGCCGGACTCCGCAATGAGAAGGAGCTCAGCTATGGCAGCGACAGGCGAACCGTCGATCGGCGCGTACGAGGCGCACTATCGCGAGCACGGCTGGGTGCTGGTCACGCTGCCGAACCAGGTGATCGTTCACGAGGTGAGAGCTACCCTCCAGGAGGAGCTGCGCCGCCTCTCCGGGCGCCCTGACGTGACGCTCGAGACGTATCACCAGATCGCCGATGACGACCAGCAGCACCACGACTACCAGTTTCAGCTGACCGAGCTGTTCCGTGCACGCCGGTATGCGTACGGCGTGCTGGCGGCTCAGGACGCGTTCTTCCGACCGTTTCTCGGCCCGGACCTGCTGGTTCAGGTAAGCCCGTATCTGCGGATGGCCCGCCCGGGCAAGCTCCAGGACAACATCGGCTACCACCGAGACACGTTCTACGGCGCCTCGCCGTACGAGCTGTCAGTCTGGATTCCGTACGTGGACCTGCCGGCCGAGAGCAGCCTGAGCGTGCTGTCTGGCTCGCACGTGCGGCCAGAATCGGATTTCCCGGTCACGCAGACGCAGTCCGCCGAGGTCACCAAAGGCTCGAACCTGCACAAGATCGGGTTTCCGTACGCGCCGAAGGTGATGGACCCCGCCCCGCTGGCCGGGATCGTGGCCGTGCCCGTCAAGCTCGGGCAGGCGCTCGTCTTCAGCCTGGCGACCGTGCACGGGAGCACCCACAACGGCGGCACGACGACTCGCTGGAGCACGGACATCCGGGTCGCGAACGCCCTGGCGCCGATCGACCTGAGCGCTCGGCCGGAGTACTACGAGCTGCTGTCGTCGTCGGCTGTCAGCGACGGCGCCCGTGCCTACGAGATCGCCGAACGGAAGCGCTGATGGCGATGCTGGACGAGCCGGCCGTGGCGGCGAGCCACTCGACGGAGCCGCCCCGCGGCGGGGCGCTCGCAGCGCCGCGCAACCTGATGGGCGCGGCCACTTCTGGCGACGTTGCCTGCCGAGCGTGTGGTGCCGAGGGTCTGGCGGAGCCACGCCCGGTGGACCGGTTGAACGGCGTCACGTCGGACTGCAAGCCGTGGCCGACGGCCAGTCGGATCGTGGTCTGCCGCCGCTGCGGCCTGGTGCAGAAGCCGGGCTCAGCGGAGTGGCTGGCGACCATTCGGCAGGTGTACGACGCCTACGCGATCTACCATCAGAGTGCGAGCGGCGCCGAGCAGGCTGTCTTCGACGCGAGCACCGGGCAGGGCACGCCGCGCTCGGTCCGCCTCTTCGAGCGACTGGCGCGCGAGTGCCAGTTGCCGGAGAAGGGGCG
Source organism: Chloroflexota bacterium (assembly GCA_046328125.1). Lineage (GTDB taxonomy): Bacteria > Chloroflexota > UBA6077 > UBA6077 > JACCZL01 > JADZEM01. Next base: position 18,413 of record JAXLXF010000015.1, read on the forward strand.
GCTGCTCGACATCGGCTGTGGCAATGGCGTCCTGTTGCGGAGCGTCAGCGCGTTGGCGCCCGGCTGGACGCTGGCCGGCGCGGACCTGGACGACCGCCACCGCGCCACCGTCGAGCGGATCCCCGGTGTCGAGCGGTTCTACGCCGGTCCGGCCGAGCGGATCCAGGATCGGTTCGACCTGATCGCGATGCAGCACGTCCTGGAGCACGTCCCGGAGCCGGTGCAGCTGCTCCGTCATCTCGGCAGCTTGCTCCTCCCCGGCGGCCGGCTGTTCGTCCAGGTGCCAAACGCCGACGAGAACCCGTTCGACCTGATGGTGGTGGACCACGCCAGTCATTTCGGGCCGGAGACGGTGCGCGCGACGGTCCTGTCGGCAGGGCTCGAGGTGGAGCTGGTCGCCACGGACTGGGCGCCGAAAGAGCTGACCGTCGTCGCTCGCCGCGTCGAGATTGGGACGACCCGGCATGACAGAGCGCGCGTGACTGTCGAGACTGACCTCGCCGTCCGACAGACCGGCGAGCGACTCGGCTGGCTTGTAGCGACGGCTCAGCACGCGGCGAGCGCGTCGGGAGACGGCAGCGCGCCGTTCGGGCTGCTGGGCACGTCGATCGCCGCCACCTGGCTCGCCGCGATGCTCGGCGACCGCGTCAAGTTCTTCGTGGACGAGGACGCGAGCAGGATCGGCCAGCCGTTCCACGGTCGCCCCGTAATCCATCCGTCTGCTGTGCTGGATACGGACTCGGTGTACGTGGCGTTCCCATTCGCCCAGGCTCGCCAGATCGCCGGTCGACTGGAGCAGCGCTATCCTGGCGTGCGCTGGGTCGTGCCGCCAGTCTGAGCCTGACTCTGACGAGCTAGAACCGCCAGCGATACAGATTGACGTCGAACGGATACAGGAAGCGCGGCACCCGCAGCCACGGCACGCTGAATGCCGGCGGGAAGGTGCTCAGCAGCGACGACCCGAACGACTGCACCGAGAACCTGGCCTCTGGAAAGGCCACCCGCCCGAGCGCCGCGTAGTCGCGCGCCGAGTAGAAGAACATGTCCAGCCCGTGCCCGATCGCGGCTTTGGCCCGGTTCCAGACCAGCTTCTCGGCGAAGTAGAATGGCGCCCAGGGGCTGACCTCGAACACCAGCAGCTCGCCACCCGGCTTGACGACTCGGCCAAACTCGCGGAAGGCGCGGACGATGTTCCGGCGGTTCTCGGCGACGTCCTGGCCGGTCATGTGATGGACGGCGTAGTAGGCGATCACTGTATCGACCGAGTCGTCCGGCAGCGGAATCTCGGTGCCGCTCCCGTAGACTCGCAAGTCCACCTCGTGGTTGGCGCGAATCGATTCGTACGAGGCTTCCAGGCCGATCACGAACGCGCCGTCCGGCTTCGCGTACGGCAGCCTCGGGCCACAGCCAACGTCGAGCACGAGGCTGCCCGGGCGGAGCCGAGTCTCGACTACAGCGGCCTGCTGCTCGTAGCAGAGGCAGTGGATGCCGTCGCTCTTGTTGCCGACCGTCATGACGTCGTAGCGGTCGTCGAAAAACGAGATGCCGCCACGGTCGCCGAAGATCGCGACGTCGTGCATGAATGCGCCGACGAATGCGCAGGTTGGATTCTGGCAGGCGAGACTCACGCCGTCGACCGACAGCCTGCCGTGACAGCGCGGACAGACCAGCAGTTGCGCGGCACGCTCGATCGAGCCGACCTGGGGCACCATGCCGGGTCCAGTCGAGCTGGTCAACGCGGGGACTCCTGAGATCGCGCAGGAGGCACCGTGTGCGCTGACCTCCGGCATCAGAATGGCGGGCTGGCGCTGCTCAATGTCCGGTCGCTGACGTGCAGCGGATCCGGGCGACGAGCGACGTACTCGTGTCGGGTGGCCGAGCCGGGCTGCCCTGGCGGCAGTCGCGGCGGCACGAGGATACCAGCGTCGTTCGTGCAGCCGCAATCTCTTGTCCAGGCGCGGGTGTGCGTCAGATCATTGGGGGCGCGATGAATCGCGCCCGTACCAGGGATGCTGCCTTGTACGGGCGCGATTCATCGCGCCCCAAATCTGGATGGGCACAAGACTCTGACGCACACCCTCCACGCGCAGACCATTGTGACCGCGACGCCCGTGACCGCTCCCGGAGTACGATACCCGTCGAAGGCGATGAAGCCAGGAGGACCGTCATGGCCGTTGCACCCCGCGCGCGTCTCTCGCTCCCGCGCGCTGAACCCGCCTCTGAGGGCGTCGATCCGGAGCGCCTCGAACGCCTGTACCGTGTGATCGAGGGGCACATATCGGACGGGCAGTATCCAGGCGCACAGGTGGCCGTCGCGCGGCGCGGCAAGCTGCTGGCGCTCAGGTCGTTCGGCCAGGATCGAACGCTGCCAGGGCCGCGCGCGGCGTCTGACGAGACGCTCTGGCTGCTGTTCTCGCAGACGAAGGTGATCACAGCGGCGGCGATCTGGGTGCTGGTCGAACAGGGCGCGCTGACCTTCAACGACAGGATCGCCGACCACGTGCCCGAGTTCGCGGCCAACAGCAAGGGCGAGATCACCCTCCATCAGGTGCTCTCACACCAGGCCGGCTACCCGTCCGCGCGTCCGACCTCGGAGGTCTGGGCCGACCACGACCTGCTGCGCAAGCGCGTCTGCGACTTCGAGCTGGAGTGGTGGCCCGGCTCCCGCGTGCACTATCACGGCGCCTCGGCCCACTGGACCTGCGCCGTGCTGATCGAGGCGATCACCGGCCGCGACTACCGCGACTTCATCAGAAGCGAGGTGCTCGATCCGCTCGGCCTCGACGACATCTACGTCGGCGTGCCGAGTGAGGCGCAGGAGCGGTGCGCCGACATGCACGTCGTCACCGACGGCGTCGTCGAGTCGGCTGGCTCGCGGCCGGGCGCCTCTCCGGACGAACAGCAGAACGGCCCGGAGTTCCGCGCGGCCGGCATCCCGGGCGGGGGCGGATACGCGACGGCCGCCGCGTTGCAGGCGTTCTACCAGATGCTGGCGGCAGGCGGGACGCTCAACGGCAAGCGCCTGTTCAGCCCACGCCTGATCCGCTGGGTGACCAGCAACCAGACCGGCGACCGCATCGACGAGAGCTTCGGCATCCAGATGCACCGAGGGCTCGGGCCGCACGTCCGTGGCACGACGCCGGTGATCCGGGGGCTCGGGTCGTTCGCGCCTCCGGGCACGTTCGGGCACGGCGGGGCTGGCAGCTCGTACTCCTGGGCCGATCCAGAGTCGGGTCTGTCGTTCACGTACCTGACCAACGCCCGTTCCGAGGAGCCGTGGCACTCGCGGCGGCTCGATCAGGTCAGCAACCTGGCGCACGCATCGCTCGTGGACCTCTGAGGCCACGCATCGAGCCCAGAGCTGCGATGCCATCAGGACATGTCGCGGACACTTCACCTCACCCCCAGTCCCTCTCCACGACGGAGAGGGACTGGGGGTGAGGGAAGCTCGTCGTCACCCGAGGACTTCTCATCCTGGCTTGGGTTCGGCTGGTGTCATCGACAGTGTCGGCGGTGAGCAGAAGTCTGCCGGGCTCCTCAAAAGCCGGCTGCTGTCCCTCCACCGACAAACGTGCGCCAGGAGCCGCAAACATCGACGACCGTGAACGGCACGGTCGTCGCCAGGCCGGGTGTGACTCGCTCGACCGTGAAGTCGAGCGCAAACGTATTGGTCATGCCGTTGACAACCTGGCCGCTGACCACTGACTGACCGCTGAGCATCACCTTTGCATTCTGCAAGGTGCCAAACTCCAGACGCGAGATGGGATTGTTTGCTGCCGTGTTGAGCGGCGTCGCCTCGACATGGACATTCAACCTGCCGCCACCAGCTGTCGGGCTGGTCTGGATCTTCGGACGCGGCAAGCAGGCCGTAGGCGTCACTGTCATGGTGACGGTCGCCGGCTGAGATTGGGCCGTCCCGTCGCTGGCTCGGTATGTGAATGAGTCCGTACCGGCGAAGCCGTTGGCGGGCGTGTAGGTCAGGCTACCGTTCGGATTGAGCGTCAGGCTACCATGCGCCGGCCCGCTCTCCGGCACCGAAGTTAGCGTCTGCGAATCTGGGTCACTGTCGTTGGCGAGCACCCCACTTGCGGCCGGCACGGACAGGGTCTGGCCGGCTGCGACGGAGTAGCTGTCGTCGTGGGCGAGGGGCGGGTGATTGACAGCCGTGACCGCGATCGCCACGGTGTCGCTAGCTGCCCTGGCGCCGCCCGAACCCGTATTCCCCAGGTCGTCGCTCGCGACTCGCAGCGCGGCCGGGCCGGTGTACCCAGGCGTCGACGTGAATGTCAGGCCGTTGAGGGCGTCGTCGAGACTGGTGAGTGACCCGGCAACCGTGACGGTCGCGGAGCCACTCGCGCCGCTCTCGATGATGAGTCCGGTCGTGCCGTTGAGCGAGAGCGTGCCGTGGGTTGCCGTCAAGGCCACTCTGACCGGGCTGCTCGCCGCATCGACGTCCACGACGGAGATACGGTTGCCATGGCTCGATGAGAAGACCAGCGGCGCATCTTGCGTCGTCGTCTGAGGACCGGGGACGCTGTTGACGGGCGCATCGTTGACTGGCGTCACTGTCAGCGTGAACGTGGTGCTTGACGTGAACGACCCATCGCTGACCGTCAGCGTGACGTCCACCAGGCCGTTCTGGTTCGCGGCCGGCGTGACGGTGACGGTTCGGTTGGCGCCGCTGCCACCGAGGACGACGTTGGCGTTTGGGACGAGGCTTTGATCCGACGTGGTCGCATGAATGGTCAGGCTCGCAGGCGGAGTTTGGTCGTCGCCGACGGTGAATGGAATGGCTGGAGTGGGCGTGTCCTCGAACGTGGTTTTCGGGCCGATGGTGCCGATCGTCGGCACGATGCTGGCCCGTTCGAATGCCCCAATGTCGCAACGGGCGCCGAAAATGGTCTGGGGACGGATTACGCCACGCTGGTCTCTGGCGATGCTGGTCCCGCAATCGGTCGGGTTGAAGGTCACCCCGTCGATGGCCGGGCTTCCGTCTAGCAGCGCGTGCGTCATCGTCGTGCCCGGCGCGTTCAAGGCGAGCGGCCCGAGGCCCGGGGTGGAGGATACGATGTCGCCCTGACTGCCGCCGGCAAAACAGGCCGCCGTGTCGCTCAGGTTGTTGCCATCGGAACGGATGAGGTTGCCGAAGCAGTTGCCGCCCGCGGGGCTGTTCACGAGGATACTGTTTCGTAGATGTACGGTAGACAAGCCGGTGTTGAAGACACCGCCACCGGACTCGGCCGAATTGCCGCTCAAGGTGCTGCTGGTCACCATCACCGGGATGGCTGCTGGAGCTTGCGATAGCTCCGCCCCGGGCCGTTTGGACAGCCCGTACAGCCCGCCGCGTTGCCACCAGCGTGCTGTCGGTCACCGTCATGCCAGAGTTGAAGATGGCGCCGCCGACCCCGAAATCAAACGGCGTGAGGCCGCCTTGTTGCTGCTCAATGTGCTGTTGGTCACGGTCAAGGTACCAGTTGTAGATCGCACCTCCACTGCCCCGAGTACACGTTGACCAACGCGCTGTCAGTCACGGCTTCATCGTGCCGAAGTTGCGGATCGCCTTGCCAGGTTCTCAACCATTCTGGATGGTGAGCCCGGAGAGCGTCAGCCTGGTGCCGCTGACGACGAACTTGTGCTGGCCGCGCCCATCCAGGTCAATTCCTCGCCCTCGGGCCTCGAATGGTCAGGTCATGGGGTAGCGATAGACCCCGCACGAGCGAGATCTGGCCCGACACGCTGAAGGTGATCGTGTCGTCCGTGGCCGAGGAGGCGATCGCATCCCGAAGCGTGCAGACCTGTTCGCACGAGCCGTTCGGCGGGCGCGACGTCGAGGAGTTGACGACGATCGCGTTCTGGCATGGGTGTGGGTCGCCGTAGGCCAGCAACACCGTGAGCAGCGCGGTGATCGCCGCCAGAACGGTGACTTGCCCGGCTCGGCGATGGGCGAAGAATCGGCGCCGACGGGACGAGCACAGTGGGGGCATGGTGACGCTCCTTCGATCGGGACCGTCGCTATCCGTTCGCCGCCCCCGATGCAGCGAGATCGGATAGTCCCGCCACCACCAGCGTACGGCCTTACCCAGATGTCTGCCATCGGAGTGAATGTGCCATTCCTGTTCACTCGTCAGAGGACAGCCTGGGCGTGGCTCATGGCACTTTCGTCCTATTCGCGTCGGCGCGCTGTCCCGCTGACCGCCTGCTTCGGGGCATGAGCCGCCCTGACGTCGATGCTCGGGGTTGCTCGGCGATGGCCGGGCCTGGATCTACATCGATGTCGCCCACCCCGCCAGGTTCGGCGGGCAGCGCCCCGTCCACGCGACGGCAGTTGACCACCGACAGGAAACGCTGCCAGTGCAGCCGCCTTGACGATCGTGTTCCAGTTCCGCAGGCGCTCTTGCCTGGAACTCCTTCTCCACCACCGCCATCAGGTCAACCGTGCGCTCGATCTTCGCCGAGCGTCAGCACGCTGAACACCTCGCGGTCGGTGCGCGAGAGGATCGTGAAGCTGCCGCGCTGTCGCCCACGTCGTGGGGGAGGCGCATGGTGCTGTTCGTCTTCTCGGCCAGCAGGGTGGACGTACAGACGGGTCTGCTTCGTCACGTCGATGCCGTCGAACGGATTCCGTTCGAGGAGCTGCTGGACTTCGGCTGACGATCGCAGCAGCGTGCTGATCAGAAGCCGAACGCCTCCTCCAGCCCGCGCTCGATGCAGCCGGTCATTGCCGCCACGTCGGATTCGTCGGCGTCGAGGCGATCACGTTGCCGCTGGCGATCAGCACCTTGACACCGCTGAAGCCCATCGACGCGAACGCACGCTCCAGGTCGTCGTTCTTGACGCGCCGCTTGCCGAGATTGATGCCCCGCAGGAACGCCACGTATCTGGTAGCCATGCTCACGGGGCGTAGCAGACTTTGGGCTATGCTCAGGTGGGTCTCGAACGCCTGTTCGAGCGAGTTTGGCCGCATCCTGGTGGGTGTGGCCACCCTCGCGCGGGTTAGCACTCTCGTTGGAGAGTGCTTGCACGCTCGGAAAAATGTCGGTACACTGAGGGTCGGTTAGCACTCAGGTTGACGGAGTGCTAAGCAGTGTGGGAGTACGGGCTGGCCTGGCTCGGGCCGACGAGCCTATCGGAGTGAGGGGCAGCATGGCGGGTTGCGGCCGCTGGGCGACCGCGTGGTGATCAAGGTGCTGCTCGCGCGCAAGAAGTGACCAAGGGTGGCATCGATCCTGCCGGACACCGCCACCGAGAAGCCGGTGGCGAAGTCGTGGCCGTCGGTCCGAAGCTGGTCCGACAACGGCGAGCGCGTCACGCTCGACCTGAAGGAAGGTGACCGCGTCATCTTCGCGAAGTATGCCGGGACCGAGTTCAAGCACGAGAGCGACGACCTGCTGATCCTCAGCGAGAAGGACGTCCTCGCCGTGATGGAAAGCAACGGCAAGTAAGTAGGGGAGGACAGATGCCTGCCAAGCAGTTGAACTACAGCGAGGAGGCTCCGCTGCAAGCGCTCAAGCGGGGCGTGGACGCGCTGGCCGACGCCGTCAAGATCACGCTCGGCCCCAAGGGCCGAACGTCGTGCTGGACAAGAAGTTCGGCCCGCCGACCATCACCAACGACGGCGTGACCATCGCCAAGGAGATCGAGCCTCCAGGACCTGTTCGAGAACATGGCGCGTGAAGCCGAAGGAAGCTGACCAAGACGAACGACGTCGCGGGTGATGGCACCACCACCGCGACCGTCCTGGCCCAGGCGATCGTCCATGAGGGCTTCCGCAACGTCACCAGCGGCGCGAACCTGCTCGTTTTCGAAGCGCGGCGTCGAGCGGGGCGTGGCGGCGATCATCGACGAGTTGAAGAAGAACTCCAAGACGATTGGCGACTAGCGGGGGCGAGATCGCCCAGGTCGCGGCGATCTCGGCGGCTGATGAGGAAGTCGGCAAGCTGATCGCGGACGTGATGGACAAGGTCGGCAAGGACGGCGTCATCACGGTCGAGGAGAGCAAGACCCTCAAGTTCGAGACCGAGTACGTCGAGGGGATGCAGTTCGATCGCGGCTACATCTCGCCGTACTTCATCTCTGACCCGACCCGGATGGAGGCCGCCCTCGACGAGCCGTACATCCTGGTGACCGACAAGAAGATCTCCTCGATCCAGGACATCCTGCCGCTGCTCGAGAAGATCGTCCAGGTCACCAAGAACCTGGTCATCATCGCCGAGGACGTGGATGGCGAGGCGCTGGCGACCCTGGTCGTCAACAAGCTGCGCGGCATGCTCAACGTCCTGGCGATCAAGGCTCCGCTTCGGCGACCGCCGCAAGGCGATGCTCGAAGACATCGCGGTGCTGACCGGCGGCGTGGGGACCCGAGGAGATCGGCCGCAAGCTCGACAGCGCCACGATCCAGGATCTGGCCGGGCGCGGCGCGTCGTCTCCAACAAGGACGAGACGACGGTCGTCGAGGGGCGCGGCCCGAGGACGCGATCGGCGGGCGGATCGCCCAGATCCGTACCAGATCGCCGAGACCACCTCGACTTCGACCGTGAGAAGCTGCAGGAGCGGCTGGCGAAGGCGGGGCTTTCCTGGTTGGCGGCGTCGCGGTGATCCGAGTCGGCGCGGCCACCGAGGTCGAGCCGAAGGAGAAGAAGCACCGCGTCGAGGACGCCCTCCAGGCCACGCGAGCGGCCGTCGAAGAGGGGATTGTCCCGGGGCGGCGGCATCGCCTACATCGGCGCGATGGCGCCATCGACTCGCTGCTCAAGTCCTACGAGGGGCGCGAGCCGGACGAGCGACCGGGCGTGGCGCTGCTGAAGCGGGCGCTGGAGGAGCCGATCCGCCGATCGCGACGAACGCCGGCCTTGAAGGCTCGGTGGATCGCCGAGGAGGTCTGCAAGCGGCCGTTCGGCGAGGGTTTCGACGCGGCCAAGGGTGAGTACGTCAACATGATCGAGCGGGGCATCATCGACCCGCTGAAGGTGACGCGCTCCGCGCTGGAGAACGCCGCCTCGATCGCGACGATGATCCTGACGACGGAGACGCTCATCACCGGGCGCCGCAGCCGCCGGCATCGCCGCCCCGGCGATGCCGGAGTACTGCCGACGACAGCGCCTGATCTCCACAGATCAGACGCGGAAGCGGCCCTGGTCCTGCGCTCGGGACCAGGGGCGCTTCGATGCCGGACGACGCGATGTATGATAGTGTATGACAAGCGTTGTGGGGTGATCTGATGCGAAAGACGATCTACCTGCCCGATGCATACCGCAGCCCAGGTCGATGAGTACCTGAAGCACTACAAGGGAGAGACGATGTCGTCGTTGGCCCAGCGCGCAATTCAGCGCGAGGTCGGACCCAAAGACCGGGCCGGCGATGCTCAAGATGATCGGCCTCGTGCCGGGCCGATGCGCCCCGGGCGAGTACGACCTCTCGAAGATCTACAACTCCGAGGATCAAGTGATCTTTGATGAGCGATAGTCTTCCACCTTGTTCGTCATCGATGCTGGACCGATCATCGGTGCCGTGGACTTCCTCGCGATCAGCACCACGCAGTTTCCGCGCGTGGCCTTCGCTTGCTCTACGATTCGACCACTCGGGTCCGAATCCCGCGTTCATTCTCTTCGAGGCGTACAAACGGATCGCCTATCAGATGGATGTCAGATCGGCACGCACGGCACTCACGTACATGCGCGATGCGTTCGGAGCCTCGAATATCTCGACGAGGCGAGGCTGCTTGAAGGAGGGCCCGATCGACACGATGCCTCGCTGGCAAGGATCGCTTGAAGATGCAACGCTCGCATGGCTCGAGCCTGGAGCGTCGTGTGCCGTGGACCTTCAACTATCGAGATCTGCGCCATTTCACCGACCTTCAGTTCTGGAATCCTGTCTAGCGCTTGACTTCAACGCGACGGTGGATGCCGCAGTCGCGTCTCGGTACACCCGCGGCAAGATGCCCGAGGGCGCATGACGCCTGACACCCCGCCGTGCAGGCTCACCGCGCCGGCCAGCCGCCGAGGGGGACGCCGTGACTTTGCTGTTGAATCGTGCCGATCTGGAGAAGATCCTCGATGTTCTGTCCGTGATCGACGCCGTCGAGCGCGGGTTTGCCGACTTTTCGCCGCCGCTCGATCATGCCGGGTCCGGGGACAGCCGTCCGCGTAACCGACCTGCCTGGCGTGATGCTGGTGATGCCGTGCGCGATGACCGAGTCCGGTGTGCTCGGCACCAAGATCGTCTCGGTCTTCCCCCGGAACCCGACGCGCGGCCTGCCGACGATCCCGGCCCTCTACGTGCTGCTCGACTACTCCACCGGCATGCCAGTCGCCGTGATGGACGCCGGCTTCATCACCGGCCTGCGAACCGCCGCTGCGTCAGCCGTCGCCACAAAGTACCTGGCCCGTGAGGACGCGAAGACACTCAGCATCTTCGGGACCGGCGTCCAGGGGCTCTACCATGCCCTCGCGATCCCGGCCGTCCGCAAGATCGAGAAGATCCTGGTCAGAGGCTCGTCGCCCGAGAAGTCGCAGGCGTTCGCCGACAGCCTGAAGGGGAAGGTCGATGCCGAGATCGTCGCGGCCAGCTCAGTCGAGGAGGCGGCCGGCGCCGACATCGTGGTGACCGGCACCACGTCGCCGACGCCGATCTTCGCCGGCAGCGCGATCTCGGCCGGCGCGCACGTCAACAACGTCGGCTCGCACTCGATGACGGCGCGCGAGATGGACACCGAAGCGGTCGTTCGCAGCGTGGTGGTGGTGGACTCGTACGACGCCTGCTGGGCCGAGTCCGGCGACATCATGATCCCAATCGAAGAGGGCGCCATCACCCGCGAGCACGTGGCGGCCGAGCTGGGCGAGGTGGTGCTCGGCAAGAAGCCGGCTCGCACTAGCGCCGAGCAGGTCACCCTCTTCAAGTCGAACGGGCTGGCGTTCCAGGACGCCGTGACCGCCGCGCTGGCGCTTGAGCGGGCGAAGTCGGCGGGCGCAGGCACCGAGTTCGCCTTCAGCTAGCGCGGCGGACCAGACGTCCGACAGGAGAAGCCCTCATCCCCGGCCCCGTCTGTTGTGGAGGGGTCAAGGTCTGTGGCTCGGCGTGTCACGCGACGCGCCGATCGCCGCGCTGCTGACCTCGGTGGGGGAGCGCTGAGGTCGGGACCGTTATCGCGCCCGGACGGCGTAGGTCAGGTGGGTCACCCGCTCCGTCGGCTCCGCGCGGACCGGCTCCAGGGCCACGCGGCCCGCGTCCACGCCCTCGAACAGGCGGATGCCGGAGCCAAACAGCACGGGTGAGAGCGTGATCGAGAGCTCGTCGATCAGGCCGGCGTTCACGTACTCCAGGATTGTCGCGCCGCCGCCCGCGATGCGGACGTCGCGGTCGCCGGCGGCCGCGCGGGCACGATCGAGCGCGTTCTCGATGCCGTCGTTGATGAAGTGGAAGGTGGTCCCACCGGGTCGCTCCCAGGAGTCACGCTGCTCATGGGTCACGACGAAGACGGGCGTGTAGAATGGCGCCTCCTCCGGCCACGACCGCTCGCCGGCGTCGAACATGCGCTTGCCCATCACGCTTGCGCCGGTGCGCTCGAACGTCTCCCGCACGATGTCGTTGTCGCGCCCCTCCTCGCCGCCCTCGCCGAGCTTCAGCCTCTCCCGGAAGTACCGCTGTGGGAAGACCCACTGCTGCAGCTCCACCCACTGCGCCATCCAGCGCCCCAGCCTCGGATCCTGCTCCCGCTGCTCGGGCGTGGCGAGCAGCCATTCCATCGACTCGGGCGCAATGAACCCGTCGAGCGACATCGACACGCTGACGAACACCTTCCCGGGCATCAGTCCGCACCTCGCTTCCGAACGATCTCGGCGACGTAGGCTGCCAGGCTGCCCAGGGTCTGCTGGCCGCCCTCGATCGCGTGGTACTTCTCGACCGCCCCGTCGCGCACCTCTCTGGTGGGGAACACCGTGCGCATCTCGATCCGGGTCGCCGCGCCGTCGGGCGCGAACGTCAACACCGACTCGAAGGCGTTCGGGTCGTCGCGAGACTCGCCGTGGAGCAGCGCGATCCGCTCCGGCGGCGCGATCTCGGTCCAGGTGATCCACTCCTGGTAGTCCGTCCCGTCCGGCCCGTGCATCACGAAATCCCACACCCCGCCGACGCGGAAGTCGAACGCCCGCGTGGTGGTGGTGAACCCGTCCGGCCCCCACCACCGCGACAGGTGCCGCACCTCGGTGAACGCCTCGAACACCAGCTCCCGTGGGGCATTGATGACCCGGGAGATCACGATCTCGCGGTCGTCCGTCGCGAGCTGCGCCGGCGCTCCTGGTCCCGTCGCGCTCATCGGCTACTCCTCCTGCCTTGCCTGCTTGAGGTCTTGCACGTACGCATCCAGCCGGTCGAAGCTCTCGTTCCAGAACCGCTCGAACCCGCCGGTCCACTCGTGAACCGGTCGCAGCCCGCGGGCGTCAAGGCCGTACAGGCGTTGCTTGCCGGCCTTGCGGTCCCGCACCAGCCCGACCTCCCGGAGCACCCGCAGGTGTTTGGACGCCCCCGGCTGGGTCATTCCCAGCTTCCGGGCCAACTCGGTCACCGGCCACTCGCCCGCCCGTAGCAGCACCAGGATCTCCCGGCGTTGCGGCTCGGCGATCGCGTTGAAGACGTCCGACGTCGTCGCTGCCCGTGCCATGTCGCGATTATATGCCGATATCGGTATGTGTGCAAGCCAGAGGAGGCGGCCGGGCCTCCACCCGGTCTGGCCCGTTCTACCTCACATGACGCCATCCACCATATCGCGCACCGTCGTGCCTGGCGCTCGCCGGCTGCGACTGTCGATCGCCGCCGTCGTCCTGATACTGGCTGTCCTGGTCGCGAGCGGCATGGGCCTGTACTGGCTGATGAACGCTCGCTCGTTCCAGCTGATTGGGGACATCGTCTCGCACGTCAGCACGCCCGAGCCGGTGGTGGCGCTCACGTTCGACGACGGGCCGGTCGCCGGCCGCGTGGACACCATCCTCGGCACGCTGAGGCAGGCGAACGTGCGGGCCACGTTTTACGTCATCGGCGAGCCGCTGGCGGCCAGCCCGGAGAGCGGTCGCAAGCTGGTGACAGCCGGCCACGAGCTGGGGAACCACAGCTACACCCACGACCGCATGGTCTTCCGGTCGTACGGCTTCTACGCCGACGAGCTCGAGCAGACTGAGGCGCTCATTCGCGGCACCGGGTACAGCGGCCCGACCACGTTCAGGCCGCCGTTCGGCAAGAAGCTGCTCGGGCTGCCGTTCTACCTCTGGCAGACCGGGCGAACCTCAGTTACGTGGAATGTCGAGCCAGAGTCCGACCCGGCCGTTGCCGCCAACCCAGACCGAATCGTCGCGCACGTCCTGGAGAAGACCCGCCCTGGCTCCATCATCTTGCTGCACCCGTGGTACGACAGCGGCGAGCCGACCCGACAGGCGATTCTGCCCATCGTGGCCGGTCTCCGCGAGCGCGGCTTTCGCTTCGTGACCGTCTCCGAGCTGCTGGCGCTGCGGACCGGCAGTCAGTAGTCTGCCGTCGGCGTTCAGGTTTCAGCTGTCGTGAGCACCGAAACGCTGACGGCTGGACCGCTCGTCACGCCTTGACCGCGCCCTCCATGATCCCCTGGATGATGCTCTTCTGGGCCACGATGTAGAGGATGATGATCGGGAGGACCGCCATCGCGGTGGCCGCGAGCAGGATCTGCTGCTCCGGCGTGTCCGACGAGACGAACTTCGTCAGGCCGCGCTGGACCGGCATCAGCGTCTCGCTGTTGAAGAGCACCAGCGCCAGCAGGTACTCGTTCCAGATCCGCAAGAACTCGATGACGGCGACGGCGGCGAGGCCCGGCCGGGCCAACGGCAACATCACGCGCCAGTAGACGTCGAATGCCGAGCAGCCATCCAGGATCGCGGCATCTTCTAGCTCCTTTGGCTGACGGATGAAGAAGCCGCGCAGGATGAAGATCGCGATGGGCAGGCCGCCGGCCACCAGCGCGACGATGTAGCCGGTCCGGGTGTTGGCGAGGCCGAGATCGACCAGCAGCTTGTACAGCGCGATGAACGTCGCCGGCAGCGGCACGATCACGATCGCCAGGATCACGAACATGATCGCGTTCTTGCCCGGCATCTCGATGCGGGCGAGCGCGTAGCCGGCCATGCTGGCCACCAGCAGCACGCCGAGCACGCACACCACCGAGTAGAACAGACTGTTGGGGATGAAGACGCTGAAGCCGCCCTTGGTCCAGGCGATGTAGTAGTTCTGGAACTGCGGCACGGCCGGGAAGAAGTTGATGCCGTCGTATAGCTCTTTGATCGTCTGGAGCGAGCCGAGCAGCAGCCAGGCGATGGGAAAGAGGGCGATGAACGCGACGAATATCAGAAGTGCCTGGAACCCGACCTGACCGAGCAGCGAGAGCACGCGGCTGCCAGTGCGCGGCGTCGCGCGCTCGGCGCCAGACTCCAGTGAGACGGGGAGGGGAGTGGTCCGGGCCATCTCACTCTCCCTCGTCCGCCGAGCGCCGCCCGATCCACATCTGGACCAGCGCCAGCCCGATCAGCAGCGCCCCGAAGATGATCGACATCGCGGCGGCGACCCCGAAGCGGTGGTTGACGAACCCCTCCTTGTAGATGCGGAGAGTGGGCACTTCGGTGAGGTAGCCCGGACCGCCGTCCGTCAGCACCTTGACCGACTGGAAGATCTGGAGCGCCGCCAGCAGTGTCAAGATGCTCACGATGGTGGTGACCGGCACCAGCTGCGGCAACGTCACGTGCCGGAAGCGCGCCCAGGCGCCGGCGCCGTCGATGGACGCCGCCTCGTACAGCTCGCGCGGGACGCTCTGGAGGCCGGCCAGAAAGAGCAGAAAGCCGAACGGCCAGTGGTACCAGATGTAGACGCCGGCGACGCTCGGGAGGGCGGTGGCGGGGTCGCTGAGCCAGCGGGTCTGGAGAAAGCCGAGCCCCACCGCGAACAGCGTCCGGTTGAGCAGGCCGACGGTGCCCTGCAAGATCCAGGCGAACATCAGGCCGACGACGATGACCGAGAAGACGCCGGGCAGGTAGTAGGCCACGCGATAGAACGTGGCCCCCCGCTTCACACTGTTGACCGCCAGCGCCATCCCCAGCGAGAGTGCGTTGCCGATGGTGAATCCGACCAGCCCGAAGATCGCGGCGTTCTTCATCGAGGCCCAGAAGATGGTGTCCGAGAACACCTTCTCGTAGTTGGCCGTGCCGACCCACGGCGGATTCTGGCCGACCCCGTCCCAGCTCTGGAAGCTCAGCGCGAGGCCCTGCACGAACGGGTAGAGCGTGAACACGACGATCAGCACCAGGGCCGGTGCCATGAACAGGTAGCCTGCGATCGCCCGCTGACGCGCCACCCGAGAGACGCGCGAGCGCGGCCTCGAAACCGCCGCGACGGCCATCGTCTACTCCTTCTGGGCCTTGACCAGATCGTCCAGCAGCTGATCCACCGTCTTCTCCTTGAGGAGAATGCTCTGAACCCCCTTCACGAACGCCTCGACCAGCGGCCCCTTCATCGGCACGGTCACCTTGTACACCTTGTCGATCAGGCCAGCGAAGGTGGTCAACTGGGGCGAGACTTTCGCTGGATCGAGCGCCGCCGGGTTCGTTGGCACGAGCGGGACCATCTCCATGAAGGTCTGCTCCTGCTCCTTCTCGGTCAGCCACTTGATGTACTTCAGAGATTCGTCAACCTGCTTGCCCTTGGCGTTGACGACGCCGTTCTTGCCGGTTCCGCCAAACGTGCGCGGCGCCATCGTGCCGTTCGGCATCTTTGGCAGCGGGAAGGCCGAATACGCCGTGAAGTCCGGCGCGGTGGTCACCTGGACCGGGATCGAGACGACGCTCGTCCAGAACGCCGCCACCTCCTGGACGTTGAAAAACGATTTCTCGTTGTCGGGGGCGCTCTGGTTGAGGGTGTTGTTGAAGAAGACGCCAGCGTCGCGGCAGTCCACGAAGTACTGGAGGGCGTTCTTCCAGGGATCGGCCTTGTATGACGCCTTGCCCGCTCGTGCCGCCGCGATCTCGTCGTCCTTGAGCCAGTTGGAGGCCAGCGACTCCGTGAACCACGGGATGTAGGTGCTCGGGATCACGAACGCGCCGATGTTGGCCGCCTTGATCTTCTTGAGCATGTCCAGCAGCTCGACGGTGGTCTGGGGGTTCGGCTTCTCGTCCAGGCCGGCCTTCTTGAAGTGCGCGGGGTTGTAGAGGGTGCCGTAGGTGTTCACTTCCCACGGCGCCTGGTAGATGCCGGGCGGGATGCCCGCCGGGTTGTCTGGCAGGTACTCGACGAATTCGAGCAGCCCAGGCGACCAGTTCTTGTTCCAGCCCTTGTCCAGCTCCGGTTTGAGGTTGAGCGCCCAGCCAGCCTTGAAGTACGGCGCCATGTCCGCCGCGCCGAGCGCGTAGTAGGTGTCGGCCAGGTTGCCCGCGTTGACGGCGGCCTGGAGCTTCTGCGGATAGTCCGTTGGCCCAGGCGAGTCGATGGTGACCTTGACGCCGCTTTGCTCGGTGTAGCGGGCGGCCAGGGTCTCCATCGCCTTGAACTGGCCGCGCGACTGGTTCAAGTAGACTAGTTCGACGCCGCTCGTCTTGGCGGCGGCAGCGGGTGCCGCTGCCCCTGACGCTGCTGGCGCGGCTGGCTTGGCCGCCTCCGCAGGCTTGCTCTCGGCCGGCTTGCTCTCAGCCGGCTTCGCCGCCGGGGCATCGGTCTTGGCGGCTGGCGCCGGCGATGCTGCTCCGCCGCAAGCCGCCACCAGCGAAGCCAGTGCCGGCAGCGCGGCCAATCCCAGCGCGCGCCCAAGTAGGGTACGTCGACTCAACGTCGAGCTCGTCGACATCGCTCTGCCTCCCAGATCAGGATCCCGCCATCGGAGATCGAGGCAGAATACCATTGATAGGGCGGCGAATACCGCTCATATCGGCGCCAGCCACTGAGCGAAGCGCTTCCAGCCTATCACCACGTTTGTAGTACCCTGCCGGGGCGGCCCCGAGCGGCAACTGCCTGGGGCACGACCACACACGGGTGAGGAGGCGCTCGGCGATGAAGATCACCGACGTCAAGACGTATCTGGTGGCAGCGTACCGTCCAGGAGGCTGGGCAGCCCGCAACTGGTGCATCGTGGAGATCCACACCGATGAGGGCATCACCGGCATCGGCGAGGGCAGCGGCTGGCCGAGGGTCATTCAGACGGCGATCGAAGACTTTAAGAACGTAATCGTCGGAGAGGACCCCGGGCGGATCGAGCGGATCTGGCAGAAGATGCTGATCGCGATGATGGGCCACGGCATGACCGGCGTCGTCGGCGGCGGCGCGATGACCGCTATCGAGATGGCGCTCTGGGACATCCTCGGCAAGTCGGTCAACAAGCCGATCTGTGACCTGCTCGGTGGACGCATCCGCGACACGGTCCGCGTCTACGCCCACGCTGGCAACCTGGACCGCGCCCAGGAGCTGGTCGGGCGGGGCTTCGACGCGCTGAAGTGCTCGCGGCTGGAGGCGCCGGTCCAGCTGATACGCGACATGCGGACGGCGCTCGGAGATGGCGTGGACCTGATGACCGACGTGCACGGTCCGCCCTGGTACAGCGTGCCGGACGCGATCCGCGTGGGGCAGGAGCTGGAGGAGTACGACGTCCTGTTCTACGAAGACCCGGTCCCGCCGGAGAACGTGGACGCGCTCGCGAAAGTCTCGGCGGGCATCAACGTGCCGCTGGCGGCCGGCGAGCGGTACACCTCACTGTGGGGCTTCCGCGAGATCATCGAGCGCGAGATCGTGGACGTGGTGCAGCCGGACATGGGGCGGGCTGGCGGTTTCCTTCAGATGAAGAAGATCGCGGCGATGGCCGAGGCCCATCACATCGTCGTCGCGCCGCACGACGGATCGCTCGGGCCGGTCGCCGAGGCCGCCGCCGTCCACCTGATGGCCTCGATTCCGAACGCGCTGATCCTCGAGCATCTGGAAGACGACGTCGAGTGGCGCTACGACATCTGCACGCCGCTGAAGATCGCCAACGGCCAGATCGAGGTGCCGACGAAGCCGGGCCTCGGCATCGAATTCAACCCGGAGGTGGCCCTGGCCCATCCCGCCGAGCGCAACCTGGCGCCCCCATCTGACGCGACCGTCGAGCGGAGCTACGTGCAGCCCCGTCCGCGCCGGTCTCGGCTGTTCCGGACGGCGGACTGACCGCTCCGGGCCGTAATCGGCCACCAGAGAATCGAACGTCCAGCGAGTGCACCGTCACCTGCGCGGCTGCCGGGGTTTCAGCGCCGCGCGGTTGACGGACGCGAGCCTGCATGGTAGGGACGAAAGCATCGCGGATGATCCACCGAACAAGGACCATCCGCCTCGGAGGCAGCACCACTCGAGCATCCGTCTGGCGCCCCGCACACGTGTCGACTCCCGCAGGTGGGGATGGGTCGGTCGTACGATGGCTCACGTGGAGGTGAGCCGCGTTCTCGATGGAGGGACGACGATGGCGTTGACATCTGGTCTGTCGCGGCGCGAGCTGTTCAAGATGGGGATCGGCGCGGCCGGCGTCGGCTTGCTGGCGGCGTGCGCGCCGCAGGCGCCGGCTCAACCGACGGCGGCGCCGGCGAAGCCCACCGAAGCTGCGAAACCCGCTGAGGCCGCGAAGCCGGCCGCCCCCGCCGCCACCCAGGCGCCAGCCGCTGCCACCCAGGCCCCGGCTGCTGCCGCCAAGCCAGCCGAAGCGGCGAAGCCGGCCGAGGCCGCCAAGCCGGCCGCGCCCGCCGCTGCCAAACCGGCCGAGCCGAAGCTCGGCTCGCAGCTGATCGGGAAGCTGGAAGGGCCGACCATCATCCTCGATCCGGCCCAGTACCCGAAGAGCTTCAAGGAGGCGCCGCAATTGGCGGAGCTGGTGAAGGCCGGTAAGCTGCCGCCGGTCGAGCAGCGCATCGGCCAGGATCCGCTCGTGTTCAAGCCGCTCAACGAGATCGGCAAGTACGGCGGCACGCTCCGGCGCGGGTTCACCGGCCCCGGCGACAAGTACAACGGCCGAAGGCTGGCCCAGTTGGATGGCCTCTTCTACTGGGACTACGCCTGCACGAAGGTCGTCCCGAACATCGCACGCGGTTGGGAGTTCAAGGATGGTGGCCGCACCCTGATCGTCAACCTCCGACGCGGCATGAAGTGGAGCGACGGCCAGCCGTTCACCGCCGACGGATTCGCGTACTGGTTCGAGGACGTCTACGGGAACAAGGAGCTGACACCCGCGCCAATGGTCCAGATGTCGATCAACCGCAAGCAGATCTCGATCGAGAAGGTGGACGACACGACGGTTGCCTTCAAGGCGCCCGACCCGTATCCGGTCCTGCCGGTGATCCTGACCGGCCTGAATCGTCTTGGGGGCCAGGGCGAAAACGGCGCCGAGGGGCTCGGTGCTGGACCGTACGCGCCGGCGCACTACCTGAAGCAGTTCCACCCGAAGTACACCGACAAGGCGAAACTGGACGAGCAGGTCAAGGCGGCCGGCTTCGACAACTGGGTCAGCATGTACAAGAACCGGGCTGACCCGGCACTGAACCCTGACCTGCCGGTGGTGTCGGCCTGGAAGACGGTCACCCCGGCCAACACGCCGACCTGGACGTTCGAGCGCAACCCGTACAGCATCTGGGTGGACACCGAGGGCAACCAGCTGCCGTACATCGACAAAATCCAGATGCAGGTGGCCGAGAACCTCGAAGTGCTGAACCTGCGCGTCGTCGCAGGCGAGATGGACTTCCAGGAGCGGCACCCGGACCTCGCCAAGCTGCCGGTCTTCGTCGAGAACCAGCAGAAGGGCAACTACAAGGTCCATCTCGACCCGGCCAACTTCGGCTCGGACGCGCCGCTGCGGCTGAACATGAGCTACGAGGCGGACGCCGAGGTCAAGAAGTGGTTGAACGACAAGGACTTCCGGATCGCGATGTCGCTCGGCATCCAGCGCGATCAGCTCAACGAGGCGCTCTGGCTTGGAATGGGCACGCCCGGCTCGTACATCATCGGCGAGTCGTCGCCGGTCAACCCGGGGCCGGAGTACCGCACCCTCAACATGCAGTACGACCCGAAGAAGGCGAACGAGATCCTGGACAAGCTCGGCCTGAGCAAGAAGGACTCGGAGGGGTATCGACTGCGAACCGACAACGGCCAGCGCCTCCGCATCGAGCTGTCAACCCAGAGCGGCGTCTTCTTCCCGCTGACCAAGGTGGCCGAGATGGTCCGCGAGCAGTGGAAGGCGATCGGCTTGCAGGCGGACGTGAAGGAGTACGAGCGGAGCCTGGCCGAGAAGCTCATTCAGGCGAACGAGCAACAGATCGGGATCCGCGCCGCCGACGGCATCGAGGATCTGTTCGCCCAGGATCCCGGGAACGCCTTCCCGTCCAGCGGCGGGTCATACAACGGCCCGCTGTTCGGGCTGTGGTTCGCTTCAGGAGGAACCCAGGGCAAGGAGCCGCCGCCGCGCATGGTCGAGATGATGGAGCTCTATCGGAAGGCGATGGGCGTAGAGGAGGCGGAACGCACCGCGCTCATGAAGCAGGTCTGGAAGATCCTGGCGGAAGAGCTCTGGACCATTGGCACGGTCGGGCTGTCGCCGGCCACGACGGGCGTACGGATCGTCAAGAACACGCTGGGGAACATTCCCGACCGGCTGTTCAACAGCGCCAGCCATAAGTCGCCGGGCTCGTCGCAGCCGCCGACGTACTACTTCAAGTCGTAGCAGAGAAGCCCCCTCCCCCAGCCCCTCCCCCGTGCGCGGGAGAGGGGTGACGAGAAGCCTGCTCCCCTCCCGCGCACGGGGGAGGGGCTGGGGGAGGGGGCTTCCTCAGTGTCAGTCGCCGTCGTCGGACTCGGCGCTCTCTGACGGCGCCGGCTCATCCGGCGTAGCTGGCGCGGCGGCACGGCGGGCAGCGGCTTCGGCGGCTAACGCCCGACGCTCGGCCGGCTGCGGCACCGCGAACTCGCGCGTAGCCTGGATCATGCCGCCCAGGATGATGCCGCCACTGCCAAAGACGGTCCACCAGCCGCTCATCGCGATCGACGGGCCGACGACGAGGTCGAAGAGGTACCCGATCCCCGCCAGCGCCGCGCCGCCGACCGCCATCGCCGCGAACACCCGCGCCAGGCTCAGGCTGTCTCCCGCCACCCCGATCTTCATCGCTCGCACCTACCTCGTGACCGCGTCCGTCTCGCCCTGATGGTACGGTCGGATGGTGCGTAGCGGCCAGGTACCGGTCGATCGCGCGGCCTTGCCTGTCACGCGGTGACATGACGCCGCCTGAATCGTTCGGAGAAGAAGGGGACCGTAGCTCGGAGGTCGGTAACTGGTGGTGCTGGACGGGTGGTCGGCGTGACGTGGCTGACCGGCGCGCTGCGCCAGATGGTCGGCGAGAGGCTCGGTCTGGCGCAGCGCGCGGCCGCGGTTGCGGCTTGCGGGGTGCTCGTGGCTGTCTTCGCGCGGTCGGCCCTGAGCCCGCCGGTCGATTTCGGCGCGTATTTTCAGGCGGCGGTGGCGGTGCGAGAGGGCCGCGGCCCCTATCAGGACGCCCTTGCCTGGAAGGCGGCCGGGTACGTCACCGGTGGGTCCGGTCCCCAGCCGACCGCGCAGACGGCGTACGTCTATCCGCCGGGCCTCGCGCTGGCGTTAGTGCCACTCACCGCCCTGTCCATACAGACGGCGGCCACTGTGTGGAGCGCCGCCCTCGTCCTGAGCGTGGTCGGCACGGCCTGGCTCTCGGTCGGCCTCGCTCGCCTGGATCCTCGTGCTTCGCCAGCACACGCCGTCGGGAATGCCCGGGACAGATCGAGCGCGGCCATCCTGGCCGCCCCGGTTGGTGGAGTCACCGGGCGGCCAGGATGGCCGCGCTCCACGGGCACGTTCGCTGCAGTCCCGAATCTCTCGTCTGGAAATGCACGAGGTGCCAGACGTACCTCGGCGCTGGTGGATCGCGGACCGAAGGTAGACGAGTTGGGCTCTGGCTGGCGGTCCTGACGCTGGCGCTCGTACTGGTCGCGCTCAAGCCGATTCGGGGCGCGCTGTCGTTCAGCAAGCAAGCGGACCCACTGATTCTCCTGCTGCTCGTCGGAACGCTGGCGGCGTTCGTGAGGCGGCGCGATGGTTGGGCGGCGGTCGTCCTCGCGCTTGCCGTAGCGGTCAAGCCGTTCCTGGCGATCCTGGGATTGTGGCTGCTCTGGAAGCGGGCGTATCGCGCGGTACTGCTGGCCGGCGGGCTGTCAGCCGTCCTGGTGCTCGGGCCGCTCGTGGCGTTGGGCCGGCTCGGCGAATACGTGGAGGTCGCGGCCTACTGGTCTGGACCTGCTATGGTCGCCAGCCCGGTGTCGCAATCCCTTGCGTCGCTGCTCGACAGAACGCTGATCGCTCAGCCGTACACGGCGCCACTGGTGGTGGCGCCGTGGCTGGTTGCTCCGCTCTGGTTGGGCGTTGGGTTGTGCCTGCTCGGGCTCCTGGCGGTCACCGTTCAGCGGTCCCGGTCCGGGCCGCCGCTGGATCACACGCTGGAATTCGGGCTGGTGGTCGCCGCGATGCTGGTGTTCGGGCCGCTGACCGAGGAGCACCACCTGGCGTACCTCGTCCCCGGGCTGGCCGCGACACTGGCTGCCGGCGTGGTCGGCTGGCGAGGCTCACGGGCAGCGCGCTGGATTGCCGTTCTCACAGCGGCCCTGGTGGCCGTCATGATGCTGCCCGGTACGCAGGACGTCGCCTGGGGCTTCTACCGCTATCAGGAGCGACCGATTTCCCCGCCGCTCTCGCTCGTCACGGGCTTCTGGCTGTACGTCATTGTGGCCGCGCTCGTCTTGAACGTGGCGGCACTGCGCCTGCGCCGACAGAACGTCGGATCTCGCACCTGAACCGATCAGTGCCAGCCCTGGCTGCGCGTCCAGTGCAGCACGCCGTAGGTCAGCGCGACCATCGCGGCCAGCACCAGTGCGAGCACGTCAAACCGGGTCTGGTTGAAGACGATGAAGTTCATCCCGTAGAGCGACGAGATGATGCTGGCCGGAAGCACGATCGCGCTGAGCAGGGCCATCCTGGACATCGCGCGGTCCATCTTCGCCGTCGAGCGGGTCCGCGAGAAGTCCAGGACGCCCTGGAGTAATTCGCGCTGTCCCTGGCAGAGGCTGCGCACCCGCAGGAACTGGTCGAGCACGTCGGCAACCAGCGGATCGTGATCGGGCTGGCCGAAACGGGCTGCCACCGCCGCCGTCCGCGCGCAGACGACCTGATTCTGGTCGGCGATGGTCTCGATGGCCAGGAGCTCGTGGCGGAGCACGAACATCTCGTCGACGACGGTCTCGGAGACGTGGCGGAGGTTGTCCAGGCCGCGCTCTTCGAGTGCCGCCACCGAGCGTGCCAGCTCCGCCACCAGCGCCTCCATCCTGGTCGAGATGCGCGTGGCGATGGCGTATGAGAGCTCGGCGGGAGAGGCCGGGTGGGCGCGACCCGCCTCGATCCGCGTTCTCACGACAGTCGTCTCCGCGGGGTGCTCCTGGGACGGCATGTCGGCAAGGCGCTCGTGGACGGTCACGAGATAGCGCTCGCCGATGAACTGATTGAGCTCGCGATGACGGATCGTGCCGTTCGCCTTCAGCTCCGGCGCGTGCAGCACGATGAACAGATGGCTGTCGTAGGCGTGCAGCTTCGGCACCTGGCTGGCCTCGCGGCAGTCCTTGATCGCCAGCGGATGAAAGCGGAACACATCCGCGAGGAGACGCTCGGACGACGCGTCCAGCGCCGGGATGTCCACCCAGACGTAGCCGTCATCACGGTCGAGCAGCTGGCCGATCTCGCCCACCTTGCGTCGTTCGACACCGGTCGGCGTGATCCAGCTGACGCTGACCTCGTCCGGGGCGCCTGAGGTTGACGCGGGCTCGGCAGGCACGTCGGCCTGTGCGACGGCGCTCCCGTCCTCGTCGGCGCCCGAGCCACCGGCGATCGGCGGCGGCCAGACCTCGGCATCGGGCGATCCACCCTGGTACTCGGCCCGCGCCTCCTCGACGACCTCCGCTACCGCCCGTCGCGCGCGAAAGTACGTCTTGAAGCCCCATTTGAGGGCGCTCGCAACTGGTCCGTGCGACGTGTCACCGTCCAGCATCGTGGCAGCAGAAGACACGGTGTCGCCCTCCCCTCCGTCCAGAATGCCCATGCCGAGCGTGCCGTGACCATGATAACGGTCGTCGCCGCGCCAAAGCACCAGCACAGGTCGGCGTTCTCAGAGCTGGCCGGTCGCCCGTAGCTCCCGCTCGATGACGAGCCCGCGGCTGTACTTGCCCATCGTGGACGGTTCGAGCCGGCCCGGATACCGTGTGACCAGCGCCCGCCCGATCTCGCGGGGCGCCTCTTCCCCATGGCCGCCAAGCTCCTCGACTTCGATCTCCCAGTAGTCCACGCGTGTCTTGCCAAAGTCGAAGCGGGTACGGTCGAGGCAGAGCTCGGCCAGTGCGCGTGCGTCGTCCGGCCTGGCGAACGCGTGCCGCACGGTCCGCCGCGTCGAGCGATCCTGGGTGGAGGTCAGGCCGGCGTCGCGCAGCCAGACCGCGGGGTCGTCGCCCGTCACCTGGCCGTCGAAATGCATGCCCTCGACGTTTAGCGCGTCACGCACCGCGAGCCAGTTCTCGGCCGTGGCCGGCACTTCGAGCTCGTAGCGGCGGAACAAGCCCTCGCTGTTGCTGGTGCCGCCTTTTGCCGTGAATACCGTGCGGTCGTCGATCTGGCGCAGGCGAAGACTGAGTCGGTGGTCTCGCATCCCGAGGTCGGGCAGATCCCAGTAGATGTCGCGCAGGTGGTGTTCTTGTGGCGGGCCGAGGTGGAGCGATCCCAGCTGGTCGAGCTGCGCGATCTCGTCGAGCAGCCGGTCAGGGTCGTCGCCGATCACGCTGAGCTTGAGCTCGACTTCGAGGTTGTCCTGGAGCCGCATCCCTCACCTTTCGGCCAGCAGACGGCCGGCCAGATGCGCTGCGCCGAGCCGTCGCGGACCGACCAGGCTAGTCGACGGCGTGCCGCTGGATCTCCGCTCGGATCATCGCGACGGCCTCCTCGGCCTGGGCCTTGAGGGTCGTCCAGATGCGCGCGCACGCCTCACAGTCCGATGCCGACTTCAAGTATCGATTGTAGCTCTCGATGTCTTCGAGTTGATCGTGCAGGACGGCGATCAGGCTGTAATCCTGGTCTCGGCTCGGCATCCCGTTTCCCTCTCCCTAGCCGCTCTGGGCCAGTACGAGCGGCGCCAGGTTGGTGGTAGCTGGCGGAGGCCCCTGGCGCTCCGCGATCACTTCGACGTCGAGGCCGTAGACCCGCTCGATCAGGTGGGAACGCTCGCGGGTGGCGTGGACTTCGGCCTTTGCCTTGGTGCGGCTCTGCATCCGAATCAGCAGCTTACCCTCTTCCGCCAGGATCGCCTCGACCCAGCGGACCGTCTGCTCGTGCGAGGCGTCCATGCCGTCGGCCAGACGGGCGAGCGGCGCCAGCTTCTCGATCGTCGGGCGATACGCCGAGGGCACCGTGGCAAGCCACGCTTCGAGCTCGCGGTAGTGGTGGATGGTGTGGGCGGCGGCCAGCACGCCCATCACATTGAGCTCGTCGGGCGTAAAGCCGTCCAGGTTGCTCTCGCGGATGATCGTCGCGGTGCGAATGTGGCGGTCGCGCTCCTCGCCGTGCTCCCCGACGTTGTGGAGCAGCACGCCAAACTCGAAGAGCTCCGCCTCGGGCGCGCCGAGCCCGTGGAGCGGCCGGAGCTGGTCGAACAACTGGAGCGCCAGCGTCGCGGTCTGCATCGCATGCGGCGGATCGTGGTAGTGCTGGTGGAGCATGTTCAGAACGGCCTGGTGGCGCACGTTCAGATCGCCGACTTCGAGGCCAGCCAGCTTCTCGATGCGATCCACCATCTCTGAGAGGCTTTCGGGTTGGATCAACTCGATGTGATGCGACTCGGCCCAGTCTTCGTACCCTTCGCGGACCCGCTGCTGGTACAGCTGGTAGCTGAACGGCACGTCACGCGTGAGCCCGAGATCCATCCCGGCCTCGTACAGGTCGATGGTGGAGAGGTCGAGACGGGAGCGTCTCACCACCTCCTCGTCGTGGAAGAGGAAGACCAGATCCGGGCGCGGCGCGACCGAGCAGAGCACTTCGAGCCAGTCCGGGTCGAGGTCGCGGGCCATCCCCTGGACGGTTCGGTAGACGTAGCGGTCGGCGAGCACGACCTTGCCAGCCTGGAGCGCCGGCAGGATCTCCCACTCTAGCCGCTCGGCCATGTCGCTGGCGGCGACGAGCACCAGCGTGCGCGGAGAGAGCTCGTTAAGTGGCGCGGCGCTGCGGTAGATGCCGCCGGCCAGGGTGGCGCCCATCGGACGGCTGACCACGACGTCCTGTCCGCGAGCCTGAAGCGCACCGCGGGCGTGGGCCAGCGCCTCGCGCCGGCCAGCGCCCTCCGGGCCTTCGAAGGCGATCAGATAGCCAGGGTACGGGCGGACCTCAGCCACGGACGACCTCCCGTCGGCGGCGCAGGCGACGTGTGTCCTCCCGCTCGCTCAGCATCGCCAGGTGACGCTCCAGAATTGGACGGGCCAGATCCCGGACCTCCTGGCGCTGCGGCTCAATGGTGCGATTGGCGTCGATGACGGTCAGGTCGTACTCGTCAACCATGTGGTTGTACTCGTTGACGACGCGACTCTGGAAGATCCGGTAGCTCTCCTGGGGCTCCTGGCTCAACCCGAGATCGAGGCCCGCTTCGTAGTACTTAAGCCCCTCGCGGCCGGGGCCGGTCAGCACCCGGTTCATCGCCACGTCGAGCGGCACTCTGAAGTAGAGCGCCAGGTCCGGCTGGAGCGCGAAGCTGTAGAGCCGGCGGATCGAGGCGCGGTCCGCGTTGCGGGCCACGTCGCGGGCGAACGCCGTGAAGACGTAGCGGTCGGCCAGGACCAGCTTCCCCTCGCGCAGGGCTGGCAGGATGATGTTCTCGTAGCGGTGGGTGAAGTCCGTGACGTGGAGCAGCACGAAGCTGAGGTGCCCGAGCCAGAGCCGCCGCTTGCCGCGCCGCACCGCCTTGGCCGTCAGGCTGGAGCTGTTCCACTCGGTGAAGAGGACGTCCGCGCCGCTCTCGATCAGCCACTCGCGGAGAAGCTGCAGCTGGGTGCTCTTGCCGGAGCCGTCCACGCCTTCGACGACGATCAGGCTGCCGGGGTAGTCGAAGCGTTGGAGCGGGATGGGCGCCCGCTGGATCGCGACGCCGTTCGCGTGGCCGTTGGACGTCATGTCACTCCTCCTCCCAGCTAACGGACTGCACGCCGTCCTTGAAGACCAACAGCGTCAGATCCTCCGTGGTCAAATGCGCGCTCGCCTCGACGTTCAAACGCATCTTGACCAGGCCGTCTTTCTTTGCGCGGGCGTCGAATTCGAGCAGGCGATAGCGAATATCCCGATTCACGAACTCCGAGCGCAGCCGTTGCAGCGTGCCGGCGCCATCTTCAGAGGTGAGCTCGAGGGTGTACTCACGTTGCGGGTTGTACAGCGTGGGCGGCAGCCGGCTCGCGATGGAGGCGAACACGCCTTGCACGAGCACGATCAGTACCGAGCCGATGAACGCGAGCTCGTACAGGCCAGTGCCAACCGCGATGCCAATCCCCATTGTGACGAACAACGATGCCAGCGCTTTCGGGTCGCGCACCGGAGTTCGATAGCGGATGATGCTGCCCGCACCGAGCAGCCCGAAGGCTCGTACGATCTCGTTGCCGATGATGATCATCATCAGCGAGCCGGTGAAGGCGATGATGACGTGCGCTTGCACGATGTACTCGTCGACGTGGATACGATGCCGATAGCCGACGATAGCCCCGAGCAGCGCCGCGAGAATCAGTTTCAGGAATACGACCGGCAGCGAGTGATCGCTGGGCGCGAGCAGGCTCTGGGCGCTGTTGATAATGCTGGTGAACTCGTCTGGTGGCAGCTCGGTGCCCTTGGCCACCGTCCGACTGGATGGGATCGCGATCAACACCAGCATCAGCACCGCCGCCACGGCAATGCCGAGCGTCAGCAGCCAGGCGCCTCGGTCGCCCTGCCCCTGGTGGTACGCCGCCCCGCGCACGTCGCCGTTCGGCGAGCGCTGCCGCTCAGGTCGGCCGCCGTCCTCCATGGTGATGCCGTCTTCGGCAGCGATCTGATCCTTCTTCGGCATCTGGGTCCTCCGGCCTCGTCAGCGGCCTGAACCAGCCTCGCCCACCGTATCTGGTGGGCGACGTGCGCAGTATATCAGGCTTGCAGCGGCGCACTTGTTCGGACCCGGCCGGTCCGTTCGGACATCATCAGGCCGACTCACACGTCGCCGCTTCTCGCCACACAGAGAGGTACGCAGTCGCCGAGCCATCGGATGCGCGCTCCGCGTCGAGCCACCCAAAAAGCATAAACCAGCGCGCCGACCAGCGCCCGCGTTTCAGCGACCGGTGGGCGCCAGAGCCGTGGACTGAAGTCCATGTCTCCTCGTGCTGGCATCGCTACGCGACCCTAAAGCCATGCCGATCTGGAACCCCCGGTGAGCGACGAACCTGGGGTGCGATGAATCGCGCCCGTACTCGGGAGCACCCCTGGTACGGGCGCGATTCATCGCGCCCCTTCCGTCTCCGGAGGCATGAAGATCCCTCCGTGGAATTGGTTCAGGACGTGCGTCGTGTGGCAATGGTCCGATACCAGACCCGGTCTTCACCGCGGCGGAAGGCTAGAAGCTCCGGTCCACGAACAGCGGCGCCACCAGGTTGTCCGCGGGCGAGTAATCGTCGGTCAGGACGACGGACGGCGCGGTCCGCAGCCAGTCGTCCATCGTCTCCTTCGGCATGATCTGCACGAGCGGGGCGCCGTTCGGACCCTGGCCGGTCTTGATCGCGCGGATGCGATCCATGTCGATGGGTGAGGCCGAGGCCGCCACTAGATACGTGTTCGGAGCGGTGCTCTGCCAGCTCGGCGCGTCGTTCAGGATGTAGACGTAGGGGAACACTTCCTGGACCGTCCGCGTGTACGACGGGATGAACAGGCCGCCGCGCAGCTTGTCGATGACGAGGGCCAGGTACAGGCCGTCGTCCTTCAGCATCGACTTGACCTTCTGCGCGAACTCTTTCGTCGTCAGGTGGTACGGGATCTGAAGGTCGTTGAACGCGTCGCCGAAGACGAGGTCGAACTTGTCGCCGCCCTGGTACTGCTCCACGACCTGCCGGGCGTCGGCGTTGACGGTGATGATGTGGGTGTTCGGATCGACGCCGAGCTTCTCGAAGTTTGTCTGGGTGACGCCCGGGTCGATCTCCGCCACCACGATCTTGGCATCAGGGCGGAGGGTCTCCATCTGGCGCGGCAGGGTGTAACCGCCCCCGCCGATGAAGAACGCGCTGTACTTCGGGTACTTCTGGGACACATACTCGATCATGTCGGCGTACACCTTGATGTAGCCGTACTTCAGGTACGTCGGGTCGGTCAGCGAGTTGTAGCTGTGGATCAGGTGATCCAACACGAGCTCGCGGATGTTGTGGGAGTCGATCGACGGATCGACGTCCACCACCTTGATGCAGAAGTAGTTCGTCTCCTTGTAGCAGGGACTCGCCAGGGCGTCGGCGCGGCGATCCGTGAAGAAGTAGCTCGGGTTGATCCAGTACACCGTCCCGAGCGTCATCACCACCATCAGCACGCCGAGGATCGCGCCGGTCCCACCCCACAGTCCTCGACGGGCGCCATCGTCGAGCTTCAGCGCCGACTCACGCGCCAGGATGATCGTGTAGACGAGCACCGCGAAGATCGCGCCGATGCCGAGCCCGAACAGCGTCCGGTTCAGCACGCCGTCGCCCAGCCGGGTCCAGCCCACCGACAGCACGATCACCATCAGCAAGAACACCCCGATTGGCGCCAGCACGATCTGCGAGGCCGTCTTGAGGCTGTCGCTCGGGCTGCTACCGGACGAGCCCGCGCGTCCACCGGCTCCGGCCCCGCCGAAGTAGTCTGTCGCGGCCGCGAGCAGGTCGCCGAAGACGAACGCCATCGCGATCAAGATGACGGCGACGCCCAGGATGATGCTCCGGGTGCCGAACGCCGAGACCAGGTAGAAGCCGGTCAGGAACGTCCCGAAAATGCTGCCGACCGTGGAGAAGGCGTAGATCTTGCCCGCGATGGAGCCCGTCTGGCGCAAGTCGGTGAGGGCCAGCTTGATGACGATCGGCGAGACCATCCCGAGGATCAGGGTGGGGGGCAGGAAGAGGATCGAGGTGGTGACGACGATCCGGAAGATCAGCCAGGTGTCCTGGGCGCCGACCGGGCTCTGGCGGGGCAGCAGGGTGGTCAGGTCGAGTGCGGCCAGCGGCAGGATGATCAGGCTGAACAGGCCGCCGCCGAGCAGGATCACGCCGAGCGTCCGCCGCGAGCCGGCCTTGTCCGCCAGCACGCCGCCGATGAAGTTGCCGGCCGAGATACCAGCCAGACAGACGCCGATGATGCTCGTCCAGGTATAGAGCGAGACGCCGATGAACGGGGCAAGGATGCGCCCGGCGACCAGCTCCAGCACCATCGTGCAGCAGCTCGCCATGAACACGATCAACAATGAGACCCAGAGCCCACCCATGACGTCCTCATCCTCTCGCCGGGTCCGTGGTGGCTTCGAGCCGAGGCCACCCGGACCGGGGTCCGCCTACGGAGGCGCTATTGTATCATCCGCCCCGGAAGTCGCCAGAAGATTACGATCTCGGGAACAGTTTGGACGTGTTTGCCATCGAGCACCGCGAGCACCGACGTGCGGCGTGACGCGCCGTTCTCCTTGTTGGCCGCCACCGCCGCAAGCATCGTCTTCGTGAACGTCGTGCTGGCGCAGCTGCTGGTTCAGGTGCTCTCGTCCGAGGGCGGCTTTCGCGTCGGGCCGGCCGTGCTGGTGGCGCTGGTGATCGCGGCGGTCGGCTCGGCGGTGTACGCGGCGTTCGGCTGGCGGGCGTACTTCCGCGAGCGGCCCGACAAATCGCCTGACTAGCAACCGACGCGCCCTGCTGCGAGGGCGCTACCGTTGAACGACATTGTGGAGGCTACAGATGGGGTCGTACTCGATCGCGGTGATCCCCGGCGACGGCATCGGCAAGGACGTCATCGAGAGCGGCATCAAGGTCATCAGGGCAGCTGAGGAGGTCTTCGGCGACCTTAAGGTGGAGCTGGAGACGTTCCCCTGGAGCTGCGGCTACTACCTGGAGCACGGCAAGATGATGCCGGACGACGGCCTCAAGATCCTGGAGCCGTTCGACGCGATCTATCTCGGCGCCGTCGGCTCCCCGAAGCAGGTGCCAGACCATATCTCGCTCTGGGGGCTGCTGCTGCCGATCCGGAAGGGGTTTGACCTGTACGTCAACCACCGACCGATCAAGCTGCTGCCGGGCCTGAACGGCATCCTGCGCGACAAGGGCGCCGCCGAGATCAACTTCGAGGTGGTCCGCGAGAACACCGAGGGTGCCTACGCCGGCGTCGGCGGGCGGGTGCACCAGGGCACCGACCATGAGGTCGCCATCCAGAGCATCGTCTTCACGCGCACCGGCGTCGAGCGGATCATGCGCTTCGGGTTCGAGCTGGCGCGGCGCCAGGGCCGCAAGAAGGTCACCAGCGTCACCAAGTCGAACTCGATGCAGCACAGCAACGTCTTCTGGGACGAGGTGTTCGAGACGGTCGCGGCGGACTACCCGGAGATCGCCCACGACCAGTGCCACGTGGACGCGATGGCGGCACGGATGGTCCGCAACCCGGAGTCGCTGGACGTGCTGGTTGCCTCGAACCTGTTCGGCGACATCCTGTCCGACCTCGCCGCCGCGCTCCAGGGCAGCCTCGGGCTGGCGCCGAGCGCGAACGTGAACCTCGAAAAGCGGGTGCCCGGCTTCTTCGAGCCGGTCCACGGCTCGGCGCCGGACATCGCCGGGCAGGGCATCGCGAATCCGATTGCGGCAGTCTGGGCGGCGTCGATGATGCTGGAGCACCTGGGTGAGGCCGAGGTGGCGGCCAAGATCCTGGACGCCGTTCAGCAGGTGACCGCCGAGGGTCGCGTGCTCACGCCGGACCTGGGCGGGACGGCGACGACCTGGGACGTGACGGACGAGATCTGCGCGAAGCTGAAGGCGTAACAAGCAGGGCGAGCATGACGGAGCCCCTCGACCGCACGCGGCCGAGGGGCTCTTCTTCGACGGGGCGGGTGCGCTCCGAGCTCCCGGGCGGCTACTTGCGGCGGCGGCCGCGCCGGGCGGTGCGGGCCGTAGCAATCGGCGTCGGCTCGTCGGTCGCGATGCTGGTCGTCGGGTCAGGCAGCAACGGCTCGTCCTCGGCCTCCTGGGTCGGGACTTCGATCTGCTCGTCCCAGTCCACCTCGGGGAACAGCCGCTCGACGCCCTTCGCGAAGCGGTCCGGGTCGCCAAACTTGAGCTGGTAGACCGGGTTCTCTTCGAGCGGGTTGTCCGGGAACTCCAGCTCGACCCAGCCCTCGTCCACGCCCTGCGCCACGAGCCGCGTCACGAGGTGACGGAACACGTCGTAGTTGGCGTGGGCGGGGGCGATACCGTTGTAGAGCGTCTCGCCCTGGCCGTTCGCGGTCCACAGCTTTTCGAGCAGGTAGTACGGATTCGGCTCGTGCAGGTCAGCACGCCAGCGTCGGGGGTAGAACCACTGGTCGAGGAGCTGATCCAGTTGCTGAATGCGGGTCATGCGCTCGCCGCACTTCGGGCAATTCAGCACGGTGCCCCAATCCGCGCTCTCGAAGTCTTCTCGGCAGCTCTGGCAGGTCAATCGTATGGGGGTGCGAGCCACGGGTCCCTCCCTCGTCGCTGAGCGAGACCGTTATACACGCGATCTCGAAGAGTGGCAAAGTTTGTGTGACGTGAGGTTCAGCAGACAACTGTCAGGAGCTAGGTGCAGCACGGTCAGGGAGATGTGTCGTTAGGGCCGGGCGGCAGGGCCGGCGGAGTGCGCCGCCCGCCGAACCGCACCTTGAGCGAGTCGTTCACGGTCTCGTAGCGACGACGGGCCTCGGCCTGGAACGACTGCATGAGAGCCGGCGACGGCAGGTCGCCGCGCTCGTAGTAGTAGCGAGCGGCCTGCCCCACCACGTAGGTACCGCCGTACGCGATGGCCGCTTTCGGGAGCGCGGCGATGGGGGCCGGCGCCAGCCCGACCGCCGTCCGGGCCGCCGTCCGCCAGAAGAAGGCGCTGCCCACCACCGGCATGATCTCTTTCAGGATGCCGAGTCGGTCGTCGATGTTGCGCCCGTGGATCGCCGCGAGCTTGAACACGAGCATCGCCTGGTTCTTGGTCAAGACCAGGATGTCGGCCATGCCGCCGAGGAACAGGCCGAGCACCGGGACCAGCGTCGGCAGGCTCGACATCAGGGCGAACTGGGCGTTGACGAGGGACGCCTCGCGGATCAAGTCCTCGGCGATCGGCCGTCTCAGCGCCGGGAACTGGTGGGCCAGCGCCAATCGGAGCGGCGCCACCGTCTTCAACAGGCGACCGCCGAGCCTGGCGCGCGTCGCTTGCTCGTCGCGCGGGTCCACGAGCGCCGTCAGCTCGGGCGGGTGGGCAGGGAACTGGGTCCGAAGCGCCTGTTGCGCCTGAGCGGGCGACGAAAGCTGGTCGGCGTGGGTCGCCACGATGAAGAACGGGCAGCCCAGCGAGCCGAGCTGCGCGGCGATCCGTCGCTCGGCGGACCAGTCTGGCTCGACGGCGTTGACCAGCAGGAACGCGACGTCGAGACTGCCGGCGGCGGCGACAGCGGCCACGTCCGTCTCGTTGACCGAGACGCCATGTCCTGGAAACGTGGGCTCGGTCTGGCCCAAGAGCGACTGCGCCAGGGTCTTGCGACCGCTGCCCGCCCGTCCGAAGATGCCAACAGCGATCGGTCGGTGCATTTCGGCGCGGACGTCGTTCGGATTGATCTCGCGGAGCGCGTCCCAGAAGTAGCGCCCGAGGTTGAAGGCACGCGTGGCCCGTTGAAGCATCGTGATCGGAGTGTACCACCGGCCGAGACTGTCATCCTGGTTACACTCCAGAAGTAGGTCCGCCGCTACAATGAGACCGTCGCGGCTGATACCCTGCGTGTAACCCGCCCAGAGAGAGCCCGGGGCCGGAGGCGATCGTTCCATGATCTGCCCGTCATGTGGCGCGAACAATCTGTCCGACTTCTCCTACTGCCTTCACTGCGGGCATCCGCTGGATGCGGCCGGTCAGACTGCCGACATCGGGTCTGCCGATCCATTGATGCAGACCCGCGACGACCTGTCCGTGCTCGACGGCGGAACGATGGCGATGCCCGGCGGCAGCGGCGTGGTGCCACCAGCGGCTCCCTCCGTGCGGCTGCGAGTAGAGGAAGGTTCGGTTGACGAGCCGTTCATCCCGCTGGACCGTCCGGTCGTGGTGTTCGGACGGCGGCAGGAGAGCGACGTCGTCATTCGCGATTCGAACGTCTCGCGGATGCACGCCCAGATCGTGCGAGACGGCGCGCGCCTGACGATCGAGGACGCCAACAGCTCCAACGGGACCATCGTCAACGACGAGCGGATCGAGGCACCGCGCGAGCTGCGGCCCGGCGACGTCATCCGCATCGGCGACGCCGTGTTCGTGGTCGAGACCCAGGGCGACGCCGGCGGCGCGTCCGAGAGCTCCACGATGGCGCTGGAGCTCTCCGAAGGCGGCATGACCAGCATCGCGGGCGCACCAGAGATGGTGCCACCGGGCCTGCTCGGCCGGCAGCCGGCGGCACCCATGACCCAGATCGGGGGGCCGCCAGAGATGGTGCCGCCGGGCCTCGCGCCGCGCGTCCCGAACCCGCTGACGCCGCCGCCGGCGATTCAGCCACAGGTGCCGCCGGTCCAGTCACCGCCACCGCCGATTCAGACGCCACCGCCGCCCCCGTCGATGATGGACGCGAGTCAGACGGCGTTCGCGGACAGCCTGGAGATGGAAGAAGAGCTGTCCCCGCCGCCACCGCCGCGCCCAGCCACGCCCGCTCCGGTAGTAGCACCACGCCCGGACCCCGCGCCGGCCACGAGCATCCCGCTCGTGCCGCCTGTTTCATCCTCGATCTCATCTCAGGAGCCGCCGATGGTCAGGAGCTCGTCATCGTCCTCTTCGTCGGCTGGTGGGGCCGGTGGCTCGACCTCGGCGGCGCTCGAATCGCTGCGCCGCGAGATCCAGGCCGTGGGCCAGGATCTGGCGAGCTTCTCCGGCACGCTCGGCGGGCTCGCCGACCGCGTCGAGCGGCTGGAAGGCGCGCTCGACGCGGCGACCGGCAATCTGGCGTCCGTCGCGGACGCGATTCGCGGCCCCGACTCGTCAGTCCTCAAGGAGCTTCAAGGCATCGTCGACGAGATCGAGCGCGGCCGAGATGGCCCGAGCCTGGACGAGGCCGTCAAGGTGCTGGAGCAGTTGGCCTCGCAGCCGCGGGACATCGAGCTGCTGCTGAAGCTGTCGCATCAGGCCGCCGCCATCGAGAGCGCGTTGCGGATCCACGGTCGCATGGTGGCGGCCGCCCCGCGCCTCCGGTCGACGCTGGCCCGACTGACCAGCTGACCGATTGACCGATTGACCGTTTCGGGCGGGTGACGGATGACGTTCAACGGCAGTGAGGTCACCAGCTTCGCCGGGTGCGAGCTCTTCTACGGGGTGCCGCCGGAAGAGCTCGCCCACGTCATCCGGATGTTCGAGCGGAAGACGGT
This sequence comes from Chloroflexota bacterium, assembly GCA_046328125.1. Taxonomy (GTDB): domain Bacteria; phylum Chloroflexota; class UBA6077; order UBA6077; family JACCZL01; genus JADZEM01. Next base: position 54,128 of record JAXLXF010000015.1, read on the forward strand.
ACCGCCAAATACGGTGATCTGCCGCCAGGGTGACCCTGGCAACGCGCTGTTCGTCATCGAGCAGGGGATGGCGCAGGCGTTCACCCATACCCAGACCGGCGCCATGACGGTGCTGGAGTCGCTGGGCGCCGGCGCGGTGTTCGGCGAGATGGCGATCGTGACCGGCGACCCGCGTACCGCGAGCGTCCGCAGCGTCCTGCCGACCACGATCCTGATCGCCTCCCGCGACCAGTTCCTCTCGGCGTCGTCCACGATGCCGGTCCTGCTCTACAACCTGAGTCGTATCCTCGGACGGCGGCTGGCCCGGGCCACGCGTAACCTGGCCGAGGAGCGCGGACCGCAGGTCGTCGCCGTGATCGGGCGGGTGCCGCCGCGTGTCGGCAGCCTGGTGTCGACGAATCTGGCGGCTGCCCTCTCGGCGACGGTCTCGTCGCCCAATGCGACTACCCGCCAGCGCGTGCTGCTGGTGGACCGGCCGCCGGATCAGGCGTCGGCGCTGCCCGGTCGCGAGGGCACACCGGCGTTGACGGACATCTGGTCCGCCCAGGGCACGCGGCTGAACATTCCGGTGTTCCGATTCGGGGCGTCGCGGTTCATGGCGCTGAACCTGCCGGCAGACGGCGGCCTGCTGAACGGCATCCGTCCGCGCTCGCTCACCGAAGCGCTGGACTGGTTCCGCGGCAACGCCCGCTACACGATCTTGAATCTGGCGATGGAGGATCGCGCCGACATCCTGGCTATCGTGCCGCACGTAGACCGCACGTACTTGCTGGTGACGACGGCCCAGCTCGCGACGACGTTTGCCGACGAGCTCGTGTCGGCGTTCAACACCCTGCATCCAGAAGCGCGCGAGCGATCGCATGTGGTTGTGCTCTCGGACGAGGGCCTGCCGTTGGCGGAGCTGCGCGGCCGGTCGATCGAGCGGCTGGGCGTGCCGGCTCGGATCACCCTGCCGGGGCCGGCCCAGATGCTCCGCGATGCCGCTCGCTTCCCGGCGCCGCTCGCAATCGAAGCGCCGTACCTGTCGTTCAGTCGGGCGATGTACTGGCTGGCGCGCGACGTGGCCCATCTGAAAGTGGGTGTGGCGCTTGGCTCGGGCGGCGCGCGTGGGTTCGCACACGTCGGCGCGCTCCGGTTCCTGGAGGATCACCACATCCCGAACGATTTCCTGGCTGGCACCAGCATGGGCTCGGTGATCGGTGCGCCGCGTGCGCTCGGAATGGACACGGTCCAGGGCCGTGAGACCATGCTGATGCTGCACGACAAGTTCACCAACATGCTGAAGCTGCGGTGGGGCCTCCACATGCTCCACGCGATCTTCACTCCGGACGCCATCGAGGCCGTGATCCGCGAACTGGTCGGGGACGCGACCTTCGAGGAGCTCCCGGTGCCGTTCGCGGTCGTGGCGTCGGATCTGGACCGCGCGCGGCCAGTCGTGTTCACGCGGGGCGTGGTCTCGGACGCGCTGCGCGCCAGCAGCTCGGTGCCAGTCTTCCTGCCGCCGAAGGTGATCGGGAACATGCGGCTGGTGGACGGCGCGGTGCTGAACCCGGTTCCAACTCAGGCCGTGCGCGACCTCGGCGCCGACATCGTCATCGCGGTTGACCTGTCTATCGACTCAGAAACGCCTGATGCCGAGCGTCAGAATCAGCCAAATGTCCCGCGCATGATCTTGCGTTGCTTTGAGATCATGACCGCGGAGCGCGCGGTCCGTGATTGCGAGCTTGCGGACGTGGTGATTCATCCGAAGTTCGAGGTCACCGGCTGGCAAAGCTTCGACCAGGCCGAAGTGTACGAGCAGGCCGGCTATCTGGCGGCCGAACAGGTGTTGCCTGACTTACAAAAGCTGCTTCCCTGGGTAGACCGGGGCCGCTAGTCAGACTAAGCTGAGAGAGGGCCGGTCGATCTGCATTCGTCCGACCGTCGCGGATCGTAGCCAATCACGGAGGACAGTGTGGGACGACGACGAGTCGTCGTGACCGGCATGGGCGCTCTCTCGCCTGTCGGTTCGACGGTTGAAGAGAACTGGATCAACATGGTGGCCGGCGTGTCCGGCACCATGCCCTTCCCTGACATGATGGACTTTACGGACTTTCCGTTCTCCACGGAGCCGTACCCGACCAAGATCGCCGCGCCAGTCAAGAACTTCGACGCTTCGAAGTTCATCCCGGTCAAGCAGGCGCGGCGGATGGCGCGGTTCAGCCAGCTCGCCGTGGCTGCCGCCATGATGGCCGTCGAGAATGCCGGCCTGGAGATCACGCCAGAGAACGCGGACCGGGTCGGCGTGCTGCTCTCGAACAGCGTCGGCTCGGTGGCCGTCACCGAGCGCGACTACAGCACCCTCAAGGAGCGTGGCTGGAAGCGAATGCACCCGCTGTTCATGGCGATCGTGCTGCCCAACATGGTCAGCTCGAACGTCAGCATCATGCTCGGGGCGCGCGGCTACAACTCGACGGTGGCGACCGCCTGCGCCGGCGGCACGACTGCCATCGGCGAGGCGACCGAGGTGATCCGGCGCGGCGCCGCCGACGTGATGCTGGCGGGTGGGGCGGACGCCCCGATCTGCGAGATGACGCTGGCCGGCATGAGCATGATCGGGGCGCTCTCCACCCGCAACGACGAGCCGACCAAGGCGAGCCGGCCGTTCGACGCTGGCCGGGACGGCTTCGTGGCGGCGGAAGGCGGGGCTGTCCTGATCCTCGAAGAGCTGGAGCACGCGCTCAGGCGAGGTGCGTGTCCGCTCGGCGAGATCCGCGGGTACGGCGCGACGTCGGATGCGTACCATCTGACCGGACCCGATCCGAGCGGCACGGCGTCCGCACGCGCGATGTCGCTGGCGATGGAGGACGCGGGCGTGCGGCGGGAGGAGATCGACCATGTCAACGCCCACGCGACCTCCACGCCGCTCGGGGACCGGCTGGAGACCGTCGCGCTCCGGCGGACGCTTGGCGAGCACGCCGACCGGGTGACGGTCACCGCCAACAAGTCGATGACCGGGCACATGTTCGCGGCCAGCGGCGCGCTGGAAGCGATCATCTCCCTGCTGACCATTCAGCGCAGTCTGATCCCGCCGACGATCAACTACGAGACGCCCGACCCGGAGTGCGACCTGGACTACGTGCCGAACCAGCCACGCGAGCAGCAGGTTCGGACCGTCCTCTCGAACAGCTTTGGATTCGGGGGCCAGAATGCCTGCCTGGTCATGAGCGGCCCGCCCGCCTGACCCGGACGGGCGGCGGGTGCGTCAGCGAGCGCCCAGCACGTCGGCGAGGTGGCACGCCTCCTCGATCGACTGCTGGGCCATGCGGGACCAGGCGATCAGCGCGCGAGCATCTGCGCCCAGGCGGTAGAGGGCGTGCATGTCGGTCTGGTTGCCGGTCCGGTAGCTCAGCAGCGCCGCGAGTCGCGCCAGCTCGGCATCCCCGCCGAGCTTCTCGTGACCGGCCAGGATCGCGTCCACGGCAGGGGCGTCGGTCGAGCGCACCGGGTTGACACTCGGCTCAGGGGCGCCGCGCGTCTGCATCCGCTGTCCGGCCGCCGCGAGCCGCGCGGCCACCGCCCGGACGCGTTCGAGCGGCGGGGCTGGCGGCAGGGTTGACGGGCGGGGCGTCCGTCGTTCGACGGCGGGTGGTGGCGGCTGGTTCAGAGGCGTTGCTGGCGACGCTGGAACCACGATTGGGTGCGGCGTCACCTGGGGTATCGGCCGGTGGTCAGGCCCGGGCGCCACGATGGGTGGCTGCCCTCCGGACGGCGGCTGGCCGCCGTCCGGAGGGCGTGGCGCGCCCTGCTGTGGTGGCCCGGCCGCCGGGCTGGCCCCCGCGTCCCGCGCCGCGACCTCAGACCGAGGGATCGTCTGGCCCGGCCGCTGCTGAGGCTCCGCGTGCGGCGGCGCGGTGACGATCTCGGGCGGCGTTGCCTGGACCGGCGCGCGGGGTGGCACGGCCTGGGTCATCGGCGGCAAGTCAACCTCGAACAGTACGCCGCCGACGATGATCAGGTCTCGGTCAGCCAACGATTGTCGCCCGGTCACGAAGCGGTCGTTGACGATGACCGGGTTTCCCTGCTGGAGCCCTTCGATGAACAGCTCCTCGCCAATGCGCAGGATGTGGGCGTGGTGGCGGGAGACCTGGGCGTCGTAGACGCGCACCTGGCAGTCAGGGGCGCGCCCGATCAGCGTGCGCGGCGCCGTGATGTCGTACGTCGCACGCTCGGCCGGGCCTTCCAACACCACCAGTTTCACATGAGCACCAGGACTACGCCGCCCAGATCGCGGCGTAGATGAAGAAGAGTCCGGCGATGGCAACCGCCGCCCAGAACACGAGCACGATCCAGAGTGCCGGTCCGCTCAGCGCGCCGCGCTCCTGGACCGGGGCGATCGGCTCGGTGCCGTAGTCGTGGCCGCACTCTTCGCAGTAGCGGGCGTCGGTGGCGCGCGGGACGTTGCACTCGGGGCAGATCCGTGCGCCGCCGCTGGTGGAGGCGGCGGTCGCACCGGCGTCCGGGGCAACGCTCGCGGCCGGCGGCTTCGGTGCCCCGCCGGGCGGCGGTGGCGGGGTGGAGCGCGGAGGCGGCTGAGGCTCCACGGCTAGCTGCTCCTTCTCGTGGGCTCGACCGATTCGACGATCGGGGACGGCGCGAGAGTTGAGGCTCGCGCGTCAGTAGCGAATGCGCGCATTGCGAATCTGAATCTCCGGTGGCTGCTGCCCGGGCACGGGGCGAACGTCCAGACCCTCGACCGAGACAATCGGTACGTTCGGCATCGACGGGTCTTTCTCGACGTGGCAGTCGCGCAGGTTGAGCCAGGCGCGCTGCTCCGCCCGTCCGACCCGCAGGACGATCGGGATGCGCTGCATGGCGCCCTGCGCCAGCAACGACGACTGCCCCTGCATCGCCAGCCCCGGGTCGGGCCGGTCGTACCCTGGCGTGTGGGTGTATTGGCCCCCATCGCCCGGATACGACTGACCGAACTGTGGCCCGACGTTGAGCACCCGCCCACAACGGCCGCAGAAGCGTGCGCCCTCGGGCAAGACGGCGCCGCACTGGCCGCAGAATCGAGCGGGGCGGCGGTGCATCTGGCCGTCTGGCCCGAACTGCCCCATCTCCTCTTCTTCGTCGCCGCCCTCACGGATGTGCGGGATCCAGTCGAGCGCGGCCGGCATCCACCAGTTCAGATGGCCCATCAGCTTCATCGAGACGGGCACCAGGATGACGCGGATGATGGTCGAGTCGAGCAGCACCGCCATCGAGAGGCCCGCGCCCAGCTCCTTGACGACGAGCACCTGACCCATCGCGAACGCGGCGAACACCACGATCATGATCAGGCCGGCCGCGGTGATGATGCCAGCCGTCCGCTCCAGGCCCTCCGCAACACTGTGCTCGTTGATCTCGTTCAGCCGGTGGACGTAGGCCGCGTCGTGCCGGCCGCCGTACTGCATGTCGAGCTTGTGTTTCTCGCGTTCGTAGATCTCCTTGACACGGCTGAGGAGGAACACCTCGTAGTCAGTCGAGAGCCCGAACAGGATCGAGAACAGGATGACCGGCGGGAACATCGTCAGCCGGCCCAGGTGCTCGAAGCCGAGGATCTTGTCCAGGATGCCCCACTCGAACACCATCACCAGGAAGCCGTAGCTCGCGGTGATGCCGATCAGGTTCATCAGGATCGCCTTGAGCGGCAGGATCAGCGAGTGGAAGAACAGCAAGAGCACGAAATAGGTGACCAGCAGGACCAGGCCGACGAGCTTCGGGAACTGGTTGAACAGCTCGTCCCGATAGTCCAGAGTGAGCGCCGTCTGGCCGGCGACAAGGATCTCGGTGCCCTTCAGCTCTTTCGTGTCCGGCCCGAACTTCGTCCGAATGTCGGTGACCAGGCCGGTCGTCTCGGGCGCGACCTCGGCTTCCTTCGCGATGATCGAAATGTGGAAGACGTCGCGGTTCCCGTCCACGTTGATGAACTGGGACACGAGGGCCTTCTGGCGTTGTGCGTTCGGCGTGCCGGTGCCCATCAGCGCGTCGAGCGGCACCTGCTTGAACTGCTCCAGCGTCATACCCGGCTGGAGGTTCGAGATGGACTCGACGCGAGCCACGCGATCCTTTTCGTTCGCGATGGTCTCGGTGAGCTTGAAAATGCCTTCGCGGAAGGCCGGATCGTTGACGCCGTCCTTCTTATTCGTCTTGACGATGACGTCGATCGGCGCCACTTCGCCGATCGGGAATGATTTGGTCAGCAGCTCGAAGCCCTTGCGGGAATCAGCTTCCTCGCCGACGCCCTGCGCGCCGCCAGCGCCGATGGCGTTCATGTCGCGAAACGGCCACGACATCGCAAGCAGCAAGGCCAGCGCCAGGAACAGGAAGAGCCAGGGGTACCTCATCACCAGCAGGCTCCAGGCATGCCATCGCCCGGTCCCCACCTGAGGGCGCCCTCCGGCCTGTCGTCCTGGGATCAGGTTGCCCGAGTTGACGCCACGCCCGAACATGCACATGAGCGCCGGCAACAACGTCACCGCGCCAAGCACCGCCAGGCCGGCTACGATCAGCATCCCGAGCGCAATGGAGCGGACCAGCACCAGGGGGTAGAGCAGCATGACCGAGAGCCCGAGCATCACCGTCAGGCCGGAGAACACGATCGACTTGCCGGCAGTCTGCACCGTGCGGACGGTCGCACGGTGGGCGTCCATGCCGCGCGCCAGCTCCTCGCGAAACCGGCTGACCATCAGCAGCGAGAAGTCGATGCCGAGCCCCAGGCCGATCATCGACGCGGTGTTCATCGCGAAGATCGAGGTCTCCATCTTGTAGGTGACCAGATAGAGAGCGCCGAGCGCGGTGACGACCGCTGCCGCGCCAAGTATGACCGGCAGGCCGGCCGCCACGATGGTGCCGAACACGATCAGGAGCAGAAAGACCGTGAGCGGCAAGCTGTACTTCTCGGCCTTTTCGAGATCCTCGGCGCTTCCGGCGGTGATGTCCTGCGAGACCGCCGGGAAGCCCATGATGTGCGCCTCGTCGAGGTCCGGCGAGAAATCCTTCTGGAGCGCTTCCCGAATGGTCGGGATCTGCTTCTTGACCTCTTCCTCATCGCCGACCAGATCGATCACGGCATACGTCGTGTGATCGTCCTCGCTCTTCAGACGCGCGAGGCCGGTGGTGTAGAAGGATCGAATCGTCGAATCTGGCGCCGCGTCCTTGATGTTCTGGAGCGCCTTCTCGACGCCGGCCTTGAACTGCGGATCGGTCGAGACCTTGAATCGCTCGCTCCTGAAGACTGCCGCTGCCGTCTTCGTCGGGACGCGGCCAAACTCACTCGAGAGCACGTCGCCGCCACGGTCCGACTCGCTGTCCTTGACCACGATGCCGCCGCTGATCAACCGGCTCTTAACGTGGATCGCGCCGTATGCCGACACCGCGACGAAGGCGATCCAGAGCGCCAGCACCAGCCAGCGGAAGCGGGCGACCACATCGCCCAGCGTCGGAAAGAACCCCTGCGGCGCGTGCTGAGCTGGTGTCACTATGCTGCCCCGATCTGGATCATGGTCTGACGGCCGTCACTTTATACATGGTGACTGGGGCGCTCCGTCCCTTGAAGTAGAACGACCCCAGCTCTTCGGTCTCGACGTGCCCGGCGACGAGCCGAAACGTGTCGTCGGTAATCAATACTTCGTTGGCGCGCGCCTCACTCTGGAGCCGCGACGCCACGTTCACCACGTCGCCGATCACCGTGTAGCTCTTGAGCTGCGGTGCGCCGATGGTGCCCACCACACCGGCGCCGGTGTTGATGCCGATGCCGAAGCTGGCGCGCTGACCCTGGTGTGGTGGCGACTCGGCGAATCGGCGCTGCATTGCGAGAGCCGCGCGGACAGCCTGGAGGGCGTGATTCTCGATCGGGACCGGCGCCCCGAAGAGTGCCATGATCGCGTCGCCGATGAACTTGTCCACCGTGCCTCGGTGCTCGAAGACGATCTCGGTGGCGGCCCCGAGGTAGGCGTTCAACACCTCCACCACCTGCTCCGGCTCCATCCGCTCGGAGAGGCCGGTAAAGCCGCGAATGTCGGCGAACATGATCGTCAGGTCGCGGCGGTCGCCGCCGATGCCGGTGCTCCGCGGTCCCTGCCGCACGAGCTCCTGGAAGATCGCGGGCGGCATGTAGTTCTCGAAGATGCGCTTGATCTGGTCGCGGTCGGCGGTGGCGCGGCGGCGATCGCGTTCGAGGAGCTCGCGCTCGGTGTGGTCTTCCAGCACCAGCACCCAGCCGATCGTCTGGCCGGCATCGTCGAAGATCGGCGAGAGCCGGTGCCCGAAATGGACGTATCCGCGTCCTGGCAGGATGCCTGCCATCTCGAAGCCCTGGATCGTGGCGCCCGGCTCGGCGCCCCCGCCGTCGAACGGAGCGCCGAGCGCCTGCATGAAGCGGGTCGGCAGGACGTCCGCGAGGCGGCGGTGCTCGATCTGATTCTGCGACACCGCCAGCATCTCGGCCGCCGCGCGGTTGCAGCTGGTGATGACGCCCTGGGGATCGACCGAGATGATGCCGCTGCTGACGCTCCGTAGCAGCCGGTCCTGCGAGGTCTTCATCGCGGTGATCTCGCGGACCTGGGCCGCGAGCCGTTCGTGGAGACGCGCGTTCTCGATGGCCGCTGCCGCGATGTTCGCAAACGCCGTCACGAGGTCGCGATCCGCCTCGCCGAACAGCGAGGCGCCGAGGCTGTTGTCCACGTACACGACGCCGATCGACTGGCCGCGCACGATCAGCGGCGCGCAGATCACCGACCGCAGCGCATGCCCGACCACGCTGGAGAACTGGTTGAAGCGCGGGTCAGACGACGCGTCGCCGATCAGGATCGGCTTGCCCTCGTGGAAGACGCTGGTGACGATGTTGACGCTGACACCGGAGTCGTCCGCGGCGCCGTTCGCGTCCACGTTGCGCCCGATCTCGAACTTCAGCTCGCCGGTTTCGGGGTCGCGCAGCATGATGCAGGCGCGCTCGGCCCGCGTGATCTCGATCAGGCTCTCCAGGACCGAGCTGAGGGTCGCGTCCAGCTCCAGGCTGGCCGTAATCCGCTGACCGATCTCCTGAAGCGCGGCCAGCCGCCCGGCGCTGAGATCGCGCAGGGACGGGCGCGGGACGTCGGCCTTTGGCGCCTCGCGGACCGCGACCAGCTCCACGATCCCGACCGTGACGTTGTCCGACCCACCCCGCTGGTTTGCCAGGTCTACAAGACTCTTCGTCGCGACAGCTGGCTCGCCGGCCGAAGCAATCGACAGAATCTCGTCGTCCAGCACGTGGCGGGTCAGGCCGTCGGTGCAGAGGATCAGCCGGTCGCCGGCCCGGACCGGCTCCTGGTAGGTGTAGCTCTCGGCGCGGATGTCGGCGACCTGGCCGAGGTAATGGGTCAGCTTGCGCGAGTCGGGGTGGTTGCGTGCCTCCTCGGGGCGCATCCGTCCGGCACGGACGTGCTCGGCGGCGCGGGTGTGGTCGCGCGTGATCTGTCGAATCGTGCCGCCACGCAGCAGGTACGCCCGGCTGTCGCCGATAGACACGACCCAGACCATCTCGCCCTGGAGGACGGCCGCCACGATGGTGGCCGGGTGTGGCAGGCCGCCGCGCGAGGAGTCACCGGCCCGCTCCACCAGGATGCGGTTTGCCGTCACCACGGCAGCCTGGAGCCGTCGGCCGGGGTCTGGGTCAGCGGCGCCCCAGCCCGCGCTCAGCACGGCATCTACCGCCAGGTTCGCGGCGAGCCGCCCGGTGCCGTACGTGCTCGCGCCGTCCGCGACGACCCAGACGGACGGCGCGTCCACCGGGTCTCCGCGCATCTCGGCCGTCAGCCAGGAACACCAGTCCTCGTTCTCAGGACGAGTCCGGCCCACATCGGTCTGAAACGCGACCACTGGCTGGAGCGGCATCGTGCGAGGTGCCTCCGCGACAACGCGGCTAAGCAGGGACCAGGGCACCGGCGTCCGCGACGCCCACTAACCAGTCCCCGCTTCCCGGTCAGCTTGCCAGGGGAGTGTAACGAAATGGGCCGACCGTGACGAGTCACCGGGAGCACATTTGAAACGTCATCCACGCAAACAACGCCCAAATGGACGTGCGAGGGGCCGGGGAGGCCGGTCGTGCCGGGGTGCCCTCACCCCCCAGCCCCCTCTCCCGCGCACAGGGAGAGGGGGAGCAGATGACCGTCTCCCCCTCTCCCGCGCACAGGGACAGTAGAGGGGGTCGGGGGGTGAGGGCCTCTCGTACTAGCTCTTGTAGTAGAACGTCACCGGCCGGGACGTGCCGGGCGTCTTGCCGTCAGGGCTGTTGAACTGGCGGGCCGGGACGTTGCCCATGTTCGTCTTGAAGACGCGGACGCCGGAGACGGCGGCGGCCAGTCCGACCACGCCGGCGCTGAACACCTCGTCCACGGCAGTGGCCCAGATCTCCTTGCCGAGCTTGACCTGCTCGTCGGGCTGAGAGCCGAACGCCTTCTTGAACTTCTCCATGACCTCCTTGACCTTCGCGGGCGGCTCCTTGCCCTGCTGGCCGTTGGTCTGGAACCAGCGCGCGAACAGCGCGCCGCCGCCGCCCGTCTCGTCGTACGGGAAGACGTGGCCGGGGAAGGTGTAGAGATGCTCGGAGCCGTCGTTCTGCCACGGGTAGATGTGGTTCTCGTTGGCGGCGTTCCGCTTCTGCCCCAGGCTCCGCTCCAGCTCCTGCACCTTCAGGTCGAGCCCGATCTTCTTGGCCTGCTGCGAGATCATCTCGGAGATGCGGGTGAACTGGATGAACTGGCCGCCCCAGGCGTCCATCTGGAGCGAGAGCCGGCCCTTGCCGTCGGTGCGGAGGCGGTACCCCTCGGAGTCCTTCTTGTCCAGCCCGATCTTGTCGAGCAGCTGGTTCGCCTGGTTGACGTCGAGGGTGGCCCACTTCTTCCGGTACTCGGGGCCGGGGTTGTACTGGTTTGAATCGGCCGGCGCGACCGATCCGGACACGCCGGTTCCCAGCCAGAACACCTCGTTGATCTGGTCACGGTCGATGCCGAGGCCGATGGCGCGGCGGAAATCGGTGTTGCCGATCCACTTGGCGAGCTCGGGGTCGGCGTCGAAGCTGAGGTTGAACTTCAGCGCGCAGTCCGCGCCGTTGTCGCCGATGTCGAGCGCGACCTTGTAGCCGCCCTTCTGCTGGTTCTCCAGGAGGACCGGCAGCTTGCCCATGTCGACGTGGCGCTCCTGCATGTCCATCTCGCCGGCGATGACCCGAAGATTGAGCACCTCGAGGTTCTCAGCGAGCTGGAGCTGGATCTTGTCGATGTAGGGCAGCTGGTTACCGTCGGTGTCCACCCAGATGCTGTACGGGTTCCGCTCGAACACCCAGTTGGGGGTGTTGATCGGCTGGACGACTTTCCAGGGGGTCAGCACCGGCAGGTCCGGGTTGTACTGGAAGCTGTTCCGGTTCTTGAAGTAGAGCACCCAGCTGTCGAAGCCGGCTGCCTTCGCCTTCGCGTCCATCTCCTCCTTGGAGGAGAACTTGGGCAGGAACTGCTTGATGTAGTGGAACGGCGAGAAGACCGGCACGCCGGACGGGTCGCCAGCGTACGAATGTGCCGAGATGTGGGTCGAGCCGGCCAGGATCGCCGGGAAGAGCGGGTATGGCTCCGGGAAAATGAACTGGACCGTCGTCTCGTCCACCTTCTCGATCTTGCCACCCTTGCCGTTAATGGTCATGGTGGCCGAGCCGGACGGGTACAGATCCTTGTTCAGGAACACCTCGTTGAAGGTGTTGACAAAGTCGTCAGCGGTGAACGGCGTGCCGTCGGACCACTTGTGGCCCTTGCGCAGCTTGATCTCGGTGATCTTGCCGCCGTCCTTCATCTCGTAGCTCTTGGCGATGTTCGGGACGATCTTCTCGCCAGTGTAGTCCCAGAACAGGATGTGGTCCGGGCCACTCGCCGAGCGGAAGCCGTTCCACTGGTCGCCAGGGCCGGTGAACCCTCGGCGCCAGGTGCCGCCGTACTTGCCGACCTCGTTGAGCGGCTTGATGACCAGCGGCTCCGATCCAACGCGCTCCTGGACGGGCGGCAGCTTGCCGGCCTTGACCAGCTCGGCGAGGGCCGGGGCTTCCTTGAACGCCTTCGGCAGCGCGGCGGCGTCGGTGACGACGGACGGGCCTTCGAGCTTGCCGATCAGCTGCGCGCCGAGGGCCGGCTCGGCCTTGGCGGCCGGCTTCGCGGCTTCGGCGGGCTTGGCAGCGGCGGCCGGCGCTGTGGTCGCGGCCGGGGCAGCCGGGGCGGCAGGCTTCGCCGCCTCGGCCGGCTTGGCAGCGGCGGCCGGGGCAGTGGTCGCGGCTGGGGCCGCCGGCTTCGCGGCCTCGGCGGGCTTCGCGGCTTCGGCCGGCTTGGCTGGTTCAGCCGGCTTCGTGGCCGGTGCGGCGGGAGCGCACGCGGCCACCAGGCCGACGCCCGCCAGACTCAGGGCGCTGGAAATGAGGAAGGTGCGTCGTGTCAGACAGGGCTTCTCTGCCATCTGCTGCTCCATAGTGCCAGGATTCGGGGTCGGCGTCGCCTGGCGGACTCGCCTTCAATCGGTGCGTCCCAGGTGCCAGTGTGCGTCGGGCTAAGCTACCTCCTCTGTGTGGACGCTGCTGTCCAGCCCTGGCTCGGCGAGCTCTCGTCACGTCGTCGTCGAGAGGGGCCGTCAGCAGCGACGACCGTCGAACCGGGTTTCGCAGATGTAGCAGTAACGAGTACCTCACGTCAACTCGACGCAAACGATTGAGCGCCCGAGGAAGCGGCCGAAATAGCAAAATCGGCCTGTCGGGAGCGCTCCCGACAGGCCGATCGGTGGTGCTGCCGAGGTCGTAGTGACCTCGGGCGGCTACGACTTGAAGTAGAACGTCATCGTGCGGGAGATGGCCGGCGTCTTGCCGTCCGGGCTGCTGTACTCGCGAGCCGGGATGTTGCCCAGGTTGTTCTTGAAGACACGGACGCCACCGACGGCTGCTGCCAGCCCGATCACGCCCATCGTGTAGACGTTGTCAGCGGCGATGGCCCAGATCTCCTTGCCGAGCTTGATCTGCTCCTCCTCTGGCACCCCGAACGCCTTTCGGAAGTTGTCGTACAGCTTCTTGAGCTCGGCCAGTTCGGCGGGCGGCTCCTTTCCCTTTTGGCCACCCGTCTGGAACCAGTCCGCGTACAGCGCGCCGTTGCCGTCCACCGACTGATAGGGGAAGACGTGATTGGGGAAGGTGAACAGGTGCTCGCTGCCGTCGTTCTGCCAGGCGTACATCTGAGCCTCGTTGTTGATGTTGCGACGCTGGCCCAGTGACCGTTCTGTCTCGGCAACGTTGAGGTCGATCCCGATCTTTTTCCACTGATCGCGGATCATCTCGCTGATGCGGGTGAACTGGACGAACTGCCCGCCGAAGGTCATGATCTCGAGTCGGAGTCGCTGGCCGTTGTCCGTTCGCAGCCGATACCCCTCCGAGTCCTTCTTGCTGAGGCCAATCTTGTCCAGCATCTCGTTGGCGGTCTTCACGTCATAGGTTGCCCACTTGGTCCGGTACTCTGGCCCCGGGTTGTACTTGTTGGTCTCGCGGGGCACGAACGAGCCCGCGACGCCAGTCCCGAGCCAGAACGTCTCGTTGATCTGGTCGCGGTCGATGCCGAGCGCCAGCGCCCGCCGGAAGTCGACGGTCCGGAACCACTTCCCGATCTCCGGGTCGGCCTCGTAGCTCAGGTTGAACTTGATGCCCATGTCTGCGCCGAAGTCCGCCGTGTCGAGCACCAGCTTGTAGCCGCCCTTCTGCTGGTTCTCGATGAACACCGGCAGCTTGCCGATGTCCATGTGGCGCTCCTGCATGTCGAACTCGCCGGCGATGGCGCGGAGGTTGATGACTTCCAGATTCTCGGCCAGCGTGAGCTGGATCTTGTCGATGTAGGGCAACTGGTTCCCGTCAGTGTCGACCCAGATGCTGTACGGGTTCCGCTCGAACAGCCAGACCGGCGTGTTGTTCGGCTGGACAGTCTTCCACGGTGTGAGCACGGGCAGCTCGGGGTTCTGATGCCAGGCGTTCTTGGCGCGGAAGAAGCTGAGCCAACCGTCGAACCCACCGGCCTTGATCATCTCGTCGACTTTGGCCTGGCCGGCGTACTTTGGCAGGAACTGCTTGAGGTAATGGGCAGGCGCCGGCATGCCCACACCGGCCACGTCGCTCATGAACGAATGGGCCGAAATCTGGGTCGAGCCGGCCAGCATGTTCGGGAAGAAGTAGTACGGCTCGGGGAAGACGAACTTGACCGTCGTCTCGTCCACCTTTTCGACCTTGCCGGGCTTCCCGTTGATCGTGAAACTGGCGTGGATGGTCGGGTTCAAGTCCTTGTTCAGGAGCAGGTCTTCATACCAGAACACGAAGTCGTCAGCCGTGAACGGCTCACCGTCTGACCACTTGTGGCCCTGGCGCAGCTTGATGACGGTGGTCTTGCCGCCATCTTGGATCTCAAAGCTCTTGGCGATGTTCGGGACGATCTTCTCGCCGGTGTAGTCCCAGAACAGGATGTGGTCCGGACCACTCGCCGAGCGGAAACCGTTCCAATAGTCGGCCGGGCCCGTGAAGCCACGCCGCCAGGTGCCGCCGTACTTGCCGGTCTCGTTGAGCGGCTTGATGACCAGCGGATCCTTGCTGACACGCTCGGCCACCGGGGGCAGCTTGCCGGCCTTCGACAGCTCCGCGAGGGCAGGCGCCTCCTTGAAGCTCTTCGGGAACTGCGAGGCGTCGGTGATGACGGTCGGACCTTCGAGCTTGCCGATTAGCTGGGAGCCAATCTGCGCGTCGGGCTTCGCAGCCGCCGCCGGCTTCGCGGCCTCTGCTGGCTTCGCCGCGGCGGCTGGCGCGGTGGTGGCGGCTGGCGCGGCCGGCTTGGCGGCTTCTGCAGGCTTGGCTGCCTCCGCTGGCTTGGCTGCCTCCGCTGGCTTGGCGGCGTCGGCGGGCTTGGCTGGCTCAGTGGGCTTGGCCGCCGTGTCAGCGGGCTTCGTCGTCGGCGCGGACGGCGCACACGCGGCCAGTAAGCTGACACCAGCCAGGCTCAGCGCGCTCGTGATCAAGAAGTTCCGTCGGGTCAGTCCGGGCATCGTCGCCATGTCTCGGGCTCTCCACCACGTTTGGCGGTCATCGACTCCGATAGGCCGCACCATTATGAGTCGCCTTGTCCGGTGGGAATCGGGAAACTCCCTCGCGCGAGCACTCCTCCCTGATCTCACGAGCGTCGGCCGTCCGGGACGACACTCTTGATGCGGCGCAAGCGGGTGCAGGAGTCGGCTGCGGTGCCCGTTCGATCCGGTCAGGCACTCTGTAGCAGTCCGACCACACCGCCGTCAAACATCTCGCCGTGACGTACCGAGGACGTGACGCTGTCGTGGCGCATGACCCGTCGGGCAGCTAAGTGCCGGCTCACGTTTGACATTCAGGCCCGGGACAGCCAGAATCACTCTCAGGTAGGTGCGGTTCACTAAAGCGGTTCGGTACCATTAGGCGGCCGGCACGCTGAGATGGGTCGAGAGCATGAGCCAGCTCACGCTCGCGCCCGCACGATGCCGATCCTTGGTCGCCAACAGTAGGCTCCGACGAAGCAGTTCCCATGGAGGTATGAATGGCTGACGAACGTCTCGCCCTGATG
Source organism: Chloroflexota bacterium (assembly GCA_046328125.1). Classification (GTDB taxonomy): domain Bacteria; phylum Chloroflexota; class UBA6077; order UBA6077; family JACCZL01; genus JADZEM01. Next base: position 69,772 of record JAXLXF010000015.1, read on the forward strand.
GCCCACTTGCTGCGGCGGGCTGGCTTTGGGGCCACGCGCGACGAGCTCGAGGCGTATGCCGCGCGACCGTACGAAGAGGTCGTCGAGGAGCTGATTCACCCCGAGCGGATGCCAGACCTGGACGACACCACCCTGCGACGGTACTACCCGCACCTCGGCGCCAACATCGACAACCCACAGGTCTGGAACGGTCGCTGGATCTGGCGGATGGTCAACTCGAAGCGCCCGCTCGAAGAGAAGATGGCGCTGTTCTGGCACCACGTCTTCGCGACCGGCTGGACCAAGAGCGAGCACACCCCGACGATGGTCCGCCACATCGACATGCTGCGCCGCAACGGTCTTGCGAACTTCCGGACCCTGCTGCTCGACCTCTCGCGTGACCCGGCCATGATCTACTGGCTGGACAACAACGAGAACCACGCGAAGTCGATCAACGAGAACTACGGCCGCGAGATCCTCGAGCTGTTCTCGATGGGCATCGGCAACTACACCGAGACCGACATCAAGGAGTGCGCCCGCGCGTTCACCGGCTGGACGTTCGAGCACGCGATCCCGCTCTACCCGTACGGCCACTACGACTCCAAGTTCGTCTATCGCGAGGAAGACCACGACAAGGGCCAGAAGACGTTCCTCGGCCACACCGGCAACCTGAACGGCGAGGACATCGTCGACATCATCGCCCAGCAGGAGGCGACGGCCCGCTTCATCAGCCGCCACCTGTACAACTTCTTCGTGGCCGACGAGCAGCAAGTTCCGGCCTGGAGCGTCACCGACCCGGTCGATCCCGAGGCGATCGCGACGCTGATGAAGGCGTTCAAGGACAATGATGCCGACATCCGTGCCGTCATGCGCGTCCTGTTCAACAGCGATTTCTTCAAGGCCGCGCGCTACACCCGTGTCAAGGCGCCAATCGAGCTGGTGGCGGGCGTCATCAAGCTGGCCGGCACCTACCGCGACGTCGAGCCGGGCCTGACAGCTTTCGACGGCGCGACCCGCGTCATGGGCCAGACCTTGATGGACCCCCCGACGGTCGAAGGGTGGCACACCGGCAAGGAGTGGATCGACGGCGGCACGCTGACCGAGCGCGTCAACTTCGCGGTCAGCCAGTTGAGCGACATGAAGAAGCCGGGTCCGGCCGCGATCCTGCGCCGGCTCGAAGAGCTCGACAAGCCGCTGGAATCCGCCGAGGTCGTGGACACCATCCTCGATCTGGTCGGGCCGCTGGAGGTCCAGCCGGAAACCCGAGCCGCGCTGGTCGATTTCGCCGACCACGTTGGCGAGATCAGCTTCGGGAGCGACGAGGCCCGCGAGCAGAGCGCGGAGAAGGTCGGTCGGCTGCTGCGCCTGACCGTCGCCTCGCGCGAGTACCAGTTCGCCTAAACGAGGTATCAGTACTCGACGAGTCGTCAGTTCTCAGTCATCAGTCGTCAGGAGCGAGTCACTGAAGACTGACAACTGAGAACTGAAAACTCGTCGCGGCAGGAGGAACACGTAGCAATGGCTACCAACGGTCACGCGAACGGGAACGGAGCCAGGAAGAAGGACCCGGTCCTGGTCGTCGTCCAGCTCTCTGGCGGCAACGACTTCCTGAATACGGTCATCCCGTTCGAGAACGGCAACTACTACGACGCCCGCCCGCTGGTGCATGTCCCGCATGGCCAGTCGCTCCCGTTCACCGACGACCTGGCGTTCCACCCGGCCGCGGCCCCGCTCCGCGACCTGTACCTGGCCGGCGACGTCGCCATCGTCCAGGGCATCGGCTACGCCAACTCCAGCCGCTCGCACTTCCGGGCGATGGACATCTGGCACACCTGCGAGCCGCTGAAGATCGCGACTGAGGGCTGGCTGGCGAAGGTGACCCGCGAGCTCGACCCGCAGAGCTCGAACCCGCTGACCGCCGTCAGCTTCGGGCGGGGCCTCCCGCGCGCGCTGGCCGCGCCCGGCGTGGTCGCCACCTCGGTGGACAACCTGGACAACTACGGCCTGCTCAACAGCGTCCAGGTGGCCGAGCAGCGCCAGGAAGACCTCCAGTTCTTCAAGCGGATGTACACCCCGGCTGTCGGCACCGGCCTGGTGCTGGACTACCTGGCGACCACCGGTAACGGCGTCCTCTCCGGCGCCGACATGCTGAAGGTGGCTCCGAGCCTCTACGCCTCGACGGTCCAGTATCCGGACTGCGCCATCGGCAAGGCGCTCCGCGACGTGGTCCGCGTCCACACCGCCAACCTGGGCACCCGCGTCTTCTACACCCAGCACGGCGGCTACGACTACCACGCCCAGGAAGTCCCCAGCCACCACCGCCTGCTGACCGAGCTGACTGGCTCGCTCAAGGCGTTCATGGCGGACCTGCGCGAGCACAACGCCGCCGACAACGTCACCGTCCTGGTCTTCACCGAGTTCGGTCGGCGGATGAAGGACAACGGCTCGGGCACGGACCACGGCTCGGGCGGCGGCGCCTTCATCATCGGCGAGAACATCAAGGGCGGCCTCTACTCCGAGTACCCGTCGATCGAGCCGGGCGACTGGCTGAACGGCGAGGACATGAAGCACACCTTCGACTACCGGGGTGTCTACGGCACGCTGCTCGAGCAGTGGATGGGCATGGACCCGACCGAGATCGTCGGTGGCACCTACGAGCAGCTGAAGCCGTTCAAGACCGCCGTGGGAGCGTAATTCGATGGCGATTGAGACTCCCGCCACACAAGGCACGCAGACCGCGACGTTCCCGTACGCGCTTCTGCGGGCTGGCTTCCCGTATCACACGACTCTCGGCATGCGCCGCGTCACGACCGCTGTTGCGGACGTGGCGCTGGGTGGCGAGGGCCGCTTCTACGCGGTTTGCCGTGAAGACGGCCAGGGCGGCACGATTCGCCGCTCGAACTGGGACGACGAGGATCTTGGCACCATCAGCGGCGGCGGCACCGAGCCCGGCAAGCTGATGTGGCCGACCCAGCTGCTCCTGGACAAGGACGAGACGCTCTACGTGGTGGACGAGGGGACGCATCGCATCTCCTGGTTCCACCGCGACGGCACCTTCCTGGGCTGTTGGGGCGAGCAGGGCACCGAGCCCGGCAAGCTGAACCGGCCCTCGTCCATCGCCTTCGACGCCGACGAGAACATCTGGGTGTCTGACACGCAGAACCACCGCATCCAGAAGTTCACCAAGGACGGCCAGTTCATCTCGACCTTCGGCGAGCGCGGCACCGGCGACGGTCAGTTCGAGCAGCCGTGGGGCATCACCCTCGACAAGTTCGGCGACCTCTACGTCAGCGACTGGGGTAACGACCGCGTCCAGAAGTTTACCGCCGACGGCAAGCACCTCCTGACGATGGGGCGCTCCGGCAGCGGCGACGGCGAGCTGAACCGGCCGGCTGGCGTTGCCGTTGACGAGCACGGCGACATCTACGTCGCGGATCGTGGCAACCACCGCGTGGTCATGTTCGACAAGGGCGGCCGCTACGTCGAGAAGTTCATCGGCGACGCGACGATCTCGAAGAGCGGCCGGGCCTACATCCTGGCGAACCCGAAGGTGCTTCGGGGCCGCGAGATGACGACCCTGGAGTCGCAGAAGCGGTTCCGTGGTCCGATGTCGGTGCGGGTGGTCGGCGACCTGCTGTACGTCCCGGATTTCGGCAGCCACCGAATCCAGGTGTACAAGAAGGAAGCGTACGTTCTGACCGAGGCCGACATCTGGCCGGAGCAGAACCACCCGTTCCTCTACAACGTCTAGTGTCGAACCCGGGACTGAAGGGGGCGCGATGAATCGCGCCCCTACCAGGACCGACCGAGTACGGGCGCGATTCATCGCGCCCCATCAACTACCTCCTCGACGCATCGATTCGGTCGGGGCGAGGTATCTGCCATGCCGATGATGTTCGGGTTCGCGGAGCACCGCCGCCAGCTGCTGGAGGCGGAGGCGCGCCGCTTTGCCGAGGAGGCGCCGCCGTTCGGCGCGATGGCGGCCTGGGTGGTCGGCGAGTACGCCCGAGGCCAGACCGGGCCGGAGACCGAGCTGGAGATCGTGCTCGTGCAGGAGACTGACGAGCCGTTCCAGCGGCGCGACGAGTTCTGGGTGGCCCATCTGCGTCCGCGTGTCGGCACTCGCTACCTTGTGTACACGCCCGAAGAGGTTGACGACATGGCCGAGAGCGATCCGCTGCTGCAAGAGGCGATGACGGCCGGCGAGGCGCTCGTTGGCTGACCGAACGGGGAGTCAGCGGGTGGTCGCGGCGTGGCTCCGGCAGGCCGAGCTCGACCTGGCGGACGCGCGCCTGGTGGCAGACGCCGGCCGGCCAGCCCTCGCCTGCTTCTTGTGCCACCAGTCGGCTGAGAAGTCCGTGACGGCGTACCTGTTGGCTCGGGGCGCCGAGCGCGTCTGGGGCCACGCCCTGGCCGATCTCTGCGAGGATGCTCTGGCCCTCGACTCGTCGTTTGACCTGATCAAGACGGTCGCCGTGCTGCTGGACAAGCACTACCTTGGCGCGCGCTACCCGACGGCGCTGCCCGGTGGCGTGCCATCTGAAGCGTACGAAGCCGCCGACGCCGAGCGCGCCGTCGAGATCGCAGGCGACGTCCGCCGCTTCGTGGACGAGCGGCTTGGCGCACTGGGCCTGACGCCAGATACTTAGCGAAGGTCGTCGTCGCGCTCGCGGATCACCGCGAAGAGCGGGATGCCGAGCTCCCGACTGTCCGGCGCGGCCTGTTCCCTCTTCGAAAGCGGCCGGCAGCTCAGGACGAGATACTGCAACAGCTCCGTGCGCAGCATCTCCGGCCGGATCTCCACACGCACGTCGCCGAGATGCTCTGGATCTGCCGCGACGGGTGCGCGTTGACCGTTGAGGAACGCCTGCAACGTCAGGTCTGGCCGCAATCCCCCTGTGACGAGTCTGAGGGCACGGTCGTCGGTCGTCACCGGCAGTTTGACGCACGCGAGCGGCCCGGACCATCGAAAGTGGGAGCCTTGATACGTCTCGACCGTGTGAAAGCCGGTCAGCCACTCGCCGGGCAGGCCGTCGATCGCCAACTGGCGGCGGTCGGCCCATGCCTCGGAAGCCATCGCGGGCTGCTCCCGAACGAGCGCTCGAAGCCCGCCTTCCTCTGCCAGCGCCGCCCACAGCGCGGTGTACGACGCAAACAGCTTCTGCTCGTCGTTCCGCCACCACCAGCACTGCGCGGCTGAACGCCAGGCGCTCCAGGATGCGCGCCAGAGATGACTCCGTCCGCGAGAGGCAGCGGCCGGCACGAGCGAAAGCCAGTCCTGATAGCCGGCGGCGCGTCTGTCGCCGCTGTCGGCGAGCATGGAGCCGAGGCTACGCCAGACACTGCGTGCGCGCCCGGCATCGAGCTCGCCACGTCGGCGCCACCACGACGGCTCGCCGAAGTACCGGTCGCCCTCACCGGCTGGGTGATCGAGGCGGTAGGCGGCCTCGCCAGCCGTGTACTCGTGGATCGAGTGCCGAAGCTCCGCCACCGTCGTCGTGTTGTAGTGGCTGACGACCGCGTCCGTCGCATATCCAAGCGAATACCCCAGCGCGCGCAGGCGAGCCGAAAGCTCCGGCTCGGCGAACAACCGATAGCGAGGGAGAAGACCGCCTGAGTCGAGATAGACCCGGCGGGAGAGGACGCTGCCCCGCAAGAACAGCTTGCTCCAGTGTTCGGGGCCAAGCCGGAGGCGTGAGACCTGCTCGAACGTGCGAGCTTCCATGCGCGACAGGTGGTTCTCAGACAGACTCACGCTCCGACAGGCCGCACCGTCGCTGCCTGTAGCGAGGAGGTGACGCAGCAGCGCCTCCAGGCAGCGCGGGTCGCCAAGACAGTGTGCCTCTGAGAAGACGATCCAGCGCCCGCTCGCGGCGCGCGCTCCGAGGTCGTAGAGGGCGATCTCGTCATCCTGTGGACCCATCAAGAACCTGTCGTGGGGACGCAGCGATGCGCGAACCTGCCGTTCGAGGCGTGGGTTCGAGCCGTCTCCGACGACGATTGTCTCGTACCGGTCGGCCGGCAGCGACTGCGCGTGCGCCCAGCTCTGCACCGACTCCAACGCATGTCCGCGATGATCGGGCAGCGGCAGGATCACCGAGAACACGAGGTCGCTCGTCCCGCGCAAGAAGCTGTCCACCGGATCCGCTGAGGCTGCCCCTGGGCCGGCGGCCCTCTGCACGTCGGCGTCGTCCGCTGGCGCCCCGACCTGAGCGCGCAGCCGGATGACAGTCTCCTGGAGCGCGGTGATGCCTTCCTGTTGCGACTCGACGACCGCCAGCCGGTCCTCGGTCGCGCGCTTGTGGCTCTCACAGTCGCGGTCGAGCGCCGTCGCGCGCGCGGTCCAGGCACGAAGCGCCTCTTCGAGCATCCCAATCGTCTGTGCCTGCTCCTGCACGAGGTGCAGGCGTTCGTCCGCCGCCGCCTGGAGGCGCTGGCGCTCGTCCTCCTGCCGACGGATGACGTCGAGACGCGCTTGCGCTACCTCGACCATGCGTTCAGCCCAGGCCGACCGATCCCGAACCGTCCGCTGCAACTCCTCGATCTCGCGCTCCTGGGCAACCAGCAATTCGCGCTGCTCGCGGTGGGAATCGGTGGCGGCCTGAACGCGCCGACGCGAAAGACGGACCGCGTCGAGCACGTCTGCGTGGCGAACAGGCGCCGAGGCGACGTCTCGAAGCGCCGCGAGCAGGTTGTCGGCCGAGCGGCCCCAGGAGAACGCGGCGAGTCTTGCCTGGCCACGGCAGCGCAGTTCGCGGCGCAGGTCCGGCTGGTCTGCGATCCGGGCCATCAGACTGGACATGCCGTCAACACTGGTCGGATCTCCGAACAGCGTCGCCTCTCCGCCAACTTCGGGCAGGCTCGCGACGTCGCTGCACAGCACCGGCGCGTCCAGCTCGAACGCTTCCAGCAGTGGAATGCCAAACCCCTCGTACATCGAGAAGTAGGTCAATGCCGTGCATCGTCGATACAATTCGGCGAGGAGGCGCCGGCTGACGAATCCAAGATGCTGCACCTGTACTGAGCCTGGTGCAGCGATGGCTCGGTCCTCGCCATCAGCGTGTCCCGTCAGGACGAGGCCAAATGGCTCGCGCCGGCGCTCCGCGAAGCGTTCGAACGCCCGAATGAGTCGCTCGTGATTCTTGTGCGGCCACAGATTCGCGGGGTACACGAAGAAGCGGTTCGACGGGATGGTCGAGCGCTCCGAGGAGCTCAGCGGCTCGTCGATCAGCTCGCGGAGCCTGAGCGGGCCGGGCGGGATGAACGTGAAGCGCGTGTCAGCCGAGCCAGGATACGCCGCGCGGACCCGCCGATGCGCGTGCTGAGAGAGCAAGGCGACCGCGCCGGCTCGGTCCACGGCGCGGCGGAACGCTCGGCTCCGGTCCGAGCGCTCGGCACGGGCGAAGAACTCTGGACAGTCTTCGTGCTGCATGTCGGGCAGCAAGATCGCCTGCCTAGAGAGCGGAAACGCCAGGTCATCGGGAACGGGAAACGGTCGAAACAGCACGTCGACGCCGTCTGACGCCAGCGCATCGTCGAGCTCGGCAGCGTCAGGCAGGCCAGGGATCTGGACCGTCGACGCGTTTCGAGGGAGTGCATCAGACAGGCGACACCCTCCCTTGGATTGATAGACGACGAAGTGAACGTCAGGCGCCCGCTCAAACAGCGCGGGGCAGAGCCCCTCCATCAGCTGAACGATGCCGCCCGACGACTCGCGCCGAAGCGGGCTGAGATCGATCCCGACACGCATACTGCCGCCTTCAACCGCTCGAACCGCTCGCTACGAGCGGTTCTGGGAACAGGTTAGCCGAGTATGCGCAGGCTGTCGAGCACCGAGCTCGTGGCGGGTGTGCGTCAGAGTCTCGTGCCCATCCAGATCCGGGGGCGCGATAAATCGCGCCCGTACCAGGGATGCTGCCTTGTACGGGCGCGATTTATCGCGCCCCCCGTTCGGGCTCACGGCAAAACTCTGACGCACACCCGCTCGTGGCTAAGGACGGGAGAGGACCTGTGCAGCCGGTCGAGGTGGATTGAACCGATACAGGCCGAACCGGTCGGAGACTCGGGGCGGGCGCGCAGGCTTCCCATCCAGCCGTGTCATCCCGTACTTTTCGATCAACTGTCCTAGCGTGGCCGTGTCTTTCGAGCTCGACCCCGCACTGAGGATCACCACGGACGGCTGCTTGCGCTGCGCCAGTCCGTCGAGCGCCGCGTCGTCGACGTCCATCACCTCGTACGGGATCTGGTCGAACTCCATGATGTAGCGAAGCACCCGATAGACGGACGCCTCGTCCCACGGCGACGCATACTCGGTCCGGCGGTCGTTCAGGTTGTTGTCCAGCAGGACGATGTCGGTCGGGCCGAGCGCCGCTTTCACCTCGTTCATCGTCTGGACCATACTCTCGTTGGTCGGCTCGGCTTTCGACGCGCGTAGATAGTAGCGCCCGAGAGAGACGAGCGGCATCGCCGCCAGCACCACCACGACGGCGCCGATCCCGACCGACAACGCCACGTCAGAGCCGACCGATCGGAATCTGCGTCGAGCGGCGCGCCCGCCATCCACGAGCAGCAGCCCGATCGCGGCGTAGATCATTGGGAGCAGCGGGATCACGTACCGGCCGTCGTACTCGACGTCGTAGTGGGTGGCGTTGAAGATCGGCAAGATCAGCGCGAACGACCCGCCGAGCCAGAGTGGCAAGCGATACCGGTGCCGCATCGCGGCCCAGGCCAGGCCGGCGATGCCAAGCCCGGACATGACGAGCAGGAACGGGTCCGTCAGGTAGCCTCTCGGCACGGGCCGTTCGTCTACGGCGCCGCCGAGGGTGCCGTGCAGCATCAGCCAGTAGTCTGACTGCCGACTCAGATAGCTGGCCGCCGTCAGCTCGGTGGATCGGCTGCGCGCGTAGTCCGGGCGCTCCGTCGCGGTGTACTCCGCGTGGCGAATGGACTGCCCGCCGGTCATGACGTTGTAGACGATCATCGGGCTGAACGCCACGAGGAACGCGAGCGTTGCCAGGTACGGCCAGCGCGTCCGCAGGACCGACGGGCGCTCCCAGGCGACCCAGGCAGCTGCTCCCGGCAGGAAGGCGACGATGGTGGGGTGTGTCTGCATGCTCATCCCGAGCATGAAGCCGGCCCACACGAGCGTGCCGTCAGTCCGCCGCACGCCCCAGCGATGCAGGAGCCAGAACGCCAGCGTCGTGAACAGCGGCGTGATGCTGCCGGAGAAGGCGACGTGTCCGACGGGCGCGATGTGAATGCCGTTGGTCATCATCAGCACTGCCGCGATGACGCCGACCAGCCTCCCGTCGGTCCGCCCTCCGAGCTCGCGCCCCAGGAAGTACGTCGCCGTCACCGTCACCACGCCGAACCACATCACCACCAGGCGGGCGGCGTAGATGGTCGGTCCGATGACGAACATACCGGCCGCGACGGCGTAGTTGAAGAACGCGCCGATGTACGCCTCGACATCGGTGAGCGGAAACTGCTCGCCGCGATAGATCTTCAGCGAATGGAGCGCGTTGAAGGTGTCGTCGTGGAAGCGCGGCGCCGAGTACACGTACGGGAAGCGCGCCGCGAACGCACCGACGGAAATCGCCAGCGTAACGAGCAGGTCAAGAGTCCAGGGGCGTGCCTGCCAGCGCGACGAATCGACTCGATCTGCGGACATTGGTGCGATAAAGGACGTGTCGGCACTCACGGTGCGTGACTCTACCATGATGAGGCGGCTGGAGTGCCAGGGGCGCCGGCGTGCCGACGGGTGCTCTGTCAGCGCAAGAGATCGGCGTCGGTCAGAAACCGGCTGACCTCGCGCGCGGCAACCTCGTGGCCGGCCGCCGTCCAGTGGACGTCCACGGGGTAGTAGAGCCGCTGTCCGGTCTCGGCGGCATCCCGCATCGCCGGCATCAGGTCGAGCACCGGGATCTTGTTCGCCTCCGCCAGCTGCACGATGCGCCGGTCTGGCCCGCGCAGCACCCAGCGGTCGTCGTCGGCCTCCCCAATAGCGGCCAGCAGCGACTGCCAATCCTGGGGATAGACCTGCCATTTCGTCGGTACGACGACCAGCGCGTAACGTGCTCCCTGTCGCTCCGCCTCGTCGCGGGTCGCCACGAGGAGCGCCTCGACCGTCTTCCAGGCCCGTACTTCCTGCGGACTCTCCTTGAACTGGAACAGCTCCAGCATGTGACCCTCGATCCCCTGGCCGTCGCGCTCGCGGTAGCGCAGCTTGTCTACGACGCCGGTCTCGTACGCTCGAATAAGCACCGAATGACGGCTCAGGGCGGTCAAGGGGGTCTCACCCTGGCCCATCGCGCGGCGGTGCCAGTCCGGCCACTGGAGGGCGCCGTCCCCGTCGAGCGTGGCGACGGGCCGTTCCAGGTCACGCAATTCGCCTCGTGAGCGCGGCCAGACGTCGCTGACGTCGTTGCCGACGTAGAGGAGCTGCACCACGAGATCGGGGTGGAGCGTGGGGCCGGCGTACTGGAGGTAGAGGTACTCGTGCACCTGGCTCCAGTCGAACGTGCCGGAGTTGAGCAGCTCGACGTTCGTGACGCCAGCCGCTGCGAGGCTCGCGGCGAGTCGGTCCGGCAACGCGTCCCGTTCGGCGACCTGCTTCGCCTCCACGAACGAGTCGCCCAGCAGGAGCACGCGCCGTGTTCCCGCCGGCTTCTCGCTCGCGATGTCCGGGCCGCGCAGCCCGTACCGGTTGAAGCGGAGATACGTGGTGAACTCGGGCTCGCGGACCCAGGCCGTCGCCCCTGGAATGTGGAAATGTCCGACGACCGGATGCCCCTCGGCCCACACGCCCGTCTCATAATTCCCGGGGATGACAGGGCCGAACAGCCGCAACGTCACTTCGAGTGCGAGCAGCGGCAGCACGACCCCAAGCGTAACCAGCACGACGCGAGCGGCGATCTTCGTGGACACCGCGACAGTGTGTCAGATCGCGGCCCCGCGGCACACCATGCGCCGTGCGGGCGGCTCCGGTGAGACTGGTCGCGGAAGCAGCGATCTGACCGCCACCATTGGCGTGGCTCAGGTGCTGTGTCACCTCCGTCAGTGCGAGGGGCGCAGGTACGCCGCGAGCGACCAGCCCCCACCTGTTGACGTACTCCAGACCGCGAACCAGTCCTCGCCGGCGACCTCAACCGGGCCGTTCATCAGGTCCAGGGGATACCCGTTTGGCACACACGCGCCGTACGACGCGGTGCGCGACGGCTGATGCCGGATACTGAGACAGCCACTCTGCACCGAGGCGTAGACGACGGTGCCAGGCTGGAAGGTGACGGCGCCACGACAATCGACCGGTGGCGGATTGCCGCCCACCGACACGCGCGCCCCGCCGATCCAACCGGACGTGCCGTCTCGGTCCCTCACCTCGTACCAGCCGGCGGTCTGGCCAATGACCGCGTAGATGTCGTTACAGCTCGCCATCCAGTAGATCGTCGAGTCGGAGGACGGCGCCGCGCGAATGGCCGCGCCGTATCGCTTGACGACACGGGCGTACGTCCAGGTCTGATCGACGGCGCTCGGACCTGGCCACGCCTGCGCGCCGTGCGCTGAGACCGGCGTCACGTTGCCCGGCACGAGCGTTGCGCCGAGCAGTACCAGCACCAGGAGCGGTGTGTAGAGACGTTTCATGATGATGCACCTCCGCGAAAGCGCGTCGCGATGTACGCCACGTCGTGCCCGTCCCGGTTACGGGACTGGCCACATGCGTGAGTCAACGGACCGTTCAAAGCAGGTCTGGCTCGAACCCCGAACGCGGAGCCAGAAGTAGCCGCCGGTGTAGACGGCGTACACCTCGCCGGTCGACGTCACCATCACGTACGACGTGAAGTTGTCGATGTCGTTTGGGACCATGCTGACACTCCCGAATCGGTGCAGGTCGATCCACGCCAGCGTGTTCGTGGCTGGGGGCGGGCTCTGCATTTGCTCGCGGCGCGCGGTTGGCTGGCCCTGGAGCGGCAGTACGACGCGCCAGCCCGGCTGGGGCGCCCGAAGCTGCTCGACCCAGGCCGGACCTGTCAGGGCACCGGCCATTTCGGAGGTCATACACGCCGCGATGGATTCGGCCAACCGGGGCGGGAACGGGGTCTGAGCGCGCGCGGCTGGTGTGACGAGCGGGCTGGCGAGGACAGACACCATGAGGACGACGACGATGGGCCTCGCGAGTCTGGCAAACATCTCGAGTGCCTCCCGATCGATCGCGTTAGCACCAGGTACATGGGGACAGGGAGCGCGGCGGGAGCCGGTCCCGCCACGCGAGATGTGCATACGTCACGGGCGACTGTCGCCAATCGTGACCTTCAGCGTGTAAGGGCCTGTCGTTTCGGACGGATATGGGTAGCTCTTGACCTGGACCGTGTACGTCCCGGTCGTCATGAGCTGCACCGACTTCTTCGCCATCTGCTCGCCGTGGGCGTCGGTGAACAGCTTGCCGTTTGGGTACAACACCAGCACCTGCGGTCGCAGGCCCAGCGTCCCAATGATCTCGATCGTGATCCACTGGTTCGCACGACCGGCGATCGTGAACTCGTCGACGTTGCCCTTCGGGAAGACGTTGCCGGTGACCGCGACGCCGCTCTTCAGCGGGCCGCCGTCGGTGTCGAAGCCGTCCGGCAACCCGATCTGGCGAACCGTCGGCGGCGTCGGGGCCGGGTTGGCATGAACCTGGACTGGCGGCACCAGTGCGAGCATCAGGGCCAGAACCGCCAGGTACAGGAGCACCGCGAAACCGACACCCCGGCGATAGCCACCTGCGCTATGCCGTGATTTCCGTGGCGGAGACATTGCTGTGCTCCTCCTTTCGGGGGGGAGCTGTAGCGATGTCTCCGTTCTCCCCTCCACGTTCATCGTGTCGGGCGGACCTTGCCGCGAATGTTGCGCATGGTGAACGAGGCGTTGCGGCGTCCGCGACCCAGAAAAGATCTGCTGTCGCCGTGTACGTTCACGTCACCTTCCGAAACCGCCTCTGCAACCGGTGACTGTCAGGCTGTGGCTGGCGACGAAGCAGCTCCCGCCGCCATGGCGGATGCCGCTCATGCGACAGGACGGATGCATCCACAAGGAAACGTCACCTCGCGGGGTCACCGGGACACGCTTCGTCAGCGCCAGACAGCCCCGAGGCGCGGAGGTGAGATCGTGCACGGCAAGAACCAACGATGGCCTGGCCCAAGGCGCTCGTTTTCGTTCGTCCTGGTGACGGCGCTTGCGGTCTCGCTGTCGCTCTCATCAGGGCTCCAGGCCCGGGCCAACCCGGATGCTTCCTGGGAGCAGCTCGCCGGCGTGCCCGGACCGGTGATGCGCATCTTCACGCCGACGAGTGGCGCCCTGTTCGCGCAGACCGACCGGGGCTTGTTCCGAAGCGACGACGGTGGCGACTCCTGGCGACCTGTCGCCCTTCCGGACGGTGTGCTGGCTACGACGGGGTCGATCGTGGTCGAACCCCGTGACCACACCACCCTGTACGTCGTGAGCGCCGAGGGGCTCCTGAGGACCATCGACGACGGCGCGTCGTGGTCGGTGATCCGTCCAAGAGACGCCGACTTCTCGTCCATACTGGCTGTCGCGGTGAGCCCGGCCGATCGCGATCTCCTCTACCTGGTGGAGTCGAACGGGAGCACCAGGACAATTCGATTCGTGCGGAGTCTCGACCGAGGCGCCACCTGGAGCGTCTTCGAGCAGGACGGTCACGAGCATCTCTGGTGTGACTGGAAGATCGGCATGCTTCTGCCGCATCCGACGGACCCGAATCGGCTGTTCCGGTCGGCGGCGTGCCCCCACTCCGGCGGACCTTCCGCTCCGCTGCAGCAGAGCCAGGATCGGGGCGACACCTGGACGATCCTCGTTGATTCGGGGACGGTTGCACCGGAGACGGTCCAGAATCCGCTCGTCGTCCGGACGCCAGTGCCGACACCCGTGACGACGGGACGCTTTGCCGAGCCCGTCCCGAAGCCGGGTCAGGTATCCGGGTTTCCGGACCAGCTGGTCGGCGGGCAGGGCGCTGTCCCGACGCGGTTCTATCTTGGCATCTGGAAGGACTCCCGTGGCGGCGGGTCGTCGCTGCTACGCACCGACGACGACGGTCGGACCTGGCACCTGCTGCTGGACTATTTCGGCGGCGGCGGCATGACCCCCCAGGACGATCCCCGACCCGATGTCACCATCGGCGGCCTCGCCTACGATCCAGCGGCTCCGGACAGGGTCTACGTGGGCTTCAACGAGCAGGTCAAAGGTCAGGCATCCACGACGACGGTCCGCGCGAGCGCCGACGCGGGCGCCACCTGGACCGACCTTGGCGTCGGCATCCACGGTCGGGTTCGGGCGCTCGCGCTCGGCATCGACGGGCGCAACCTGTACGCCGCGACCCACCTCGGACTGTTCCGAATGCGCCTCACGTAGCAGGTCGATCCCGTCAGGTGGCTGGCACCTCGATGGCCCGGGCCGGGTTGACCAGATACTCGCGGATCTCGTCCGCGAACTTCAGCTCGGCGTCGTCTTCCGGGGCGTAGCCGATCACCTTGCGGGCGTTCACGATGCTCCAGAACGCCCGTGCGTTGTTCGAGATGCCGTAGAACGCCTGCCACGGGATGCCGTGCTCGTTCCTGATGTCCTCCGTCTCGATCGACTTGACGAACAGCTGGGTCAGGTCTCTGGGGCTGATGTAGGCTCCGAGGTCGCGCCGGTAGCGGACGGCGTCGCCAGCCGTGCCTGGGCCGTTCGGGAAGAACGACTTCGCCTCGATTGGGCGCGGCGCCCCGATCCGGACTTGGACGTTCTCGACCACCCGACCGTTCGCGCCGGTCGCGAACATGAACCCGAGCGCCTCGTACGCCAGTTTGGCCCAGCCGTAGTAATTGTCGCTCTTGGGCGGCGTCCGATCCGGATCGACCACGTCCATCAGACCCGGGTGAATGATGTGCTCGTACCAGTCGGCGGCGTGGTTGGACGACGCCATCACGACCCGCCTGACGCCCTCCTCCATCGCCAGCTGGAACACCCGCTGGGCCATGTCCACGTTGACCCGCTCGTCCACGTATCCGCGCGTCATGAAGCCCGTCTGTGGGTTCAGGTTGGCGTTCGACGGACGGTTGTACGCCAGGTGCACGACGGTGTCGGCGCCGCTGAACAGCGGGCGCACCGCCGCGTCGTCGTCGGACGCCAGGTTGACCACCCGCGTGCCCTGGACGACGTGGCCGTCGCGGTCGGTGTCGCGGACGTCGGCGAGGCGCATGGTGTAGCGCTGCCGAAACGTGGGCAGCAGCTGCGAGGCGATGTAGCCGGTCGCGCCGGTCAGGAGAACGGTCCGGCTGGCCGAAGTCGTCATAACGGCTCCCAGAGACGGGCACGTCGCACGGCGCCATCCCTCAATCTGTCAGGCCGGACCCGTCACCCGAGGATACCAGAGCGTCAGACGGCCGATCACGCGCCGTGGCATCATCAGCAGCAGTATCACACGAGCTCATTCCGGACGCTCCACGTCGAAGCTCGGCGCTCGCGTCCCATTCCGAGACTGTGACTGGGGGAGCGCATGGCCCACGACGACGCGCTGCATCGGCAGGCGGCGGAGCGCGGCGACTACGCAGACGAAACGCTATTCGACGACGAGGCGCTGACCGCGAGCCTCGTCCACTTCGCCGACGGCAGCCACGCCGTCCGCCTCGACCTGACCGAGCGTGGCTTCTCGATGATGATCGACACGCCGGCCTGGCTCGACCTCGACACGGTCCTCTTCGAGATCAGCGACGGCGAGCCGACGCTCGGCAGCGGCTACGCGACCGTCGAGCGGGAGGACGAGGATGGCGAGATCGGCTACCGCGTCACCGTCCAGGGCGGCGACGTGGTCGGGCGGGTCAGCCTGATCCTGCTCGACGAGGAGGTCAACCGGCTGCGGGCCGCGCTCGACGCCTGCCGCGACGCCGTGGAAGCCGCCGACACCTTCGACCATGAAGAGCAGATACCAGCCCTGCGCATAATGTCGAATCCAGAAAGTTGATCCGACGAGCGCGTACCGCAGAGGAGTCGACCTGACCGATGGCGATGGAATACCTGAAGGACGCCCCGCCCCGCGTGTTCGACGTGCACGTCCATTTTGGGCCGCGCCCGAACAGCGACCCGTCCCAGCCGCCGCACTTCCACCGGGAGATGCTCGCGTACGCCTGCAGTCGTCTGAACATCCGCAAGGTCGCGCTGCTCGGGCGGCGCGGCGACGACGACTGGCAGACCACGCTCGACGCCCACAAGGCCCATCCCGACCTGTTCATCCCGCTGGCGCAGGTCTTCCTGGACGACGACGGTCCGGACACCATCTCGCGGCTCCACGACCGTGGCTTCAAAGGGTTGAAGATCACCGGCCCCGCCAAAAACTACGACGACGAGTCGTACTTCCCGCTCTACGCCCGCTGCGAGGAGCTGCGGATGCCGATCCTCTTCCACACCGGCATCCGGGGCGGTCCGATCGACTACCTCTTGTTTCATCCGCGCGATCCCGAGCTGGCCGAGCGGCACTCGGTGGAGGGCGAGCAGCGCAACCGCGGCACCACCAAGGGCGCGGCGCGGATGCAGCCGATCTACCTGGACACGGTCTCGGTGGCGTTCCCAGACCTGAGAATCATCGGCGCGCACCTGGGCTACGGCCTCTATGACAGCGCGGCGGCGGTCGCGCGCTGGCGGCGCAACGTCACGTTCGACGTCTCGGGCGGGGCGGTGGTGCGGCGTCACATCCTCGACCGCGAGATGATCTACCACGAGATCCTACCCGAGAAGCTGGTCTGGGGCTCGGACTGCGACGTCACCCACATGAGCCGCGAGCTGACGGCCTGGATGGACGCGTTCAACAAGATGGGGATGTCGGCGGAAGACCAGGACAAAATCTTCTACAAGAACGCGGCGGCGATCTTCGACGTCGAGTAGGGAGGGCACAGGGTGAAGATCACCGCGCTGGAGACGGTCAACGTCGAGGCGTACCCGCAGATCACATTCGTGCAGATCCACACCGACGAGGGGCTGGTGGGGCTCGGCGACACCTTCTTCGGCAGCGCCACCGTCCAGACCTACGTCCACGAGGTCGCGGCGCCGTTGCTGCTCGGCACGGACCCGCTGGCCGTCGAGGCGCACTGGAACCGGATCTTCACCCAGACTGTGCGGGGCGGCCTCTCGATGCGCAGTGCCGAGATGCGCGGCCTGTCCGCCATCGACGTGGCGCTCTGGGACATCGCCGGCCAGGCGCTCGGCTTGCCACTGTACCGGCTGCTCGGCGGCCCCACCCGCGACTCGCTACGGGTCTACAACACCTGCGCCGGCTATCGATACGGCGGTCGTCGGCCGGCCGGCTGGACCGCCAACTACACCGACGGACAGTCGGAAGGGCCGTACGAAGACCTGGATGCCTTCCTGAATCGGGCCGACGAACTGGCCGAGAGCCTCCTCTCGGAAGGGTACCGGGCGATGAAGATCTGGCCGTTCGACCAGTTCGGACCGGCCACCAACGGTCAGCAGATCTCGGCCGAGGATATCGCGCGGGGCTGCGAGCCGTTCGAAAAGATCCGTCGGGCTGTGGGCAACAAGATCGAGATCGCGCTCGAGATGCACAGCGTCTTCGGGCTGCCGGCCGCCCAGCGGATCGCTCGCACCGTCGAGCAGTACGACCCGCTCTGGTTCGAGGATCCAGTCCGGATGGACAACCTGGACGCGCTGCTCCAGTTCCGCCAGAGCACCCGTATCCCGACCACGGCCAGCGAGACGATGTCCACCCGCTGGCAGTTCCGCGAGGCGTTCGAACGGGGCGCCCTCTCGATCGTGATGTTCGACCTGGGCTGGGTCGGCGGGCTCTCCGAGGCGAGAAAGATCGCCACGATGGCCGAGGCGTACCAGCTCCCCATTGCGCCCCATGACTGCGTCGGGCCGATCACGCTGATCGCCTCGGTGCACCTGGACTACGCCGTCCCGAACGTCTTCATCCAGGAGGTCGTGCGGGCGTACCTGCACGGCGTCTACCCGAATCTGGTGACCGAGCTGCCGAAGGTGGCGGACGGTGCCATCCGGCCGCTCGAAGGGCCGGGCCTGGGCACGAAGCTGCTGCCGGACCTCCGGAAGCGGCCAGACGCCAACGTGCGGGTCACCCGCGCGGAGTAGACGAGACGGTGGGAGCGGCCGATGCTGGGTGCTCCCACGGGCTCACCCTTCGAACGACACGCGGTTGCCACCCTCGCCTTTGGCGGCGAGCAGCGCGGCTTCGGCGCGCCCGAGCAAGGCGTCATAGGTCGCCGCCTCGTCCGCTCTGAACGAGGCGACGCCGGCGCTGACCGTGACGTGATGCCAGGGCGGATTCCCCAGATGCGGCAGCGCGAGCGCGTCGATCGCCTCGCGGATCCGCTCGACCGCGACGCGCGCCGAGTCAGAGGTCTGCTCGGGGAACAGCACGACGAGCTCGTCGCCGCCGTACCGATACGCCCGGTCCCCGGTCCGCAGCTGGCGCGCGACGGTCTGCGCCACGACCCGCAGCGCCTCGTCGCCGGCGAGCTGGCCGTTGGCGTCGTTGTGCGAGCGGAAGCGGTCGACGTCTATGATGGCGGCGGCGTAGCGATGGCCGTACCGCTGGAGCTGGCCCTGGAACAGGTCCAGGTCGTCGTTGAGCTGCAGGCGGTTCCAGAGCTGGGTCAGAGTGTCGGTGCGGGCGCTGGCGCGCAGGGCACGCTGTGCCCGGTCGAGCTCCTGCTGGACGTCCCCGAACTGGCGGTGGAGCATCGAGAACCGTTCGGCCACCTGCAGACGCGCGTGGAGCTGCTCCGTACGAGGCGGCCAGGTCACGAAGTCGTCGGCGCCGCCGGCCATCGCCGCGAACAGGCCGTCGCTGTCGTCGTCAGCCGCCATCACCACGACGTAGCAGGACGGCGACTGGTACAGGTCGCGAACGCGCTGGCAGATCTCCAGGCCGTCGATCCCGGACAGCGGCAGCGCCACCAGGACCACGTCTGGCCGATCCGCGACGATGTGCTCCCAGGCCGCGACGCCATGCTCGACCGCGATGCAGCGATACCCGAATCGCTCGACCGCTCGGGACGTCTCGTCTCGCGCGGCCGGATCGGCGTCGGCGACGAGGACCAGCACGGGTCAGCGCCTCGGTCGTCCGGCGAGCGACATCGCGGATCTACCCACCGGTGCTGACGATTCGCACGCGGGTGCCGCAGGCCCGACACTCGGCGTTCGGCGCACCCGGACCGCCCGCTCCGGGGCCGATCACGATCTCGCCGCGCTGCGCCGCTGCCTGGGCGTTCGGCGACTGCGCCGCTGGCCCGTACACGATCTGACGCATCGACTTCTGGGCCTGACAGCCAGGGCACTGCACCGGCTGCCACGACGAGACGTACACCTCGGGGACGGGGCCGCCCATCTGACCACCCATGCCGCCGCCCGGAGGAGGGTAGCCCGGACCGCCACCATACTGATTGGGGGGCGGGCCACCACCATACGGCCCCTGCTGCATCCCCCCACCGCCATACGGATTCTGAGGCGGCCCATCGCCGTACGGTCCTTGCTGCATCCCACCGCCGTATTGAGGCTGCCCCTGGCCGCCGCCGTACGGATTCTGGCCGCCCATCTGCTGCTGCCGGCCCTGCGGCTGCGTGAAGCGGAACGTCGCGTCGCCGATCTTCACCAGCGAGCCGTCCCGCAGCTCCGCCGTGTAGTGGATCGCCACGTCGTCCACGCGGGTGCCGTTGCGGCTCTTCAGATCCTCGACGAAGAAGCCCTGCTCTCCGCGCACCACCCGCGCGTGATTGCGCGAGATCTTGATGTCTTCGAGGCTGATGTCGTTCATGCGCGATCGGCCGATGGTGACGATCTGCTTGTCGAGCGGGTATTCCAGCTTGCCGGCGCCGCTCTCCAGGATCAGCCGGGCCGGCCCGCCGGCGTCCGCCATCATCGACTGCTGGCCCCGGTCCTGGTAGTACGGATCGCCCTGCATCCCGCCTTGCTGCATTCCGCCACCGTACGGGTCCTGTGGGGGCTGGCGATACTGCTGATCCCATCCGGGATCGCCGTACGGATTCTGCGGTGGTCCGCCGCCGTACGGGCCGTACGGCCCGCCCTGCGGCGGCATCGACGGTCCGCCGTAGCCGGCAGCGCCGAGCGGCTCGCCACATTGCATGCAGTACTGTCGAACGTCCGGACCCGCGTCGGGCGGGATCTCGGCGCCACAGCGTGGACAGCGCATCATCATGTCAGGTGGCGCTCTCGAACCTGAGTCGGGCAGGCCCAACCCGAATGACGTCTCGGTTTCGCAGCAGCCGCGATCCGTGGACCGGCTCCTCGTTGACGTACAGCTCGGCGGCGCCGGGAGCCACTTCGAGCGTCCAGTCGTTGCCAGACCGCACGATCCGGGCGTGGTCGTACGCCACTGCGTCTGACTCCACCGTCACGTGGCTCCCGATGCTTCGGCCGATCGTGGTGGCCGCGCGCCCGAGCGAGAACTGCCGACCGTGCACCGGCCCGTCTACCACCACCAGGCGCGTCGGCGTGCGCAGACTCGGGAGCGCCGACAGGATGACGGTGTGCGACTCGTGCTCGTTCGCGCCCTGCTCCGGCCCCGAGGGCGCCTGGGGAATCGGCGGCATCCCGTATCCCGAGCCGAACGGCGGGTTGGCGGTCGTAGGCGCGTCCGCGGCCGGCGCTCCGGAAGCGCTGTTGCTCGGCAGGTAGCTCGGAATCACCGAGGTGCGCCCCTCCTCGAACGAGGAGCCAGGGTCGTACGTCGAGCCCGGGTCGTACGCCGAGCCTGCGTCGTATGGCGAGCCAGCATCCTGGGCGGGTGGCGTCGAGAGGAACGCCGTCTTCGCCTGCGACCCGGCCGGCTCGGCGCCCGGGAACTGGGTCGCGGCGTCTGCGCCCGGCATCTGGACCAGCGTCGCGCCGGGCGCCAGCGCGTTCCCGCGCCCGAGGCAGTCCTGGCACGGCCCGGACAGCGCCATCGTCATCTGCTCGACCCACAGCTGCTGCCCGCGCTCGTAGAGGCGCTTCTTCGACTTGACGGAGGGCAGCCACGAGAGCAAGGAGTCCATCACGCCGTCAGGCGGCGCACCGGCCCAGGCCGTGCGCGGCACCATCCGTCCAGCTTCCATGCTCAGGGTCTGGTCGATGGACGCGGCGACCATCTCCAGGTCCGGTGGGTCGAGCGGTCGCCCGCAGGACGCGCACGTGCCCCCGGCGCTTTCCGGCTCACGATCCACCTGTCCGCCTGCGTATCCCGGTCCGCTGCCCATCGGCTCCATTGATTCGGTCCCATCGCGATGCTGTCGCTGCCGCTCGTACCAGATTGTAGCAGCGAGGCTGTCGCCGTGGAATCGATCTTGGATGTCAGTCTGATGAGCTCAGCGCCGTCGTCGCGAACGCCGCCGCGGCTTCCCGGCGCTCGCGGCCGGCTTCGGCATGTACCGGCGGCGGCGTTCGGCGTCGAGCCAGGCTGCCATCAGCCGTGGATACCGCGTGCGCCAGTAGTAGTAGGCGTAAACCGGCAGGGCGACGACGGCGACGCCCCAGAGGATCAGCCACAGCCGCTTCGAGAAGAACGGCACGAGCTGCCAGCGCAGCAGCAGGAGCAGCAGACCGACAGCGGCGAGCGCCAGCACCCACTTCGCGAGCCGAACGATCAGTCGTTGTACGATGCGGTTCGTGGGCGCGAGGCGGGGCGCCAGGATCCAGGCCGCCGCGGCCAGCACGAACACGATCCCGAGCAGCGCGGCGAAGCCCTGGACGAGCGGGCCTTCGATGGTCGAGGTGGGGTCGGTCCACCAGTACGATGGCAGGAAGCGTTCGAGGATCTCCACAGCGCACTGATGGTAGTCCCTGCGTGGCGGAAAGACAACATCCGCCCAATCGCCCCGATTTGCCTCGACACAGGTGTATACTCGACACGATTGGGGAGTCCGCCCCTCCGAGGAAGAGGCACGGCAGTGGAGCTACAGCAGCGGCTCGAAGGCGACCTGAAAGACGCGATGCGGGCGAAGGACCGCGTGCGCACGGACGCCATTCGGATGCTCATGACCGAGTTGAAGAACGAGATGGTCTCGGGCAAGGGACGCCGCGAGCTCTCGGCGGAAGAAGCTGACCGTATCACCGCTCGGGTCGCCAAGCGTCACAAGGACTCCATCGAGCAGTTCGAGAAGGCCGGCCGCGTCGATCTCGTCGATCATGAGAAGGCCCAGCTCGCCGTCGTCGAGACGTACCTGCCAGAGCTGATGGAACGGGATCAGGTCGAGGCGATCGTACGTGAGACGTTCGCCGAGCTCGGCGACAAGGCGAGCGGGCCGCGCGCGCAGGGCGCGGTGATGGCCGCGCTCTCGCCCAAGGTGCGTGGCAAGGCCGACATGCGCATGGTCAGCGAGATCGTGCGCGCCGAGCTGGCCGCGCGCGGCTGACCGACACCACGGACACGTCGAAGCCTTCGATGGGCAACAGCCTCTCCTGCGCTGGAGTGTCGTCATGAGCTCTGTGACCGGCTCGGTTCCCAGGCTGCGGCGGGTGCGCGCGGTGCGGCGCGACGATTCAGCCGGCCGGCCCTGGCGCCTCGTGATCGTGTTCGGGCTGCTGGCGCTGGTCGTCTGGGGACTTCTCAGCGTCAGCGTCGTGCCGCTCGCCCTCGAAGTCCGTGAGGGCGAGGTCGCGCAGCGCAAAGTCAGCTCGCCGCGCAAGCTCACCTACACCAGCCAGGTCCGCACCAAAGCCGAGCGCGAGCGGGCGGCGGCTGCCGTGCAAGAAGTGGTCGAGATCGACCCGGCCATCGTCCAGAAGCAGCGAGCCGGCCTCAACGGGCTGCTTCAGGGCGTCTCCGGCGCGCGCACGGCCGCCGGGCTGTCGGTGGACCAGAAGAAGAGTCAGCTGTCCAGGCTCGGGCAGCCGCCGCTCGAAGAGCCGTCGATTACCTGGCTCGCCGCGCTCGACGACGCCCGCTGGTACCTCGTGTCCAGCGAGGCGCAGCGGCTGCTCTGGGACGCGCTGAAGGACAAGCTGCCAGAGTGGCGGGTGCCCGAGGTGGTCCGCGAGCTGCCGCTCCGGACCAGCGACCAGCTGAACGACAGCGAGCGTGCCCTGGCGGTAGACCTGGCGAGCCGGTTCGTGGCCGGCAACCTCGTGCCGAACCGAGATGCGACGCTGCGGCTCCGCAAGGAGGCCGAAGAGGCGGTCGCGCCGGTCCAGGTGACGGTTGAGAAGGACGAGACGGTCCTGACCGAGGGCCAGGTCGTCACGGCGGCGGACATCGAGAAGCTCGACCTGCTCGGCCTGCGCAACCCGACCACGGACTGGCGCCAGGTTGGCGCGGCCGCGGCGTTCGCCGCGTTCACGATGGCGATGCTGGCGGCCTACATCGCCGGTTTCCAGCCGGCCCTCGCCAACCGCGAGCGTGGCCTCGGCCTGATCGCCCTGCTGGTGATCGTGACGGTGCTGACCGCCAAGCTGGTGCTGCCGGCCCGCCCGCTGCTGGTGTACATCGTCCCGCTGCCGGCCGTCGCGATGCTGATCGCCACCCTGATCGACGGCCGCCTCGCGATCGTGGTCACGTCGCTGCTCGGGGTGTTGATCGGGTTCGTGGCCGGCAGCTCGTTCGAGGCGGCGACCCTCGCGCTGGTGACGAGCATCGTCGCGGCAGGGGCGGTCTGGCGGCGCGAGCGGCTGCACGTCTTCTTTGTCGCGGGGCTGCTGGCGGCGGTGGCACAGATGGCGGTCGTGGTGGCGTTCCAGCTTGCCCAACGCGGCGAGGACGTCCAGACGCTGCTGCTGATCGCCTCGTTCTGCGTGGTGAACGGTCTTGGGTCGGCGATGCTGGCAGTCGGCGCGACCTACGTGCTGGGCAGGATCTTCGGGATCACCACCACGATGCAGCTGCTGGAGCTCGCCAACCCGACCCAGCCGCTGCTGCGCCGCCTGTTGATGGAGGCGCCGGGGACGTACCACCACAGCATCATGGTCGGGAACCTGGGCGAGCGCGCCGCCGAAGAGGTCGGCGCCGATCCGCTGCTGGTCCGCGTCGGCGCCTACTATCACGACATCGGCAAGCTGAAGCGGCCGTACTTCTTCGTGGAGAACCAGGCCGGCGGCGAGAACGTCCACGAGACGCTGGAGCCCGAGGTCAGCGCCGACATCGTGCGGGCGCACGTCCGCGACGGCGTCGAGCTGTGCGAGCAGTACGGCGTGCCGCCGGCGGTCCGGAGCCTGATCCCCCAGCACCACGGCACCCGGCTGGTCAGCTTCTTCTACGAC
Source organism: Chloroflexota bacterium (assembly GCA_046328125.1). GTDB lineage: Bacteria > Chloroflexota > UBA6077 > UBA6077 > JACCZL01 > JADZEM01. The sequence continues at coordinate 94,006 of JAXLXF010000015.1, forward strand.
CAGGCCGTGGACGCCGCGGCCGAGACCGGGCAGCCACGTCCCGATCCCGGGCGGTTCAAGTACCCCGGCCCCCGACCACAGAGCAAAGAGGGCGCCATCCTGATGCTCGCCGACTCGGTCGAAGCGGCGGCTCGCGCCAGCCGCGATCACTCGGCGGACGCGATCGCGGCGCTAGTAGACAAGCTGGTGATGGGCCGGGTGGCCGAGGGGCAGCTGGACGACTGCGACCTGACCATGCGGGACGTGCAGCGGATCAAGGACGCCTTCCGCGCGATCCTGGTCGGGATGTACCACCCACGCATCGAGTACCCCGAGCGTTCGGTCAACACGGCGGCGGCGATGACGGCGGCGGCATCATCTGAGCTGGCGGCGCCGGTCGCGGACGCCACGCCGACGGCTTAGTCGGTGGCGTCGCTCCGGCAGGCTCCCCAGGGTACCGGCGCCGTGAGACAGGTGGACGCCAGCCTCGACCTCGAAGTCCGCTTTCACGTGCGGCGTCGGAGCGGGGCACGCCTCAACCGACGCGACCTGCGTGCGGTCTGCGCGGCGGCTGTGGCCGGGGAGGGCGTCGAAGGGCTGGCGCTCCTGACGGTCACGTTCGTGGACGACGACGAGATCCAGCAGATCAATCAGCAGCATCGCGGCATCGACCGACCGACCGACGTGCTCTCGTTCCCGCTGGTGGACGACAGCGTGGGGTTCGCGCTGCCGCCGGATGCACCCCGTGAGCTCGGCGACGTGATCGTCTCGTACCCGCGTGCCGTGGCGCAGGCCGAGGAGTACGGGCACTCTGTGGAGCGCGAGGTGGCATATCTGGTGGTGCACGGCGTCCTGCACATCCTGGGGCACGACCACGAGGTACCAGCCGAGCAGGCCCTCATGCGTGCCCGCGAAGAGTCGGCGTTGGCGGTGGCCGGCCTCCTCCGCGAGCCGTGAGCGCCGCCCGCCCGTCCAGAACAGCAGGCCCACGATGACCGCCGAGCACCTGAGCCGAGAGCTGCCGAAGCGCTCCTCGATCCTGCGGACGCTGCGCAGCTTCCGGTTCGCGGGCGCCGGCCTCGTCTACCTGGCGAGGACGCAGCCAAACTTCCGCGTCCATCTGGCGGCGACGGTCGCCGTCGTCGCGGTAGCCCTGGTCGTCGGGGCGCCGGCCGTCGAGATCGCCATCCTGGTGCTGGCAATTGGCCTGGTGCTGGCTGCCGAGGCGATGAACACCGCTTTGGAGGCCGCCGTAGACCTTGCCAGCCCGGCGGTGCACCCAGTGGCGCGGATCGCCAAGGACGCGGCGGCGGCCGGTGTACTGATCGCCGCTATCGTCGCGGCGGTCGTCGGGCTGCTGCTGCTCGGACCGCGGGTGCTCGCGCTCCTGCTCAGGTGAGCCGTGAGGGGACTGGGGGGTGAGGGCACTCCGGCGCCGATCTACCGACAGGCTTCGACCACGCGGCGCTAGCGCCGCGCGGTGGGGCCTTCCTGGCGCGACCGGGTGCCGAGGAAGCCGCTGAGCAACGACAGGACGCCCCCGAGCGCGATGTTTTCGGCCATCACCCGAATCAGCGAGCTGGTGGAGGTCGGGTCAACGGAGTCGAGCGGTGGGCGCACGAAGGTTGTAACGCCGATGGCGATCGCTCCGACCAGCACTCCGGCCATCACGCCGCCCTCGGCCGCGTCACGCAGCACGCCGGTCGCCTTGCCGACCTGGAACCCGATCAGCGTGTACAGCACGACGTTCGCCAGGAAGTCAATGTCCGCGATCGGCCAGTCGGTCAACTGGACCGCCCCGGCTCCGACGACCAGCGCGGTGTCGATCGCCGCGATGACCAGCCCGATCCCGATACCCCAGACAATCGACGGCGCCACCCACGCTCCATCAGACGAACGATCTGCTCGCACTATAGGCGTCTCGCATGAAACGACGCCACCGTCTCGCGCGGTTGGCGAGGCGGTGGCGTCCTGAGTGGCCGTGGCGTCACTGCCGGTGGGCGCTATGCGCGCTCGATCTTGCCGTGGGCCTTGTCAACCTCGCCTTCGGCCTCGAGCGTCGGCGACCCGAGCAGCTTGCCAGCGCCCTTCTTGAAGCTGCCCTTCGCCTCGTGAGCCGCCCCGCTCATCTGGCGCTCGGCCTTGCCCATGTTCTTCTGGGCCGCGCCCTCGGCCTCCAGCCCCTCGTTCCCGGTCATCTTGCCCAGACCTTCCTTGACCCCGCCGACAAACTCGTCCTTGCGTCCGGTCATCGCGGACACCTCCTTCAGCATCATGTGCTCTGTGTCGCCGCCCGTTCGCGGTGCGGACGGGAGCGGCACATGATCCGACTCAAAGCAGAAAGCGTGCCGCCCCCGTTGGGTCGGCCCCGCCATCAGGAAATCGCCTGGCTCCGACCGACCGATCATCCCACCGTGACGATGATTTGACGTAACATGTCAGTCCGGCTATGTGATCTGGCCGGTCGGGCGCCGCCGTCGCCAGGACTACGCTTGACACTCTCCGAGAGGCGTCCCCATAATCCCGCGCCGTGACGACGCGGCCAGGTCGTCGAGGTTCGTTCTGGATCTTTGGAGCTCGCTCGGAATACTGCGCCGACGCTGGTGGGTCGTGCTCATCGTCGTGGCGAGCGCGGTAGCCGTGTCGGTGGTGTACGCGCGGCTCCAGACGCCCGTCTACCGGTCCTCGATTCGCCTCGAAGTGAGCGCACGGTTCGACAACGGCCAGCAGCTGGCGCTCGAACGGCTGCTGCCGCAGCTGGCCCAGCGCGTCCGCACCACCGACGTCGCCCGTGAGGTCGATCAACGCCTGCGCCTCGACCTCGGCCCTCAGGCGATCCTGGATCGGCTGCGCTCCGAAGCGGTGGTCCCGAGCGGCCAGATCCAGCTCGAAGCGGACGACGTCGATCCGGGCCGGGTAGAGTCCATCGTCCTGGAAACGGCGCGGGTATTCGAGGAGCAGCACGCCGCGAGAAATCAGGGCATTCCCACGCAGGATCGCGCTATCGTCTCGATCCTGGATCGGCCGGCGCCGGCTCGACTGGTCTGGCCGCAGACACGCGTGATCGCCGGCGCCGCCGCGCTGCTCGGACTGTTTGTCGGGGCGCTGCTGGCCCTCGCGATCGACTATCTCGACGACACCCTCAAGACCGCCGCCGACGTCGAGCGGGCGCTCGGGTTGACCACGCTCGGCCGGATCCCCCGGCCGCTGGTGCTCCTGACGCCACGATCTCGACCCGAGAGCGCCGGCGAACGAGTGACGGAGCGGGCTCGATGACTGGTTCCTCGAACGAGAAGAACAACGGCGCCGGTCTGGTGATGGTCCAGGCCCCGCGCTCGGCGGCAGCTGAGGCGTACCGGACGCTCAGCACGAACATACAGTTCTCCAGCCTGGACCGCGACGTGCGGACGCTGCTGGTGACCAGCGTCGGCCCGAACGAAGGGAAGTCCGTGGTGCTGGCGAACCTGGCGATCACGATGGCCCAGAGCGGCAAGCGCGTGGCGATGGTGGACTGCGACTTGCGGCACCCGGCTCTCCACACCGTCTTCGGGCTGACCGAGCAGCCGGGCCTGACCACCATGATGCTGGACGACCAGCTGGCGGTCCCGCTCCAGGCGACCTCGACACCGAACGTCAGCCTGGTGGCGGCCGGGCCGCTCCCGCCGAACCCGTCCGAGCTGATCTCCTCCGAGCGTTTCGCGCGGGTGCTGGCGTCGATCGGCGAGGAGGCGGACATCGTGCTGGTGGACGCCCCACCGGTCAGCTCGGTCACCGATGCGAGCATCCTGGCGACGCGGGTAGACGGGGTGTTGCTGGTGGTGGACTCTGGCCGCACCCGACGGGACACCGCGCGTCGCGCCACCGACCAGCTGCAACGGGTTGGAGCGCGCATCCTCGGGGCGGTGCTCACCAACGTGAAAGGCGAAAAGGCCCAGACCGAGTATCTCAGCACCTGACCCTCACACGACTGACATGCCGAAATCGGCCGTCGTGTTGCATAACCTGAGCGTGATTGGCCGCGACAGACCGAAGACGACTCGATAGACGACTCGATTGAACACGGCGCTAGTGACGACAGCTCGGTCGGCGACCGCTCGACCGACACGCTGCGGAGGGCGATAACCAGATGAAGGGCGTCATTCTGGCAGGCGGGACCGGCTCCCGGCTCGACCCAATGACGAGGATCACCAACAAGCACCTGCTGCCGGTCTACACCAAGCCGATGATCTACTACCCGATCGAGACCCTGGTGAACGCGGGCATCACCGACATCATGGTGGTCACCGGCGGCAACCACGCCGGCGAGTTTCTCCGCCTGTTGGGCGACGGCCGCGAATTGGGCGTGTCGCGGCTCAGCTACGCCTACCAGGCCCGCGCTGGCGGTATCGCCGAGGCGCTCGGCCTGACCGAGAGCTTCGTGGATGGCGACAAGTTCCTGGTCATGCTCGGGGACAACATTCTGGAGCACTCGATCGAGCCGTTCGTCGAGAACTTCGAGCGACAGGAGCACGGCGCGCGCGTCCTGCTCAAGGAGATGAGCGACCCGCAGCACCTGCGCCATCTCGGCGTGCCGATCTTCGAGGGCGGCCGCATCACCGACATCCTCGAGAAGCCGCAGAACCCGCCGTCGCAGTACGCGGTCATCGGCGTCTACATGTACGACTCAGCCGTCTTCGATATCGTGAAGACGCTGAAGCCTTCCGGGCGCGGCGAGCTGGAGATCACCGACGTCAACAACGCCTACATCCAGCAAGGCGACATGGAGTTCGACGTTATCGAGGGCTTCTGGGGCGACGCCGGCGAGTCGATCGAGGTCTACTACGAGATCATCGACTTCGTGCGGGCGAACGGCGTCAACAAGAAGACGATCTCGCCGGCCGGGGCGGTCTGATGCGACTGCTCGTCACCGGCGGCGCCGGCTTCATCGGCAGCAACTTCGCGCGGTACGTGTTGAACCGGTACCCCGACGACACCGTCACCGTCTACGACAAGCTGACCTATGCCGGGAACCCGGCCAACTTCGCCGACCTGCGCCAGAGCCCGCGCTTCCGGTTCGTGCAGGGCGACATCGCGGACGCGGCGGCCGTCGAGCCGCTGATGGCCGAGGCCGACGCCGTCGTCAACTTCGCGGCGGAGACCCACGTGGACCGCTCGATCCTCGACGCCGGCGCCTTCATAGAGACGGACGTCCGCGGCACCTGGGTGTTGCTGGAGACGGCGCGGCGCTGCAGCCTTCACCGCTTCCTCCAGGTCAGCACCGACGAGGTGTACGGCAACGTCCCGACCGGCCACTCGAAGGAGACCGACCAGCTGGCGCCCAGAAGCCCGTACGCTGCCAGCAAGGCCGGCGGCGACCTGATGGTGCTGGCGTACCGGACCACCTACAACCTGCCGGTGATGATTACGCGCGGCTCGAACAACATCGGGCCGTACCAGTTCCCCGAGAAGGTCGTGCCGGTCTTCGTGACCAACGCCATCGACGACGTCCCGCTGCCGATCTACGGCAACGGCGGCGCCCTGCGCGATTACATCTACGTGACCGATCACTGCGCCGGCATCGACACGGTGCTTCGCAAGGGCGAGCCTGGCGAGGTGTACAACGTCGGCGGCGGCAACGAGACCAACACCATCGTGCTGGCGAAGGCGATCCTCAGCCGCCTCGGCAAGCCCGAGAGCCTGATGACGTTCGTGCCAGACCGGCCCGGCCACGACATGCGCTACGCCGTGGACTGCTCCAAGCTGAGAGCGCTGGGCTGGGAGCTGGACTACACTTTCGAGGCTTCGCTCAACGCGACCGTGGACTGGTACGTCAATAACCAGGACTGGTGGCGCCCGCTCAAGTCGGGCGAGTACCGGGAGTACTACGCCCGCAACTACGGCAACCGGGCCGCGCTGATCTAGCGGAGAAGACAGGAGACAGCATACAGGAGACAGGAGAAACAGACCTCTCCTGTCTCCTGTATGCTGTCTCCTGTCTTCTCGGTATAATCACTCAACGGCGCGTATCGCGCGCGAGCGTGGCACCATCCACGCATCTCCGTACGGAGTCGAGCGATGCCGGTTATCGCCGTTGTTGGTGGCCAGTGGGGCGACGAGGGCAAGGGCAAGATCATCGACCTGCTGGCGGGTCGGGCGCACGTCGTCGTCAGGGCCCAGGGCGGCGATAACGCCGGCCACACCGTCGTCAACCCGCGCGGCAAGTTCGCGCTGCACCTGGTGCCAGCCGGGATCTTCAACGACCAGACGCGCTGCATCATCGGTCCGGGCGTGGCCCTGAACCCGGCCACGCTGCTCGGCGAGATGGACGAGCTGGACCGTCGGGGCGTCGCGACGGATAACCTCGTCATCAGCGCCCGCGCTCACCTCGTGATGCCGTACCACCCGCTCTTCGACAAGCTCGAAGAGGAGTCGCGCGGGGCCGCCGCCATCGGCACCACCGGCCGCGGTATCGGGCCGACCTATGCCGACAAGGTCGGACGGGTCGGGATCGTGGCTGGCGACCTGCTCCGACCGGAGCGCTTCCGCGACAAGGTCCGCGCATCGGTCGAGCGTAAGAACTTGATCCTGGACCGGCTGTACGGCGCGCCGCCGGTCACCGCCGACGACATCGTCACCACCTACCTGGGGTATGCCGACCGCCTCGGGAAGTACATCGCCGAGTCCGAGCCGGTCATGGAGCAGGCGCTCAAGGAGGGCCGCACCATCCTCCTGGAGGGCGGCCACGGCACCCTCCTGGACATCGACCACGGCACCTACCCGTACGTCACCACCACGTCCTGCACGGTCGGCGGGCTGCTGAACGGAGCCGGCATCGGGCCGCGCCACCTGACGACCGCCATCGGCGTGTTCAAGGCGTACCAGTCGCGCGTGGGGGCCGGCGCGATGCCGTCCGAGCTGCTGGACGACATTGGCGACCACATCCGCGAGCGCGGCCACGAGTACGGCACCACGACCGGACGCCCGCGTCGAGTCGGCTGGTTCGACGCGGTGGCGGCGCGCCACTCGATGATCGTCAACGGCTTTCACTCGATCGCCCTGACCCGCATCGACATCCTGGACGAGCTGGACGAGCTGCAAGTGTGCGTGGCCTACGAGCTGGACGGGCAGCGCGTGGAGCAGTTCCCGAGTCAGCCCGAAGACCTGGCACGCTGCACGCCGGTCTACGAGGGCATGTCCGGCTGGAAGGCGCCGACCGGCGACGCCCTCGACTGGAAGGATCTGCCGCGCCAGGCGCAGGACTACGTCAGGCTCCTGGAGGAGTGCGTGGGGGTGCCGGCCGGCCTGATCGGCGTGGGCCAGGAGCGGGAGAAGACGATCTTCACCGGCGCCCTTCCCTGACCCGTGTGCTCCCTCCCGCTGACGGGTTACGCCATGGCCCCGATCTCGCACTGACCTGACGCGCGCCGGCAGCCACCGAATGGCCGGCGCGCTATCCTGTCAGGAAACGGTGACGGGGAGGCTGCGGACGTGCTCGACCGGATCGTGCTGAAAGAGCACCAGATGTTCCTGGTGTGCGATGGCAACGGCGACATCGCGGCGCACAACACGGACGGGCACGGGCTCTACTGGCACGACACCCGCTTCCTCAGCCTGTTCGAGCTGGAGATGGACGCGGGCCGGCCGCAGCTGTTGTCGTCGTCTGGCGAGCACAACTTCATGATGACGTTGCAGTTCGCCAACCCGCTCTTTCAGACCCCCGACGGCCGCGACGTCCGCCCGCGAACGCTCAGCATCCGGCGGAATCGCTTCCTGCGCGCCGCCCTCCACGAGCGGGTCGGCATCTTCAACTACAACCCGTTCTCGGTGCCGGTCACCCTCCATTTGACGTTCGGTTCGGACTTCCGCGACATGTTCGACATTCGCGGCTACGCCCGTCGATCCAAGCACGGCGCCATCGACCGCCCGTGGCTCGACGGCAACGATCTGGTGCTGGGCTACACCGGCCTGGACGAGATGCGGCGTGAGACGCGGGTCCGCTTCGACCGCGTCCCGAGCCGGGTAGACATCGCGGATCCCGATCCGATCTCACCAGATGACCTGGAGCTGATGCCCGGTATCAGCGGCGCTGGCGACCCGCGCGCCGAAGTGCCGATCCGCCCGCCGACCGCGACCGCCGTCTTCGAGCTGGAGGTGCCCCCGGGCCAGTACGCCTCGATCACCTGCGAGGTGCTGGTCAACCAGGGTGACCTCGAACCGAGCGCCGACCAGGATGCCTCGCTCGACGCGGCGTTCGGGGCGATGCGAGCTTCCTACGACGAATGGGAGGCGAGCTGCACCGATATCGTCACCGACGATGAGATCGTCAACGCCGTGCTCAAGCGGTCGCTGCACGACCTTCGGCTGCTCAGCGACCGCGTGGAAGACGGGTACCTGCCGTCGGCCGGCATCCCGTGGTTCAGCGTGCCGTTCGGGCGCGACAGCCTGATCACCTCATTGCAGACGCTCGCGCTCCAGCCGGACATCGCCCGCGCGACACTCCTTTTCCTGGCGAAGCACCAGGGCCGTGAGGTGAATGACTGGCGCGACGAACAGCCCGGCAAGATCCTGCACGAGATCAGGCTGGGTGAGATGGCGGCGCTCGGACAGGTGCCGCACACGCCGTACTACGGCAGCGTCGATGCCACTCCGCTCTGGGTCATCACATTGGGCGAGTACGTTCGCTGGACTGGCGACCGCGCGCTGGCGAACGACCTGCGTCCGAATCTCGAATCGGCGCTCGGCTGGATCGAGACGTACGGCGACCTGGACGACGACGGCTTCGTCGAGTACCTCTGCCGCTCGACGCGCGGTATTCGCAATCAGGGCTGGAAGGACTCCAGCGACTCGGCGACCCACCGCGACGGCCGGGTTGCCGAGCCGCCCATCGCGCTCGCCGAGGTGCAAGCCTACGTCTACGCCGCCTGGATCGCCGCCGCCGAGCTGTACGAGCGCTGGGGCGAGCTGGAGCGAGCACTTGAGCTGCGAGGCCGCGCGAAGACGCTCGCCGAGCGGTTCCAGCGCGTCTGGTGGTCGGACGTCGACCAGTTCTTCGCGATGGCCCTGGACGCCGAGAAGCGCCCGGTCAACACCGTCTCGTCGAACGTCGGGCACTGCCTCTGGGCCGGACTGTTGGCCGACGACGCGGGGCGGGCGGTCGGTGCCCGCCTGGTCCGCGAGGACATGCTGTGCGGCTGGGGCGTGCGCACGCTCAGCAGCATCGAGCCGTCCTTCAACCCGATGAGCTACCACAACGGCTCGGTCTGGCCGCACGACAACTCGATGATCGTGGCGGGCCTGAAGCGCTACCGTCAGGACGAGCACGCCCTTCAGGTGGCGGAAGAGCTGTTGGACGCGGCGGTCAGGTTCCCGCTCTATCGCCTGCCGGAGCTGTACTGTGGCTTCGCGCGGGACCGCCGCTACTACTCGATGCCGGCCCAGTATCCGGTCTCGTGCTCGCCCCAGGCGTGGGCGGCCGGCAGCGTCTTCCTGGTCTTCCAGGCGCTGCTCGGCCTCGAACCGGACGCCGCCGCGGACCGCATCGCTCTCCGACCGACGCTGCCGCGCCACGTAAACGAGCTGCGCGTCCGCAACCTGCGCGTCGGCGGCCACCGGGTGGACTTCGAGGTGCGGCGCGACAACGGCAGTATCCGGGTGGACGTCACGCGCGCTGCCCCGGTCGCCGTCGTCGTCGAAGGACCGGTGGGAGAGGGTTAGGGGCGGCCCTCCGCCAGCGCCAGCACGTCCTCGGCGATGCGCGCGTCGGCGTCGAGCGGCATCACGCCACGCAACGCCTCCCCCAGCGCCGTTCTGCGTGACGGGTCGTCCAGCAGGTCCCGCACCGTCGAGGCCAGCAGCTCCGGCGTGAGGTCGCCCTGGTCGAACACCATCGCGCCACCCGCGCGGGCGAAGGCACGAGCGTTGTACTCCTGGTGGGAGCCAGGCATCGGCACGACGATCGACGGCTTTGCCAGCGCCGCCAGCTCGCTCAGGGTGCCCATGCCCGCTCGCGAGACCACCACCGATGCCGCCGCCAGCGCGTGCGGCATCTCCTCGACCAGAAACTCACGCTGCTGGTAGCGAGGCCCCAGGTCTGGCACGTCCACGCCGCGCCCTCGTCCGGTCAGGTGGAGCACCTGGCACCGCTCGATTAGCCGGGTCGCCGCCGCCGCCACGATCTTGTTCAGCCCGAGCGCACCGGTGCCGCCGCCGGTGACCAGCAGCAGCGGCGCGTCCGGGCTGAGGTTCAGGGAGCGGTACGCCTCCTCGGGGCGGCCCGCCAGGACGCGTCGCCGGACCGGGTTCCCGCGCAGCGCCGTGCGGCCAGGCGGAAACGCCCGCACCGTGTCTGGCAGCGCCACGGTGATGCGTCGCGCGAACGGCACCAGCACCCTGTTCGCCAGACCCGGCACCACGTCCTGCTGGTGGATCAGCACCGGCACTCGCAGCAAGCCGGCCGCCGCCAAGGGTGGAACGCTGGCGAACCCGCCCGCGCCGCACGCCACGTCGGGCTTGAAGCGCCGCACGTGCATCAGCGACTGTCCGACGCCCTGCACGATCCGGGCGACGTCCGTGACGTTCTGGGTGTCCCAGTACCGCCGCAGCTTGCCGGTCCTTACGCCGACGTACGGGATGCCTTCCTCGGCGGCGAGGTCGGCCTCCGGTCCGCCGAGCGTGCCGACGTACAGCAGCTCGACGTCTGGTTGCCGCGCCCGCAACTGGCTGGCGATCGCCAGAATCGGGGTTGCCGAGCCGCCGGACCCGCCGCCGGCCAACAGAACGCGCATCGAACCTCCGGGAGCGACGAGTATAGCGCCAGCGTCGGAGATGCCCTGATCTTGCACGCCGCCGCGCGCCGAGCGCTTGACAGCCGCCGGAAGCGGTCGATACCCTTCGGTACGATCGCCTGCCACGATGACCGACAGCGGCGCACGACCGCCGCGATCCGCCGTAGCCTTTTTGGGAGACGCCGCGTGACCTCTGACGGGACACCCGTCCTCGCCGCCTCTCCAGAGGACGGGCCGTGGATCGGGATGCGCCGGGCGTGCGAGATTCTCGGCGTCAACCAGTCCACGCTGCGGACGTGGACGGACAGCGGTCGGGTGCCGGTTTTCCTGACGCCCGGCGGCCATCGGCGATACCGCGAGGCTGACCTGCGCGCGCTGCTGGAGTCCGGCCCACCGTCAGCGCCCACAACGCCGCTCTCGGCCGCGCTCCTGGCGAGCCACGACCGCTACGAGCAGGTTGCCCGACAGGCGCTCTCCAGCCCCTGGTTCGAGCGGTTCGACCTGCCGGCGCGGCGTCAGTTTCGCCTGCTCGGCACGTCGATGTTGAACCTGCTGACCACCCACGTCGTCGGCACGACCCCGGCCGAGCGCGAGCACGCCCTCGACCGTGGGCGGGAGCTCGCCTCCGAGTACGGCGAGATGGCGACCCGACTCGGGCTGACGCTCGCCGAGGCGACCGAGGCGTTCCTGATCTTCCGCAATCCGGTCCTGGAGACGGTCCATCAGTGGCTCGGGGAGCAGTCTCCGTCGTCCCGCCACTCCAGCGAGGTGCTGGGCCGCGTGAATCACTTCATGGATCAGACCCTGATCGCGATGACCGCCGCCCACGAGCGCGGCGCGCATCCCCGGCCGGGCGAGACGCCCTCGTAGGCCACCGCGTGTCAGAAGGCTACCCGCTCGTGCTGCGCTTGACCGGCCGTCGCTGCGTCGTCGTCGGTGGTGGCGCGGTCGCGGCCCGCAAGCTGGCCGCGCTGGTGAACACTGGCGCCGAGCTGCTCGTCGTCGCGCCGGTCGTGTCGGAGGAGATCGAGCGGCTGGTGTCATCGGCAGGCGGGCGCCTGGAGCGTCGTCCGTTCGAGCCGTCCGACCTCGACGGCGCAACGCTAGCGTTCGCGGCGACGAACCAGACGGACGTCAACCGGGCCGTGGTCGAGGCGGCCATGATGCGCGGCGTGCTGGTCAACGTCGCGGACGACCCGGCGGCGTGCGATTTCACCGTCCCGGCGGTCGTCCGTCGTGGCGACGTGGCCCTGGCGATCTCGACCGGCGGCCGGAGCCCGGCCTTCGCGCGGTTCCTGCGCGAGCAACTGGCCGAGTGGCTGACCGATTCTCGCTGCCAGCTGCTCGACCTGGTGGCGGAGCTGCGCCGCGAGCTTCTGCGGGACGGCCGGTCGCCGGACGGCGGGGTCTGGAAGCGGGCGCTGGCCGACCAGCAAGTCGGAGACGCCCTCGAGGCTGGCAACCGCGATTCCGCCCGAAGCCGCCTGCTGGACATCCTCGCGCCCGATCTGTAGGCCGATCTTCGGTACAATCTCGGGTGTTGTGCGTAGACTGAACGGCGATTCGACGGTGCGGGTGGTGACGCGTGGCAGTCAGCTCGCCCTGATCCAGACCCAGCACGTGGTCGACCTCCTATCGGCGCGCTGGCCGTCGCTGGCATTCGAGGTGGTGACCGCCAGCACGCCCGGCGACCGCGACAAGCAGACGCCGCTGACGACGCTCGGGCAGGGCGTCTTTGTGAAGGGCGTCGAGGAGCAGCTGCTGGACGGTCGCGTCGATCTGGCCGTCCACAGCCTCAAGGACGTGCCAACCGCCGAGACGCCCGGCCTGACGCTCGGGGCCTTCCCGCTCCGCGCCGACGCTCGGGACGGCCTGGTCTGCCGCGTCGGGCGCAATCTCGCCAGCCTGCCATCTGGTGCTCGCGTCGGGACCGGGAGCCCACGTCGGGCGGCTCAGCTGCTCGCGCTCCGCTCCGATCTCCAGATGACGCCGATTCGCGGCAACCTGGACACCCGCCTGCGCAAGGTCCGCGACGGCGAGGTCGATGCGTTGACTGTCGCGATTGCCGGCATGGAGCGGCTCGGCCGGCTCGGTGAGCTGGATCAGGCGCTGGAGATCGACGAGTGCACGCCGGCGGCCGGCCAGGGCACGCTGGCGGTCCAGTGCCGCGCGGACGACACTCGCGCGCTGGAGATCCTGGCGTCCATCGACGTGCCAACCATTCGGGCCGAGGCGCTGGCCGAGCGCGCCTTCCTGGCTCGGCTCGGCGGCGGCTGTCAGCTGCCGGCCGGCGCGGTGGCGCGGGTCTTCGACGGCGGCCGGCTGGAGATCGTCGGAGTGGTCGCATCGACGGACGGCAAGCGGCTGGCCCGCGAACATCTGAGTGGCGACGGCCAGGACCCCACGTCCGCTGGCGCCTCGCTGGCCGACATGCTGCTGCCAGCCGCTCGCAACCTGATCGATCCCGCCCTCGGGGGCGCCTGACGTGAGCGCACGAAGCCAGGTTGGGAAGGTGTACCTCGTCGGGGCGGGGCCGGGCGACCCGCGCCTGATCACGGTCCGGGGCGTCGAGTGCCTGCGGCTGGCCGAGGTGGTGGTCTACGACCGCCTCGCCTCGCCGGAGCTGCTGGGGTACGTGCCGGCCGCCGCCGAGCGGATCTTCGTCGGCAAGGGACCGCGCCAACACACCATGAGCCAGGACGAGATCGACGAGCTGCTGGTCGAGCGTGGGCTGGCCGGGCAGATCGTGGTCCGACTGAAGGGCGGCGACCCGTACGTCTTCGGGCGCGGCGGCGAGGAGGCGCTGGCGCTCGACGCGGCCGGCGTCCCGTTCGAGGTGGTGCCAGGCATCACGTCCGCCATCGCCGGCCCGAGCTTCGCCGGCATCCCGGTCACCCACCGACAGGTCGCGGCCTCGTTCGCCGTCGTCACCGGCCACGAAGATCCAACCCGCGACGCCAGCGGCGTCCGTTGGGCCGGCCTCGCGAACGGCCCCGAGACGCTGATCTTCCTGATGGGCGTCGAGAACCTCGAACCGATCGTCGCGAACCTGCTGGCGAACGGCCGACCGGCCTCGCAGCCTGCCGCCGCGATTCGCTGGGCCACCACCCCAGACCAGGAAGTGGTCGCCGGGACGCTCGGCAGCATCGTCGAGCGGGTGCGCGGGGCCGACCTTCGACCGCCGGCCGTGCTGGTGGTCGGGGACGTGGTCGGCTTGCGAGACGGCCTCGACTGGCGCTCGCGGCTGCCACTGGCTGGCCTGCGGGTGCTGGTGACGCGCGCTCGTCAGCAGGCGAGCGCGCTCTCGGCGCGATTGGTCGAGCTCGGGGCTGCGCCGCTGGAGTATCCGACCATCGAGATCCGCCCGGTGGACGACCCGGCCCCGTTCGACTCGGCGCTTGCCGACGTCGGGCAGTTCGGCTGGATCGTCTTCACCAGCACCAACGGCGTAGACGCATTCTGGGAGCGGCTGCTCAGGTCCGGCCAGGACAGCCGTGCCCTGGCCGGCGTGCAGATCTGTGCCATTGGCCCGAGCACGGCCGGTGCTCTCGCCACCCACGGCATCACCGCCGATTGGATCCCGCCCGAGTTCGTGACCGACAGCATCCTGGACGGATTCCGAAAGCGCGATCTCGGTGGCGTCAGGATCCTGCTCGCACGGGCCGACATCGCGCCACCGGTGCTGGCGGACGGCCTCCGCGAGCAGGGCGCATTGGTCAGCGAGGTGACCGCCTACCAGACGACGCCGTCTCCCGAGAGCCGAGATCGGCTGCTGGCAGCTCTGGAACTGCGGACCATCGACGTGGTGACGCTGACGAGCTCGTCCACGGCGCGGAATCTCGTCGCCGGCATCAATGGGCGGCTGGAGCTGCTGAACGGCCTGACGATCGCCAGCATCGGCCCGGTCACCTCGAAGACCGCCCGCGAGCTCGGGCTGACCGTCGCGGTCGAAGCCGACGTGCACACGATCCCCGGACTGGTGGACGCGCTGGTCGCCTGGGCCGCGAGCCGTCGGACTGAGGACGCATCGAGCGATCCCGTCTGAGCGTCGCGGTCGTCGTGGGCTTCAACCCACGGACCCTCTATACTGCCGCTCATCCAGGACTCCAGGAGTGGCTGAGCTATGGCTCTGACCGTGGTGCGCGGCACGCTTGGTCGCGGCGACACTGACGACACCCTCGATGACGAGCGCGCGACACTGGCAGCGGTCGGGGCGGAGATGATCGCGGTGCCCTTGTCGGACCGCGAGCGCCTGCTTTCGCTGTTGCCCGAGGCAGACGGCCTGCTCGGCGTCTCCTCCATCGACGCCGACATGCTGAGCCGGATGGTCAAAGCCCGTGGGATCGTCACGATCAGCCACGGCTACAACCACATCGACCTGGACGCTGCGTCCGAGATGGGGATACCCGTCTCCAACCTGTTCTTCTGCCACCGCGAGGTCGCCAACCACACGATCATGTTCCTGCTGGCGGCGACGCGGAAGCTGATCCTGCTCCACAACCTGCTGAAGCAGGGCCAGTGGCGGCGCGATCTCCAGCCGCCGGTGGCTCCCCTCTACGGCGAGACGATCGGCATCATCGGGTTCGGGCACATCGGGCAGGAGGTGGCGAAGCGAGCGCAGGCGCTGGAGATGAAGATCGTCGCGTTCGACCCGGTGGCCCGTCCGGAGAAGGCGGCGGAGCTCGGGGTCGAGTTGACGGACCTGGACGATCTCCTAGGCCGCGCCGACTACGTGACGCTGCACGCCCCTTCGAACCCGGCCACCCGCCAGAC
Organism: Chloroflexota bacterium; assembly: GCA_046328125.1. Classification (GTDB taxonomy): domain Bacteria; phylum Chloroflexota; class UBA6077; order UBA6077; family JACCZL01; genus JADZEM01. Next base: position 109,521 of record JAXLXF010000015.1, read on the forward strand.
CCTCAACGAGCGCACGTTGGCGCTGATGAAGCCGTCCGCCTGGGTGTTCAACACCGCGCGCGGCGACCTGATCGACGAAAAGGCGCTCTACCAGGCGCTGGTCGAGAAGCGGATCGCCGGCGCCGGGCTGGACACCTTCGAGGTCGAGCCGACCCCGCCCGACAACCCGATCCTCCAACTGGACAACGTCATCGTCACGCCGCACGCGGCCGGCTTCTCGGACGAGGCGGTCCGGTCAGGTCAGCGTGACGGTGCGAAGGTGATGGCAGCGCTCCTGACCGGCACCTTCCCGGAGAACATCTGTAACCCAGAGGTGCGCGGCCGGACCCGTTTCCCGTTCACACAGTAGACCGTCTCGCTTCACGAGTGCCACAGCCAGGTGGCGGTGGCGGCATCGGCCGCCTACGACGCCACCCGGTTGTCGCGCGGCGCCGCCAGCAGCCGCGTCATCTCGTCGGCCGGAACCGCCTTCGCATACAGGAACCCCTGCCCGAGCTCGCAGCCGATCTCCTCGAGGCGCTCGGCCTGAGCCTCGACCTCGATGCCCTCGGCGATCGTCTTCAGCGAGAGCGTGCGGGCCAGGTCTACAATCGCCCGCGCGAACGCGGGATCGTCGCCCCGGTCGATGCGGTCCACGAAGGAGCGGTCGATCTTGAGGATGTCGATCGTCATCCGCTGCAGGTAGTTGAGCGACGAGTAGCCGGTGCCGAAATCGTCAATGGCGAGCCGCAGGCCCAACTGCTTGAGCTGCTCCAGCGCGCGAATCGACCTGGCCGAGTCTTCCAGGAGCGCGCTCTCGGCGATCTCCAGGGCAGGTCTTCCAGCAGGATGGCGTACTCGTCGCCGCCGAGCCGCGCGACGGTGTCACCCTCGCGGACGGCGTGGCGCAGGCGCTCGCCCACCTCGACCAGCACCTGGTCCCCGACGTGGTGCCCCCAGGTGTCGTTGATCGGCTTGAAGCGGTCGAGATCGACGAAGACCACCGCCACCTGCTGGGCGCGCCGCCGCGCCTGGGCCAGCGCGTGCTCGGTCCGGTCGCGAAAGAGCGCGCGATTGGGCAATCTGGTCAGTGGGTCGTGCAGCGCCTGTTGCTCGTTGACGCGCCAGCCCAGCAAGTTCGCGGTGCTGGCAGCGGCCACGAAGATCGCATGGATGCCGGCCCAGATCCACGGGTGCTCCCACGCCGCGTGATGGTCGTACACCGCCGCCGGGTAGACGACGCCGACCACGCCGTGCTCGACCAGCACGAATCCGATCGCGACCAAGAAAACGACCCAGTCTTGATAGAACGCGATGACCGCCAGCGCCACGAAGAAGTGGAAGTGCATCTCGATGACGCCGCCGGTGAGATGCACCAGCAACGCCGACGAGGCCAGCAGACCCACGGCCGCGAGACAGGCGCGAAGCCGTCGACTGGTCCACGGACGGTCGGCGGCGATGCCGAGGAACCCGATCACGAGGCTGCCGCAGATCCCCACGAGGTGGTCGCCGTCGAATAGCAGCGTCGCGAGCGTCAGTCCGACCGCGTGCAGCCAGACGAGCCGCACAATGCCGTCATGCCGCCGCGACCAGATATCGAACGGGATCGGCCGCCCTTCTGGCAAGCAAGCCAGCATGCGTTGAACCAGCGTCTGAATCAGAACCGAGAGGCGCCAGAATGGCGCGGCGTCTGACGACGTCATCGTACTCCCCACCCCATCGCTGTCCAGACCGGCCATTCCGGCCGAATCGAGCAGCCCACGATGGGGAAAACGACGCCGAAGCGCGCACGAGGACATTGTCGCACGGGCGCGTATCAGTTTGATATATGAGACAGTTTGTGCGACGGCCGGCGGCGTGTGCTACGCCTCTTCTGGCTCCAGCAGCTTGACGACCGTGTCGATGTACGAGTAGGCGCGCTTGAAGCGGCGCAGCGCCTCGTCCAGGGTGTCATGGCCATCCGGCGCGTACTGCTCGGCCCACCGTGCCGCCAGCTGGATCTTGGCGACGTTCTCGTCTCCGCCGCCCACGCCGATCCGCTCGCGCGCCTGCGCGAGACGATCCACAGCCTCGGTCTCGGCGGCTGACATCGACACACCCGTCGCGATCCGAGTCACCCGATCCCGTTCGATCATTGCCTTGTACTCCCGTCGTCAGAAGATTGCCGGCCGGCGACGCGCCGTGCCAGGCATGTGGCCTGCTGGTCTGCGCCTCGCGGCGGAGCCGTGTGCTGGATTTCAGAAGCGTAGCGTCTGCGTTCGTGCTCGTGCGCGCATTATCAGCGTTTGACCACTGTCACGCGGGCCAGCATGTGAAACTCGGGCGGCGGCCCGTTCGGCCACGGCTCGTCCTTGTGATCCTGGATCTGTGAGAGGATCACTTTCTGCCCGGCCTCGTCCACCACCCCCACGGCCAGGACGTGTCGGGAGCCGGGCTCGCCGCCCACCTCGACACCATCAACGGTCCAGCTTCCGTCTTGCCCCACGACTAGTTCACTCTTGTTCGGCCACCAGTTGTCGGGGCCGCCGTCCGGGTGGATCAGCAGCCAGAGATGCTGGTTCGGGGACCGCTCCCCCGTCTGCCGCCCGGCGACCCGTGGCCTGAGCTCCACGGCGTCGCCGTCCTTCGGCGTCACGAAGGTCACGGTCAACGGACCGGTCCGGATGTCTGGCGCCACTGTCGGTGGAAGCGTCGGCGGAAGCGGCGGCGCCGGCGATGGACTGGTCACCGGGAACGGCGTGAACGACGGCAGCACCTCGGCCGCGGGCGACGGCGACGGCACGGGCGACACGAGCGGAGCGGTGCCGGGTGACGGCGACGGCACCGGGACCGGCGACACCTGCTCGCCGGGTTTCGGTATGACGCCGAGCGGGGAGTCGGTCGGTCGGGGCGTGGCCGTCGATGCCGGCGCCAGGGTCGGCGTCGGCGTCGCCGCCCGCGCAAACGGGAGCATCGAATCCGAGATCACGCCGGTGACGCGCAGCCCGTACGTGAGCAGCGCCACCAGGATCACGATCGCCACAACCACGAGAAAGCCTCGCGCGGGGTGCGAGCGAGGCTGTGCAGGTGGGGCCGGTTCCGCCCAGCGCTCGATGTACGCGCCCCCGGTCCCCGGATAAGACGCCGCTGGCGGGACGGAGGGGGTGAAGCCCGGAGCCGCCCCCGTGCCGTACGAATTCGGCGCCCACCGCTGACTCTCCCGCCGGCGCGCGTCTGACGTGTCGCCCGGCCCGCGCTGCTCGCCCGAGTCGGGAGGCCAGCCTCCTCCTGTGCGCTGGTCTCGGCGATCTGGCGCCCAGGCCGTGCCACCGGTCACCCCGGGAGAGCGTACCGAAGAGTCGGGCGGTCCGCCGGGTGGGGGCGCGCCGCGCTCTGGCGGCACGTCGGCGACCGTGCTGACGGTGTTCGGGCGCGGCGTCGGCTGGCTGGCGGCGAGCATCGCCTCTTCGAAGTCGATCGCCATCGCCATGCCGCTGCGGTGCCGGTCCGCGGGGTTCTTGGCGAGCGCCCGATTGACGACTGCCTGCATCAGCCGCGAGATGCGGGGATTCCGCGCGGTCACCGGCGGTGGCGTTTCGTAGACGTGCGCCCGCACCACGGCGATCGCCGTCGTGCCAGGAAACGGCACCTCGCCTGTCAGCATCTCGTACAACACCACGCCAAGCGAGTACAGGTCGCTGGCCGGGGTGACGTCGCCGCCCGAAGCCATCTCCGGCGCCAGGTAGTACGGCGTCCCGATCAACGAGCCCTCGACCGTCAGCGAGTGCAGCGTCTCGGCGACCCGCGCGATGCCGAAGTCGGCGAGGACCGGCTCGTTGTCGCGGGTGTACAGGATGTTCTGCGGCTTCACGTCGCGGTGGATCAGCCCGGCCTGGTGGGCCGTGTCGAGCGCCGCCCCGATGCCCCGCAGCACGCGCAGGATCTCGGTGAACGGCAGCGGGCGTCCGAGACGGTCCGCCAGGGTGCCGCCGGGCAACAGCTCGGTGACCATGTAGGCGAGATCCCGCTCCTCGCCGAAATCGTAGACCGTCAGGATGTTCGGGTGGCGCAGCCGCGAGGCCGCCCGAGCCTCGCGACGGAAGCGCTCCAGGAACTCCGGCTGGTTCTCGAATTGATGCGAGATGACCTTGATCGCAACGTCGCGATCGAGCGCAGGATGGTGGGCCTGATACACCGTGGCCATCCCACCGCTGCCGATTCGGGCGGTGATGACGTATGCGCCCAGCGCGGTGCCCGGTGCGAGATCCAGCATGATGGCACCACGATTCTAGCATCGGTGGTCCGGCGGGAGTGTGTTCCCGCACACACTCCCATGCAACAGGCGCCGCTTAGCCCTTCAAGTGGCGATGGAGCTGTGGCGCGAGCATCGGCGGCGCCAGCCGACGGGTGCGGTGGGGACGCCGTGCGCCGAACGGTCAGCGCGGGTCGCGCTCCTCCAGAATCGCGAGCAGCTCTGAGGTCTCGATGCCAGCATGGGTCGCGTCGGCGTTCACGAACGCTGCCGCCGGGTCAATCCCCAGGCTTTCGAGCCGAGCTCGCGCCATCAACGCGCGGTCGCGCAGGGCGTCCCAATCCGCTGGGCGGTCGCCAAGCTCGAAGGGGAGGTCGAGGTACTGCAAGGCCCGCTCGTCGCCGTCCGTTCGGAGCCCTTCACGTAGCTGCATCACCTTGTACGGCGCGACGCCGTAGCAAAGCACCTCGGAGACGATATGCCGCTCGATGGCCTGGCGCGAGACGTCGATCAGGTCGGCGAGGTTTGGGTCGCGATCTTCGAGGCGCTCGGTCTGTTGTTCGGCGAGCAGCTCGTCCTCGTCCGGATCGTCGAAGATCGAACGGGGCGCCCGGTACGCCATGTCCAGGTCGCGCGCGCGGCTCAGCAGCGCGTCGGCGGTCATCGCCTGGCGGCTGTCCAGGTACGCCGTCGAGAGCCGATCCTGGAGCTCGCGCCAGTCATCTGGCACCTGTCCGTGCACGAAGCGACGGTCCAGGTAGGCGGTCGCGTTCGCGTCGTCGAGGATCTCCTGAGCGAGGTACAGGTCAGCAACGTCGGCCGGGCTGGCGCCACCACGCACCGTCGAGTCGGCCATGAACCGCCGAATCCGCTCGGATGCCTCCTGGCTCAGATCGGCCAGGGCTGGCAGAGGCGCCACGCTCGCGTCGTCGAACGCCTCGTCGCGATCCACGACGGGCTTGTCACTGCATCTCCGCTCAGGTCGCCGCTCGTACTCGCTGTCGTTCACGATGCCTCTGAGGCCCGGCCCTTGCGTGCGCGGAGGGTCGGGTGCCTGCCTCCCGGTGTCTTGTCCTGAGATGGGCGCCCGGTCTGGGCCGCTCTCACGCAAGTTTAACGCTTTAGTGCCGCCGGACGGTCCTATCGGGTTTCTGGTCTGTCTATGGTACCCTGGCTGTCAATGGATCGCCGGGATGGATAGACCGACTGCGCGCACGCTGGATCTCGCGGCGTTGGAGCAGGCTGCTGCCGAGGTGGTGGACCTCGCGGCAGCCACCCTGCGCGAGCGATTCGCGGCCGGCATCGCCGCCGAGCAGGTCGAGTTCAAGGACCGTCACCAGCGCGATCCCGTCACGGCGGTCGATCGTGCTATCGAGGCGCTGGTGCGCCGCGAGTTGAAGGCGCGTTTTCCGGACCACGGCATCCTCGGCGAGGAGGGCACCGGCGAAGGCATCGAGTCCGAGCTGCTCTGGGTGCTCGACCCGATCGACGGCACCGCCAATTTCGCCGCCGGCCTCCCATTCTACGGACTGTCCCTGGCTCTCCTCCGCTACGGTGAGCCGGTCGTCGGCTGTCTGCTGGTGCCGTTCTGGCCAGGCTCCGGCGAAGGCGCGGTCCTGCGAGCCTCGCTCGGGAACGGCGCCAGCATCGGCGGCAAGCGGATTCACCTGGAGCGGCAGCCGTTTCGTCCGGGCGGCCCGGTGGCGGTGCCGCCGGGCTTGCGCATGATGTTCGGCCTCAGCGGCGCGTACGCGAAGCGATCTGGCGAGGCCCGCAACCTCGGCAGCATCGTGGCGGAGATCGCGATGGTGGCGACCGGCGGCTTCCAGTACGCCGTCTTCGGCGGACCGAAGCTGTGGGACGTGGCGGCCGGCGCGCTGATCGTGCGCGAGGCCGGCGGGGCCGCCCTGACCTGGCAGGGCGGTCGTTGGCGCCCGATCGTGCGCTTCCGGCCGCCAGTGCGCAAGCCAGGGCGGAAGCCAGACGAGAAGCCGAAGACGCTTCGGGACTGGTCGCAGCCGGTGCTGGTGGCCGGGCCGGGCGCCGCCGGCCACGTGGCTGCTGGTCTGGCGCCGCACCGTCCGCTCACACCGGCCGTCAAGTGGGCGCTCGGTCGCCGGCGGGCCGTCCGCGACTGGTGGCGGAAGCGGCGCGGCAAGGGTCAGTCTCCACCGGCGCCGCCCTCCACGCCGCCAGCGTCCGCGACACCTGACACCACGGATACGGGCGACTCCAACACCCCAACGCCACCCGCGTCCGCGTGACGCCCAGGTCGTGAACAACTGGCGGGCCGTCAACGGCCTCTTCCTGACCACGACCATTCTGGAGGGTCTGGCGTTCGGCCACGTGACGGCGTACTCGCCGCTCTATCTGTCCGAGATGGGGCTCTCGCCCGCCGAGGTCAGTAGCTGGACCGGCCTCCTGTACGCCGTGATGATGGGCGTCGCCTTCCCGCTTGCGCCGTTCTGGGGCGCCATCGCCGAGCGGTACTCGCGGCGGGCGGTGATCCTGCGCAGCCAGTATCTCGAGACCGCCGCCTATCTGGTGCTGGCGTTCGCGCCTAACGTCTGGTGCGTGCTGTTGAGCCGCGTCCTGCTCGGCCTGACGTTCGGCAACGTCTCGGTGGTCATCGCGACCCAGGCGCTCTTGACGCCGCGCCAGCACGTCGGCACCGCCATCGCGACGGTCCAGGCGGCGATGCCGATCGCGGCCAGCATCGGGCCGCCACTTGGCGCGGCCCTGATCGACGCGGTCGGGATGCGTGGGATGTTCCTGATCGACGCCGGGATCGCGCTGACGGCTGCCATGCTGGTGACGTTCCTGCTGCCGGAGCCGCCCAGGACCCCCACCCGCGCGTCTGTTCTGGCACGGACCGGCCAGACGCTCAGCCTGATCTGGAGCCGGCCCGCGCTGCGCTGGAACTTCGTCTCGCTCTTCCTGACCATCGGCTCGCGGGCGGTCGTCGAGGTGTACCTGCCGGTCCGGATCGCCGAGGTCGCCGCCGACCCGGCCCCAATGATCGGATTGGTGCTCGGGGTTGCCGGTGTGGTGACCGCTATCGCGACCGTCGCGTCCGGCAAGCTGGTGGGCGAGGACGGCGGCCTGCGCTGGTTCGTGCCGGCGATGGTGCTGGCCGGGGCGGCCACGCTCGGCATCGCGATCCTGCCAAGTCTCTGGACGATCGCGTTCCTGACCTGGGTGCGGGCGGTCCCGTTCGCCATGGCGAACACGCTGCTCACGGCCCACCTGACGCGCGTGGTGGCGCCAGCCGACCAGACGGTGGTGCTCTCGATCACGCCGATGCCGCGCAACACGGCGATGTTCTTCGTGCCGATCCTGGCCGCTGCCGTGGCGCCGTTCGGGGTGGGTGTGGCGCTGGCGATCGGGGCGGTGTCGTATCTGGTCTCGGCCGGGTCCGGCTGGCTCGCGAAACGGTACACCCCGGCCGAGATTGCCCGCGTGCGCCGCGCCCGCGAAGCTGAGGTCGAAGCGACCTAGCCGGTAGACATTCCGGGAGCTCTAAGCAAGGCGGGGCAGGATCGCGCGCAGGCCCGCCAGGTTGCGCTCGAATTCCGCCACGTACGGCGTCGAGAGCTCGATCAGGAAGCCGTTCAGACCGGCTGTCCGCGCCCAGGCGTTCAGGCTCCCGGTGGCGCGGTACGGCAACGGGCTGGAGCCGCTGCCAGGAATCGGCGCACGGTAGCCGCTGGCGGCGGAGTAGAGGTCGGTCAGCTCGGCGGCGCCGCCGTCACGCGACCCGAACATGAAGTTGCCGGCGCTGTGGTAGTTCACCGTCCAGATCGGGCGGTTCTGGAGCATCCAGTCGTGGACGGCGCGCGTCTCCTGCTCGGAGAACGGCTCCGGACCGCCCAGGCCGCGCCGAAACTGAGCGTTCGAGTCGTAGGCGTCGCTCGCCCAATCTGGACTGCCCCAGTTGCGGTTCGGATCGACGCCGCTCAGATACTGACGCATACCGGCCGTGGCGCCGTCCGGATTGGCGATCGCCAGGAAGTCGATGCCGAGCGAGGCGGGCACCTCTTCGGCGTGCGCCACGAAGTGGGCGGTGAGCTGGCGGACCAGCTCGATGGTGTTTGCCTCGGGGCCGCCGTGCTGACCGCCCAGGATCAGGATTCGATTCCGGGCGTCGCCGAAGTGGCGGAGCACCAGCGGCTCGCCGCCCTGCGAGAACCCGATCGGTGTCCACGGCAGGTCGTCGTCCGCGAGCGCCGGACCGGGCCTGGCCCCCATCGCGAGCAGGCCGGCAGTTACCAGAACCGACTGAAGCGCCGTGCGTCGGGTAACTCGCATCGCCGTGCTCCGTTACACTGCTGTGACGTGGCTCGATACCTGCCCTGTGGGCAGGTATCGACCGTGCGTGGGACGGTACCACGACCCCGAAAACGGCCGCCACGTTTCGCGCTGAGATCCCCACCAATCCCTGACTTGCTGGAGGCTGGCACATCGATGCTGGCGAGAGCCCTCGCCTCGGTCATCCCACTTCTGCTGCTCGTCAGCCTGCACCTCGACGCACCACGCGTTCACGCTCAAAGCACGGGCTACCAGCCGCTCTCGTCACTCGCACGTCGGCTCCAGTTCGAGCAGACCAGCGTGGTGCGCGACGAGAGCGGACGCGCCATCTCGGTCTTCGGCATCCCGAGCACCGAGGCGCGGATGGTGTTCCTGGCCGTGGACCGACAGCGCGCCTTGCCGGACGGCTACGTGCCACCGGACCTCGTCGCGGCGGGCGGGCGGACGGTGCGGGCGCTGGCCCGTCCCGACCTGCAGGCGATGATCGAAGGCGCGGCGTCCGAGGGCGTCGAGCTGGCGCCGATCTCGATCTATCGCGGACCTGACGAGCAGGCGCTGGCGTTCGAGTCGGGCGTCTGGCAGGTGATGGCCCGCGAGGGTGGCCGCATCGACCTCGCGGAGGCCGAGGCACGGACCGCGCGGTTCGTGGCGCCGCCCGGCCACTCGCAGCACCAGCTTGGCACCGCCGTCGATTTTTCGAGCTGGGAGATCAACTACGCTTTGCAGCCGCGCTTCGAGGAGACGGTCGCCGGCCACTGGCTGGAGGCGAACGCGTGGCAGTACGGCTTCGTGCTCTCCTACTCACGGCACGGCGAGGAGCGCTCGGGGTACGCCTTCGAGCCGTGGCACTACCGCTGGGTCGGCCGCGACCTGGCGGCGGTGATGCACCACGAGGGGTACGAGGATCACCCGACGCTGATCGCCGACGACTTCCTGCGCGCCACCGAGGAGATCCTGACCTACGAGCGCATCCCGTGATCGGGCGGTGAGCGGCGGATGAACGAAGCGTCCGCCCCAGCCACCCCGACCTTCCGCCCGTTCCACGCCTGGATCACGGTCCTGGCCGGTCTGGCGTTCATGGGCAACGGCCTCGACCTGAGCGTGGTCAGCTTCTCCTTGACCGGCATCCGCGCGGAGCTCGGGTTGACGCCCTCCGAGGTCGGCTACCTGCTGCCGATGGCCGGCATCGGGCAACTGGTCGGCGCGATCTGCTTCGGCTCGCTGGCGGACCGGATCGGGCGGCGGCTTGCGTTCGTGCTGACCGGCTGCATGGCCGGGCTCGGGATCGCGCTGGCGTCGCTGGCGTCGAGCGCGCAGGTCATCGCCGTGCTGCTGGCCGTCGCCGGACTCGGCATCGGCGGGGTGGCGCCGGCCGCGAGCGCGCTGCTGAGCGAGCTAGCGCCGCCGAGCCACCGGGGCCAGATGATGGCCTGGACCCAGGTCTTCTGGGTGATCGGCTGGTCGATCGCGGCGACGCTCGGCGGCTGGTTCGCCGAGTCGCTCGGCTGGCGCGGCATTCTGGCGGTCGGCGGCCTGCCCGCGATTCTCGCGATCGTGAGCTGGGTGGTGGTGCCGGAGTCGCCGCGCTACCTGGCCGCGCGCGGCCACCACGACCGCGCCCGTGACCTGGCCGAGCGGCTGGCGACGCGCCACGGCGTCGTGATCCCGCTCGGCAGTCAGCATCACGCCCAGGCCGCCAGCTCGATGTGGGCGCAGCTCGCCACGATCTGGGGGCGGGCGCTCTGGCGTCGGACGCTGGCGCTCTGGCTGACCTGGACCGTGCTGAACGCGGTCTTCTCCGGGCCGATCTACATGCTGCCGGTCGTGCTGGAAGGGACCGGCGTCGAGAGCCCGCTCAGGCTCAGCGCCTACGTCGGCTACGCGATGATTCCGGCCAGCCTCATCTCAGTCCTGACCATCGACCGCTCCGGGCGGCGCCCGCTGATGATGGTGTCGCTGGCGCTGGCGGGGCTCGGGGCGCTGGTCGTGACGCTCGCCTCGACGGCCGGGCCGATCCTCGCCGGCGGCGCGCTGCTCTCGGGTGGCGCGCTGGCGGCCTGGCCGGTCGCGCTGGCGTGGGCCTCGGAGCTGTACCCGACCCGCCTGCGCGGCACGGCGGCCGGCTGGGGCGCGGGCGTCTCGCGGCTCGGCTCGATCTCTGCGCCCCTCGCAATCGGCCAGCTGCTGATGCTCGGCGGCTCGCCCACCCTGGCGATCTTGCCGTTCGCGGTGGTGCTGTTTCTGGCGGTGACCGTCGTCTGGACCTTCGCGAGCGAGACGGCCAATCAGTCGCTCGAAGACCTCGCGACGCGGCCGAGCTCGACCGCTACGTGAGGATCGCCTCGCCCATGTCGGCGAACGGGTAGTAGTAGCCCAGGATCGCGTCGAACGCGAGGCCGCGCGCCGACAGCCCCCTGGTGCCCCACTGGCACATGCCCGCGCCGTGGCCCCAGCCCGCGCCGTAGGCGGTCAGGCTCCCGATCGAGCCGTCGCCGTTGCGCCCGACCTCTAGCGCCACTGCCGAGCTCGGCAGCAGCTCACCCGAGGGCGTCCGCATGAAGTTTCGAATGCCCCAGTCTCGCTTCACGGTCCAGCTCACGCTCGGAGCGGCAAATCTGATGGCGAGCGCCCGGCCGGACGGCCCGCGCTCCGGGACAGACACGTCTTCGATCAGGTCCACGCGCCCATCGCCAGAGCTCGCCACCGACGACGTGCCCTGGAAGCGGGCGATGCCGTTCTGTACCATCGCGCGGAGCTCACCTGGCCCCCAGGCAACCTGCCAGCGATACCGATCGGAGCCGGAGCAGTTGCTGTCCCAGGTGCTCTTGAAGAAGGTGAGCGCGCCCCCGTCCGAGGCAAGGTCCGCGCCGCGCGGGATCTCGCCGTCCGCCACGGCATCCTTGTCGCCGGGCACCTGGCTCTGGCCGAAGATTCGCGCCGCCGCCTCGGTGTGGCCGCCACAGGCCGACGAGTAGAGCGGCTCGAACAACGACCCGCCGCGAGAGAGCACCAGCCCGCGCGTGCCGTCCACGGCCGCCCGGCCGGCCGGCAACTCGCCGTTCAGTCCGAAGTACGCCTGACAGTGCTGAGAGTCGCAGACGTCGGCGCTCTGGGCACGGTGTGGCGCACCCTGGCGGCGAGCCAGCGCGTAGGTTCGCGCCGCCACGGCCTGAGCTTTCAGCGGCTCGGCTCCGAACGAGGCCGGCAGCTCCCGCGTGACGACGCCGTACAGGTACTCCTCGACGCCCAGCACGTTGACGAGCGCCACGGCCCCGCCAGTCGACGACGCGACCTCCAGGGTGCCTCGGTAGGTGTACGTCTCGCCGCCGCTGCCAGACTGGTTGCGGAGCGGCGCGCCGTCGCCGGTGCCATTGAAGCGGATCGGGCCGGCCAGGCCCTTCAGGCGGTTGCTGCCTTCCTGGATCCAGAACTGCTCGCCGTCCCGCCCGACGCTGACCAGCTTGCCGGCCGAGAACTTGGCGACGCCGTCGCCGTTGCCGTCGTACGCCGCGAACTCGCCGTCGCCGCTCACGGCAATGGAGGCCGCGTCAACGCTGCTGTCCGGGCGGCGGATCAGCACCCGCGCCAGAATCCCGTTGCCGCGAACCTGCGCGCTGGCGACTCTCGGACGGGTGAGGATGCCGGGCGCGGCCAGCGTTGCGAGGCCACCCATGGACCCGAGGATGAACGATCGGCGCCCGAATCGTCCCGACATTCCCGAGCTCTCCACGTTCTCGTGCCCCTCTCCACCGGCCCGCCCGGTGCGATCCGCCAACCGCGATGATTGCGGATCTGACGGTCAGACTTCCATGCCGGAGGCTCGCGATGAGCCGAGATGTGCGCGTTTCGTGACTATGCGGTAGACGGAATCTCCGCAAGTACCGTTGTACCGAGCAACGTCTCAACCTGGCGGCGGTCGCGCAGACGGTCGTCCAGGTAGTCCAGCAAAAAGGCCAACCCGACTGCGCCGACCAGTCCAGCCATCGTGCGCAGCCCGATCTCTGCAACGGTGAGCGGCAGCGTATTGGTACGGGCAACCTTCGGCCGGTTGACGATTCGGACGAAGCCGTTATTCGCGTTCAGGAATGCCAGGTAGTCCGACAGCCGGTTGTTTAGCACCCGCTCGTACGCCTCGGCGATGTCCATCGCGGTCTGCGGGTCGTTCGACGCGATCTGGACGTCCAGTAGACGGTGAGTCTTCTTGGTGCGGGTCAGGTTGACAATCGAGTCCGCGTCAACGCGCTGGCCCATCTCGGCGCTTACGTCCGCGGCGAACGCCTCACTCCTGAGGAGCTCGCTGAGGTCGTCGGCCAGGTACTCGGAGCTGAGGATCGCGTAGTACGAGTCGAACTTGAAGAAGTCGCCGACCCGTGGGTCCGGCACGACGCTGATCGCGAGTCGCATCGAGGCGGTGTAGGCGGTCGGCCCTCGGAAGGCGAGCCCGACCGAGACGATCAGCGAGGCCAGCGTGACGAGGACGATCAGGCGCCCGTGCCGCCGAAGCACCGCACCGTACGCTCTGAGCTCCATGCGCTCCCCTCATGGGAAGAAGTCCCGCCGGCGGGGCGCCGGCACGTCGGGGTACTATGCGCCAACCGGACGGAACGGCACAAGGACTGGGAGCAGGCCGGAAGTCTCAGGCTAGACTCGGGTCGGGTCGTCTCGCCACTCGCGGTACGCCCGTTCCACGAACGCGCCGAACCGGTCGCGGAAGACCCGCGAGCTGAACCGTTCGGCGTTCTGCCGAATCCGAACCGGGTCAAAGGTCAGATGCTCGAAGCGGCGCACGGCGTCGGCCAGGTCGTGTGGAGTCTGCCGCGCGAAGTGGACGCCGGTCTCGCCGTCGATGACGGTGTCGAGCGCGCCGCCAGCGGCGTAGGCGATCACCGGCTTGCCGGCTGCCTGCGCTTCGACCGGCGCGATCCCGAAGTCCTCTTCGCCGGGGAAGAGGTAGCCCCGACAGTTCGCGTACAGGTCGCGCAGGGTGTCGTCGCTGACGCGGCCCAGCAGCTCGACGTTCGGCGTGGCGCGGGCCTGGAGCCGGGCGCGGTCCCGTCCGTCGCCTACGATCTTGACTGGCAGCCCGAGCTCCCTGAACGCGTCCACGATCAGGTCTTTCCGCTGGTACGGCGTCAACCGGCCGACCGTCATGTAGTAGTCGCCGGTCGGGCAGTGGCTCGGGAACTGCTCGGTGTCCACGGGCGGGTAGATGATCTCGGAGTCGCGGCGGTAGTACTTACGGATGCGCGCCGCCACCGCCGTCGAGATCGAGACGAAGCGATCCACCCGCGCCGAGGTGCTGACGTCCCACAACCGCAGGTAGTGGATGAGCGGCGGCAGGATCATCCGGGTGAACCCGCCCAGCCGCTCACGATCGACATAATCCCGGTACCGCCAGACCCAGCGCATCGGGGTCAGGCAGTAGCTGATGTGCATCGTGTTCGGGCCGGTGATCACGCCCTTGCAGAAAGCGCTGCTGTTCGAGATCACCACGTCGTAGGCGCCCAGGTCGAACGACTCGAACGCGATGGGGTAGGCCATCAGGTACGCCTGGTGGCGGGTCATGACGAACGGCAGGCGCTGCATGAACGACGTGCGGATGTCCCACGAGCGGTACGCGGCCGGCATCGCGGACGGATCGTACATCGAGGTGTAGATCGGCGCGTCCGGATACATGTCGTGGAGCTGCTCGAGCACACGCTCGGCGCCGCCGTACTGATTCAGGTAGTCGTGGGCGAGAGCAACTTTCATACCGCTCGATTCAGAAGGCACCTCGGCCTTGAAGGACCGCCGGAATCGTCCGCAGCAGGATACGAAAGTCCAGTCCTAAAGACCAGTTCTCGATGTAGTAGATGTCGTAGATGACCATCTCGTCGAAGGTCAGCTCGCTGCGCCCGCTGACCTGCCAGAGCCCGGTCAGGCCCGGCGAGACGGCCAGCCGCTTGTAGTGCCACTCCTCGTAGTTGGCAACCTCCGGCGGGATCTGCGGGCGCGGCCCGACCACGCTCATGTCGCCGACCAGCACGTTCCAGAACTGGGGCAGCTCGTCGAGGCTCCAGCGGCGGATGAACGCGCCCACGCGGGTCCGGCGCGGGTCCTGGCGGTCCTTGAACAGGCGATTGTCGCCGTCCGTCTCGGTGACCATCGCGGCCCGCAGCTGGTCCGCGTCCTGGCGCATCGAGCGAAACTTCAACATCATGAACGGGTGGCGGCTTCGCCCGATCCTGGTATGCCGGTACAGGATCGGACCGCGCGACTCCAGCTTGATGAGCGCTGCGATCACCAGCAGCAGCGGCGACAGCGCCAGCAGCGCGAGCGACGACACCAGCACGTCGATGGCGCGCTTGGTGAAGGCGTTCCAGCCCTGGATCGAGACGTCTTTGAGGCCGATCAGCGGGATGCCGCTGACCGTGTCCACGTCCACACGGCTCAGGCTCATCTCGTACAGGTCTGGGACCAGCTTGAAGCTGACCTGACCCTGGCGGCAGTGGTCCACGATCCTCAGGATCGCGGCGTGCGACGCCGACGGCAGCGCGACGATCACCTGGTCGATCCGCTCCTCGTCGGCCAGCCGCTCCACCTCGTCCAGGCCGCCCAGGTGCCGGAACCGTCCGAAGTCGCCGGCTCGGTCGTCGTCCACGAAGCCGACCACCTGATAGCCGAGGTGTCCACGCGCGGCCAGGCTCTGCATGATGATCCGGCCGAGGTTGTTGCCGCCGACCACCAGCACCCGCTCGACGCCGATCCCCTTGCGGTACAACAGCGACGAGACCAGCTGCACCAGCGCCCGCCCGGCGATCACACACACGAACGCCAGCAGCCAGGCCAGGATGAACGTCAGCCGTGAGGTGGCCGGGTAGCGCAGCAGGGCCACGCCAGCGAACACCGACATCGTCGCCAGGGCCGTGCTGCGGAACACGCCGGGGATGTCGTCGAACCACTCGGTGCCGCGCCGCTGGCGGTACAGGCCGGTCATGGCGAACGTCACCAGAGTCAACGGGATCAGGCCGGCCAGCAGCGGCGCGAAGACCGAGAACGGGACGAAGTTCGTCTCTTCGATCTCCGGGCCGATCTCGGCGAGGTAGCGCGTCGCCCAGCTGGCGTAGAACGCCAGGGCGATCGTCAGCGCGTCAGCCACCAGCAGCACGGCCGTCAACACCCAGGCTCGACGCCCGCCAGACGGGCCGTCGTTGCGCTCCGCGATCGTCGAAGCTGACCGGGTGGCGGACGGAATGCGCCCGCTCGGCTCGACGACCGTCATCGGAGCCAACCGTTGGCGGTCTCAGGTGAGCACGGCAGCGCCCTCATGATCCGAGCACCTCGCGATACACCTGCACCGTCTCCTCGGCCATCTTGCGCCAGGAGAACGTGGCCGCTCGCGCTCGTCCAGCCGCTGCCAGCGCAAGCCTGCGCGGCTCGTCTTCCAGTAGCTCTCGGAGTGCCGAGCACAGTCCCTCGACGTCTGACGGGTCCACCAGCAGCCCCGCATCCCCCACCACTTCGGGCAGGGAGGAGGAGCTCGACGAGACGACGGGAGCTCCGCACGCCATCGCCTCCAGAAGGGGAAGACCGAATCCTTCGTACCGACTTGGGAACGCGAAAACGGTCGCACTACTATACCAGAGGGGTTGGTCGTCGTCTGGCACGAAGCCCGGAAACCGCACAGCATCTTCGAGCCCGAGCTGTCGAGTGAGCTCGAAGATCGAGTCGTACTGCCAGCCGCGCGGACCGGCCAGCACCAGGATATGGTCGTCGCTCCCCTGGGCGCGGAGCATCCCGTACGCCCGCACCAGCGTTTCGAGGTTCTTGCGGGGCTGAAGCGTGCCCTGATAGAGCACGAACCGTTCTGGCAAGTTGTGACGCGTTCGGAACGCCCGCACGGCCTCCGGGCTGGCCGGCTGCAGGCTCTCGTCCGCGGCCAGGAGGATCGCGGTGACCCGTTCGGGGGCCACGCCGCACAGCTCGACGACGTCGCGTCGCGCGTCCTCGGAGATGGTGATGACGCGGTCGGCGCGGCGCAGCGACGGCGGCGTAAAGGTGCTGAGATAGACGCGGTTGGCGCGGTTGTACACCTCGGGAAACCGGAGGAAGCTCAGGTCGTACACGGTCACGACGGTCTTGCCACGCCAGCCAAACGGTGAGACGAACCCGAGCGCGTGCAGGAGCTCGGCGCGCTCGCGCAGCAGCTCGACCGGCAGAACGGTCTGCTCCCAGGCGATCCGCACCGGTGGCCGCTCGACGGGCAGCCGCGTCAGCCGCGAGCGCATCCTCGGGCGCGCCAGCAGCCGCCGATTCGGCTCGCTGTACGGGGCATAGACGAGATATCGCTCGTCGCCAGGGACGTTCGGGAGCTCGGTCAGCAGCTGCTGGAGCACCCGGTTGATGCCGGCCGAGCGGTAGCCGGCCGACGACGAGAGGAGCTGGGCGTTCAGCGCGATGGGCAAGGTTTCACTTCCTCGCTGGTGCGTGTAGGTCGTATTCTTCCACGAGTCGAGTCCGATACTCTTGACGACTCGAAGACGGGGCGGGGATAATCGCGGCCCGAGTACTCTTGCGTGGGTCGGCCCGCGCGTCGTGGCGGAGCGGTCACACGGATCAGATTGCTGGATCAGTGCCGGACACGACGTGGCGCCCGAGAGGCTCGATGGCAGGGCTGCTCGGGTTGGGCGCCGCCGCCGCGTTGGCGCTGGCGGCGCTCGCCAGCGGGATCTTCGCGATCCGCCAGCCAGTTGGCTTCGCGATGTTCCTGGGCCTGCTGGTCGGGTTCGTCTGCGGGGCGCTCGCGCTGCTGCTGTTGGTGCTGACGGTCGGCTACTTTCGTCTCACCTATCGATTCGAGCCGGGCGGTCTGAAGATCACCTGGCTCGGCCGCCAGGATGTCATAGCGTACGACAAAGTGGACGGCATCTTCTCCGGCCAGCGGCTCGGCCAGACGATGCGGGTGCGCGGGCTCAACTGGCCGGGCTTTCACGTGGGCGTCGGTCGGACGCGGGCGATGGGTTTCGTTCGCTACTTCGTCACGACCGGCGACCTCGGTCAGATCGCGTTGATCGTCACGCCAGACGTGACGTTCGCGCTCTCGCCGGCCGACCCGGCCGGGTTCCGCCGCGAGCTGATCGCGCGGGTGGAGGCCAGCGACGAGGGGCTGGCGGTGACAGCGGTCGGCGAGGCCGAGGAGGTCGGACCGACGCCATCGCCGTTACGGGACATCACGCTGTTCGCCACGATCCTGGCATCGATTGCCGTCCTGGTCGTCACGGCGCTCTACATCTCGGCGCGCTGGGCCTCGATCCCGGACGTCCTCGCGATGCAGTTCGCGCGTGACGGCACGGTACTCTCCTACGGCCAGCGCGAGGACATCTTCCGCCTGCCGGGGATCGGCGCCGCGATCCTGGTCGCGAACCTGGGGATCGGCCTCGCCATCTATGCCCGCGAGCGGACTGCCGCCCGGATGCTCTGGTCGATCTCGGTGATCGTCCAGGTGCTGGTGCTGGTGGCTACCGCGCGCATCCTGCACTGACCCGCCGGATGGCTCCGAGACGACGCCAGCCACCTGACCCACGTCTTGCGCTGGCCCGCGTCGTGGACCGCCTGAGCGAGCGCCACCAGTACGTGACGTTCGCCGAGATCGAGGTCGCGGCGCAACGGGTGCGATCGGGCCTTGGGCCTGACGAGCGGGCGGCGTTGGCGGAGCTGGTCGAGAACGCAGTGGCCGAATCGCTGCTCCTGAAAGACCTGCGCACGTTCTACGACCGCTCGTCTGGCGCCTTCTCCGACCACTGGGTCTACCGCGTCAATCCCCGCCACCCGCTCGTCGCCGAGCTTGTCGTCGAGACCGAGTAGGCCCGCTGATTCCCACCCTCTGCCAACAACAGGGGCAGTGCGCGCCACAGGGCTCAGCCAGGGTCGTCGGGTGGGCTGATCGGGGGTGCGTCGGGTTGAGAGCGCCTTTGGGCCGGACCGCGAGGGAAGTCGAAGTAGTAGATCCACGCTTTCCGCGCTGTGCGCTGCTGGATGTCGTTCATCTTGAGCCGCGCCACTGTGGCCCGGCCAATGTCCGTGAGACCGACAATCTCACCGGCATCATCATCGACCTCGAAATGGTGGTCCCAAGTGTCCAGACGGGGATGGTAGAGGCGGGCAGTTTGGCCACTGAGTGGGTCGCGAGCCGTCATCGCTACGAACTTCGTGCTGTTGCACGCGCGACATGCGAGCGCCAGGTTTGACTCGTCATCGGTGCCACCGGCCTGTCGCGGTCGGACGTGGTCCACGTCGAACGTGTAGTTGAAAATCATCTCCGGCGCAAGACAATATTCGCACCGGTTGCCAGCACGTGCCGCGACGAACCGGTAGAGCCTATGGGGCATCGACGGTGCGAGGCACGTGTGTCTGCCGACGCTCCCGTTCGGTCTGGAGAATCATCTCGCGAGTCAGCTTGCCCCTGACAATGCGTCGCTCCGAAATCACGCGGCGGTACTCCGCCTCGATCAGTTCGCCGTTGCTGTCAAACATCTCCGGACGGTCACGGCGCAGTTGCTTGAGTAGACGCGCGTTGACCTCAGCCAACTCGGCTTCAGCGCGCTCGATCGCGGCGTTTCGGGCGACGTTCTCGTCATCGAGCCGGTCGGTCAGGCTCGTGTGGTCTGCCATGCCTTACCTCCTGCGGCCTTTCGAATCCGGAGACAACTACATTACAAAGTGTACCGCCAATCGCACGTCGGCGACGGCGACGGCTACGGCTGCTGGGAGCGGCCCACGATCACCCGCAAGTCGGCGGGGGGGTTGGGTGTCGGGACCAGCTTGATCGCCGCCTGCGGGATGCGCAGCCGCGCCGCCAGCACCTGCGCCGCCCGCTGATTCCCGTTCAACACCTCGACCGTCGTCGTCGGGTAGTCGTTGCGGTCGGCGTCGTCTACCTTCGTGACCTCGTACCCCTGCTTCGCCAGCGAGTCCGCGAGCTGGCGTGCCACGCCGGCTCGGTCGGTGCCGTTCAGCACCTCGACTCTGGCCGTCTGGCCGGTCGCCTCGCTGAACGCGTGCAGGATCGCGCGCTGGATGTCCGGGCGGCTCGGCATCAGCAAGTTTTCGCCGTTCGGACCGAGGAACGGCGTCGCCATCTGCTCGTCAACCACCAGCGTCTTGATGCGGTCGCGGTCCATCTCCAGCCCGAGCCGTCCGAGCGCCACCATCGAGCCGGCGTCCAGATCGGTGGTGATCGCCTTCTGGGCGATCTTGAGCAGCGTCGGCACCTTGGAGACGATGCCCAGCTGGAGTGCACGCTCTCGAAGCGCCACCAGCACCCGCTGCTGGCGCTTCGCCCGTCCGAAGTCCGACTCGCTGTGGCGCGAACGGGCGTACATCAACGCCGTCTTGCCGTCCAGCAGGACCGGCCCCGGTGGGATGAAGAGGCGCATCACACCGTAATCTTCGGTTGGGTACTCGTCGTCTTTGACCGGGCGCTCGACATCGATGATGACGCCGCCCACGGCGTCCACCACCTGCTCGAACCCGGTGAAGTCAACGCGAGCGAAGTAGTCGATCTTCATGCCAAAGTTGGCCTGGATCGTCTGGGCCACCAGGGCCGGCCCGCCGACCGCGTGTGCCACGTTGATCCGCTGCTGGTAGTAGCCCGGGATCGAGACGTACAGGTCGCGCGGCAGCGAGATCAGCACGACCGACTTGCTTGGCGGGTCAATGCTGACCACCATAATCGTGTCGCTGCGGCTGCCTTCGACCGGCTCGTCGTCGCGGTGGTCGATGCCGAGCAGCAGGATGTTGAGGCGGCTCTGCTTCGTCCACTCGGGCAGATCGACCACGCCTGCGAGCGGATCTTGAGCGACCTCGGTCGCTTCGGGGGCGGGCGTGGCGCCGGGAGCCGCCGGGTCACGCGAAGGCACCATGACGGTCGGGCGGGGCTGGATGCCGGGGAGCGACGGGATGGACGGCACCGACGCGATGCTCGGCCCGGCGATGGTCGGGATGCGAGCGGCCTGGATCGCTCCCATCAGCTTCCAGTTGTTCAGGAAGAGCCAGCCGAACGAGAAGCCGCCCAGCACGAACGTGCAGAACGCGAACGCCACCAGCGCCGAGCGAGGATTGAACCCGCCCCGCCGCTCTTGCTGGGGGGTCACCGGGTGGACCTCAGACCGTCAAACCGTTGAATCATGGTGCGTTCGTGTCCTGGCAGCCGCTCGTGGGATGCGGGCGCGGGATTGTACCCGCTCGTTCCGTCACGTCGGTAGACGAGCGGCGGGCGCCCGGGTTTCAGCTGCAGCCAACCTCACGGAGCGCGGCCTGGACCTCGTCGGCGGTCACGTCGCGGGCCGTGGTCACCGAGCCGATCCCGTTCGCCAGCACCCACTGAATCGTCGAGCCGCGCGCCTTCTTGTCGCGAGAGAGTGGCCCCAACAGCTCGTCTGCCGCGATGCCGTCCACGTGGTCCGCGAGGCCAAACCGTCGCAACAACGCCTGCTGGGCCTCGAAGTCCGAGGGCGCCAGCAGGCCGCGCTCGCGCGCGATGAAGCCCGCCCCTCTCATGCCGATGGCAACGGCCTCGCCGTGCAGAAGGTGACGGTAGCCGGTCGCCGCTTCGAGGGCGTGGCCAATCGTGTGGCCGTAGTTCAGGATGATCCGCAGGCCGGACTCGCGCTCGTCGCTGCCGACGACCTCGCCTTTCAGCTCGATCGAACGGCGGATCACGTCACCCAGCAGATCCGGCTCCTCGAACTTCAGCAGCGCCTCGGCGTGCGTTTCGAGCGTCCGAAACAGGTCGGCGTCGCGGATCATGCCCATCTTGACGATCTCAGGCCAGCCGGCGCGGTAGTCGCGCTGGGGCAGCGATTCGAGCAAACGGGTGTCCGCAACCACCAGTGACGGCTGATGGAACGCGCCGATCAAGTTCTTGCCGAGCCGATGATCCACACCGGTCTTGCCGCCGATGCTCGAATCGACCTGGGCCAGCAGCGTCGTCGGCACCTGGACGACCGGGATGCCGCGCAGGAACGTCGCCGCCACGAAGCCGACCATGTCGCCGATGACGCCGCCGCCGACCGCCACCAGGAAGTCGCCGCGATCGGTCCCGGCTTCGATCAGCCAGTCGTACATCGACTCGACGCTGCCGAGCGTCTTCCGCTCTTCGCCGCCGTCGGTCGCCAGCACCTGGACGTCGCGGCCCAGCTCCCGCAGTGACGCCTCGATGGGGGCGCCGAACCGACCCCAGATGTTGTGGTCGGCGATGACGCGCGGGCGGCCCTTCAGGCCGGACCTGGCAATCGCTGGCCCGATCTCGGCGGAGGCGCCGGGACCGACCAGCGCTTCGTACGACGACGTGCCAGCCGTGATCTGGACGGAGCGCGCGCCGGCGTGGGTCGCCTCAGAGGCGGGCGCGGACGAGCTCGGCAATGACATCGACAACCTCCCGTGGCGTGCGCTGATCCGTCTCGACGATGTGGTGGGCACAGCGGTATTGCTCGTCGCGCAGGCGTCCGAGCTCCGCTAGCCGCTCGATCAGGTCGCCCTGCTCCAGGAGCGGGCGCGGCTCGCGGCCCATGTTGCGGCTGAGCCGGCTCGCCAGGGTCTCTGGTCGACTCTCCAGGAAGATCACCAGGTTTCCGTGCAGCAATCGACTGCGGTTCCCTTCCGCGACGAACGAGCCGCCGCCAGTCGCAATCACCTGCCGCGAGCGCCGACAGACGTCGGCGATGGTGTCCGCCTCGATCTGGCGGAAGGCCGGCTCGCCCTGGACCCGGAAGATCTCCTGGACGGTCATGCCGGCCTCGTTCTGGATGACGTGGTCGGTATCTACCGCGCGCCAACCGAGCCGGCGGGCCAGCAGCCGCGCCACCGTGGACTTACCCGAGCCGCTCAGCCCCACCAGCACCACGTTGGCCGGGCCGCGCCGTGGCCGCCCACCGCCCGGGCGAGTCTGGACGCGCCTGGGAGCCACGTGCTGGCTCGCGGCGTCTACCGGGTCGTCCACGCCGTCCGCGAGCCGGTCAGGCATAGGACTGGACATAGGCAGCATAGTTCTTTTCGATCTCGGCGATGCTGTCACCGCCGAACTTCTGGCGGAAGGCGTCGGCCAGGATCAGCGCCACCATCGCCTCCCCGACCACGCCCGCTGCCGGGATGACGCAGATGTCGCTCCGCTCGAAGTGGCTCATCGCCGCCTCGCGGGTCTTCAGGTCTACTGACTGCATCGTCCGGATGATCGTCGCGATCGGCTTCGACGCGCCCCGCACGATCACCGGCGCGCCGTTGGTCATGCCGCCTTCGATCCCGCCGGCATTGTTGCCCAGGTGGGACCAGCCGCTCTCGCCTTCGTAGGTGATCACGTCGTGGACGGTCGAGCCGCGACGGGCCGTCTGGGCGATGCCCTCGCCGATCTCCACCGCCTTGACCGACGGCATCGACATCATCGCGCCGGCCAGCCGGCCGTCGATCTTCTCGTCCCACTGGGTGTGGCTGCCGAGGCCAATTGGCACCCCGTAGGCGATCACCTCGAAGATGCCGCCGACGGTGTCCTTGTCGAGGCGCGTTGCCTTGATCTCCTCGACCATCCGCTCCGAGGCGTCGGCGTCGAAGCAGCGCACGGGCGACCCTTCGACCTCCGACCAGAACGCCGCGATCTCCGGGTTCTTCGAGCCTCGGGGATCGATCCGCACGTACGGCGGCGCTTCGACGTCGATCGGGCCGATCCGGACCGTGTGGCTCCGGATCTCGATCCCGAAGTGGCGGAGGAACGTGCGCGCCACCGCCCCGGCCGCCACCCGCGAGGCCGTCTCACGGGCGCTGGCTCGCTCCAGCACGTTGCGGGTGTCGTCGAACCCGTACTTGAGCGAGCCGGCCATGTCGGCGTGACCGGGCCGCAGCTGGGTCACCTTGGTGAACGTCGCCTCGTCGCCCTCGGGCGGCTTCTCGGCGTCCATGATGCCGACCCAGTTCGGGTTGTCCTTGTTCTGGATCACCATCGCCAGCGGGCTGCCGAGGGTCAGCCCGTGGCGCACGCCGGCCACGAACTGCACCTCGTCCCGCTCGATGGTCATCCGGCCGCCGCGTCCGTAGCCGCCCTGCCGCCGGCGCAGGTGTTCGTTCACGTCGTCCGCCGACAGCTCGAGCCCGGCCGGCAGGTTCTGCATGATGATCGTCAGCTGTTTGCCGTGGCTCTCGCCGGAGGTCAGGAACGACAGCGCCTTCAAGCCCATCAGCCTGGGTCCACTCCTTCGTCAGTCAGAGAGGGCGACCTGTCCGCCAACCGCGCGGACCTGCTCCCAGAATCCCGGGTAGGACACTATGGCACAGTTCGGGTCGATCACGTCGACTCCGGCGCCGGCCAGCCCGGCCACTGCCAGGCCCATCGCCAGCCGATGGTCGCCCATCGTCTCGCAGGTGGCGCTCTCTAGTCTGGCGCCGCCCAGCACCCGCAGACCGTCTGGAAGCTCTTCGACCTGGCCGCCCAGGTTCGTCAGCTCGCGGCCGAGGCTGGCGATTCGGTCGCTCTCTTTGACTCGCAGCTCGGCGGCGTCGCGGATCTCGGTGACGCCCTCGGCGAACAGCCCGAGGATCGCCACCAGCGGAAGCTCGTCGATCGCGCGCGGCACCACGTCGCCGCAGACCTGGACGCCCCGCAGCCGGCTGGAGCGGGCCACCAGATCGGCGAATGGCTCGCCGGCCACCACTCGCGCGTTGCGGATCTCGACGTCGCCGCCCATCGCCTGGAGGATCTCCACGAAGCCGGTTCGGCCCGGGTTCATCCCGACGTTCTCGACGGTGATCTCGGCGTCCGGGTGAACGCAGGCGAGCGCCAGCCAGTACGCCGCCGACGAGCTGTCGCCCGGCACGACCACGTCCACCGCACTCAGCTTCGCCCCGCCCTGGACGGTGACGGTGCGACCGTCGTCGGTCACCTCGATCTTGGCGCCCTGTGCCGCCAGCATCCGCTCGGTGTGATCGCGAGAGGCCGCCGGCGACCGCGCGATGGTGGTGCCTTCGGCCTGGACGCCGGCCAGCAGCACGCACGACTTCACCTGGGCGCTCGCGACCGGCGAGCTGTAGTCGATGCCTTTCAGGTTGCCGCCCTCGATCACGATCGGGGCGAGCCGCCCGCCGCCTCGGCCGTTGACCCGAGCGCCCATCAGCTTGACCGGCTCCAGCACCCGGCCCATCGGTCGGCTGCTGAGGGATGCATCGCCGGTCATCACCGAGAAGATCGGCTGGCCGGCCAGCAGCCCGGTCATGAGGCGCATCGTGGTGCCAGAGTTGCCGCAGTCGAGCGGGCGGATCGCCTCGGCCAGAAGCCCACCACGTCCCTCGACGGTCACGCGCGGCTTGCCGGTCGGTCCGTTCGGGTCGAACGTGACGCTGACGCCGAGCGCCCGCAGGCAGTCCAACGTCGAGAGACAGTCGGCTCCCGGCAGGTAGTTGTCCACCGTCGCGGTGCCGTGCGCGATGGCGTTCATGATCGCGCCACGGTGCGAGATCGACTTGTCGCCGGGCACTTCGAGCGTGCCGCGAATGCGGGACGCGCGGGAGATGTGGGCGACGCCGAGCGGGTGTGCAGCCGGCGCGGTCATACCGCCACCCCCTCGAAGGCGGCCGGGACCGGCGTGACGGACGGCGCCACGACGCGCTCCAGCGGCTCGGCCAGGGCGCGCAGGCCGTCCATCATGCTCCGGAAGCTCTCCAGCGTCAGCGACTGCGGGCCGTCGGACAGGGCGGCGTCTGGGTTCGGGTGGACCTCCACGATCAGGCCGTGCGCCCCGACCGCCATCGCGGCCTGGGCCAGCGGCTTGACGAGGTACCACTTGCCGGTCCCGTGGCTCGGGTCGGCCACGATCGGCAGATGGCTCAGCCGCTTGATGACCGGCACGGCGCTCAGGTCGAGCGTGTTGCGGACCATCGTCTCGAACGTCCGAATGCCGCGCTCGCAGAGGATCACCTGGAAGTTTCGCTCGGACATGATGTACTCGGCGGCGTTCAGCCACTCGTCGATGGTGCCCGCCATCCCGCGCTTCAGCATGACCGGCTTCTGGGAGCGGCCGGCCTCTTTCAGCAGCGGGAAGTTCTGCATGTTGCGGGCGCCGATCTGAAGGATGTCCGAGTAGGCGGCCACCAGTGGCACGTCGCCTGGCTCCATCACCTCGGTGATGATCGGGAGGCCGGTCTGCTCGCGGGCCTCGGCCAGCAGCTCCAGACCCTTCTCGCCGAGCCCCTGGAAGCTGTACGGCGAGGTTCGCGGCTTGAAGGCGCCACCGCGCATGATCCGGGCGCCGGCGGCCTTGACGGCGTGGGCTGTCTCCAGCACTTGCTCGCGGCTCTCGACGGAGCACGGCCCGGCCATCACCACCAGCTCGTTGCCGCCGATCTCGACGTCTCGGACCTTGACGATGGTGTCGGTCGGCTTGAACTCGCGGCTGGCGTGCTTCCAGCTCTTGGTGATCCGCGCGACGTGATCCACGCCCGGCATCACCTCGACGATCTCCGGCAGCTCGCGCGGGAAGCCGACCCCGATCACGCCGATCACGGTGCGCTCGGCGCCCTTCGTGGTGTGGCCCGACAGGCCCAGCTCGCCGAGCCGCCTGACGATGCCGTCTACGTGCTCGTCGGTTGAATCGTTCGCCATCACGATGATCATCTGGTGCGTCTCCCTTTCAGCCGCTCCCGCGAAACCTGACCGTGGCCCCGGACATGAAAAAAGCAGAGGGCAAACCCTCTGCTTCACGGCACGACGGGGCATCGGAGCCCGCTACTGTGAGTCCAGTAGCTCCGTCGTGCCGCCGCTAAAGTAATAGAAACCGTACGTCATGTCAGTCCCGTCGCAAGGCGCAATGCGCTGCGTCAGTAGCGAGTATAGGACCGCTGCCCGAATGTGTCAATGTCGCGCGCTTCAGCACTTCAGCATGCGCCTGTGTGACAGTCCAGGGTGCGCGGTGCTCGGCGTCCGGTGCCGGAGGGCGGCGCCTACCGGACGGCGGTGACGTAGATCGCCTCACCGGGCATGTGGAGCGCCTCGCCCTGGCGGTACTGGTCGAGCTCGGCCAGGACGTCTCGCTCCAGGCGCTCCCGCTGTTCCGAGGTGAGGGCGTCCAGCGTCGAGCGTAGGTGGGCGGGGGCACTCTCGGTGCGCGAGCGCCAGTAGTCGAGCGGGCTCGGGAAGATCACGTCGAAGGTGTACGGCTGTGCCGACACGTCCCTGAATCCTGCCGAGTTGACATGCCGCTCGATCAAGCCGGGCTCTCCCAGCGACAGCGGCGTCGGAAGCTGCTGCTCGGGTGGGATCCGCGGCTGATACGGGGCCAGGAAGCGCTGGATGGCGCCGAGGAATGGCACCCGATCGATCGTGCTCCAGACGACCGCGCCGAGCCGCCCGCCATCGCGCAGGACGCGCCGCATCTCACGGAGGGCCTGGATCGGATCGGGCACGAACATCAGGCCGAACTGGCAGAGCGCCACGTCGAAAGACGCGTCTGGCAAGTCGAGCTGCTCGGCACCCATCGCACGGAACTCCACGTTCTCGACGCCGGCCTCGGCGCACCGTTCGGCGATGATCTCGCCCCACTCGGGCGCCAGGTCGGTCGCGACGACGCGGCCGGACGGGCTGATCGCGGCCGCGGCAGCCAGCGCCGCCACGCCGGGACCGGTCGCGACGTCGAGCACGCGCTCGCCCGGCTGGGGATCGACCAGCGCGATGAGCTGGCGGGTGTGCGCGCTGTGACCTTCGGCCTGGGCCGCGTACGGACGAGTCCGCGCCCCCCAGCTCTGACGCATCTGGTCTCGCACGAACTGCGCATGATCCGTCATTCATCCCCTCCTTCTTGCCCTCTGCCTCGATTGGACTGCCCATCAGGTCATGAGAAGCACTGCGCTTTCTCGATGATCTCGCTCCCCGAGCCCGACTTGACCTGGTAGACCGCGACGCGAACGTGTGTCATCGCTGAACCTCCTCACCGCGCCCCCGGAACGGACGGCGTTCTCCTCACGGTTGCCCAGGCCGTCTTCGTTAGGGCGCGGCATCTCCACGATACGCCTGCCTGTCAAGGGTGTCCTGGTCGAGCCGCTCGGGAGGAGCGAGATGTGAGCTGTGACGAGCAACGGAGCAGTGGACCCGGCTGGCCGCGCTCAGATCCGGGCACCTGCGAGCGGCTCGAGGCCGAAGGCGATCCGTCCGTACTGCTCGGCGTGCTCGTCCCAGCGGAGACCGACGTGGTGGGATGCCGCCACGACGTCGCGGTGGAAGCGCTGGAGCGGATGAGAGTCACGGACCGCGTTGCCACTGCTGCCCTCGAACAGGCGGGTGACCGCGCGGACGGCGAGATTGACGACGAAGCTGCTGTCGCGGCGGGCGCGGGCGCGATCCTGCAAGGTAGGCGTCTCGCCCCGCGTGGCCCGGCAGAGTACGTCTCGGTAGCTCTGGCGCATCAGCGTGTGCGCGGCGTCGGCCTCGGCGGACGCTTCGGCCAGGCGCAGCTGGCTGACGACTGACTGCGCACCAGTGGTGCCGTCCGGACGCTTGCGCGCACCCGCCTCGTGGGCGAACAGCTCGACCGCGCCGGCCGCCATCCCGACGATTGGCGAGACCAGCGTCATCGGCATGATCGAATACAGCGGCACGCGGTAGCTCGGCCGGCCGTGCAGCGCCCAGCCGTCCGAAACACCCTCGGTCAGCTTCGCGATCGGGACCGCGCGGTGGCTCGGGACGAACGCGTCGTCAATGGTGAGATCTTTGCTGCCGGTGCCGCGCATGCCAGAGACGAACCAGGTGTCCACGATGGCGACCGAGGACATCGGGACCAGGAAGAAGTGCGGGCCGGTCGGCGTGAGGCCGCCGACGATGGCCCAGCTCGCAACGTCGCAGCCGCTCGCGAAGCCCCAGTGGCCGGAGACTCGAAAGCCGCCAGGCACGACCTCGACGTGCGACCTGTCTGGCGCCAGCGAGCTGGCGGCGAACGGCTCTGACGATGACGAGAAGTACTCTTCCTGGCCCTCCTCGGGCCACTGGCCGATCAGCCAGGTGGCATTGCTCAGAATGGAGTAGCACCAGGCGGCCGAGCCGCAGCCGCGCCCCAGCTCGGCAGCGACCTCGTACATCGCGTCGATCTCCAGGCCGTTGCCGCCGTGGCGGATCGGCGTCGCGATGCGCGTCAGGCCGGCATCGACGAAGTCGGCGAGGGTCTCCTCGGGCAGACGCCGATGCTGCTCGGTGCGCTCGGCGCGCTCCCGCAGGCGTGGGACAAGCGCGCTCGCCCGGCTGACGAGCTCGTCGCGCGTGATGGGCATCTCCGCGATCATGGCCCGTACCTCCCCGAGGGCCGTCCCGTCGCGGTACCCGTGTCGGCGGGATCGGCCAGTGAGGTCAGCGTACGGTATGACCGGGCCTTCGGGCTGTGACGCGTCGCACACTTCCCGGGTCAAAAGGGGACGGGCCACGCAGCTCTCCCACATCTCCTCAACGGAGGGATGTGGGAGATCTCAGGTGCTAGACGACCCCAAGGACGAGCTTGCGGTGCAGCGCGCTCACGATCTCGTCAACCGTCGCCGAGGCCCAGATCCGCCAGAACGGGGAGCGCTGGAGCTCGCCGAAGAGGCGGTCGGCACGGGCGCGAGTCTCGGCCGGCGTTTCGCCGGGCTTCGGGGCGCGGATGTTCTGCACCACGACTCGCTCTTTGTCATAGAGAGCCGCGTACTCGGTGAAGTGGTAGAGGTACTCGAAGTCGGCGGTGTAGAACGCGCAGACCGGGATCGAGCGGTAGGCGCCGCTGCCCTTGCGGTTGAGGAACGGCGCCATGACGTCAGGATCGCTGGCCGGCACGTCGTACTTGTCGCCGTCGCGCAGGAAGATGCGGAGCTCCATGCCGGAGACGTCGGCGATCCGGGCGAAGACCGGCACCTCGCGGCGGCAGTCGGACGACCATTCTTCCGAGACGACGAGCATTTTCGCCGGACCGCCCGGCAGGGCCACGAGCCACTTCAACGCCGCTTCCTGGTCGGCGGTAAACTGGGTGTTCTCGAATGACTCGCGCAAGAACGCGCTGAAGTCGGCGCGTGGGCCGTTGGCGTACTCTCGTCGAAGGTTCTCGGGCGTGCCAACGTAGGCGACGTACTGGTCGAAGGTCATGCCTCTGGCGAAGTCGGCGGCGCTAATCGAGCTTGGCATACCTGCCAGTGTAGCGCCGCTGTCAAGCAGCGTCGAGGTCACGAGTCGGCGAATGGATCTGTCGGCTCGTCGCCTGGCAGCGGGCCGTGTGGATCGTAGAACCAGTGGCTCAGCAGGTTGAGGATGGTCGTCGCGACGAGCTCGACGATGAGTCCCAGCAGCGCTCCCATGTCCGTTCCTCCTGCCGCCGAGGAAGGGCCTCGGCGGGCGTCCTCTACGAGTAACGGTACGCTTCGAATCCGTGGCGTCCTGTCCTCTGAACGGCACGGCGGTTGTCAGGATGGCAACAGGCGCGGCGAGCGGCGCCCTGGACGAACGGCGCGAGGGAAGACATGGGTACGGTGCGCATTCGGCTGGCGCACCCAGGGGGCAGTAGCGCGGACAGCCGAGGAGAGGAGAAGGTCAGCTGGGGCCGAGGTACTCGAAGCGGGCCACCGAGCGTCCGTCCACCGTGACGTTCTCGTTGAACATCGTGTACGGCCGCACGAACCAGGGGTCCGGGCCGTACTCATCGCGCAAAGACGGGATGTCGTAGAGCGCCCGATAGAGAACCAGCTTCTCGTTCGACTCGGTGTGCATGACCACGCCGAGCACTTCGTACTCCTGGCCCTTGTAGTGTCGGTAGCGGCCGAGCTTCACCGGCTGGGCTCCACGAATGTGGTGGGGCGGAATGCGGTGTCCAGCGCCCTGTGATTGTGGCGACCCGTCGAGGTCAGGTGCCAGACCCAGCAGGGTCGTTCTGGTCGGTATCAGGCTCTGGAAGAGCGAGGTCTTCCCACCAGTCGACGATGGGATCGATGAGTATGTCGGCAACCACCGCGGCAAGGCCCTGGATGAGGTCGTCCACGTCCTTCGTCTCCGGCCGATGTCCGTCTACTGGACAGCCGCGGCTGACGCCTGCAGCTGGCGATTCGGGCGGATGAGCTGTCGAGCGTCCGGGTCGTACACCCACCGATGGACGGCGTACAGCACGATCGCGACGAAGAGCTCGACGACGAGTCGGGGCATCGCAAGCATCTCTGCACCTTTCCGGGCCGGGGCTGTCTGCTCGGCCCGCTTCTGTCACCCAGCGTACGGCACTTTGTGCGGCGCGCCTGTGCCGCGCACAGCAGCCGCAACGTTCGCTCGGGAACAGGTGCACGGACCAGTGGGCAGATGTGGGATAGGTGGCAGCGCGGGCGTCGCCCGGCCTAAGCTGTGTCGCTCGGCGTGAGCGCTCCTGCCCACCTCCTCACCTGCCATGACGGCGCCGGGAGCGCGTAGGGCGATCTCTTGGGAAAGGACCCCAGACGATGCGTGCGAATCACCTCCGAACCCTCCTGAACGACGGCAAGCCGACCTTCGGCACCCGCGTCCAGAGCTCGTGGCCGACGGCGACCGAGATCGTCGGGCGGAGCGGCCAGTTCGACTACGTCGAATTCCTGGCTGAGTATGCCCCGTACGACCTGTACGCCCTCGACAACATGGGCCGCGCGATCGAGCTGTACTCCAACTTCAGCGGCATGATCAAAATGGAGCAGTCGGCGCAGTGGCACCTGGCGGTGCGGGCGATGTCGGCTGGCATTCAGAACCTGCTGTTCACCGACGTGCGCAGCGCCGCCGATGCCGAGGCGATCGTGCGGCTGGTCCGCCCCGAAGGCCCTGGCAACAACTACACCCACGGCATGGCCGGTGGCCGCATTCAGGTCAGCAGCCAGGCCGACTACGTCCAGTACTACAACGACGCCGTGATCGTGATCATGATCGAGAAGAGCGGCGGCGTGGAGAACCTGAAGGAGATCCTGAAGGTTCCGGGCATCGACATGGTCCAGTTCGGGCCGTCCGACTACGGCCTGAGCATCGGGAAGCCGGGCCGCGGCTACGCCACCGGCCTCCATCCCGACGTGATCTCGGCGCGTGAGTACACGATGAAGACGTGCGTGGACATGGGCGTCCGGCCGCGCGCCGAGATCAACAGTGCGAAGGAAGTTGAGTACTACTCCAAGTTCGGGGTCAAGGACTACAACCTGTCCACGGACGTGGCGATCCTGCGCGCGTTCTACGACAAGGAGGGCAGCGCCCTGCGCGAGGCCGTCGAGGCGGTCCAGGCCGTCACCGCCTGAGCGTCCGGGCCGACGCCCGCGTCCGATTCACTGCTATGCGAGGCTCCCGTGTCCTGGATGGGGCGCGGGAGCCTCGCCGCGTTGTGCGCCGGGATGGTGGCGGAGCCGAGCTGCTGGGTCGGCGCCGGCGAAGATGCCGCGTGAGCCGACCGTCGTGACGGCTCAGGGTGCCGACAGGCCCGGTCAGGCGATATCGTGTGACGGCGGCGTGCAGCACACGATCGAGGCTCGCTGGCCCGCGCCGCGAGCCAATCGAAGGGGTGAGAGAACCGATGGCAACCGAGCAGGCGGCTTCCGGACCGCTGGTGGTCTACTTCGGCAGCAGCAATCGCGGCAAGGGCATCGAGATCTTCGAGCTGGACCGGCAGAGCGGCCGGCTCTCGAAGCGCGGCGAGACGGTCATCGCCGGGCGGGGCTGGCTCGAGCTGAGCCCGAACGGACGCTACCTGTACGCGGCGACCGACCCGGACCGGATCGCGAGCTTCGCGGTGGACCAGCAGAGCGGCTCGCTGACGCCGCTGAACGACTCGCCGACCGGCACGGCCAGCGTGTCTCACATCAGCGTCGATCCGACCGGACGTTTCGTGGTCGGCGCGAGCTACAGCGGCGGCGCGGTCTGCGTCGTCTCGGTCAACGACGACGGCAGCCTGGGCGGCCCGACCGACGTGGTGAAGCACTCTGGCGAGGTGCCGGGGCCGCACCCGGACCAGACCCAGGCGAAGGCGCACCAGTGCCCGTTCGACCCGTCCGGTCGCTGGGTCACGGTCAACGATCTCGGATTGGACCGCACCTACGCCTACCGGCTAGACACCGCGAGCGGGAAGCTGATCGCCAATGCGCCGGGCTACGTCCAGTACGCGCGAGGGCGAGGGCCGCGCCACGTCGCGTTCCACCCTGGCAACCGCTTCGCCTACGTCATCAACGAGCTGAGCTCGGAGTTGACCGCGCTGCGCTGGGACCCGGCCTACGGCACGTTCGAGGAGCTCCAGTGCGAGTCGTCTTTGCCCTCGGGCTGGACCGGCCGCAAGTGGTCGGCTCAGGTCGTCGTCCACCCGAACGGCCGGTTCGTCTACGCCTCCAACCGTGGCTCTGGCGGGGACTCGGATGACATCGCGGTCTTCGCCATCGACCAGTCAAGCGGGCGAATCTCGCTGGCCGGCCACGCCGAGACGCTTGGGAAGGTGGCCCGCAACTTCACCATCGACCGGTCAGGCCAGTTCCTGATCTGCGTCAACCAGGACAGCGACAACGCGGTGGTGTACACGATCGACCAGAACACCGGAGCGTTGACGCCGACCGGTCAGCAGGTGGACGTCACCAACGCGGTCTGCACCCTGTTTGCGCCGTCCGTCGGGGCGTAGAACAGCGTTGTAAGAATCTGGTCCGCGCACTGCTACGGCGACTGCGCCTGGCTGCTCCATCACCGCCTCGCCGCTCCGTCACCAATGACGTCGCCACGCCTTCCTTGTCATCCCGACGGAGCCTCAGCGACCGAGGGATCTCATGTTGCCCTACTCCGGGTCATGAGATCCCTCCCTGCGCTCGTTCCTCGCTCCGGTTCGGGATGACAAACGGAGCACGGCTCGAGCTTCCTGCACTTCGCTGCAAGAGGCAGCGCGCTCGATCAACCGGTGAGCGGGTTGCCCCAGGTGTCCATGTAGGTAACCTCGGAGACCGGGCGCCGGCGGAGCGGTCCGAACCTGTCAACGGGGTAGCCCAGCGGCACCAGCGCGTAGGTGTCCTGGTCGTCTGGGATGCCGAGCGCGGCCTTGAGCTCGTCCTCGTGGAGCAGGTGGACGGTGGTCAGGCAGCCGCCCAGGCCGCTCGCGCGAGCGGCCAGAAGCAGATTCTGGACGGCCGGGTAGATCGACGAGCCGCGCGTCCAGGCCCGCATCCCGGACGGACTGGCGGACGAGCCGGCGGCCGGGTTGTCGCGGCAGAAGAGGACGAGAACGGGCGGCTCGGTGCCGAGATGCTCGGCAAGGTAGACGGCGCCGGCCATCATGCGCTGGCGTGACGGGTCGGTCTCCTGGGCCAGTCGCTCGGCCGGATAGAACTCGGAGAAGCCGCGTCGGTAGATCTCGCCGACCTGGCGGCGCTTCTCTGGGTCGCGGACCACGAACAGCCGCCAGCTCTGAGTGTTCGAGCCGCTGGGCGCCCAGGTGGCAGCCTCGAGGACGGAGCGGAGGAGGCCGTCCGGGATCGGGTCCGGTCGGAACCGCCGGATCGACCGGGTGGTGGACATGCCTTCGAGCAGGCCAATGATCTCGCTCATGGGCTCCTCCGTCTGGGACGATGGCCGCGCGGAACGGCGGCGACCGCCTGCTTGCAGGGACGGTGTCCGGGGCCGGGTTACGAGCCGAACCGGGCCGTGAAGATCGAATCGTAGCGAGGGCCGGTCTGCGAGATGGTGCTCTGGACGAGCGCGACCTCGTGCACGGTCAGCGATGGCGTCGAGCGAAGATCGGCGGGCGGGAGCGGTAGGATGCCGGCGCCCTTGCGCGGGCGGATCAGGGTGACGTGCGGGACTAGCGACTTCGCGTCGAACGCGATCGAACGGCGGGCTAACTCGACGTCCAGGTGGGTGCGGAACCGCTGGAGCGCCCCGGACGGGTCGTCAACCCCCGCCACGAGGGCGCCTCGCTCATGGCGGCCCAGCCGCAGCAGCTCCCGAAGTCGGAGCGCGAACGGCGCCACCTGTGCAGCCGCGTCCACGATGGCGGCGCCAATCGCCTGGACGGCGTCAGCAGGCTGATTCCCGAGGAACACGACCGTGACGTGGTACAGCTCGGGACGGACCAGCCGCCCGCTCGACCCGACCTGTTTGGCGGCCCGGGCAGCGGTGGCACTCAGACGCTCGGTCCAGATCGGGCCGACGTCCAGGCCGACGAAGAGGCGCAGCGCATCAGGCATCGCAGCTTCCGACTCGCCTATCAGAGATCGAGGAGATTCTCGGCGGTCGCGACTGCCTTGCGCCAGTCGGTCCCGTCATTCTCTGCGCTCCAACAGGCCGACAGCACGGCGTGAACGATACCCCAGTCGCGCAGTCGGCTCCGGTCATATTGGAGCTCGTCGGCCAGGATGTCGAGGCGGCGGGCCAGGACGGCGGGGCTCGCCGTGTCATCCTGGGGCCAGGGGTTCATCAGGAACGGCCCGACCTCGTAGCCGGGATCGCCCAGCATCCCTTTCGGGTCGATGGCGAGCCAGGGCTCGCGGTCGGCGGAGAGGATGTTGTAGTGATGCAGGTCGGCGTGTAGGAGCACCAGACGGGGCGCCGTGGCGAGGAGCTCGGGGGCGAGGCGCTCGGCGTGCTCCAGGATGCGCTCCGGCAGCGGGCCGGGGCCGCCGTAGAACGCGCGATGGCGCTCGAAGGCGCGGAACCACTCGGCCAGCGGCCGGAACTGGCGCAGTTCTGGGATCTCGGCGACCGGACGCCAGAATCGACGCATCACGCGGGCGCCGATACGGGTCGCTTCGTCGTCGTCGGAAGCGGACAGGTCCAGGAGCATCCGGCCGGGGCGCAATCGCTCCAGCAGCATGGCGTGTCGGGCCAGATCCGATTCGAATATGCGACAGGCGCCGTCGCCGGCGAGAAGCTGGAGCGTGCGAATCTCGCGGTCCAGCTCCTCGGCCCACGGCCCGACCTTGAGCACGGCTTCGGTGCCGTCCTTGCAACGGGCGCGGGCGACGTAGTTGAACGAGAGCTCGAACGGCTCGCCGAGGGTGATCTGCCAGCGTCTGCAGAGCTCCTGCACGAGCGATGGGAGCGTCTGAAGCCATGCCTCGCCCTCGGCCCCGAGACCGTGTCTGACGTTGCGGGCGAGCTGGTCGGACGGGAGGATCTCCACCGGTCAGGATCGGATGCGCGGGTCGAAGGCGTCCCGGAGGCCGTCCGCGATCAGGAAGACGGAGAGGACGGTCAGGAAGATCATCGCGCCGGGTGGATAGACCAGCCACGGGGCGCTGCGGAACGTGTCCTGCGAGCCGCTGAGCATGTTGCCCCAGCTGGACAGTGGCACCGGAACGCCGAATCCGAGGAAGCTGAGGGCAGACTCGCCGAGGATCGCCGAGGCAACGTCGAAGCCGGCCACGACCGTCACAATCGAGATGACGTTGGGCAGGACGTGGCGAACCAGGATGCGCGCATCGCTGGCGCCGAGCACCCGCGCGGCATCGACGTAATCGCGATTCCGGATCGACAGGACCAGGCCACGGACCTGGCGCGCAGTAGACGGCCAGTAGAAGAAGCCGAAGATGAGCGCCAGGCCAAGCACGCCTGGCGAGAAGATCACCGAGAGAATGATCAGGATGAACAGGTACGGGATGTTGATGACGAACTGGATGAGGGCATTGATGGCGTCGTCCACGGGGCCGCCGTAATAGGCCGCGATCAGTCCGAGCGGCGTGCCGATCGCCAGCGAGACGAACGCGACCAGAAAGCCGATGCTCAACGAGACCTGACCGGCGTAGATCAGACGGGTCAGGCTGTCGCGGCCCAGATCGTCGGTGCCGAGCAGGTAGCCCGGACCCGGCGGCTGAAGCGTCGCGATCCGGCCGTCCGGCGTCCGGAGAAACTGGTCAGGAGTCGTGCCCAGGACGTACGTCGCGATGAGCGGCGCGAGGACGGTGATCGCGGCGATGATCGCGAACAGGATCAGCGCGGCCATGCTGAGCCGGTCGGCGGCGAATCGGCGCAGGGAGCTCGACAGAAAGCTGCGCGACGGCCGTCTGAGCGGGTCGCTCGACGCGACGACGCGCCCGGCCATCGCCTCGGACAGGTGACCGGGCGCGGACCGTCTCGGGGTCGCGGAGGCGCTCACGTGTAGCGCACCCGCGGATCGACGGCGCCGTAGGTGATGTCGGCCAGGAACGCCCCGACGATGGTCAGCACGGTGCCCAGAAGCAGCATCCCGAGCAGGAGCGGGTAGTCTCGCGAGGAGGCCGCTTCGATGAACAGGCGACCCATCCCCGGCCAGTTGAAGATCTGCTCCATGATGATGGCGCCCGAGAGCAGGCTGGGCAGCAGGCCGCCGAGAATCGTCACGACCGGGATCAACGCGGTCCGCAGGATGTGGGCGCGCTGCACGTCACGTTCGGCGAGACCCTTGGCGCGGGCCGTCCGCACGTAGTCCGAGTTGAGGACTTCGAGCACCTCCGAGCGGACGAAGCGCGTGAATCCGATCAGCCCGCCGAGCCCCAGCAGCACGGACGGGATGATGACGTGCCGCGCCCAATCCCAGAGCGTGCCGCTGCCCTGACCGTTCGGGAACCAGCCGATGGTGCTGCTCAAGAGGACGATGATGCTCAGGCCGAGCCACCAGGTGGGCACCGACGTGCCGATGACCGTGCCGAGCCGGACGACATTGTCGCCGAGGGCGCCGCGCTTGGACGCCGCGTAGACGCCGAGCGGCACCCCGATCAGGCCAATGACGTAGGCCAGCACTTCGAGCTGGAAGGTCGGCCAGACCCGCGAGGCGATCACCTCGGTGACGGGCAAGTTGTACGCGTACGATCGCCCGAAGTCGAGCTCGGCGACGCTGCTGAGCCACTTGACGTAACGAATCGGGATCGGGTCGTCCAGGCCGAACTTCTGGCGCATCCGGGCCATCGCCTCTGCCGAGACACGCGGGTTCTGCATCAGCGCCGATTCTGGTCCACCTGGCGTCAGGTGGATCAGGAAGAACGACGCCGTCATGACGGCGAACACCAACAGCGCCGATTGGAGGAGTCGACGAACGACGAACCGCCCCACCGCGCCGCCTCCTACTGCGCGTACGCCCAGCGTGAGAGGGCGTCGTTGACGTTGAGGCTGTCGAACTTGGTTGGCTGGATGCCGACGATCTTCTTCGACATCGGGCTAAACGAAGTCAGCGAGTAGAGGAAGAACGACGGCAGCTCGTCGGTGATCTGCTTCTGGAGATCGAGGTAGATCTGCTTGCGCTTCGCGTCGTCCAGCTCGGTCGAGCCCTTCGTGAACATGTCGTCGACGGTCTGGCTCTTGAAGCTGGTGTAATTCTGCTGGCCTTTGCTGAGGAAGATCTCTTTGGCCGCGAGGTCGGGGTCGATGCTGCCGCCGCCCCAGGTGCCGAGCGCCAGGTCGAAGTCCTTCTTCTTGGTCTGGTCGAAGAAGGCGTTCGCGTCGAGCCCCTTCACTTCGAGGTCGATGCCGAGCTGCTTGTACTGCTGCTGCATGTACGCCGCGATCTTGCCACGCGGACCGCTGCTCACCGGATAGAGCACCTGGAACTTGACCGGCTGGCTCTTCGGCGACATCAGGGTGCTGCCCTGAAGCTTGAACCCGGCATCCTGGAGCAGCTGCTTCGCCTTCGCCAGGTCGAAGTCGTACTTCTCGACGTTCGGGTTGTTCCACTTCGTGTTGGCCGGGTTGATGAAGCTGAACTGCGGCTGGCCGAGCCCGAGCTCCGCGACCTGGATCATGTCCTGACGGTTGAGCGCCCGCGAGAGCGCCTCACGGACCTTCTTGTCGGCGAACAGCTCGCGGGCGAGGTTGAAGTCGAGCAAGCGGAAGGCGCTGTTGGCGGCCGTCCACTCGTACATCGTCAGGTTCGGATTTTGCTTCGCTTCGGTGTACTGAGCCGGTGGGATGTTCGGCGCCCACTGGGCCTGGTTGCTCTTGAGCAGCTCGTAGGCCACGGTCGGCTGCTGGCTCGGCTTGATGGTGATCTTCTCGAAATTCGAGGTGCCTCGGAACCAGTTCGGGTTCCGCTCGAACGTCGCGCCCTCGGCCGGGTTCCAGTCCTTGAGGGTGTACGGACCGCACACGACCGTCGGCTTCAGGATCTCCGGGTTGGCGACCGGGTCGGTCCACGACTTGCCCTGCCAGACGTGCTTTGGCACTGGCCCGACACCGTTTGCCACGCTAATCGCGACGTCCTTCGCCAGCGTCTCCTTCAGCACGACCACCAGGGTGTTGGCGGACGGTGAGGTGAACGAGTCGATCCGGAGCATGTCGGTCAGGCCAACAAAGTCGTTCTCCTCCTTGACCGCCTCAGAATAGGCGAACAGGTAGTCGTCCACTGTGATCGGCTTGCCGTCGCTCCACTTGAGGTCGGACCGCAGCTTG
Organism: Chloroflexota bacterium; assembly: GCA_046328125.1. Taxonomy (GTDB): domain Bacteria; phylum Chloroflexota; class UBA6077; order UBA6077; family JACCZL01; genus JADZEM01. The sequence goes on from JAXLXF010000015.1 coordinate 148,376, forward strand.
AAGGTGAACGTCTTGCCGTCCTGGGACACGCTCCACTCGGATGCGGAGTACGGCCTGTATTCGAGCGAATTGGCGTCCTGGTCGAGCAGTCCGCCGCCAAACATCACGTTGGCGACCTGGGTCCAGCCGTCGCTGTAGTCGGCGCTGTTCGGGTACGGGTGGGCGGTCTTGGGGAGCGGCCCGAGGCTGGCGATGACGAAGGTGCCGCCCGGCACCGTGCCGGCGGCCGGCTTCTCGATCGGGCCGGTGCCACCGGCCGTGCCCGTCGCCGCGGGTGAGCCGGTCGCGACCGGAGAGCCTGACGCCGAGGGTGCGCTCGCCCCTGGCGAGGCATCGGCAGCCGGCTTTGGTGGTGCCGCCGCGGCCGTGGTCGGCGCGGCGGCGGTCTTGGCGGCGGGAGCTGGCCCTGAGTCGGCCGGCTTCGCGGCCGGCTGCGCTCCGGAGCAGGCCACGAGGCCGAGCGACGTCCCGGCCACGAGCAGAAGCAGACGGCGGCGGCCGATCGTGGGGCTCATTCCGTCCTCCACCAGAGTGTGTGCTGACAGGCGGTTTCTGAGAGGGGTATGGCACGGCCCGTGCCTCGGAGCGCTCTCGAAGCGCGGCAGTCGGGCGCGCAGTCGTAGCTTAGCATGGCCGAGACGCCATTCTGGCGTATTCTCTGGTGGCGAGACTCGATAGCGCGCACCGGGATCGGGTGTGTTAGGCTAGACGAGGATCGTTCGTCAATCCTCGTCGGACTCGTCGCCGAGGTCGTCTTCGTCGGAGAACGGCTCCTGCCGCACCGGCTGCCCCTGGTAGACGGCCAGCAGGAAATCGTCGCGCGGAACGTCGGCGGTCTGCACGAGCTCGTCGTCGATCTCGCTCCGGAGCTCCGCGAGCTCTTCCGGGTCGAGCGTTCGTTCAAGAATCAGCACGCCGTACACCACGCTGCTGGTGTAGTGTAGGTCGATGCGCGCAATCACCTCTTCGCCAGTCACGACGAGGTACGCTTCGGAGCTCGACGTGCGGCACACCCGTTCGAACCGAGGGGACTCCACGAGATCACTCTCCAGACGCATCACCCTCAGGGCGCTGCGCGGGCACGAATCCAGGTGCCGCGGATCTTAGCAGGGCTTCTCGCCCCCGATCAAAGCAGCGGCCGGGCGCGACGGCTGCTGGCCGGGCTCGGCCTGCTCAGCGTCGTGCTCGCGTTGACGCTCGTCGCGGACCCGCCCGGGCTGCTGCTGCTCGGGGTGGCGGCGGTACTGCTGACCGGCGTCGCGCTGTACGGCGCCGAGCGTCGGCCGTTGCTGCGCTTCGTCGTCGTGAACGGCGTCGCGATGCTGCTCCTGGCGTGGGCCGCCTCCGAGCGCTCCGATCTGGTCATCAGCCGCACGCCCGAGCAGCTCGACGTGAGCGTGAACGGCGTGCGGCTCGGGATCAACTTGACCGGGATCGACAGCCCGCTGAAGCGTGTGACCGTGTCATTGGGGGCCACAGACGAGCGGCCAGAGGCAGCGCCCTGGACGGCCGACAACCTGCCCTGGCTGCGTGGCATTGGCGACTGGCTGGTCGGCGGGATGCGAGGCGGCCTCGACCAGCTGCGCGTGACCGACGCCACCGACACGAATCTGGTGCCGCCGCTGATCGGCGTCTGGCAGCCGGATCACACCGGCGATCCGCCACGTCTCGGCGGATCGCTTGAGCCGTGGACGGTCGCTCGCGGCGACGACCGGTCGGTCACGCTGGTCAGCCCGGAGGTGTTCACGAACCGCTATCAGGTGACGGCCTCGATGGCGCGGCCGGGCGGTGCGGTCCGCATCTCGTTGGGCGGCGACGAGGGCGATCTGGCGTTGGACGTTCTGGTCGCGCCAGATCGGCGCCAGTTCGAGATCGCGGCGCATCCGGCAAACGGGACGCCTGAGACGCTGGTCGGCGGACCGTACGTCTACCGCCGTTCGGTCTTCGGGTGGGCGCAGGCGCTGCTCCGTGAGATCGGACGGGCCTGGCTGGTGGCGCTCGGGCTGGTGGCGGCGGCGCGGCTGCTGGCCCTGCCGTTCCGACTGGTGGCGCTGCCGCTGCCGGCGGCTGCTGACGCCTTCATGGTGATGTTCGCCGCGCTGGGCCTGGGCCTGGTGATGGTGGCGCTGGCGGGCCTCGTGGCCGTCTACTTGCTCGAAGGTATCCCTCACACGGTGGAATCGATCGCGTACCTGTTCGAGGCCCAGGTGCTGTCGATGGGTAGGCTCTGGGTGGCGGCGCCGCCGGTGCCGGACTTCTTCCAGGAAGCGTACGTCGCGGCGACGCCAGATGGACGCTGGTTCGGGGTGCTGCCGCAGGGACAGTCACTGCTGCTGGCCGCCGGCCTCAAGGCCGGCGCTCCCTGGCTAGTCTCGCCGATTGCGAGCGGGCTGGCGGTCGCGCTGACCGTCGTGCTCGGGCGGGCGACCTACGGGACGCTGGCCGGCGTGCTGGCCGGGCTGATGCTGGCGTTCTCGCCGTTCGTGCTGCTGCTTTCTGGCGACATGCTGGCCCACCCGGCCGGGCTGGCGCTCGTGGTGCTGATGCTGCTCGGCGTGGTGCTGGCCGAGGGGCGGCGAACGACGGCCGGTTGGCTGCTGGCCGGGCTGGCGCTGGGCGGGCTGGTCGTAACGCGCCCGCTGGCGGCAGTCGGGATCGGAGCGCCGCTGATGCTGATCCTGCTGTTTGGCGCGCTCGGGACACCGTCGCGGTCGGTCCTCAGCCGGGTGGCCCTCTTCGGGCTGGCAGCGGCGCCGGGCGTGGTGTACGCCGCCGCGGTGAACGCCAGCCTCACCGGCAACCCGTTCGTCTCGCCGATCTCGCTCTGGTCGAACCTGGACCGGATCGGGTTCGGCTCGGAGATCGGAACGCGCGGCGGCCACGACCTGGCGTCGGCGCTCGGCAACACCTGGGCGAACACGGCGGTCCTGATGCGCCACCTGTTCGGCTGGCCGAGCTACCTGACGCTGGCGCTGGCCTGCGTCCCGTTCGTCCTTGGGACCACGCACCGCTGGGACCGACGATTCCTCTTGTGCGCGGTCGGGCTGGCGGCGGCGCAATGGCTGTACTGGTCGGACGGGATCATGTACGGACCGCGCTTCGCCTTCGAGGCGGTGACGGCGCTGGCGCTGCTGACGGCGCGCGGAGCGGCGCTGCTGGCGCGCGCTGACGGCACGATCCCGTACGACGAAACCGAACGCTCGCCCGTCGTGGTGGCGGTCCAACCGGGCGGGGCACGACCGTACGGCAGCGATGGATCCCGCGTTGGATCGGCGCGCGGCTTGGAGCGCGGACCGACCGAACGAACGAGCGTGGCCGCTCCCGGGGCGAACGGCAGGCGCCACGACGAGGCCGAACGGGACCTGCCGGCGCCGGTGGCGGGCGGCTCGGACGCGGACGCGGGAGCTGCCAGTGTGCCGCCTTCCGCGCCGCTGAGCGCCGCGCCGCTGGTCGTGACGCTGGTGGCGCTGCTGTTTGCCGTCAATCTGCTCGGCTACCTGCCCGACCTCGTGCTGGCGTACCGCGACTACAACGGCGTCAGTCGGGCCGGCCTGAAAGTCGTCGAAGAGGCCGGCCTCGAAAACGCCGTCGTCTTCGTTAAGTCTGACTGGCCGGAGTGGCAGGCGTACGGCCAGGTATTTCTGGCGAACGGGCCGCTCCTCGACCGTAAAGTCGTGTATGCTCGCGATCTCGGCGAGGGCGAGAACTGGCGCCTGATGTCGAAGTACCCGGACTGGAGATGGTGGCAGCTCAGTGACCTCACCCTCACCGAGATCCGCCGCTGACGAAGATTGGGCCGCGCCGGTAGACGCCGTCCTCGAAGAGCCGACGCCCGACGGACAGGACGTCAGGACAGCCGAGCCCTTGCCCGACGCCGACACCAGGGACGCCGGCACGGTCGAGCCGTGGACGGAGCCCGCGGTCGCCGCCTCGCCCCGACAGGCACGCCGGCGCCAGCTTGCCATCCTGGCCGCGCTCTTGCTGATCGTCGGGTTCGCCGGCACGGTCCGCCTCTACGGGCTGGACTGGGACGACAACTACCACCTGCACCCTGACGAGCGGTTCCTGGCGATCGTCGCGGACAAGATCCGCTTTCCGTCCTCGCCGCTGGCGTACTTCGACACGAAGAACTCGCCGCTCAATCCGTACAACGCGCGCGACGTGGACGGATTCGCGTACGGGATGGTGCCGCTGTTCCTGACGCGCGCCATCGCCGAGCGAGTCGGGATGGCGACCTACGACGGCGTGCCGGCGGTCGGTCGGGCGCTGTCGGCCTCGTTCGACGTCGGGACCGTGGTGCTGGTCTTCCTGCTTGGGCAGCTGGTGTACGGCGCGCGCGTCGGGCTGGTGGCGGCGGCGATCTCGGCGGCGACGGTACTCCAGATCCAGCTCTCGCACTTCTTCGCGGTGGACACCTTCCTGGCGTTCGCCACGACGCTGGCACTGTATGCCGCCTATCGGTCCTGGCTGAAATGGGGCTACGCGAGCTTCGCGCTGCTCGGGTTCGCTGCGGGACTGGCCCTGGCGACGAAGTTGAGCGCCGCGCTGCTGGCGCCGATCGTCCTGCTGGCGACGGTGGTGCCGCCGCCGGGCGGCCGGGCGCGGCGCGACCCGATGGACATGCTCTCGATGTTGAGCGTCTGCGGCATGGTCGCCCTGCTGACCTACCGGATCGGCGAGCCGTACAGCTTCCAGGGGCCGGGCTTCTTCGGGATCGCGCCAAATCTCCAGCGGTTCGAGGATCTGAACCGCTGGGTCAAGATCAGCTCTGGCGAGATCGAAGTCCCGTTCATGATCCAGTGGGCGAACACGCCGAATCCCCAGTTCGCGCTGAAGAACCTGGTCGAGTGGGGGATGGGGCCGGCGGCCGGTCTGGCGAGCCTACTCGGGCTGGCGGTGGCCGGGCTGGAGCTGGTGCGCTGGCGGTCGTACAGCCTCAACCTGCTGCTGGTCGCCTGGGCGGCGGTCAACCTCGGCTACTTTGCCTTCCAGTTTGCCAAGTTCCTGCGCTACTTCGTGCCGGTCTACCCGGCCCTGGCGGTGCTGGCAGCGTACCTACTGGTCGAGGCAGTCCCGCGCTACCTGCCACGACTGCGAATCACCGCGCCGCGCCTCCCCCGCCTGCTGGCGACGGCGGTGATCGGACTGACGGCGCTCTACGCATTGGCGTTTATCTCGATCTACAGTCGGCCCAACACGCGGGTCGAAGCGTCCGACTGGATGGTCGCGAACATCCCGTTCGGCTCGACACTGGCCGTCGAGCACTGGGACGACGCGCTGCCGTTGCGGGTGCCGGGCTACACCGGCAAGTACGGCGAAGTCTCGATGACGGTGTACGACGACGACACGCCAGACAAGGTGAAGAAGCTCGTCGCGAACCTGAGCAAGGCCGACTACCTGATCCTGTCGAGCAATCGGCTGTACGGCTCGATCCCACGCCTGCCCCGCCGCTACCCGATGGCGATCGAGTACTACCGCGCGCTGTTCGACGGCCGGCTCGGGTTCGACCAGATCGCGCGCTTCGACTCCAATCCCGGCCTGTTCGGGATCACTGTCGATTCCAGTAACGCGCAGGAGGACTTCACGGTCTACGACCACCCGACCGTGCAGATCTTCAAGAAGAGCGACCGGTTCTCGGCGTCGGACGTGGAGCGGTTGCTGAGCGCCGTACCGCTCGATCAGGTCGAGCACACCAAGCCAGTCGACGCCAAAGCGCGCAACGGGCTCCTGCTGAGCTCGGGCGAGTGGGCGACCGTCCAGGCGAGCGGGACGTGGTCGGACGACTTCACGCTGGACGGGATCACCACGGCGCTGGCGGTGCCGCTCTGGCTGCTCGCGGTGGAGGCGGTCGGGCTGACGGCGTTCCCGCTCTGCTGGCTGCTCCTGCCGGGGCTGGCGGACCGTGGCTACGCGGTGGCCCGCATTCTGGGTCTGGCGGTCATCGCCTATCTCGGCTGGCTGGCCGCCAGCGTGGGCCTGGCAACCTGGGGGCGCGGGCTGGTCTACACGAGCTTCCTGGTGGTGCTGGTCGCGAGCAGCATCGCGCTCCGGCGGTGTTGGCCCGAGCTTCGGGCCGACCTCCGACGGATCTGGCCGCGTCTGGCGGCCGTCGAAGCGGCGTTCCTGTTGACCTTCGCGCTGATGCTGGTCATCCGCTCGCTCAACCCCGACCTCTGGCACTCGACGTTCGGCGGCGAGAAGCCGATGGACTTCGCCTATTTGAACGCGGTGGTCAAGACGCCGTCGTTCCCGCCGTACGACCCGTGGTTCGCGGGTGGCTACGTCAACTACTACTACTACGGCTTCGTGCTGGTGGCGGCCCTGATCCATCTGACGGCGGTGCCGCCGTTCGTGGCGTACAACCTGGCGATTGCCACCATCTTCGCGCTGACCGCGTCGGCGGCATTCGGAGTGGCGCTCTCGCTGGTGATGGGGCCAGGCGGTCGGCGCGGCCTGACCCGGGGCGCGCTGGTGGCCGGCGCGGGGTCGGCGCTGGCGCTGTGCGTGCTCGGGAACCTCGACGGCGCGCTCCAGCTGCTGGAGGGGCTCTGGAAGCTCGGCGGCAATGGCTTCGAGAGCGGGATTCCGGGCATCACTGGCCTGACGAAGGCGCTGGTCGGGTGCGTGGCGCTGGCGTACGGTGGGACGCGACCGGCGTTCGATTTCTGGCGCAGCACTCGCTTCATCGGACCTGAAGACCCCGGCCCGATCCACGAGTTCCCGTACTTTACGTTCCTGTACGGCGACCTGCATGCCCACATGCTCTCGATGCCGCTCCAGGTGGCGGCGGTGGCGGTCGGATTGCAGATCGTGCGGCTGAGCTACCCGGAGATCGTGGCGGCGGCCGGGCTGCGCGCTCGCGAGACCCGAATGGCGGCGCTCCGACTCCTGGCCCGGCCGTTCGCGCTGCTGCTGGTGTCGGGGCTGCTGGTGGGCACGCTTCGCGCGACCAACACCTGGGAGCTGCCGACCTACCTGGCGCTGGCCGGCCTGCTGACCCTGATCGCGACGCGGCCCGGGCGCTGGACGAGCTGGCCGGTGGCGGTCGCGGCGGCGGCGGTCGGGCTTGGAGCCGTCTACGCTGTGTCGTCGGTCCTGTTCGCGCCGTTCCTGGCTCGCTACGAGCTGTTCTACTCCGGGGTGCTGCCGGTCAAGACGCCGACCGCGCCGACGCAGTTCTTGACGATCAACGGTGCGCTGCTGTTCCTGGTGGTGACCTACCTCGGCTACCAGCTGGCGCGGACCGCGACGGTGACCAGGGTGCTGACGCAGGGATTCGCGGCGCGGGCGCCAGCGCCCGCGGCGGCGTACCTCGGCGCGCTGGCCCCGACGATTGGGCTGGCCGGCGACGGCCAGATCTCGCCGCTGGCGACCACGCTGCTGGCGCTGGCGGTCGTCCTCTGGATCGGTGGGTACGGGACGCTCGGCGTGCTGGTGCTGGCCGGGAGCGTCGCGGTTGGACTGGGGCTGCTCAGACGGTCGAATCGCGAGGTGCTGTTCGTCTGCGGGATCGCGCTGGCGGCGATCGGCTCGCTGGCGCTTCCGGAAGTGGTCGCCGTCAAGGGCGACGTCGGCCGAATGAACACGGTGTTCAAGTTCTACCTGCAGGCGTGGATCCTGCTGGCGATCCTGGCCGGGCCGTGCGCGGTGCAGCTGTGGCGGGCGCTGTTCTCGGACACGCGGGAGAGGGGGGGCAGGGACACGGCGGACGGGTTCTGGCGGTACGCCTGGGCGACCGTCGCCGTGGTGCTGGTGCTGGCGTGCGCCGTGTACCCGATCCTGGCGACGCGGACGAAGGTACCGTTGCGGTTCGAGGCGCTGCCGCCGACGCTGGACGGCATGGCGTACATGAGTCAGGCCGTCTACCGGGACCGCGACAAAGACCTCGACCTGCCGTCCGACTGGCGCGCGATCCGCTGGCTGCTCTCGAGCGTCGACGGCACGCCGGTCATCATGGAAGGCACGGCGCCGCTCTATCACTGGGGCTCGCGCTTCTCGATCTACACCGGCCTGCCGGCGGTGATCGGCTGGGACTGGCACCAGAAGCAGCAGCGCTGGGGCTATCAGGAGCGCGTGGATCAGCGGATGCGCGACGTCGCGTCGTTCTACCAGACCCCTGATCCCGACGTCGCGCGTTCCATTCTGGACAAGTACGGCGTCTCGCTCGTCGTCGTCGGCGGGCTCGAACGGGCATACTACCCGGCCGCCGGGCTCGCGAAGCTGGATCGGATGGTCGGGGACAGCCTCGAAGTCGTGTACCGCGACGGCTCCGTGACGATCTATCAAGTGACGCGGCCCTGACTCTCATGCGCACGGACGATTCATGAAGGACCCGCGCGTCCTCCTCGGCATCGCTGTCAGCGTGATCGCGACGGCGATGCTGTTCTACGTGGTCAATCCCTGGGAGGTGCTCGACGCCCTGCGGCGAGCCGATCCCCTCGCCGTCGTCGGGTGCGCGGCCTCCGTGGTCATCGCGATGTGGGTGAAGGCGGTGCGCTGGCGCCTCTTCTTCCCCCGCCCGGAGGAGATCCGCCTGCGCGGCGTCCACGAGGCGCTCTACATCGGCTACATGGTGAACACGGTGCTGCCGCTGCGAGCAGGCGAGGTGGTGCGCGCGTTCGTGGCGGCCGAGACCGAAGAGACGAGCAAGAGCACCACGCTGGCGACCGTCCTGATCGAGAAGGTGCTCGACCTGGGCACGATGGGGCTGTTGCTGTTCGCGCTCGGGCTGGTGTTCCCGGACCTGCCGGAGTCCGCGCGGTACGCCGCCTACCTCAGCGGAGCGGGACTCGCGGTCGCCGTCGCCTGCATCGTGTTCGCGCTCGCCGCCCGCGCCATGGCAACTCGGATGGCGCTCTGGGCCGAGAAGCGGGTGCCGCCCCTCGCCAAGATCGGGGTGGCCGGGCTGCTCAACGCCTTCCTGGACGGCCTCTCGTTCGCGCAGCACCCGCTGACGCTGGCCTGGGTGGTCGTCTGGTCGGTGGTGCAGTGGTCGCT